>NZ_LGDE01000458.1 GCF_001279725.1 Streptomyces sp. WM4235 | reverse complement strand
CCCGTCAACCCGGACAACCCGGCCCGCCGCCAACTCGCCGTCGAACTCCTCACGGAACTGCGCCGCGCCGACCCCCGACTGCTCCTCGGCGAACAGGACGTCCAGCGCCTGGCGGGCGCCGTCGAAGCCTGGTTGGAACGCGGCGCGACCCACCAGGCGATCACCGCCGCCCTGTGCGCGAACCTCCCCGAGCGCCCCCGCAGCGCCGCAGGGCTCATCGCGTACCGCCTCACGGTCCAGCTCCCACCACGATTGGCCGCCCTCCCCCACCGCCCGCCCTTCGTGCCGCCCGACCCCTTCACGAACTGCGAGAAGTGCGACCGGGCCTTCCGCAGCCCCACCCGGGGCGGCCGCTGCAGGGACTGTGAGGGCGGCAAGGACCGCGAGGGCGGCAACGACGACGGATCCCGCGCCGCCTGACCCGGCCACGACCCGGCCACGCACCCTCACCGTAAGATCGTTTGCGTCCCGAACCTCCCGTTCCGGGACGTGAGTTCCGATCGCAGCGAAGGACCGCCCGTGGACGACGCACTCCCGACGACCCTTGAGGACACGCGTTTCGGCGCGATCACCGTCCGCCTCGAAGGCCAGGAACGCGTCGAGGTCGAAGGCCCCGGGATCCCCCAGGTCGCCCTGGTCCGCGCCCCCGGCTCCGAGGTGGACCCGCAGATCCGCATAGGCACCCGCGACCCGGAACACCTCACCCTGACCATCGACGGCCTGACCAGCCCGCTGCTCCCGGCGAAGGGCCGCCTGACCAGGAGTTCGTACCGGGTCGAGGTCGAACACGAGGGCGCGCGCTACGTCCTCGTCCCGGACTCCGTCCCCGGCAGTCGCCTCACCCGCGACGGCACCCACCTCGGGGACTTCACCGCCGACGGCGACGCGCTCGTCATCGCCGAGTGGCAGGAGGACGTGGACCTCCGGCCCCTGGACGCCTCCGTCGGCTACGCCCTGGCCGCCGCCTTCGGCACGGGCGCCCAACCGATGTGGATGATGATCGTGGACGGTGTGACCTCCGCCCTGCCGTAGCCACGGTCACCGCGCCGCGGGGCCCCGGACCGGAGCCCCGCCGCGCACCTCCACTAGTCGAACTTCGGCATCTCGCCCGTCGTCTTCGACATGTCGATCACCGCGAACGCCGCACCCTGCGGGTCCGCCACCGCCGCGAACCGCCCGAACGGGCTGTCCATCGGCCCGAAGTGCAACTTCCCGCCGTGCTTCTTGGTCTTGGCGACCGCCTCGTCGCAGTCGTCGACACCGAAGTAGACCTGGACGTACGAGGGGATCTCCGGCGGGAAGTCGGTCCCCATGTTCATCCGGCCCAGCACCGGGTTCTCCTTGCCGCCCAGACTGAAGACCTTGAAGTCCATGCCGGCCATCTCCGGGTCGTCCCCCGCGTCCATCTGCTGCTCGCCGTACGGGAAGACCTTCGGGAGGAACGCGTCGGCCTTCGCCACGTCCCGGCTGAAGACCTCCGCCCACGCGTACGAGCCCGCCTCGCCCATCCGCTCGAAGCCCTTGTGCTCGCCCGGCTGCCAGACCCCGAACACCGCGCCGCTCGGCTCCTTCGCGATGGCCATCGTCCCGAAGGAGCCGACCTGCATCGGCTCCATCAGCAGCTCGCCGCCCGCCTCCGTGATCTTCTCCGCCGTCGCCGCCGCGTTCGACGAGGCGAGGTACAGACACCACTGCGAGGGAGCGTCGGCCCCCGGCATCGGCGGGACGACGGCCGCCACGGCCTTCCCGTCCTTGTAGGCCTGCGTGTAGTTGCCGTACTCGCTGCTCGCATCGCCGAAGGTCCAGCCCAGCACGTCGGCGTAGAAGCTCTTCGCGCCCTCCACATCGGTGAACATCGCGTCCACCCAGCAGGGAGCGCCTTCCGGGAACTCAGTCATGATCGATCGACTCCTGTGTCGGTACGACTGTGGTGTACGACGTGACCCGTCTCGGTTCACACGCTAGGCCGCCGGTGTGCCGCCCGCGCGGGGAAGGCGCGCACGGGGGAGTCTGGAGTCATGGACAAGGAGATCACCATCCGGCTGGCCCAGCAGCCGGAGGCGGACGCCCTGCTCGGCCGCAGCCCGCTCGCCGCGCTGGTCGGAATGCTGCTCGACCAGCAGGTCCCGATGGAATGGGCGTTCTCGGGCCCCCACACGATCGCGCGCCGCCTCGACGCGGACGACCTCGACGCGCACGTGATCGCCGCGTACGACCCGGAGGCCTTCGCGGCCCTGCTCAGCGAGAAGCCGGCCGTGCACCGCTACCCGGGATCCATGGCGAAGCGGATCCAGCAGCTCTGCGCGTACCTGGTGGAGCACTACGACGGGGACGCCGAGGCCGTCTGGCGGGACGCGACGACCGGCGACGAGCTGCTCGCGCGCCTCAAGGAGCTGCCCGGCTTCGGGGAACAGAAGGCCCAGATCTTCCTGGCCCTGCTCGGCAAGCGCTTCGGCGTCCGGCCCAAGGGCTGGCGGGAGGCGGCCGGCGGATACGGCCCGGCGAACATCCACCGCTCTGCGGCGGACATCACCGGACCGGAGTCACTGGCCAAGGTGCGGGCGTACAAGCAGGAGCACAAGGCCGCCGCGAAGGCGGCGAAGACGGCGAAGCCGAAAGCCCCGCCGGCGGGATGACGGGCGGGGCGCGAGGGCTCCGACAACGGCCCGGACGAGCGGCCCGGGCCGTTGAAGCTCCTATAGATCGTCAAGCTGGTCGGTGGTAGTGGCTGAGCCGTACTGTGCCTGGGTGCGCTACTTGGCGGAGTCCTTCATCTTCGGGGCCTTGAGGCGAGGCCGTTCGGTCGAGCAGTTCCTCGGGCCGGTCGGCCCGCCCGAGCGCCGCGGTGTGCGGTATGTCGAGGTCCGGGCGGCGAGGACGTCATACGAGGTCTACGTCCATGCCGTCGAGGATGTCGGGCATGAGTCCTTCCTGGACCTGGACTCCTTCCCGCCGTTCGATCAGAACTCCGAGGAAGAGGAGTTCGGCCAACTCCTCGGCAGGGCTGAGGACCCGCAGAGCGCGCTGGTTCTTGCTGAGGAGGGCGCAGGGGCTGTTCGCGGGCGGTGGGTCAACCAGGGTGTCGTGCAGGACGAGTACCGCGACTTCGTCCGGGTTGGCCGGCCGGCCGGTATGTCGCCGGACGGGTATCCCTGGCCTGACCTGCGCACCGACCCGTGATGATCTGATCGCCTCACTCACGTGGCCGGTGCCAGGACCGGGACACCAGTAGCTTTGATGTGCCTGTAGACCTCCCGGGCGACGAACCTCTTCAGGCACCGCATGATGTCCTTGGTGGACATGCCTTCGGCGGTGCGTCTGGCGACGTAGTCCCTGGTCCGTGAGTCGTATTGCATGCGGACCAAGACGATGGTGTACAGGGCGCTGTTGGCGTTGCGGTCCCCACCGCGGTTGATGCGGTGGCGGTTGGTCCGGCCGGACGAGGCGGGGATCGGGGCGGCCCCACAAAGGTGCGCGAAAGACGCTTCGGACCGGAGCCGATCGGGGTTGTCTCCTGCGGTGATCAGCAGCTGACCGGCCGTCTCCGTGCCCACCCCGGGCAGGGCGACGAGGCTGGGTGCGGCCCGGGTCACGAGAGGGGCCAGGTCCGCGTCGGCCTCCTTGATCTCCTGTTGAAGTGCCTGGTAGCGCCGGGCGAGGCGGCGAAGTGCCGTCTTGGCCGCGCAGGCCGGGTCCGTGAGATCACCGCCGGGCCGGAAGCGGGCGAGGGTGTCGATCAGCCCGCTGGTGGGCAGCCCCCGCAGCTTGTCCCGCAGGGCGGAGGGAGCGGTGACCATCAGAGCGCGGATCTGGTTGATGGTCTGCGTCCGCGCTTTGACCGCGCTCTTGCGGACCACGCGCAGAGCGCGGATCGCTTCCACGATCCCGTCCCGGCTCTTCGGAGTTCCGCTCGCGCGTCCGGACAGGACGGCGGTGGCCGCCGCGTAGGCGTCGATCGGGTCGGACTTGCCGTGGGCACGCCTGGCCTTTCGGTCCGGCCGGTCGACCTCAACGACCGTGATGCCGCTGGTCGTGAGGAACCGGGCGAGTTCGGCGCCGTAGGCGCCGGTGCCCTCCATCCCGACCGCGATAACGTCGCCCTGGGCACGTAGCCAGGCCAGCAGCTGTTCGTAGCCGGCCGAGTTCGTTTCGAACGGCTGCGTGTCCAGGTGGCGACCGACCGAGTCGATCACTGCGGCCTGGTGGATGTCCGTGTGCGTGTCGATTCCACCGATCACCGCTATCTCGGGCGCTGTCATGCTCGGCTCTGCCGTCCTTCCGTATGGGTACCGGATCGGCGTGTGCTGCCCGGGCAGACGGACAAGACAGTGATGAGGCTGGTGGCCAAGCTCCTATGAGGTCACGGACACCCGCGAGCACACGCGGTGGCATTCCTCAGGGGTCGACGATTCAACGGACAGACAGCCGAAACGTCAGTCAGACCCAGAGTCAGACCCCTGAGGAATGCCGAGTACATCCTCACTGTCAGACCCCCAGTTTATGATCATGACCATGACTGAGAACCTCACCCGCGCCGCCGCTGCCGAGACCATCACCGACGGCCCGGGCAGCGTCATCACGCTCCTCACCGACACCCCCGAACTCACCTGCAACACGGCGAGTTTCGAGGTCGGCGCGGCCGGCGCCCCGGTGCACTTCCACACCAAGGCCACCGAGTTCTTCCACGTCACCGACGGCCTGCTCGACGTCCTCGTCGGCGACGAGATCCACACCCTCGGCAAGGGCGACTTCATCAGCGTCCCGGCCGGCGTGAAGCACGCCTTCGCCCCGGCGGCCGGCCGGACCGCCGAGGTGTTCGTCGGCTTCACCCCCGGCATGGCGCGCTTCGACTACTACCGGCTGCTCGGCCGGGTCCGCGCCGGCGAGGCCACCGTGCAGGACATCATCGACAGCCAGCCGGTGTACGACAACCACTACGCCGAGAGCGAGGCCTGGGCCGGTCGCCCGCGCAGCGCCGAGGCGTAGACCTCGTCGGCGTCGAGCCGCCGCAGCTCCTCCGCGATCAGCTCGGAGAGGCTGCGGACCTTGAGCGCCACCTTGCGGTCCGGCCACCCCGGCAGGATCAGGCCGGCCAGCACCCCCGCGGGCCGGTCCACCCGTATCTCGCCCTCACCGGTCTCCAGCACGACGCGGGTGATGACCGGCCCGTCCGTGACCACCCGGCGCACCGGCACCCGCAGCCGGCCCTCCAGCCAGCGCGCCAGCAGCTCGGCGCTCGCGTTGTCCGCCTCGCTCTCCACCGCCGCGCCCGTCACCGGCAGCGGCTTCTGGTCCAGGGCGGCGGCCAACAGCGAACGCCACGGGGTCAGCCGCGTCCAGGCCAGGTCGGTGTCCCCGGGGGCGTAGGACCGCGCGCGCTCCGCCAGGACGGCGACCGGGTCCACCGCCGCCTGCGCGTCGGTGATCCTGCGCTGGGCCAGCGCGCCCAACGGGTCCCGGGCCGGGTCGGCGGGCGCGTCTGCCGGCCACCAGGCCACCACCGGGGCGTCCGGCACCAGCAGCGGCAGGACGACCGAGCCGGCCTGGTCGGTGAGTTCCCCGTGCAGCCGCAGCAGCACGATCTCCCCCGAACCGGCGTCCGTGCCGACCCTCAGCTCGGCGTCGAGACGGCTCGGCGGGAGCTTGCGCGGGCCGCGCGTGCTCCGCTTGATCACCGCGATGATGCGGCACGGGTGCTCGCGAGAGGCCTCGGAGGCCGCGCGTACCGCGTCGTAGGCGTTCTCCTCGTCGGTGACCACGACGAGCGTCAGCACCAGCCCCATCGCGGGACTGCCGACGGCTCGCCGGGCATCGAGCAGAGCCCGGTCGATCTTGCTGGACGTGGTGTCGGTGAGTTCGGTCCGCATGCCCCGAGTCTGTCAGCGCCCGCCAAGCGTCCCGCAACCGGTTCGCTGGAATACGCCTCGACTCGCCTCCACTCCCCGACCGGGCCCCCGGCTACTTGCGCCGGCGGGCCGTGCCGAAGAGGGACCGGGAGATCTCGCGGCCCAGCTGGGTGCCGATCGAGCGGGCCAGCGAACGGAACATGCCGCTGCCCACGACCTGTTGGGCCAGCGAGGGATCGGGCTTGGGGGCGCTGCGGGCCGCCTTCCCCGCCTGCTTGGCCTCCTTCTCCGCCTCCGCCGCCGCGGCGGCCGCCTCCGCCTCGGCCTCGGCGGCCGCCTGCTCCGCGCTGATCTTCTCGTACGCCGACTCGCGGTCGATCGGCTCCGCGTAACGGGAGTAGAGCAGCGAGGCCTTCACGGCCCCGTCCAGGGTCGCCGCGTCCACGGGCCCCATCAGCGACTGCGGGGCACGCAGCCGGGTCGCGGCGACGGGAGTGGGGGCGCCGTTCTCGCTGAGCACGGTGATGACCGCCTCGCCGGTGCCCAGACCGGTGAGGAGTTCCTCCAGGTCGTAGGGGGAGTTCGGGAAGGTCTTCACCGTCGCCTTGAGCGCCTTCGCGTCGTCCGGGGTGAACGCGCGCAACGCGTGCTGCACCCGGTTGCCGAGCTGCGCCAACACGTCGGCCGGCACGTCCTTCGGCGTCTGGGTCACGAAGAAGACCCCGATGCCCTTCGAGCGGATGAGCCGCACGGTCTGGGTGATGGACTCCAGGAACGCCTTGGAGGCGCCGTTGAAGAGCAGGTGCGCCTCGTCGAAGAAGAAGACGAGTTTCGGCCGATCGAGATCGCCGACTTCCGGCAGGTCGGTGTAGAGATCGGCGAGCAGCCACATCAGGAAGGTGGAGAACAGCTGCGGCTTGTCCTGGACCGCCGGGAGTTCCAGCACCGAGACCAGACCGCGCCCGTCGGCGGCCGTCCGAAGGAATTCCGAGGAGTCGAATTCGGGTTCTCCGAAGAACTCCGACGCACCCTGCTGTTCGAATGCGGTGAGGGCCCGGAGAATCACCCCGGCGGTGACCGTGGAAAGTCCGCCGATGCCCTTGAGCTCGGCCTTTCCCTTGTCGGACACGAGGAAGGCCACCACCGCCCGCAGGTCCTTCAGGTCGATCAGTTCCAGGCCCTTGGAATCGGCGTAGTGGAAGATCAGCCCCAATGACTGCTCCTGGGTCTGATTGAGCTGGAGCACCTTCGACAGGAGCACCGGACCGAAAGCGGTCACCGTGGCCCGCACGGGGATGCCGGTGCCGATGCCGCCCAGGGAATAGAACTCGGCCGGGCAGGCCGTGGCCGACCAGTCCTGGGCCACGTCCGCGGCGCGCTCCCGGACCTTCTCGTTGTCCACGCCGGGCGCCGAGATGCCCGAGACATCACCCTTGATGTCGGCGAGGAACACCGGCACGCCGTTCGCCGACAACTGCTCGGCGATCAGCTGGAGGGTCTTCGTCTTCCCGGTGCCGGTGGCCCCCGCGACCAGCCCGTGCCGGTTCAGCATCGACAGCGGAACGCGGATCTGGCGGTCCGGCAGACACCGCCCGTCCCACAGCAGGGCACCCAGGTCCAGCGCGGGTCCGGTGAAGGCGTACCCGGCCGCGATCCGGTCGGCCGGAGACGCGGGGTCGGTGCTCTCACTCATGATTCACTCCCGAAATAGCCCTGCCTGTCACCTTTGCACCCACGCAGCGAGGCTGCGCCCGCAGGCACCGGCCCGGTAGGCTTTCCGTGTGATCTTCAAGCGCATCGGAAGCGGCCGGCCGTACCCCGACCACGGCAGGGAAACCACCCGGCAGTGGGCGGACGTAGCCCCGCGCCCGGTCCGGCTCGACCAGCTCGTGACCACCAAGGGGCAGCTCGACCTCGAAACCCTGCTCGCCGAGGACTCCACGTTCTACGGCGACCTCTTCGCGCACGTCGTGAAGTGGCAGGGCGACCTGTACCTGGAGGACGGGCTGCACCGCGCCGTGCGCGCGGCGCTCCAGCAGCGCCAAGTGCTGCATGCACGCGTCCTTGAGATGGACTGATTGCGCCTTTCGGGTCTGCCTTACCCGATCAACAGATCATTTAGTAGGCATCGTTCCGGTACGGCACTACGCTGCGCCCATGAGCATGCTCACACCCCCCGGCATGGGCGGAAAGTACCGCGTAACGGGAGCTGCCTACCCCCGCATGAGCCGACCCCGGCGACGCCGCCGGATCGTGTTCGCCCTGCTCGGATCCGTCCTCGCACTGGCCCTGCTCGGTTACGGGGCTTTGCAGCTCATCGACGTGTTCCGAGGCAACGGCGGCAAGAAGACGGTCGCGGCGGGCAAGGACTGTCCGACCGGCTCCCCGAGCAAGGCCGGACCGGCCTCGGCCGTCTCCGCGCGCCCCGCGACCCCGGCCGCCGCGGTCACCCTCCCCAAGCCCGCAGAGATCACGGTCAACGTCTACAACGCGACCCCGCGCGCGGGGCTCGCCAAACTGGTCGGCGACGAGCTGAAGAAACGCGGCTTCGCCATCGGCCAGGTAGGCAACGCGCCCGCCGCCTTCGACAAGAAGGTCCCCGGCATCGGCATACTGCTGGGCGCCCCCACCACCGACAAGGCTGCGTACTCCGTACTCGGCACCCAGCTGACCGGCGTCACCCTGCAGAACGACACCCGTGAGGGCACGGACATCGACCTGATCCTCGGCAACACCTTCAAGGAACTGAACACGAAGGCGGACGCGGACAAGGCGCTGGCCACACTGGCCCACCCCGTACCCGCGCCCGCCAAGACGTGCTGATCCGCCGGGCCCACCCGGCGGACCTGACCGTGACTTATTCGGCGGAGCCGTACATGCGGTCGCCCGCGTCGCCCAGGCCCGGCACGATGTAGCCGTTCTCGTTGAGCCGCTCGTCCACGGCGGCCGTCACCACCGTCACCGGCGTGCCCGCAAGCTCGCGCTCCATGATCTCGACGCCTTCGGGCGCGGCCAACAACACCACGGCGGTCACGTCGTCGGCGCCGCGCTTGATGAGCTCCCGGATCGCCGCGACCAGCGTGCCGCCGGTGGCCAGCATCGGGTCGACCACGTACACCTGGCGGCCGGAGAGGTCCTCCGGCATGCGCGTCGCGTACGTGGAGGCCTCCAGGGTCTCCTCGTTGCGGACCATGCCCAGGAAGCCCACCTCGGCCGTCGGCAGCAGCCGCACCATGCCGTCCAACATGCCGAGACCGGCGCGCAGGATCGGCACGACCAGCGGACGCGGGTGCGACAGCTTGACGCCGGTGGTCGGGCCGACCGGGGTCTCGATGTCGGCCTGCTCGGTCCGCACGTCACGCGTGGCCTCGTACGCGAGGAGGGTCACCAGCTCGTCGGCGAGCCGACGGAAGGTGGGGGAGTCGGTGCGCTTGTCGCGCAGGGTGGTGAGCTTGTGCGCGACCAACGGGTGATCGACGACCTGCAAACGCACAACATCCTCCAAGACTCAGCTGCCGCCAGCTGCCGGGTTTCGACCTGCGACCTGCGAAAACGGCCGCGGTGTGCGACCCACACGCAAAAGGCTACGCGGTGACACGACCCCTCCGCGTCCGAAGCCGCCCACGGGCCCGCGACACGCGGAGATGCGGCCCGCCCGGACGCCCAGCACCCTTGGTTGATGAGCACCTCCCTCGTCATCGCGGCCGTGGACGGATCGGAACACAGTCTCAAGGCGCTGGAGTGGGCCCGGACCTCCGCACTCCTGCACGGCGGCGGGCTCATGGTCGCGCACGTCCTGCCCGACAGCGCCCAGTTGTACGCGGGCCGGCGCTCCGCCCTGCACTCCGCGTCCGAGCCGGAGCAGTACACCGACCCGGTGAGCGAGCACGTACGGGACCTCCTCGCGCGCGCCCCCGAACTGCCCGCCGAGGTCCGCTACGAGGCCCTGGAAGGGTCCGTGCCCGAGGCGCTGCGGGTCATCGGCGCCGAGTGCGACCCCCGGATGCTGGTGATGGGATCCCGCGGACGCGGCGGTTTCGCCGCCCTGCTGCTCGGCTCGAACAGCCGCGCCGTCGCCTCCACCACGACCTGCCCGGTGGTCGTGATCCCGCACGCCGGGCGCGTCGTGGAGGCCTCCGGGGAGGAGTCGGCCGGGCGGGTGGTGGTCGGGCTGCACGCGGCGGAGACCCCCGACGACGTGCTGGCCTTCGCCTTCGAGGAGGCCGCCGTGCGGGGGACCGCCGTCCAGGTGGTCTCCGCGTACGCCGTCCCGCCCTCGACGATGATCGGCGTCGACAGCCCCTTCGCGGTGATCCCGCCGGAAGGGCTGGCGGACGGCGGCGACGGGGTGCCGGCCGAGCGGGAGATGCTCCGCTCCCAGACGCAGCGGCTGGCCCCGTTCCGGGCCCGCCACCCGCACGTGCCCGTCGAACAGGCCGCCGTGCCCGGCGAGGCGGCGGGCCGGCTCGTCGCCGCGTCCCGCTCGGCCGCGCTCGTCGTGGTCGGCCGCCACCACCCCACCCGGAACGTGGGCCCGCTCATGATCGGCTCGGTCGCGCACGCCGTGCTCCACCACGCGCACGGCCCGGTCGCGGTGGTGCCGACACGGACGGAAGACGCCTGAGCTGCGAGAACCCTGGCGCGGGGGTGGCATCAATCGGGCGGTCCGGGGGAAGGTGGGTTCGGGGGGCGAGGACGACCGGACCAGCAGCCGGGGTGATGGCCCATGCCAGAAACAGAGCCGAGCGTGGACAGCGAAGAGGAAACGGCGGCGCAGCGCAGAGCGCGGCGCGCCCAGTTCCTACGGGACCTGAACGAGGCCCGCGAACTGCGCGACCGCGTCCAACCGCGCCGCGCCCGCGCCGCCCGCATGCGCCAACAGATGCGGATGCGCACCTTCCGCTGGTGATCCGCTCCGGCTCCTCGGATGATCCACCCGGCTCGCCCGGTGATCCGCCCGGCTTCCGGGGCCGTTCGGCCCCGTCGGAGTTTGAGCCGCGCGGCCCCGGGGCAACGCCCCTCGGGGGAATGGCGCCTCGGCCTTCGCGGGCCCCTCAGACCCGTCCCCCCGGCGGCGGCGCCCCGGCGCGACACGGCGGAAGACCTCTCGCAAAGCCGCTGTTTCTGCCACGATGCCGATTGGGCGGGGCACGAAGCGGTGAGCAGCACGACCGTTTCACCCCATCCTCCGGCCGGGGGGACCTCCAACCGGCACGCCTATGACCAGTGGGAGAGTCACGGTGTATTTCGCCGCACTGCTCGCGCGCACCGAAGATGGGTGGGAAGCGAGCGACCTGGAACTCGACGACGTCGAGTCCCTGACCGATCTGATCGATCTCGCCCGTTCCGCCGCCGTCGACGACGAGCCGGTGGTCGCCCTCATCGAGCAGGAGGACGCCTGGTTCGGCGTCATGCGCCTGGACGGCGAGGAAGACCCTCGGTACTTCGTGTCCAACGCCTCCGTAGCCGGCCGCAGCTCCTACGGCTCGATGCTGACCAAAGAGCTGCTGGGCAGCGAAGAGGAGGACGACGAACTCGACGAACTCGACCTGGACGGCACCGAGGACGGCGAGGAGGAGAGCGTCACCGCCTTCGCCGACGAGGACGACGCCACCGCCTCCGCGCTCGGGACCGGCGCCGAGCCGTTGCCCGCCGGCCCGTTCGGCGACCTCGGGCTGCTGAACGACCTCGGCGTCAGCCCCAAGCAACTGACCGCCCTGGAGGGCGACGCCCTCTCGGAGATCGCCGAATCCCTCGGCGCCACCGAGGTCCTGGAGGCCGTGCGCTAGTGATCGACGAGCACGACACGCACCACCCCGGTCCCGACCCCGTACGGGACCCCTGGCGGGACTCCATGCGCCTGGCGCTCCGGGAAGCCGCCCTGGCGGTGCCGGCCGGCGACGTGCCGGTCGGCGCCGTCGTGCTCGGCCCGGCGGGCGAGGTCCTGTCCACCGGGCACAACGAACGCGAGGCCGCCGGCGACCCCACGGCGCACGCCGAGGTGCTGGCGCTGCGTCGTGCGGCGGCCGCCCTCGGGGAATGGCGACTCCCGGGATGTACCCTCGTCGTCACCCTGGAGCCGTGCGTGATGTGCGCGGGCGCCCTCGTGCAGTCCCGGGTGGCCCGGGTCGTGTACGGCGCGGACGACGAGAAGGCGGGCGCCGCGGGATCGCTGTGGGACCTCGTACGGGACCGCCGGCTCAACCACCGGCCGGAGGTGGTCCGCGGGGTGCTCGCGGACGAGTGCGCCCGGCAGCTGAAGGACTTCTTCCGCGACCTGTGACCGCTGTGACGAGGGTCGCCCCGACACGGATTTCAGAGCACGGCGCACTTTGGGCTAAGCTCTCTCTCGGTAGCGTGTCCGAGCGGCCGAAGGAGCACGCCTCGAAAGCGTGTGATGGTGCAAGCTATCCGTGGGTTCAAATCCCACCGCTACCGCTCTGATCGAGAGCCCCGCCCCGCAAGGGTCGGGGCTCTCGGCTTTTCCCCGGGCCTCGACGCTTCCGGGGCCCTCACGGCTCCCCGGACTCTCGGCTTCCGGGGCCCTCCGGGGGACAGGCGCGTGACCGGCCGCCCCCTCGACCGTTGTCACGGCATGACCAAGACCCAGCGCATCCTCGCCGCCTTCGCCCTCGCGGGGGCCGCCGCGGGCCTCGCCGCTCCCGCCGCCTCCGCCGCGCCGATCGCCCCGCTCACCCTCCCGGACCTGCCGACGGCGGCCCCGGGCATGCCGCGCGGGGCGACGCCCGGATCCGTGAAGGAGATCGGCGCCAAGCTCAACGACCTGAACCAGCTCAACCGACTGATGGACCTCCCCAACGACCTCGCGCCCGTGATCGCGCCCGTACAGCCCATCACCGACCTCGCCGGCGGTATCGAATAGCCGCACCGGATTCGAACCGTCGGCTCGAACAGTCCGGCGGGCAGACCGCGCGGTCCGGCGAGCGGCCCGCGAACGACCCGCGAACCGTCCGGCGCGCGGGCCGCACACGAAGAAGGCCCCGACCGGGGGTCGGGACCTTCGACGTCGGGACGCGGGAAGTGGCATCGGGGGGACAAGCCACTCCCCCCGATGAGGACGGAACCTGCCGGTCCGTACCGCGGTCAGGGGGAAGCCCGCGGCTCGGACCCCGCAGTGAGGTCCTGTCCCTCACCCACCGATTTCCTGCCAGAACCGGTGGGCTCGTCCCCCATCCTGCGCCTCCCCCGCCCCGCCACAGGGCGGCAAAGGACCCGGAACGCCGGGTCATTGGTCCCTAAAGGGCAGGCGAGTGTCCAAACCCGACCGGTTAGACTCACCCGACTTTGCAGGACCGGTTGGGGAGGCCGACACCGCTCGTGGACACCAAGAAGATCATCACGGGCGCGCTCGCCGTCTTCGTACTCTTCGTGATCATCACCCAGCCGATCAAAGCCGCCGATATGGTCCAAATAGGCTTCCAGGGAATCTCGGACGCCGCCCACGGGATCGGCGAGTTCATGACCGAACTGGTGACCTGAACCCGTACGCTGAAGCGGCTTCCGGACAAACCGGCCCCCCACTCCGACGGGTGGGGGGTCTTTTGCGTTATCCATGTTCGAACTGAATGCCCGTATATGGGCAATTTACCCTCAACACGGAGATATGCGGTGCTTGCGCATAGTGCACATCTCTTGTGATGCTATGACCGCTTTTGACGGATAGTTGACTGAAGGGGTGGCGTGACCGTGCCGGCCAGTACTGCGCCTCAGGTGCCACCCCAGCAGGACCCCCAGGAGCCACAGCACACGCAGGGCCTCCCCGGCCCGCACGCCGCCCCCGGCGCGCGGGACACCCCCGGCTCTCCCGCCCCGCACGGTGCCCCCGGCCCGCAGGCCGCCACCCCGCCCCACCAGGACGCCCAGGTGCCCCCGCAACAGGAGTCGCCCCGGCAGGAGTCCCCGGCGGGGCCCTCCCGGGAACCGTCCACCCCCTCACCGACGCAGGCGCCCACGACCGGCGAGACCGCCCAATCCCCCGCAGCACCGCCCCAGGAGGCCCCGCAGGAGCCGCCCGTCGCCCCGAGGCCGCAGAGCAGGGGCGCCGACACCCGGGCGCTCACCCAGGTCCTCTTCGGGCAACTGAAGGCGCTCCAGCCCGGCACCCGCGAGCACGACCGGGTGCGCGGCGCCCTCATCGAGGCCAACCTGCCGCTCGTCCGGTACGCGGCGGCCCGCTTCCGCAGCCGCAACGAGCCGATGGAGGACGTGGTCCAGGTCGGCACGATCGGCCTCATCAACGCGATCGACCGCTTCGACCCCGAACGCGGGGTCCAGTTCCCGACCTTCGCGATGCCGACCGTCGTGGGCGAGATCAAGCGGTACTTCCGGGACAACGTCCGCACCGTCCACGTCCCGCGCCGCCTCCACGAGTTGTGGGTCCAGGTCAACGCCGCCACCGAGGACCTGACCACCCAGCACGGCCGCACCCCCACCACCCCCGAGATCGCCGAACGACTGCGCATCTCCGAGGACGAGGTGCTGTCCTGCATCGAGGCCGGCCGGAGCTACCACGCAACATCGCTGGAGGCCGCGCAGGAGGGCGACGGCATGCCCGGGCTGCTCGACCGCCTCGGCTACGAGGACCCGGAACTGGCCGGCGTCGAACACCGCGACCTCGTACGGCATCTGCTCGTACAACTGCCCGAGCGTGAACAGCGGATCCTGCTCCTGCGGTACTACAACAACCTGACGCAATCGCAGATCAGCGCTGAGCTGGGCGTATCCCAGATGCACGTGTCGCGACTCCTCGCCAGGAGCTTCGCCCGCTTGCGATCCGCAAACAGGATCGAGGCGTAACCGGATCGGGTGGAGCTTCCCCGACGCGTTTCCCGACAGACCGGGCTCATTCCGCTCTGTCGCTGGAGATACATGTCGACATGGCGCTACAGCGTGTTGCCGACATGTGACATTCTGCTGGAACCGCGTTTGCCGCAGCCCCGCCTCCGGTATTCAGGTGGAGGCTGCGTTCCTCCGACGGGCGCGCAGAAGACGCGACCGTCCGCGACCTCAAGGGGGTGGCATGTCCGTAGACCAGGGCAGCTCACAGGTACTCACGCTCGTCAAGCGTGCGGTGCCGGCAGTGTCCAACCGCTCGGAAGCCATCGACACCCGCACCCTCTCCCGCTCCCTCTTCCAGCGCCTCGCAACCCTGGACGCGGACAGCCCCGAACGAGTGTACGTACGCGACACCCTGATCGAACTGAACCTGCCCCTCGTGCGCTACGCCGCGGCCCGCTTCCGCAGCCGCAACGAGCCCATGGAGGACATCGTCCAGGTCGGCACGATCGGCCTGATCAAGGCGATCGACCGCTTCGACTGCGAACGCGGGGTCGAGTTCCCCACGTTCGCGATGCCGACCGTGGTGGGCGAGATCAAGCGGTTCTTCCGGGACACCTCCTGGTCGGTGCGCGTCCCGCGCCGGCTCCAGGAGCTGCGACTGGCCCTCACCAAGGCCAGTGACGAGCTCGCCCAGAAGCTGGACCGGTCCCCGACCGTGCCGGAACTGGCCGCCGTGCTCGGCGTCTCGGAGGAGGACGTCGTCGACGGCCTGGCCGTCGGCAACGCCTACACCGCCTCCTCGCTCGACTCGCCCTCCCCCGAGGACGAGGGCGGCGAAGGCTCGCTCGCGGACCGGCTCGGCTACGAGGACACGGCACTCGAAGGCGTCGAGTACCGCGAGTCCCTCAAGCCGCTGCTGGCCAAACTCCCGCCCCGGGAACGGCAGATCATCATGCTGCGGTTCTTCGCCAACATGACCCAGTCGCAGATCGGCGAGGAGGTCGGCATCTCCCAGATGCACGTCTCCCGACTGCTGACCCGCACGCTCGCGCAACTGCGCGTGGGCCTGATCGGCGAGTAGGGAATCAACCGGCTCCGCACCGTTCCCAATTGACGATGCGTCAGGAAAACTGACGCGATGCGAACGGGATCACGCGCGGCGCTGGCCCTCACCCTCTGCTGCTCGACCGCCGCCGCGGCCCTCACCGGCTGCGGCGGCGCGACGCGCGACGGCTACGTGGCCGTGGGCGCCGCCGCGCCCGGTCCGGAGCGGGGCGCGGGGGAGAACGTACCGCCCCGGGGACAGGTGGAGCTCCAGCGACTCGGCGCCCCGCCGACGTCGGGCACCGCCTCCGCCTCCACCGGTACGCCGGCCGGCTCGCCCGCACCGCAGACCTCGGGCGACGGCGGGAACGGACCGACGCCCCCGCCGGGCGGTGGCTCCGTACCGGCTCCGAACACGGGCGCGGGCGCGGAGCCCGGACACCCGGGCGCGCCCGCGGGCACGACGGGAGGTACGGGCGGGTCGAGTACGGGCGGCGCCGGCGGCTCGGTAAGCACGGGCGGCTCGGGAAGCACCGGCGGTGCCGGCTCGGGCGGCTCCGGTACGCCCAGGCCGCCGACGAGCCCGCCGGGCACCACACCGACCCCGACACCGGCACCGGCCACGCCGGCGCGGCTGACCCTCGGCGCCCCGACCCGGTCGGGCGCGGCGGACCGGTGGTGCGAGAACGTCACGGTGAGCTTCACCAACACCGGCACCACGGCGGCCCGCTCCGGCACGATCACCTTCGCGACGCACATCATCGGCGCCCTCGGCGTCGACTGGGCCACCCGCACGACGACGCAGCCCCTGCCCACCCCGATCGCGGGCGGCACGACGAAGACGCGGACCTACACGGTCTGCGTCGAATCCTGGCGCGTCCCCCTGGGCATGCACGTGGACACCCGGAACGTCACCGCCACCTGGAACTGAACGAAGGGGACAGGACGGGACGGATCCGCAGGGCCGGCGGGGCCGGCCTCCGCGTCACGTCGTCGCGCCATCGCGCCGTCGCGCCATCACACCGTCACGTCGTCGCCTGGTCGCCTGGTCGCTCGGTCTCTACAGGACGACCCACAGGACCACCGCGAGGACCAGGACCAGAGCCGCCCCGAGGGCGATCCAGGTGCCCGCCTTCGAACCGGCCTGACGCTCGGCCCGCCGCTGCTGTCGCGCACCGGGCCCGGCCTGGCGGGCCGGGGCGGCCTCCTCCACGAACGCCCGGAACATCTGCGTGCTGCCCGCGGGGTCGTGGTTGCCCTCGGGGACCTGTGAGTTGTGGTTCTCAGCCATGGGTCAGGACCCTAGCGGGTTTTCCCTTTCCTTTACCGCCCCACCCCCCGAATTCATTTGCCTGTAGCAACCATCCGCTTCTATGGTTGCCCAAAGCAACAAGATGGGGGGTGCCCGGTGACGACTTCGACCACGTCCACAACCGCGACGACGGCCGGTCCGGGGGAGACGGGTCCGACGACGGGGCCGACGACGAGCCCGACGACCGCTCCCGCGTACGAGGAGCTGGCCCGCCAACTCACCGGCATCGGCGCGGTCAAGCGCGACCTCGCCCGCACCCTGCCCCCGCACTGCCCGCCCGGCTCGGCCGCCGTGCTCACCGTGCTCGACCGGCACGGCGAGATGCGGCTCGGCCGGCTCGCCGAACTCATGGCCATCGACATCTCGGTGACCAGCCGGCACGTGACCCACGTCGCCGAACGCGGCTGGATCGAGCGCGAGACCGACCCCGTCGACGGCCGCTGCCGGATCCTGCGGCTCACCCCGACCGGCCGCGCACTCCTGACCGACCTCGGGACCCGGTACACGCGGGCGCTGGAATGCGCCCTGGCCGACTGGTCCGCCGAGGACGTCGACGCACTCAACACCCTGCTGGCCCGACTCCGATCGAGCTTCTAGAACCCGAGGAAACGCATGGCAACGACCACACCCGACGGTGTGCGGGAAAGCGGCCGGCCGGAGACCACGTCCGACGGCACGCCCATGACGCACCCGCAGATCATGAAGGCCCTGTCCGGGCTGATGCTCGGCATGTTCGTGGCGATCCTGTCGTCCACGATCGTCTCCAACGCCCTTCCCGAGATCATCAGCGACCTCGGCGGCACCCAGTCCTCCTACACCTGGGTCGTCACCGCCGCCCTGCTGTCGATGACGGCCGCGACCCCGCTCTGGGGCAAGCTGTCCGACCTCTTCAGCAAGAAGCTGCTGGTCCAGATATCCCTGGTGATCTACGTCCTCGGTTCCTTGGTCGCGGGCCTGTCCCAGAACACCGGCATGCTCATCGCGTGCCGCGTGGTCCAGGGCATCGGCGTCGGCGGCCTGTCCGCCCTCGCGCAGATCGTGATGGCCGCGATGATCTCCCCGCGCGAGCGCGGCCGTTACAGCGCGGCGGCGTCATCACCGACACCGACTGGCTCGGCTGGCGCTGGTGCTTCTACGTCGGCGTGCCCTTCGCGATCATCGCGCTGATCGTGCTCCAGAAGACGCTGAAGCTCCCGGTGGTCCGGCGTGACGTCAAGGTGGACTGGCTGGGCGCCCTCCTGATCAGCGGCGCCGTGTCGCTGCTCCTGATCTGGGTCACCCAGGCCGGCGACTCGTACGACTGGATCTCCTGGACCAGCCTGGCGATGACCGCCGGATCGGTCGCGCTCGGCCTGCTCTTCGTCCTCGTCGAGTCCCGCGCGAGCGACCCGATCATCCCGCTGCGGCTGTTCCGCAACAAGACCATCACCCTGGCCTCGGCGGCCTCCCTGTTCGTCGGCATCGCGATGTTCTCGGGCACGGTCTTTTTCAGCCAGTTCTTCCAGTTGGCCCGCGGCGAGTCCCCCACGATGTCCGGAATCCTCACGATTCCGATGATCGGCGGGCTCTTCGTCTCCTCCACTCTTTCCGGTGCGGTGATCACCAGGACCGGCAAGTGGAAGGCCTGGCTCGTCGCCGGCGGCGCGCTGCTGACCGCCGGACTCGGACTGCTGGGCACCCTGCGGTACGACACCCCGTACTGGCACATCGCGATCTACATGGCGCTGACCGGACTCGGTCTCGGCATGATGATGCAGAACCTCGTCCTCGCCACCCAGAACCAGGTGGCCCCCGAGGACCTGGGCTCCGCCAGCTCCGTCGTCACCTTCTTCCGCTCGCTCGGCGGCGCCGTGGGCGTCTCGGCACTCGGCGCGGTGATGGCCAACCGGGTCACCCACTACGTCCAGGACGGGCTGACCGCCCTCGGGCCGAAGGCCGCCGCGATGGGCCACGGGGGCACCGCCGGCGGCGGGATCCCCGACCTCGACAAGCTGCCCGCGCCGTTCCGTACGGTGATCGAGTCCGCCTACGGGCACGGCGTCGGCGACGTCTTCCTGTACGCCGCACCGTTCGCCCTGCTCTCCCTGCTCCTGGTGCTGTTCATCAAGGAGGTCGCCCTGAAGTCGAAGCCGGCCGCCCACGCGCCCATGGCCGAGAGCGCCCCGCAGGCCCCGGCGACCACGTCGCTCAAGGCCTGACCCGCCCGGTCCCCCACGTACGCGGAACTCCGGCAGGGCTGTTGCCCGGCCGGAGCTCCGCGCGTTCCGGGGTCGGTCCGCGGCCGTCCCCGCGGTGGTCCGGATCAGGAGGTGCCGGTGGCTCCGGAGGCGGGGGCGGTCAGGTCGTAGAAGGTGGCGCCGCCAACCGTCTCGGCCTTGAAGTTGGCCTTCACCCAGGTCTCGATGGCGCTGCTCGCACCACCGCCGGGACCGCCGCCCATCCGGGTCGTGCCCCGCTCCTGGCCCGTGCCGCCGTCCTCGGCGCCGCCCTGGCCGGTGGAGCCGCCCTGGCCGGTGCCGCCCTGGCCGATGAACCAGTGGATCTTCCCGGCCTTCACGTACGCCTTGAACCGCTCCAGCGTCGGGGAGGGGTCGCTCCCGTTGAAGCCGCCGATCGGCATCACGGGCATGCCCGAGGCGAGCTGGTAGCTCGCCGCGTTCTGCGAGCCGATGGCGGCCGCCGCCCAGGTGTACCGCGAGGCGTCGGCGCGCAGGGCGGCCGTCGCCTCGGCGCTCGCCCGGGTGCCGTTGAGCAGTCCGCCGGCGCCGCCGGGTCCGCCGCCGCCCGGGCGGTTCCCGAGCCGCTCGCCGTCTCCGGGAGCCTGTCCCCCGGGGCCAGCCTGACCACCGGGACCTCCCTGGCCGCCGGGGGCCTGGCCGCCACCGGGCATGGTCCGGCCGGGACCGTCCTGGGTACCGCCCTGCGCCCCGCCCGGGAACCCGCCCTGGGGAGCCCCGCCCTGGCCGCCGCCCTGGGGGAACGCGCCGCCGCCCGGGCCGTAGAAGGCCCGCATGCCCGGACCTCCACCCGGCCCCCGACCGCCCGCGACGGCCGGACCGGCGGTGACGATCGAGCCCGTGTGCGGGGTGTTCACCGTCGTCAGGCAGTACGCGAGGGGCCCGGCCAGCGCGGCCACGAGGCCCACCCCGGCCACCGCGAGCAGGACCGGGCGGCCCAGCCGCGCCGCGAACGGCAGGAGCACCGCCGCTCCGAGGCCGGCGACCAGTACCGTCCAGCGCAGCCAGGGCAGGTACCCCTCCGCTCGGCCCAGCAGGACGAAGGCCCACCACGCCGTGAGCGCGAGGGTCCCGGCGAGGGTGAGGGAGGCCGCGCGGCTGCCCCGTTCCTCCCACAGGACGGCCACGCCCATGCCGACCAGCGCGGCCACGAAGGGGGCCAGGGCGACGGTGTAGTACTCGTGGAAGATGCCCTGCATGTAGCTGAAGACCACCGCGGTGATCAGCAGCGATCCGCCCCAGGCCAGGAAGGCCGCGCGGGCCATGCCCTCCAGCGAGTCGGTGGCCCGGCGGGCCCGCCAGGTGATCACCAGTCCCGCCACGAGCAGCACCAGGGCCGCCGGCAGCAGCCAGGAGATCTGCCCGCCGATGTTGCCGGAGAAGAGCCGGTCGATACCGGTCTCACCCCAGCCGCCGCCACCGCCACCGCCGCCCCCACCCGGGCGCCCGCCCCCGCCGACGCTGCCGGTCTCGTTGCCGTTGATCCGGCCGAGGCCGTTGTAGCCCAGGGTCAGTTCCAGGAAGGAGTTGTTCTGCGAGCCGCCGATGTACGGGCGCGAGGCCGCCGGCCACAGCTCGACGATGGCCACCCACCAGCCGCCGGCCACCACCATCGCCAACCCGGAGAGCAGCAGTTGTCCGAGCCGCCTGCGCAGCCCGGTCGGCGCGCAGACCGCGTACAGCAGGGCGAGCGGCGGCAGGATCACGAAGGCCTGGAGGGTCTTCGTCAGGAACGCGAACCCGACCGCGACACCCGCCCAGACGAGCCACTTGGTGTGCGCCCCGTCGAGGGCCCGCAGGACGCAGTGCACCGTGACCGTCAGGAGCAGGGTCAACAGCGCGTCCGGGTTGTTGAAGCGGAACATCAGCGCGGCGACCGGGGTCAACGCGAACGCGGCCCCGCCGATCAGGGCCGCCGCGGGCCCGAACTGGCGGCGCACGGAGGCGTACAGGACGGCGGTGGTGCCGACACCCATCAGGGCCTGGGGAACGAGGATCTGCCAGGCCCCGAGCCCGAACAGCCGGACGGACAGCGCCATCGGCCACAGGGCGGCCGGGGGCTTGTCGACGGTGATGGAGTTCCCGGCGTCCGAGGACCCGAAGAAGAAGGCCTTCCAGCTCTCCGAGCCCGCCTGGACGGCGGCGGAGTAGAAGGAGTTCGCGTAGCCGGAGGCGCCCAGGTTCCACACCAGCAGCAGGCCGGTGGCGAGCAGCAGGGCGACGTACGCGGGACGTTCCCAGCGGGGCCTGCCGATCGCGGCGTCGACCGCGGCGGGTGGGGCGGACGGGAAGAGGGGGACTGCTGCCGTGGTCATCGGTGGTCGTCCTTCGCGGGAGTGCCGCGCCGCTCGGGGAAGACCCAGGCGCGGAAGAGCAGGAAGCGCAGCACGGTGGCGGCGAGGTTGGCCGTGATCAGGACGGCGAGTTCGGTGGCGTGGGCCGGCGCGGTGGTGGCCGCGCCGAGCGCCGCCAGGGAGCCGCTGGTCAGCGCCAGGCCGATGCCGAACACGACCAGGCCCTGGGCCTGGTGGCGCACGGCCCGGGCGCGGCCGCGCACGCCGAAGGTGAGCCGGCGGTTCGCGGCGGTGTTGGCCACGGCCGACAGCAGCAGCGCGGCGGCGTTGGCGGCCTGCGGCCCGACCGAGGACCGGAAGGCGGAGTAAAGCAGCAGGTAGAGCAGCGTGCTCAGCAGCCCGACGGCGCAGAAGCCGAGGAGCTGCCGGGCCAGCCCGCGCGGTACCTCGGGCAGGGCGGTCCGGTCGCGCGGATCGTCTCCGAAGGGGCGGGCGAGCCGGTCCAGCGGCAGCGCCCCGATGGCCAGCGCGCGACCCACCCGCCACATGCCCCGGAGGTCCTCGGCGGCCGTGCGGGCGATGTGGACGGTGGTGTCGGGGTCGTCGACCCAGTCCACCGGCACCTCGTGGATCCGCAGTCCGGCCCGCTCGGCGAGGACGAGCAGCTCGGTGTCGAAGAACCAGCCGGTGTCCTCCACCAGCGGCAGCAGCCGCTCCGCGACCTCCCGTCGGATGGCCTTGAACCCGCACTGGGCGTCGCTGAAGCGGGCGGAGAGCGAGGAGCGGAGCAGCAGGTTGTAGGCGCGGGAGACGAACTCGCGCTTCGCGCCGCGCACCACGCGCGAGGAGCGGGCGAGGCGGGTGCCGATGGCGAGGTCGGAGTGGCCCGAGATCAGCGGGGCGACCAGCGGCAGCAGCGCGTTGAGGTCGGTGGACAGGTCCACGTCCATGTACGCGAGCACGGGTGCCTCGGAGTGGGACCACACGGTGCGCAGGGCGCGGCCTCGGCCCTTCTCCTCCAGCCGGGTGCTGCGTACGCCGTCGACGGCGGCGGCGAGGCCGGCCGCGACCTCGGGGGTGCGGTCGGTGCTCGCGTTGTCGGCGATGGTGATCCGGAAGGGGTACGGGAAGGTGCGGGTGAGGTGCTCGTGGAGCCGGCGCACACACGGTCCGAGGTCCTTCTCCTCGTTGAACACCGGGATCACCACGTCGAGTACGGGCACACCGGGCACGGGCGCCAGGGGCGCACGGGCCGGGAGGGCTCCGGGGCCGGGAGAGGTGTCGGTTGGCATGTACCGACAGTCGCCGGTCGGGCTGTCACCGGTGTGTGGTGAGCCTGTGCCCCGTCTGTGAGTCCGTGGCGGTCGCGAGCGGCAGGCGCACCTCGAAGCTGGTCCGACCCGGTCGGCTGCGTACGTCGACCTGTCCCCCGTGGGCCGAGACCACGGCCTGGACGATGGCGAGTCCGAGACCGGTGGAGCCCGCCGACCTGGAGCGGGAGGCGTCGCCTCGGGCGAACCGCTCGAAGACGTGGGGGAGGAGTTCGGAGGGGATGCCGGGCCCGTCGTCCTCGATCAGCAGCCGGACGGCGGATGTTTCACGTGAAACATGCGCGGTGACGGTGGTGCCGGGCGGGGTGTGGGTGCGGGCGTTGGCGAGGAGGTTGACCAGGACCTGCTGGATCCGGGCCGGGTCGGCACGGATCGGCGCGGGCTCGTCGGGGAGGTTCAACCGCCAGTGGTGCGCGGGGCCGGCGGCCCGGGCGTCGCTGACGGCGTCCACGACGAGCGGGGCCAGATCGGTGTCGGCGTCGCCGGTGGGCAGGGGGCGACCGGCGTCCAACCGGGCCAGGAGCAGCAGGTCTTCGACGAGTCCGGTCATCCGGGTGGCCTCGGACTCGATTCGGCCCAGCGCGTGCCGGGTGTCGGGGCCGGGCTGCTCGTGGCCGCGCCGGGTGAGTTCGGCGTAACCGCGGATGGAGGCCAGCGGGGTACGCAACTCGTGGCTGGCGTCGGCGACGAACTGGCGGACCCGCATCTCGCTCTGCTGCCGGGCGGTGAGGGCCGAGGAGACATGGCCCAGCATCCGGTTGAGGGCCGCGCCGACCTGCCCCACCTCGGTGCGGGGGTCGGCCTCCGCGTCGGGAACGCGTTCGTGCAGGGCGGGTTCGCCGCTGTGCAGGGGGAGTTCGGAGACCCGGGTGGCGGTGGCGGCGACCCGGTGCAGGGGGCGCAGGGCGACACCGACGAGCGCCTGACCCGCGAGGGAGGCGGCGATCAGCCCGGCCAGGGTGACGAAGACCTCCACCGCGACGAGGGTGTGGACCGTGGAATCCACGTCGCTGAGCGGGAAGCCGAGTACGAGGCTGCCGTCGGGGGAGGTCAGCACCCGGTAGCCGCCGAGCTGCGGCAGCTCCACGTCGGTCGGGTCGCCCCCGCCCGGGGCGGACGCGTGGGCGGCCCGCTCCAGCGCGGCCGTCTGGCCGTCGGTCAGCGGCTGGCGGTGGTCGAGGTCGGGGCCGCCCACGGCCGCGCTGCGGGCGGAGCCGATGACCTTCCCGTCGGAGTCGAGCCGGATCCCGGCGGCGCCGAGGGGGCTGCCGGGGGCCAGGACGAATCCCAGGCTGTTCTCGCGGGCGGCCTTGCCCGCGCCGGGTCCGCGGAGCGCCATGTCGAGGGAGACCCGCAGCTGGTCGTCGAGCTTGTCGACCAGGTTCTCGCGCAGTGCGAGCGTGGTGACGGTGCCGATGGCCGCGCCGACGACGGCGATGAGTGCCACCGCCGACAGGACGAGCCGGGTCCGCAGCGACCACGGCCGGCGGGGTCGGCCGCCTCGTCGGGGTCGACGTACGGGCACTACTCGGCGTACGGGCACTACTCGGCCGGCTTGATCAGGTAGCCGGCGCCGCGGCGGGTGTGGATCATCGGGGGCCATCCGGGGCCGCTCTCCAGCTTCCGTCGCAGGTAGGAGATGTACAGCTCGACGACGTTGGCCTGGCCGCCGAAGTCGTAGGACCACACCCGGTCCAGGATCTGCGCCTTGCTGAGCACGCGGCGCGGGTTGCGCATCAGGTAGCGCAGCAGCTCGAACTCGGTGGCGGTCAGATGGACCTCCCGGCCGTCCCGGGTGACCTCGTGGCTGTCCTCGTCGAGCCGCAGGTCGCCCACGACCAGGACGGATCCCCCGCGCGCGGCCTGCGCCGCGCCGGAGCGGCGGACCAGGCCGCGCAGCCGGGCCACGACCTCCTCCAGGCTGAACGGCTTGGTGACGTAGTCGTCGCCGCCCGCCGTCAGACCCGCGATCCGGTCCTCGACGGAGTCCTTGGCGGTGAGGAACAGCACCGGGACCTGGGGAAGCTCCCTGCGCAGCCGGCCGAGCACGGCCAGGCCGTCCATGTCCGGGAGCATGATGTCGAGCAGCACCACGTCGGGGCGGAACTCCCGGGCCGCGCGGACCGCGCCGGCGCCGTCCCCGGCGCTGCGGACCTCGCAGCCCTCGTAGCGCAGGGCCATGGACAGCAGCTCGGAGAGCGCGGCCTCGTCGTCGACCACGAGCACCCGGCAGGGGCCGCCGTCGGGCCGGACGAGGGCCGTGTGATTGCCGGTGGACGTGGACGCGTGTGAGGTGGTCGTCGCAGTCATGGGTACACGCTGACCGTTGCCTCTGAGAGCGTTCTTGCGCCTACCTGTGAATTTCCTGAGAATCGCCGGCCCGCGCGGGGCGGGGCCGCGGGGCGGGTTCCGGCGGGGGCTCAGGGCAGCCGGAACAGCCGGGCGCCGTTGTCGTGGCAGACCGCGCGCAGCCAGTCGTCCCCGAGGCCGAGGCGCTCCAGGGCCGCGAGCTGGTGCTCGTAGGGGTAGGGGATGTTCGGGAAGTCGGTGCCCAGCAGGATCCGGTCGCCGAGGTCGACCAGCCTGCCCAGGTCCCCGGCCGGGAAGCCGCTGAACTGCTCGGAGAAGTCGGTGAAGGCCATGGTGGTGTCCAGCCGGACCTCGCCGTACCGCTCGGCCAGGTCGAGGAAGTCGGCGTACTCGGGCATCCCCATGTGCGCGATCACCAGGGGCAGCCGGGGGTGGCGGGCCAGCAGCCGGGCGACGGGCTCGGGCCCGGTGTGCTTGCCGGGGACGGGCCCCGAGCCGCAATGGATCACGACGGGGATCCCGGCCTCGGCCAGCAGCCCCCAGACCGCTTCGAGCCGGTCGTCGTTCGGGTCGTACCCGCCGACCTGGAGGTGCGCCTTGAAGACCCGCGCCCCGGCCTCGACGGCCCGGGCGGTGTACGCCGCCGCCCCGTCCTCCGGGAAGAAGGTCGCGGTATGCAGGCAGTCGGGGGTCCGCGCGGCGAAATCGGCGGACCAGGCGTTCAGCCAGGCCGCCATCGCCGGCTTGTGCGGGTAGAGCATGGCGGTGAAGGCCCGTACCCCGAATCGCCGGAGCAGCGCGACCCGCTGCTCCTCCTCGTGCCGGTAGGTGATCGGCCACTCGACGCCGGTCAACGGTCCGACCGCGTCGAAGTAGTCCCACACCTTGTCCAGGACCCGCCCGGGCATGAAGTGGGTGTGCACGTCGACCAGTCCGGGGAGCCCGAGCCGCTCCCGGAAGACGCGCACCGCCTCCGCCGTCGACGCCTCCGCCGTTTCCCCGGAGGTCGGATCGGTGGTCGGCCCGATGGTCGGCTCGACGCTCGGCTCGATGGTCGGCTCGGGGCTCGGATCAGTGCTCGGCGCGGACAAATCCGTGGCTCCGTTCGACGGTCGCGACGTGCAGGGTGTAGCTCTCGTACCAGTCCTCGCGGCCCCGGCGCATGGCCGCCCGGTGTTCCCGGTCCTCGCGCCAGGCGGTCAGCGACTCCTGGTCGCGGAAGTAGGCGACGGTGATGCCGAGGCCGCCCGGGGTGCGCGCGGACTCGTGGCCGAGGAGGCCGGGGTTGGCTCCGACGAGCTCGCTCATCCGGGCGCCCGTCTCCGGGTAGTCGGTGTCGTCGGCGGTGCGGACATCGGTGAAGACGGCCATCAGGTACGGCGGTTCGAACGCCGGTACGGGCTGGATGCTCATGCCCACCACCCTCTGCGGCGGGCCCCCGGGATGTCCACAGGAAAGCCGCCCACGAGGCCAAAGGGATCCAAGACTTGACCATGGACGGCCCGCGCGGCCTTCACGACAGGCGCCTCGGCATCGGCGCCTCGGCCTGGGCGCCTCGCGGCCTGGGCGCCTCGCCCGCGCCGGTCAGAACAGCCCTTCCTGCCCGATCTCCGGGGAGGGCGGCGCGATCACGGTCGTCGGCACCTCCGCGCCGCCGTCCTCCAGCGGTGCGACCAGCTCCCAGCCGGCGAGCAGCCGGGTGTCCACCACCAGCCCGTCCGCGAAGTGCAGATCCGGTCCGGCCGCGCCCACGAGGGTCCCCGTCACCGTCCCGTCGGGCACCATCTCGGTGACCACCCGTGCGGGTTCGGGCAGCGTGTCGAGGCCGAACGGGACGGCGTGATCGACGACTTCGCACCCCAGCCGGTCCAGCGACTCCGGCCATCCCGGCAGGGCCGCGGCGCGGGCGTGCAGCTCGGCCACCTCCCCGGCCCGCTCCGCGCGCGGCGGCAGGTGGGCCCGTACGGCGCGCTTGCGGGCGTACGCGATCCGATCGGGCACCCCGAGGGCGGCCCGCAGCAGTTCCTCGGTGCGCCGGGTCGCCATCAGCGGCCCGCGCCCGAGCCAGGCCCAGGTCACCGCCCCCTGCTCCAGCAGCCGGGCCGGACCGCGTTCCTCGGCGGTGATGCCGACCTTGAGCAGGCCGGGCCCGAACCACGCCAGGTACACCCGGTACGTGCGCGGATCGGCGACGTTGGTGTCGGCGGCCACCGAGAAGGACCGGTCCAGCCGGGCGCACTCGGGGCACTGGGAGTTCCCCGCCCGGCCCGGCACCGGCCGGCCGGTGGGGCACGGGGTCCGCCTGCCGGCCCGCCGCACGCCCAGGCAGTGCCGCTCGCCCCGGGCGGCGAAGGCCAGCCGGTGCCCGTACCCGAGCACGCTGCCGCGCTCCCCGCGCTGCGACCCGTACCAGCCGATGGACGGACCGCCGTCCTGCCAGCGGATGCCGGTGCACCACCAGGTCACAGCGGGAGCGGCCGTTCGAAGAAGGTGTCCAGGACGACGGTGGCCTGCGTTCCGCTGACGCCGTCGATGGCGTAGAGGCGGCGCAGTACGTCCTGCAGCTGCACGGTGGTGGCGGAGCGGACCTTGACCAGCACCGACGCGCTGCCGGCGATGACGTGCGCCTCCTGGATCTCCGGGATGGCCGCGAAGGCCTCCGCCGAGTCCCCCATCCAGGCGTTGGAGTCGACCATCACGTAGGCCAGCACCCCGCTGCCCACGGCGGCCGGGTCCACGTCGACCGTGGTCCGCCGGATCACTCCGCGCTCGCGCAGTTTCCGTACGCGCTCGTGCGTGGCGCCGGCCGAGAGGCCGACTGCCGCGCCGAGGGCCGCGTAGGACTGGCCCGCGTCCTGCTGGAGGCGCAGGACGAGCGCCCGGTCGATGTCGTCCACGCGATCTTCCTCTCATGTGCCCGTCGGGCCTTGCGAAGACGGTACCTGATCCTGCAATCTCACCATCACGCCGAACTTCATTCGGTTGATCGAGCAATAGGGGGAACCATGTCAGGCATCGCCGACCTCGGCCTGTACGAGATTCTGGACGATCGTTTCCGTACGGGCCGCTGCGCCAACGGCGACATGCGCCTGGAGCGCCTGTACGACGACTGCCGTTGGGCGGAAGGACCGCTCTACCTCCCCGCCTGGCGGCAACTCGTGTGGAGCGACATCCCCAACGACCGCATGCTGCGCTGGGACGAGGCGACCGGCGCCGTCTCCGTCTTCCGCTCCCCGGCCGGCCACTCGAACGGCAACACCCTCGACCGCGAGGGCCGCCTGATCACGTGCGAGCAGGGCAACCGACGCGTCACCCGCACCGAACCGGACGGCAGCCTCACGGTCCTGGCGGACCACTGGGACGGCAAGCGGCTCAACAGCCCGAACGACGCGGTGGTGCGCTCGGACGGCTCCGTCTGGTTCTCCGACCCGGACTTCGGCATCACCAACGACTACGAGGGCCACCGCGCCCCCAGCGAGATCGGCGCCTGCAACCTCTACCGCGCCGACCCCGCGACGGGCGAGGTCCGGCTGGTCGCGGACGGCTTCCTGGGCCCGAACGGCCTCGTCTTCTCCCCGGACGAGAGCGAGCTGTACGCCGCCGACACCCGCGCGGGCCACATCCGCGCCTTCAAGGTCACCGACGACGGGACCCTGACGCACGACCGGGTGTTCGCCGTCTGCCCCTCCGTGGACAACATCCGCTTCGACGACCAGGGCCGGCTGTGGGCGGCGGCCATGGCGGACGGCGTGCGCTGCCACGCGCCGGACGGCACCCTGATCGGCCGGCTCCGCGTACCGGAGCCGGTCTCGAACATCACCTTCGGCGGCCCGAAGAACAACCGCCTCTTCATCACCGCCACCACCTCGCTGTACTCCCTGGTGATGTCGGTGACCGGCCTCCCCCGCGTGGCCCGCTGACCCCTGCCGCGAACCGGAGCGCACACAACGGACGCACCCGGTCCACGACCACCGGCCTATCGGGCGACGAACTGCGTGAGGATCGCCTGGACCTCGTAGATGTCGACGCCCTTGGTGAAGGTCTTCTCCACCGCGGGCGTCGGACTGCCCGATATCCAGATCTTCAGCTCGGCATCGAGATCGAAGTGACCGGCGGTCTCCACCGAGAAGTGCGTGATGCTGCGGTAGGGGATGGAGTGGTACTCCACCTTCTTGCCGGTGATGCCCTGCTTGTCGACGAGCACCAGCCGCCGGTCGGTGAACAGGATGGTGTCGCGGATCAGGAGATACGCCGCGTGCACCTGCTCCCCGTGCCCCAGCAGCCGCTGGTAGTCCCGCTGCGCCGACACCGGATCGACCGTGTGCGCGTTCCCGAACAGACCCATGGAACTTCCCTTCGAAGACTCGACGACCCTCGAAAGGCTAGCCGGCCCCTCCCCGCGCGGCGTCGTCCACCAGACGGACCCCCACCCGGAGATCCCCCGGAGACGCCACGACCGGGGAAACGCGAGAGGCCCTCAGGATTTCTCCTGAGGGCCTCTGGCCTGCTGTGCACTCGGCAGGATTCGAACCTGCAACCTTCTGATCCGTAGTCAGATGCTCTATCCGTTAAGCTACGAGTGCTTGGGCTTCCCGGGGTTTTGCGCCCCGTTGGCCTTGCGAGAACAACAATACATGGACCTCGGCGGGACGCGAAATCCATTAGCCCCACCGCCGCTGACCTGCGAAAACGCCCCTGAAGAAGATCATCCGGGCAGGGCCGGGAAGTGACCCCGACCGGGCTGCCGAGGGGTCCGCGAGGGCTCCTTGCGCGATCACGGGGGCGGAACCCCGGCACGACCCCACTTCGGCGCGCCAGGGTCCGGGAGCGGCCGGAAGTCGTCGACGAGTCGCCCGAAAAGCGTCCACGCGGCATCCGCGAACGACGATCACGAGACGGCGCCCGCACGAGGCCCGAACGCACCGAAGCCCCGGTCCTGAGGACCGGGGCTTCGGTGAGGTGCGGAGGCGGAGGGATTTGAACCCTCGATGGGGGGTAAGCCCCAAACCGCATTAGCAGTGCGGCGCCATAGACCGGACTAGGCGACGCCTCCAGCACACCCTCGCGTACGAAGGTGCGTGCAGATGATGACACAGGCCCGGGGCCGGTCACCAATCCGCTCCCACGGTACAAGGAACGACAGGTCCAGGGCAAAGGCTTAGGACCCCGCGCGCGGCACCTGTGTCGAGGGGCGCACGGCGGGAGTGGGACGGGCGCGGTGAGGGACGTACCAACGGGTGAACCGGCGGGCGTTCCGCGGGAACCGGGCAGCCGTCCCGAGGGCGGCGGCGCGCCGCCGCACGCACACACGGCGTGCCGCGTGCGCAACGTCGGGGCCGGCACGTCGTTGGTGAGGCGTACGACGTACGGACGACCTGGAGTGCCACATGCTGCGTCTCGCCGCCTTCGCCGTCACCTCCGTCCTGGCCGCAGCGGCCGCCGGACCGCTGCCACCGCTGCCCCTGAACCTGCTGTCGCCGTCGGCGCCGGCTCCCGACCGGCTGACCGTCTCCGTGTCCAACACCGGCAACCCGCTCGCCGACGGCGACTACTCCCTGGAGTGCGACCCGGCCGGAGGCAACCACCCCCGGGCCCACGACGCCTGCGCCCGACTCGACACCTTCGCGAAGAACGGCGAGAACCCCTTCGCCCCCGTCTCGAAGCGGCAGTTCTGCACCATGGTCGACGGCGGGCCCGCCACCGCCCGGATCACGGGAACGTGGGACGGCAGGAGGGTGGACGCGACGTTCCAGCGGACGAACGGATGCGACATCGCCCGGTGGAACAACATGGAACCTGTGCTTCCGAGTGGGCGTGCCTGACCTGGGAGGATGCGAAGGATGGGCGGAATACACCGCACATCCGCCGCCCCGCCGAGGGCCCGTGCCCTTAGACTCCTCCCGTGACATGCCGGTAGTCGTGGTCAGGGGAGGAAGCTCGTCGTGAGCAGCAGGCCATCCCGAGGCGCTGCTCGCCTCGCAGCAATACTCGACGCTCTTCCCGACGCGCTGTTGCTCGTCAACGCCAACGGCACGGTCGTCAACGCGAATTCGATCGCACTCGAGATCATGGAGAGTCCCGGAACGGGGCTCGTCGGGCGCGGTGTGCTGGACCTGCTGCCCGAGTTCGACTCCAAGTTGATCCCCGGCTCCATGCGCCGACCCGGCGACGACGAGGGCGGGCGGGCCAGGCCGAAGCGGATGACCGCGCGGCGCACCGACGGATCCGAGTTCCCCGTCGAGGTCACCAGCGCCCACCTCGACGGCCGTGACGCCTACCGCGAGCCCGCCCCGTCCTACACCGGTGACGAGCTGCTCATGCTCGTCGTACGGGATCTCTCCGAGACGGTGGACACCGAGGCCGAGCTGGCGCGTTCCCAGCGGCAGACCGAGATGATCCTGCGGGCCGCCGCCGAGGGCGTGGTGGGTACCGACACCGACGGGCGGGTCGTACTGGTCAATCCGGCCGCGGCGCAGATCCTCGGGTACCGCGCCACCGACCTCGGCAACCGCGAGCTGCACGGGCTGATCCAGCACTCCCGCGCCGACGGCTCGCCGTTCCCGTTCGAGGAATCCCCCCTCGCCGACACCCTGCGCAGCGGACGCAAGCACCGGGTCCGCGGGCAGGTCCTGTGGAACAAGTCGGGGCAGCCCGTCTCCGTCGACCTCACCACCTCGCCCGTACGGGACGGGGAACTGCTCGTCGGCGCCGTCATGACGTTCACGGACCGGCGGCCGTACGACGCCCTCGCGGCCCGCAACGCCCAGTTGATGGCGCTGCTCGACGACTCGCTGCGTGGTCCGCTGGCCGAACTGCGCCGGGAACTGGCGACGCTGGCGGCCGACGACGCCGGTCAGCTGTGGCCCGAGGCCAACCAGCTGCTGCACCACCTGGCCGCCGGGTACTCGCGGATGACCACGCTCGTGGACAACGTGCTCGGCTTCCAACGACTGGACGCGGGCAGCGACAAGCTCGACAAGAAGAAGGTCCTGATCAACACGGTCGTCGCGGCCGGCGTCGACGGCGCGGTCGAGTTGATCGGGCCGGGCCGGGCGCAGTTCGCCGTGCACGCGCCGACCATCGAGGCCGAGGTGGACGGGGAGCGCGTCGCGGCCGCCCTCGCGCATCTGATCGCGGACGTGGCCGGGGTGGACGCCACCGGCAAGACCGCGCAGGGCAGCGGGTACGCCGACTCCACGATCGTCGTGGCCGCCGCGCAGCGCGGCGACGTCGTACGGATCGAGGTGCGCGGGCCCTACGAAGGGGGCAACCCGGTGCACGAGCCGATCGTGCGGGGCATCGTGGCCGCGCACGGCGGTGTGTTGCAGACGGTCGAGGTCCCGGGTGCGCCGGGCGGTGCGTACGTCCTGGAGTTCCCGCTGGGTGCGGGAGCCGGCACGGTGACCCTGCCCGAACCGGCCAAGGAGCCCGAGGACGAGGCCCCCGAGGGCAAGCCGGGCCGCGAAGGCAAGGGCGAGTCCGGCGGCCGGCGCGCACGGCGCAGCGGGGTGGACGCGTTCCTGGACGACGAGGCCGAGGAGCCGAAGGCCCCCGAGGGCCGTGGCCCCCAGCCCGGCCAGGGTGGTGGCGGGAGTGCGCTGGCGCTGCCGTCCGGACGGCGACGGGCCGACGGCAGCCCCGCCGACTCCGGTCCGGTGGGATCCGGGCTGGCGCAGTCCCCGGTGAACCCGGCGGGCCTGGGCACCGGACGCCGCCGGGGTCGTGACGGCGACGGCAGCGGGAACGGCGCCGCGGCCGGCCCCGCCCGGGGTCCCCAGAACGGTGTGAACGGCGGGCAGGGCGGCTCCGGTCGGCCCGTGCCCCCGCAGGGAACCGCGATGCCCGCGCTGCCGCCCGTACCGCCGGTCCCGGTGACCGAGCACCCCGCCGGACGACGGCGCGCGCTGGGACCCGCGGGTCCGCCCGCGCAGCCCGGCGGGCCCGTGCCGGCGACCGGCCTCGTGCCGCCCGTCCCGCAGCGCCCCATCGCCCCCGAGGGCGGCTTCGCGCTTCCCGCCGGACCGACCCCGGCGGCGAGCCCGGTTCCGGGGCCCGCCCCGGCCGCCCCGCAGGCGCCCGCGATGGCCGGTTCCGCGCCCGCTCCCGCCGAGGCCGACTCCGAAGCTCCGGGCGGACGCCGCGGCCGGCGGGTGCTCGGCGCCCCGGCCTCGGAGCCCGAGACCCCCGACGCCGCGCCCGAGTCCGGTGCGCGGGAAGCCGCCGACCCGGCTCACCCCACCGGTCGGCGCCGCGCCCTGCCCGCCACCCCGGCATGGCCGGTACCCGCCGCCCGGACCGCCGTCGAGGACGACGAGGCCGCGCCGGCCGCCGTCCCCGGCGCCCGGCAGCCGCAGGACGCCCCGGCGGAGGCCGCGCAGCCGATCAGCGTGCGCGCCCTCGGCACCCTGGGCCAGGGCATCTCCGTCGACGCGAGCGGCTCCGGTCGCAGGCGTCGACTCGCCGAACCCGCCGCTCAGGGACGTGCCTTCGCGATAGGAGCACCCGAGGCGGGCTCCGCCGAGGGCCCCGAGCCGCTGGACGGCCCCGGTGGCGCCGTCGAGGTGGTCAACCGGCCCGTGCCCCGCCCCGTGGACGACGAACTGCCGCCGGAGCCGCTGGACAACCCGCGCCGGCTGCTCGTGTGGCCCGCGCCCGACGCGCAGACGCAGCGGGCCCTGAGCGACCGCGGCTACCGCCCGGTGATCGTGAACTCCCGCGAGGAGGTGGACGCGCAGATCGCCGCCTTCCCCGCGGCGCTGTTCGTCGACCCGCTGACCGGGCCGATCACCCGGACCGCCCTGCAATCGCTGCGTCAGGCCGCGGTGGCCGCCGAGGTCCCGGTCCTGGTCACGGCCGGGCTGGGACACGCCACGCGCGAGGCCGCGTACGGCGCCGATCCGGCCGTCCTGCTCAAGGCACTCGCGCCCCGCGACAGCGAGCAGCACCCGTCCCGGGTCCTGCTGATCGAGGAGCACGAGGAGATCGCCATCGCCCTGAGCGCCGCCCTGGAGCGGCGCGGGATGCAGGTGGCACGGGCGGGCGCCGACACCGACGCCGTGGAGCTGGCGACCCGGATGCGCCCGAACCTGGTGGTCATGGACCTGATGCAGGTCCGGCGGCGCCGGGCCGGGATCGTGGACTGGTTGCGTGCCAACGGACAGTTGAACCGGACCCCGCTGGTCGTCTACACGACCGCCGGGATCGACCCGGCCGAACTGCCGCGGCTGGCCTCGGGCGAGAGCGTCCTGTTCCTCGCCGAACGATCCACGACCGCGGACGTGCAGGGCCGCATCGTGGACCTGCTGGCAAAGATCGGCACCAACTAGTCATCCTGGCCGCATGGCCATCACCCACACGACCGAGCACACCGTCCCCGCCGACAACGGGGAGGTGAACCTGCTCATCGCCCGTCAGGTGGAACCGGGCCACGAGGAGACGTTCGAGGCCTGGGCCCACGGCATCCTGGAGACCGCCGCGAGCTTTCCGGACCACCTCGGATACGGGCTGTTCCGCCCGGCCTCGGAGGGCGGGCCCTGGTTCCTGGTGCACCGCTTCCGCAACGAGGCGGCGTTCCAGCGGTGGCAGGACTCCGCCGAGCGGGCGCAGTGGTTCGCCAACTGCCTCGGGCACCACCACACCGAGATAGCCCGGCGGGAACTCCACGGCATGGAGACCTGGTTCGCCAAGCCGGGTACGACCCGGCCCGCGCCGCCGCGCTGGAAGATGGCGATCAGCTCGGGGCTGGCGATCTTCCCGATCTCGCTGGCGGGCAACGCGCTGCTCGGGCCGTACCTGGTGGATCTGCACTTCGTGGTGCGCACGGCCGCGTTCGCGGTCGTCTTCAGCGCCCTCATGACCTACGTGGCCATGCCCGCCGTCAGCAGGCTGCTGCGGCCATGGCTCACCCGGGGCTGACATCCGCCGGCGCGTTCTCCTAGTCGAGCCTGGTGACCTCCAGTGCCCCGTCCGCGTACTGCTTCCGGATCACCTTCTTGTCGAACTTGCCGACGCTCGTCTTCGGTACCGCCTCGACGAAGGCCCAGCGCTCCGGGAGCTGCCATTTGGCGATCGACTGGGCGAGGAACGCGTGCAGCCCCGTGTAGTCCACGCTCGCGCCCTCCGTGCGGACGACCGTGGCCAGCGGACGCTCGCCCCACTTCTCGTCGGGGACGGCCACGACCGCCGCCTCGGCCACCTCCGGATGCGCCATCAGCGCGTTCTCCAGCTCGACGCTGGAGATCCACTCGCCGCCGGACTTGATGACGTCCTTGGCCCGGTCGGTCAGCGTGAGGAACCCGTCGGCGCTGATCACCCCGACGTCACCGGTCTTGAGCCAGCCGTCCGCGCTGAACTTGTCCTCGGGACGGAGCGGCTCGCCGTCGGCGCCGCCGTAGTAGGCGCCCGCGATCCATGTGCCGCGCACCTCCAGCTCACCCGCCGACCGGCCGTCCCACGGCAGGTGGTCACCGCCGGGTCCCACCAGGCGCCCTTCGACACCCGCGGGGAAGCGGCCCTGGGTGATCCGGTACGGCCACTCCTCCTCGGCGGTCAGACCGGCCGGCGGGTGCGCCATGGTGCCGAGCGGCGAGGTCTCCGTCATGCCCCAGGCGTGACAGAGGCGGACGCCGAGCTTCTCGTACGCCTCCATGAGAGAGGGCGGGCAGGCCGCGCCGCCGATCGTGACCTGCTTCATCGAGGCCAGGTCGCGCGGGTTGGCGGTCACCTCGGCGAGCAGCCCCTGCCAGATGGTGGGGACGGCCGCGGCGTGGGTGGGCTTCTCCCGCTCGATCATCTCGGCGAGCGGGGCGGGCTGAAGGAAGCGGTCCGGCATCAGCATGTTGATGCCGGTCATGAACGTGGCGTGGGGCAGCCCCCACGCGTTCACGTGGAACTGGGGAACGACGACGAGCGTGGTGTCCCGGTCCGTCAGACCCATCGACTCGGCCATGTTGACCTGCATCGAGTGCAGGTAGACGGAGCGGTGCGAGTAGATGACGCCCTTGGGGTCGCCGGTGGTGCCGGAGGTGTAGCACATGGCCGCGGCCTGGCGCTCGTCCAGCTCGGGCCACGCGTAGGTGTCCGGGCGGCCCGCCAGCAGGTCCTCGTACTCGTGCACGCGCACGTCGAGGCCTTCGAGTGCGGAGCGGTCCCCGACCCCCACGACGACGACATGCTCGACGGTGGGCAGGTGCGGCAGCAGCGGGGCCAGGAGGGGGAGCAGGGTGCCGTTGACCAGTACGACCCGGTCGGCCGCGTGGTTGACGATGAAGACCAGCTGCTCGGGGGGCAGTCGCAGGTTGAGCGTGTGCAGAACGGCGCCCATGGACGGGATCGCGAAGTACGCCTCCACGTGCTCGGCGTTGTTCCACATCAGAGTCCCTATGACATCCGACTCCTGGACTCCGAGTTCGTCACGCAGAGCGTTGGCGAACTGAGCAGCGCGGGCGCCGATCTCCGCGAAGCTGCGCCGGTGCGGCTCGGCCTCGCCCGTCCAGGTCGTCACCTGGGAATTTCCGTGAATCGTCGACCCGTGGGTCAGGATTCGCGAGATCAGCAGTGGTACGTCCTGCATCGTGCTCAGCAAAGCGTCCTCCCGGTGAGCGCTGCGGCGCTGCGGCGGCTACGGATGCTGCCGATTCTGCGCACGTACCGGTCGGCATGTCACTACCTCACGGGTGGAAACCCTGGCGCTGTTTCACGTGAAACAGGGCGCGGTGACACGCGTGCTCGTGTTTCACGTGAAACACGAGGACGTGTTTCACGTGAAACACGGCGACACGCTTCCTCAGCGGACGACGGTGAGTTCCGGGTCCTCGCGCAGCTTGACCAGGGCGCGGGAAACCGCGCTCTTGACCGTGCCCACCGAGACCCCGAGCAGCTCGGCGGTCTGCGCCTCGCTCAGGTCCTCGTAGTAGCGGAGCACCACCATCGCCCGTTGCCGGTCGGGCAGCCGGGTCACCGCGCGCCACATGGCGTCGCGCAGCGCCTGCGCCTCCGCGGGGTCGGTGGCCGGCGCCTCCTCGCTCTCCGGAAGCTCGTCGCAGACGAACTCGTCCACCTTGCGCTTGCGCCACTGGGAGGTGCGGGTGTTGACCAGCGCCCGCCGTACATAGCCGTCGAGGGCTCGGTGGTCCTCGATGCGGTCCCAGGCCACGTACGTCTTGGCCAGGGCCGTTTGCAGCAGGTCCTCGGCGTCGCAGGGGTTGGCGGTGAGGGAGCGCGCGGTGCGCATCAGGACCGAGCCGCGGGTCCGGACGTACGCCGAGAACGACGGGTACGTCGTCGGATTCGAGGCGAGTGTGCACACAGGCGTGGTCATGCCTCCACGCTAGGAGCGGAGCGGGCTCCCCGGATCGGCCGCAGGTGCCGAAGCGGGGTCCATCTCAGGTTGTAGGGCCGGGCCGTACCCCACCTCCTGAAGGTGGAGGAGGCGGCCCGCCCTCGACCGTTCCCGGCCCTCGGTCGGCGCCTCTCCTCCGCCGCGCCCGGCCGTCCTCGGCTGCCGCCCCTCAGTCGTCGGAGCCGAGGATCAGGGCCGAGGTCGGGACCCCGGTGCCGGCGGTGACCAGGGTGTGCGCGGCGCCCGGAACCTGGTTGACGGAGGTCCCCCGGAGCTGGCGGACGGCCTCCGCGATGCCGTTCATGCCGTGCAGGTACGCCTCTCCGAGCTGGCCGCCGTGGGTGTTCAGCGGCAGCGCGTCGGCGGCGACGAAATCGGCGGCCTCACCGGGTGCGCAGAAGCCGAACTCCTCCAGTTGCATGAGCACGAACGGGGTGAAGTGGTCGTACAGGATGCCGACGTCGATGTCCGAGGCTCGCAACCCGCTGGTTCGCCACAGTTGGCGGGCGACCACGTTCATCTCGGGGAGTCCGCTGAGATCGTCGCGGTGGAAGGAGGTCATGGCCTCCTGACGGCGACCGGCGCCCTGGGCGGCGGCGGTGATCACGGCGGGTTTCCGGCGCAGGTGACGGGCCCGCTCGATGGTGGTGACGACGATCGCCTGGCCGCCGTCCGTCTCCTGACAGCAGTCCAGCAGCCGCAGCGGTTCGACGATCCACCGCGAGGCGGCGTGATCGGCGAGGGTGATGGGCTTGCCGTGGAAGTACGCGGCGGGATTGTTGGCGGCGTGCCGCCGGTCGGTGACCGCGACATGGCCGAAGGCCTCGGGGGTCAGGTCGTAGGTGTGCAGATAGCGCTGGGCGGCCATCGCCACCCAGGAGGCCGGGGTCAGCAGTCCCCACGGCAGCGACCAGCCCAGTGCCGCGCCCTCCGCCGAGGGCTCGCGCTGTTGGACGCCGGAGCCGAAACGGCGGCCGGAGCGCTCGTTGAAGGCGCGGTAACAGACCACCACCTCGGCGACGCCGGTGGCGACGGCGAGGGCGGCCTGCTGGACGGTGGCGCAGGCCGCTCCGCCCCCGTAGTGAATGCGCGAGAAGAAGGAGAGGTCCCCGATGCCGGCCGCCTGCGCGACGGTGATCTCGGGGCTGGTGTCCATGGTGAAGGTGACCATGCCGTCGACGTCGGCGGGGCCCAGTCCGGCGTCGTCGAGGGCGGCGTGCACGGCCTCCACGGCCAGCTTCAGTTCGCTGCGGCCGGAGTCCTTGGAGAACTCGGTCGCGCCGATGCCGACGATGGCGGCGCGGCCGCCGAGACCGTCGCGGGTACGGACGCTCATGCCGTGTCCCCCAGGGTGACGGTGACGGTGCCCGTGACGTGCAGGCCGACACCGTTGGCGCCCACGACGCGGATCTCCGCGGTGTTCCCGTCGCGGGCGACGACGGTCGCGGTGAGGGTCATGGTGTCGCCGGGATGGTTGGGGGCGCCGAGGCGGATGGCCACCTTGCGCAGCACCGCGGACGGCCCGAGGTGGTCGGTGACGTACCGGCCGACCAGGCCGTTGGTCGTCAGGATGTTCATGAAGATGTCCGGGGAGCCCTTCTCGCGTGCGAGCTCCGCGTCGTGGTGCACGTCCTGGTAGTCACGGGAGGCGATGGCACCCGCGACGATCAGCGTGCGGGTGACCGGGATCTCCAGCGGCGGCAGCGTGTCGCCGACGTTCATGCGTCTTCCCCCTCGGGTATCGCGGCGCCGGCCGGCACCGGGTCCGAAACGAGCGCGCCCAGCTCGGCGAGCAGTTCACTGCCGCAGCCCAGGTACGCGTCCAGTTGGCGTCCCCACAGGAAGTGCCGGTGTACGGGATGGTCCAGGTCGGCGCCCATGCCGCCGTGCAGGTGCTGGCCCGCGTGAACGACCCGCTTGCCCGCCTCCGAGGCCCACCAGGCTGCCGTGAGCGTGTGCTCGCGCGCCGGCAGGCCCGTGTCGATCCGCCATGCCGCCTCGTACGCCGTGACGCGGATCGCCTCGGTGTCCATGTACGCGTCCGCCGCGCGCAGCATGACCCCCTGGTTGGTGGAGAGCGGCCGGCCGAACTGTTCGCGGGTGGAGGTGTACTCCACCGCGCGTGCCAACGAACCGGCGCAGACGCCCGCCTGGAGGCCCGCGAAGGCGGTGCGGGCGGCGGACAGCACCTCGTCGTGGGCCCGCGGACCGCCCAGCCGTTCACCCTCGGCCCCGGCCAGGGTCAACGCGCCGGCCGCCCAGGGCGCGGTCGTCTCCACCGGCGAGATCCGCACGCCGGGCGCGTCCGTCGTCACGAACCACAGCGCCCCGTCCGTGTCCGGCACCAGGATGTGCGTGGCATCGCGCAGCCAGGGCACGGCCGGCACGGTGCCGGTGAGCCGGCCGTCCGGGTCGGCGGTGATCCGGCCGCGCGCCGGGAAGGCGCCGGTGGCCACCGCCTCGCCGGTGCCCAGGGCGGGCAGCAGGCGGGCACGTTGCGCGGGGCTGCCGTGGTGGGCCACGGGGAGGACTCCGTACGCACAGGTGGCGGCGTACGGAACCTGCGCGGTGGTACGACCCTGCTCCTCCAGCAGCAGCACCAGACCCAGCAGACCGACCTCCTCGACGGCGGCGATCAGTCCGGCCGCGGTCAGGGCCTTCCAGAGCTCGGCGTCGCTGCCGGTGCCGGCGGCGGCGAGGCGTTCGTGGGTGGCGAGGTCCCGGAAGATCCGTGCGGCGAGATCGGCCGCGGCGGACTGCTCCTCGGTGGGGTGGAAGTCCATGTCAGCCCGCCTCCGCCCGGAAGACGGGGAGTTCGAGCGTGTCGTCGACGCGCAGGAACTCCAGTCGGACGGGCAGGCCGATGCGGACCTTGTCGTACGGGACGCCGGTGATGTTGCTGATCATCCGGACCCCCTCGGCGAGTTCTACGAGCGCGACCGCGTACGGGGGGTCGAAGGCCGGGAACGGCGGATGGTGCATGACCACGTACGAGAAGACCGTGCCGGCGCCGCTCGCCGCGACGGTGTCCCAGTCGGGGGAGGCGCAGGCGTTGCAGCCGGGGAGCCAGGGGAAGCGGAGGGTCGAGCAGGCCGTACAGCGCTGGATCAGCAGGGTGTGATCGCGGACGCCGTCCCAGAAGCCCTGGTTGTCGCGGTTGATCACGGGGCGGGGGCGGGCCGGGCGCGGGGACGGGGCGGGTTGGGTGAAGTGGCCTTCCCGGCTCGGCCGAGTGGATTGCTTCGGCTGCCGGGACCGGTTCGCGGCGGGCGCGTACTTGAGGATGCGGAAACGATGGGTCCCGGCGAGTTCGCCGTTCGCGTGGACGTCCATCCGGGTCGTCACGAAGTACCCCGCACCCAACTTGGTCGTCTTGCGCGCCGACACCGACTCGATGACGGCGTCGAAGGTGACCAGGTCGCCGGGGCGCAGCGCACGGAGGTACTCCTGCTCGCAGTCGGTCGCCACCACGGAAGTGCAGCCCGCGCCGTCGAGGAGCAGGAGGAGCTCGTCGTAGGCGGAGGAACGGTCGGTGTGCCCGGAGAGCCCGCCCATCGTCCAGGCCTGAAGCATGGTGGGCGGGGCGATGGCGTCCGGGCCGGTGTAGGCGGGATTGGTGTCCCCCATCGCCTCGCACCAGTGACGGATCATCGGCTCGTTGACCGCGTCCTTCGCCCGCCCCCCGGTGGCGGCGGGCTTCCCCTCGAAGGCCGTCAGCCGGGCGTGGAACCGGTCTTCCGCCGCCGCCGCGTCCGCCGCCGCTGCCCGTGTCGAGGTGTGCGGGAGGGTGTCCACCGCCCCTTCGGGGGGTTCGGGTGTGCCGGGCGCTTCGGGTGTGTCGGCTTTCTCGGGTGCTTCGGGGGCTTCTGCTTTCTCGGGTGCTTCGGGTGTGTCGGCTCCGTCGGCTGCTTCGGGTATCCCGGCTGCTTCGGCCGTCATCGCTTCCTTCCCTTCATGCCGAGCCGCATCATGGCGACGATCTCCCGCTGGACCTCGCTGACCCCGCCGCCGAAGGTGTTGATCTGGGCGGCCCGGTTCAGCCGCTCCAGCTCGCCCCCCGCGAAGGCCGAAGGCCCCCGGATCAGCGCCTCCTCGCCGACGACCTCCTGGCACATCCGGTACACCTCGACGGTGGACTCGGTACCGAGGAACTTCACCCCGCTCGCGTCGCCCGGAGCCAGGTCTCCGCTGCCCACGTCCTGGACCAGGCGCCAGTTGAGAAGGCGTACGGCGGCCAGTCGGGCATGCGCCTCGGCGAGCCGGGCCCGCACCCAGGGACGGTCGGCGGGGCGTTCGCCGGTGACCGGGTCGGGGGTCCTCGCATGCGCGAGAGCGTGGTCGTAGAAGTCCTCCGCCTGCATGCCGATGGCGGCCAGGGCCACGCGTTCGTGATTGAGCTGGTTCGTGATCAGGCCCCAACCGCCGTGCTCGGGGCCGACCAGGTTGCCGGCGGGGACGCGGATGGAGTCGTAGTAGGTGGCCGTCGTGGTGAGGCCACCGACGGTGTCGATGGGGGTCCAGGCGAAGCCGGGGGCGTCGGTGGGGACCAGGATGATGGAGATGCCCTTGTGCTTGGGGGCCTCGGGGTCGGTGCGACAGGCGAGCCAGATCCAGTCGGCGTTCTGGGCGTTGGACGTGAAGATCTTCTGACCGTCGATGATCCAGTCGGCGTCGGTGTCTTGGTCGACTTGGTCGGCCCGGTCGGCCCGGTTGGCTCGGTCGGCCTGGTTGGCCTGGTTGGCCGGGTTGGCCTGGTTGGCTCGGTCGCCTTGGTCGGCTCGGTCGGTGCCTTCGTCGCGGGTGTCGCTGCCGTCGTGCGTGGCGTCGGCATCGCGTACGGCGCGGGTGGCGCGTACGGCGCGGGTACGGAGCGAGGCGAGGTCGGTGCCGGCTTCGGGCTCGGAGTAGCCGATGGCAAAGACGATCTCCCCGGCGAGGATCCGGGGGAGGAAGTAGTCCTTCTGTTGCCGGGTCCCGTACTTCATCAGGGTCGGGCCGACGGTGTTGAGCGTGACCATGGAGACGGGGGCGCCGGCCCGGTAGGCCTCGTCGAAGAAGACGAACTGCTCGGCCGCGCCCCTGCCTTGGCCTCCGTACTCGACGGGCCAGCCGAGTCCGAGCAGCCCGTCGGCGCCTATCCGGCGCAACAGGGCGCGTTGCGCGACCGGATCCTCGGGAAGTCCGTCCGGCATCAGGTTCCCGAAGTACTCCCTCAGTTCGGCGCGAAGCCTCAACTGTCCTTCGGTCGGGGCGAGGTGCACGGCGCAGGCCTCCCGGCATCACATCAACGACGAAACCTGACTGTCCGTCAGATCTGGTGTGGATGTCAAGGTTCACCGAGGCCCCCGTCGAAGCGAGGGCGGGCACGTCCCATCGCGGCAGGAGCACGCGCACCCGGCGCCCGGGGCAGGGAAACGCCCGAGGGCGCCTGCGCTACCGGACCCCAGCCGGTCCGGTCACACAGACGCCCTCACCGCTCATCGCGGCTCAGGCCGCCTTCGGAAGGATCAGAACAAGGGGAAGAAGTTGACCGCAAGGTTCGCGTTGTGCTGCTCGATCGCGGTGAAGGCCGACCCGTTGACCTGCGCGGTGCTGTTCTGGTTGGACGCGCCGGAACCGGTGGCCACCTGCTGCGAGGTGGAGGAGTTCCCGTTGTTGTTGCCACCCACGCCACTGCCGACGATGCTCGCGAACGAGCCGTCGTCAGCCGTGGCCACACCTCCGAACAGGGCGACGGCGAGCGGGAGAGCGGCGGCAGCGGCGATGACGCGGGCGGTGCGAATGCTTGCCATGTCTTTATCCTCCAGAAAACCGAAGTGGACTTCTCACCAGGGCAGTTGGCCGACCGACCCGGTCATAACGTGTGGTGACGACGTCGCGACCTCAGAGTTGCCCACCGAATCCCCGGCGAACCACCCCGGAGCCGCTGATTCCCCCGCAAGCATGAGCAACATCGGATAAACCCCATTCACGCCCCGCCCGCCCCAGGTCAGCGGCTCCCCACGCGTCGAAACCCCTGCGACATCAGTGCGGAATCGTTCCGCCAAACCACCGCACCCCGGACATGCCAAAAAGGGACCGCGTCCTCCGGGAACCCCACCGTCTCCCGGGCCTGCGACCCTGCGTCCCCTTGCGGCGACAAGCTCCGCGCCCCTTGCACGCCCCCGGCGCCCGCCGGAGTGAACCGTCCATGCCCCGCTCCGGGGCACGCCGTGGCGCGATCCGCGGTCGCGTGACGACCGGGCTCAAGCGCCTACCACTCCACGTGCTCCACGTGCTCCACGTGCTCCCGTCGTACCACCGCGCCGGGTGCTGTCGCGCCGGCAGCGCCTTGCGCCACCGCGTGAACGTTCCGTCGCACCGTCATCTCGGCGGTCGTCGTGTCTCTTGTCTTTACGTTCGTCTTGCCGTCTGCCTTGTCGTTCGTCGCGTCGCTTGTCTTGTTCGTTCGGCTCGTCGCTTGTCTTGCCGTTCGGCTCGTCGCTCTTCTTGCCGTTGCCTGGTGGCTCGCCCTGTCGGGCGTCTCCGTCGTACGCCGTGTGGCGCGTCCTGCCGCTCGGCCTCGTGGCCGCGCTGCCTTGCCCGTCTCCTGACATCGGTGCCGTACTCGCCGTACCGCTCCGCCGCCATGCGACGTTGGCTCGCTGCCGCCGGACTGCCTCGGCGACGCTCGTTCGTACTGCCGGCTTCACGGACTGCCAACCCTGGCCCCTCGGCGTCTCGCCGAATGGCCGCGCTGCCGTACCGCCGTCCTGCCGTAACGCCTTGCTGCCGTGTCGCCTTACTGCCTGACCGCCGTGCCGTACCGCTCTGCGGCTGTACTGCTCTACGGCTGTACTGCTCTACGGCTGTACTGCTCTGCGGCTCTGCGTCTGTACTGCTCTACGGCTGTATCGCTTACCGCTCCGGTGCTCTACCGCTCTGCTGATCCATCTGCCCGGCGTAGGCGCGTACGCCTGCCCGTCCGGGCGGTGCCGCTCCGTACCCACGATGCCCACGGCCCCTACCAGGGCCAGGCGATTGCGCGAGCACGTGTATGACCCGGCGGGTACTACGCGGCGAGCGCCATGCCTCGTGCGGCGATTCCGGCCGAGGTGGCGGGGGCGACCGCGGTGACAGACGCGGCAGGGGCGAGCGGTGCGAGCGGGGTGGCACCGTCGACCGGGCTGACAGCGGTACCGGCGTTCCCGGCGGCGAGGGCAGTGGTCGAGCGACGAACGGACGGGGTCTTGCCGTGGGCCTCGGCCCGGATCCGCTGCTTGATGGTGGGCGGGAGCGAACCTCCCCGCATCATCGCCCGCCACGTCCGCCGGGCCATCACGGCCGGCCGACGCACGGTGGTGGTCGGAACCACCGGAGCGGAAGCGGTGGCGGAGGCGGCCGGGGCCACCTTGGCGCCGAGGCCGATGGCGGCGAGGAGTGCCACGAGTGCGGCGAGGACGGCGGTCCAGATGGACGTGACGCTGGTGCGGTTTGCCATGACGGGTTGCCTCATTTCGCGATGTTCCGAAGGGCCGATCTGAATACATTCGCCATGATGTGTGCGCAACCGGAACGCCTCCATCACGCGCGCCGATCTTCCGACAAACACCACTCAGAAGGCCTAAATCGCCCGCCGGAGGCCGCGAAACGCCTGGTGGACTGGACACCATCCCGGCCCACCGGACCGACGTACAGCACGGCCAAGGACACCGGGGCGAAGGCCATGTTCTCTTCGCCTCCGAACCTTGAGGTTCGACCGCCACGACATCAAGCAGCAGAAAAAGATCCTCGCCGACACCTATGCGGGTGAGAGGTGGGAGGTGCCGCGCCTGCTGGACGAACCGCCGACCGCTCGTTCCTCGCACGCATGACGAAGGGGCGCCCCTGACGCGGGACGCCCCTTCTGATCAGCACATCGTCTGACCCGGTGCGGTGGGTGTGGGATTTGAACCCACGGTGACATCGCTGCCACGACGGTTTTCAAGACCGTTCCCTTAGGCCGCTCGGGCAACCCACCTGGCCGGTACAGAGTACCGGGCGGTGGGGGTGTGCGGGGGCTGGTCAGGCCGTTTGTGCCTGGTCGTACGCCGCTTTGGCCTCATTGCCGAAGTACGGGCCGAACATCCGGTTCGGCAGGAAGACGTATCCGAAGCTGTTCACCGAGACCTGGGTGCCGAGTCCGGTCGCCTCGTTGAAGTCCTGGAGCCAGGGGCCGCCGCTGGAGCCACCGGTCATGTTGCAGCCCAGCCCGTGGTCCTTGGTGAGCAGGAAGTCCTTGCTGCTGTTGCCGCTGCAGTAGACGAGCTTGGTGCCGTCGTACGGCGCCGCGGCGGGGAAGCCGAAGGAGTACATCTTCTTGTTGTAGCCCCCGTTGAACAGGATTCCCTGGGCCCCGACGACCTGACTGAGCTTCTGGCCGTTCAGCGGGGCGACCACGGCGAGGCCGACGTCCATGTTCATGTCCTCGCTCGCCGCCCACTGCGCGGTGGCGAAGGTGCGCGTGGCCGACCACTGGCCGAAGGGCGCGCTGCCGTTGTCGTACGCCGGGACGAAGACCCAGTTGGTGTGCCAGGCGCCCTGGTACTTCACGCAGTGCCCGGCGGTGATGACGGTGCTTCCGTTCGCGCTGGTGATCGAGTCGCCGGAGCAGGACGCCGTCCGGTCGCCCATGGTGAAGAACACCCGCCCGGACGTCTTCACCACCGCCCCGCCGCCCGTCCACGCGCCACCCGCCTGCGGGAACGCGGTGGGTGAGGCGGGAGCGGTCGTGGCGGCCACCCGGGTGGGTCGGTCCGCCGGGGAGGGCGCCTTACGGATGGTCCCCGGCGCCGCCGTGACGTCCAGCGGGGCCGCGGACCGCATGCGCTCGGCCGTCCAGAAGCCCTGGCTGTGTTGCTGTCGGAACGAGACGGGGGCGTCGGCGGCGACCGACGGGGTGGCGGCGGTCAGGGCGCCGGCCAGCAGGGCACCCGCGGCCAACAGAACCGATAAGGCCGTGCGATGACGATTCACGCAGGACTCCTTCTGCCGTGCCCGGGCCGGTCGGGTCCGGGCAGGGTGGGGGTGAAGAGTTGCCGGTGCGGATCGGGTGCAGGGTTGCACGGGCCGTACGAGATGTCAGGCACCGGTCGGAACGTTCGTTCGGTTCCGGCCAGGAAATGGCCAACTCCTCTCCGTTCCGGGACACCTGAGAGGTTCCATCGGACACCGCCGGCGCCCGGTCAGAGCGTGAGCAGGACGCCCGCGTACGAGGCCCCGGCGACCACCACCCATGCCCCGAGACCGAGCAGCGCCGCCCGCCCCCCGGTCCGGGCGAGGGTCGGCAGGTGTACCGCGCTGCCCAGGCCGAACAGTGCCGCGGCCAGCAGCGCCTCCTGCGCGGTGTGAGCCCACTCCAGCGCCACGTCGGGCAGCACGCCCGTCGCCCGCAGCGCGGCGGCGGCCAGGAAGCCGGCGACGAACAGGGGTACCGGGGCCGGCCGGCGGCCCGAGGCCGTGCGCACTCCGCGTCGCCGGGCCCGTACGGAGAAGGCCACGGCCGCGACGAGCGGCGCGAGCAGCGCCACCCGCATCAGTTTCACCAGGACCGCCTCGCCCAGGGCGCCGGGACCCGCCGTCTGGGCCGTCGCCACGACCTGGCCGACGTCGTGGACGCTCGCGCCCACCCAGCGTCCGAAGGCGAGGTCTGACAGTGCCAACGGGTCCTGGAGGAGCGGGAGTACCGCGATGGCCAGCGTCCCGCAGAGGGTGACCAGGGCCACCGACGAGGCCACGTCCTCCTCGTCGCTGCCGGACACCTGGCTGACGGCGCCGATCGCCGAGGCCCCGCAGATCGAGTAGCCGGTCGCGATCAACAACGGCTGATCGCCCGGCAGTCCGAGCCTCCGGCCCAGCCAGAGGGTCCCGAGGAAGGTGGCCGCGACCACCCCGGTCACCATGGCGACGGTCGCCCAGCCCAACCCCAGCACCTGGTCCAGGCCGAGACCGAGCCCCAGCAGGACGATGCCGATCCGCATCAGCCTCCGGCCCGCCAGGGAGAGACCCGCCCGCGCGGGACCTCGTACGACGGTCCGCAGACGCGGAAGGTGGGCGATCGCGATGCCGAGCACCACCGCCGCGGTCAACATCGGCACGGCCGGCACCACCCGGTGGACGCACCAGGCCACGAAAGCACCCGCGACGGCCAGCCCCAACCCCGGCCAGGGAGACGATGTTTCACGTGAAACAACGCGTGCCCGCCCGGGCCGGTGGACGGGGCGGTGCAACAGGGCCATCAGTCGGCCGGGAGGGTGTAGACGCGGCGGACGCTGCTGCCCAGGCGGGAGACGTCGGCGCCGTAGACGTGGAGGGATATCGCCGTCGTACGGCAGGAGTTGCGGACCTGGTGGATGTCGCCGGGCGGGGCGAACCCGCAGACGTCGCCCTGGTCGTTGACCACCTCTTCGGTGGGCACCAGCCGGGCGCCGTACGTGCCCGTCGCCGGGGCGAGCCGGTAGCGACGCTCACTCTCCGCACCCTGGTGGACCCCGGCCACGCACCACGAGACGTGGTCGTGGATGGACGTCTCCTGACCCGGCAGCCACACCAGTGCCACCACCGAGAAGCTGCCGTCCGGCTCCGCGTGCAGGATGTGCTGCCGGTATCGGTCCGGATGCCCCTCGCACTGTTCGGGGGCGAGCAGGTCGGACGCCCCCAGGTGCGGGGCGATCCGCTCGCCGACCAGGTAGGCGGTCAGGTCGGGGGCGAGCCCGCGTTCCACTACCGTACGGATCTCACTGACGAGGGCGGCCATCCTCGCGGTCGTTCTGGCCGGCGTGGTGGTGGTCATAGGGGCAGCGTCGAACAGCCCACCGATCACGTCCAACGACAGTTTTCACCCGAAATCCCAAGCACAGCTTATGGATTGGGTCGGGCGATCATGCTTGCGGTCAGCAGCCGACCCGGTTCGACGCCACCCGCTTCAGCTCGTCCAACACCACGGCCGTCGCGGGAATCCTCAGGTGGTCCCGGTACACGTACGCGGAGATGTGACGGCGGGCCGCCGGCTGGAGGGCCCGCCCGCAGACCCGGGTGAGGGCCAGTGACGGCAGGACGAGGGCGGGCATCATCGCCACGCCCAGGCCCTGCGCGACCAGGCTCTGCACCACCAGGTTGTCGTCGGTCGCGAACCGGATGTCGGGGACGAAGCCGAGCTCCGCGCACTCGTGCAGCAGGTTCGCCCGGCAGCGCGGGCACCCGGCGATCCACCGCTCCTCGGCCAGGTCGGCCAGGTGGACGGCCCGGCGCCTGGCCAGTGGGTGCCCGGTCGGCAGGAGCACCGTCAGCTGGTCCTCCAGCAGCCTGACCTCGTCGACCTCCTCCGGAACCTCCTCGCGCAGTCCGGGGTAGGTGAAGGCCAGCGTGATGTCGCACTCGCCGCGTTGCAGCCGATGCAGCGACTCCGGCGGCTCCCCCTCCAGCAGTTCGACCTGGATGCCCGGATGGGAGGCGGCCAGCCCGCTGAGCGCTTCCGGTACGAGGGCGACATTGGCGCTGGGGAACCCGCAGACCCGGACCCGGCCGGTGCTCAGACGCGCGTACGCCTTCAGTTGGGCCTCGGCGGCGGAGAGGCTGCCGAGGATGGAGTCGGCGTGCCTGGCCAGGGACCGGCCGGCCTCGGTGAGTTGCATGGTGCGGCCGATACGGGTGAACAGCGGCGTGCCGACGGCCCGTTCGAGCGCCTTCATCTGCTGGGTGATCGCGGGCTGGGTGTATCCGAGGGCCCGCGCGGCGGCCGAGTACGAACCGGAGGCGACCACTTCGTGGAATGTCCGTATGTGCCGGGAATCGAACACGCCCAAAGCATAAGCGGACGTTGGGAGGGGCCGCAGGCTTAATCGCGCCTGCGGCCCCTCTCCATCAAGCCGGCGTCCAGCACCTGTCGAGCGGGCCGGTCGAGCGGAGCCGGTCGAGCCGGGCCGATCGGGGCCGTGGGTGCGTGGGTGTTACTTGTCCCCGGTCCGCGAGCCGAGGGTGATGTCCACGGTGCTCGGCTTGCCGCCGCGCAGGTAGGTCAGCTTCACCGTGTCGCCCGGCTTGTACGTCCAGATCTCGCTGATCAGGGTCGGGCCGCTGTCGATCGACTTGTCGCCCAGCTGGGTGATGATGTCGCCGGGCTTGAGGCCCGCCTTGCCCGCGGGCCCGTTCGGGTCGACCAGTTCGTTGGCGGGGGCTCCGGACTCGGAGATCTTGGCGCCCTCCGTCTTGGCCTGGAGGTCGACGGAGACCGAGATCACCGGGTAGACCGGCTTGCCCGTCTTGATCAGCGACTCGGCGACGTTCTTCGCCTGGTTGATCGGGATGGCGAAGCCGAGGCCGATCGAACCGGCCTGACCGCCGCCGAAGCCGCCGTTGCCGGCCGACTGGATCGCGGAGTTGATGCCGATGACCGCGCCGCGGCCGTCGAGGAGCGGGCCACCGGAGTTGCCGGGGTTGATCGAGGCGTCCGTCTGCAGGGCGCTCATGTACGAGTTCTTGCCGCTGGAGCCGTCACCGGAGGCCACGGGGCGGTTCTTGGCGCTGACGATGCCGGTGGTGACCGTGTTGGACAGGCCGAAGGGGGCGCCGATCGCGATGGTCGAGTCGCCGACGGCCACCTTGTCGGAGTCGCCCAGCGCCAGCGGCTTGAGGCCGGCCGGCGGATTCTTCAGCTTGAGCACGGCCACGTCATAACCCTCGGCCCGGCCGATGACCTCGGCCTCGAACCGCTTGCCGTTGGAGAAGGTCGCGGAGAGCTTGCCGCCATTGGCCGCGGAGGCCACCACGTGGTTGTTGGTGAGGATGTGGCCCTGCTCGTCATAGACGAAGCCGGTACCCGTGCCACCCTCGCCGTCACCGGCCTTCGCCTCGATGGTCACCACGCTCGGCAGTGCCCCTGCCGCCAGACCGGCGACGGAGCCCGCCTCCCGCTTGAGGTCCTTCGGGGTGCTGGCGCTGATGGTGGTGGAACCCGAGCCGTCGTGCGAGCGCTCCGAGGCCCAGTAGCCGATGCCGCCGCCGACACCGCCCGCGATGAGAGCGGCCGCGAGCACACCCGCGATGAGGCCGCCCCTGCCCTTGGGCTTGGGCGGGGGGCCGTCCGTGGTCAGGGGCGCTCCCCAGCCGCCACCGCCGTGGCCGCCGTCGGCGTACGAGGGAACGGTGGGCGGCGGCGGGGGCCAGCCCTCGGCGCCGTGGGCGGCGGCCGGGGGCTGTGCGTACGGCGACGCCTGGGCGTATCCCTGGTCCTGGGCATACCCGGGGGCCACAGGCCCGCCAGGGGTGTGCGGAAGCTGCTGCGTCGGCTCGGGACCGGGCGCGCCCGCCGGGGGCGGCGGGGTCGCGGGGGCAGGGGGAGCGGCGTCAGCGGGCCGCGGCGCCGCGTGCTCGGCGGCCGGGTCGGGGGTGGAGGCGGGCACGGGCGCAGGCGGTGCGGAAGGGGCCGCGGGGGGCGTCTGGGCCGCGGTGCCCTCGTTCTCGGTGCTCACAGCGCTCTCTCCTCGTCACAAACACGGCTTCTGGTTCTGGAAATATCTGGCGATACCGGTCCGACTGAACGTTCGACGTGCCGCACAAGTTCCAGTGCAAAGCCTTTCCCATGACCCGTCAGAGCACTGTAAGCCGGACCTGTGCGTCTCTCCCCATCCTTTATCCCCGGCATTTCGGGCGCATCCGCAAGCTCGCCACGCCGTGCGGGGTCGCCTCGGTGGCACCATGACCCCGTGACCCACGCAACGCCGCTCCCCATCCAGGTCGTCGCCCACCGCGGTGCCTCGGAGGACGCCCCCGAGCACACCCTGGCCGCCTACCGGAAGGCCATGGAGGACGGGGCCGACGCCCTCGAATGTGACATCCGACTCACGGCCGACGGCCATCTGGTCCTGGTCCACGACCGCCGGGTGAACCGCACCTCCAACGGCCGCGGCGCGGTGTCCGCCCTGGAGCTGGCCGATCTCGCGGCCCTCGACTTCGGCTCCTGGAAGGACCGCGAGGAGTCGCCGGACTGGGACGCCGATCCCGAGCGCACCTCCGTGCTCACCCTGGAGCGGCTGCTGGAGCTGGTCTCCGACGCCGGGCGCCCCGTGCAGCTGGCGATCGAGACGAAGCACCCGACCCGCTGGGCCGGACAGGTGGAAGAGCGGCTCCTCTTCCTCCTCAAGCGCTTCGGACTGGACGCCCCGCCCGCCGAGGGCCCACACCCGGTCCGCGTCATGAGTTTCTCCGCGCGCTCGCTGCACCGCGTGCGGGCGGCCGCGCCGACGATCCCGACCGTGTACCTGATGCAGTTCATCTCGCCGCGCATGCGGGACGGCCGGCTGCCGGCCGGCGTGAGCATCGCCGGGCCCGGGATGCGCATCGTGCGCAACCATCCCGGTTACATCCGCAAGCTCCAGTCGGCGGGACACTCGGTGCACGTTTGGACTGTGAACGAACCCTCGGACGTTCAGCTCTGCGCTGACTTGGGTGTAGAGGCAATCATCACGAACAGACCGCGCCAAGTTCTGTCACAACTCGGGCGCTGACGCCCCGTTTTGCCCACCCGCCACGGACACCCCACCCGTCACAGGGTGTGCCCCGGCGCATCCGGTCCGTATCTGTCGTCGTGAATGCGCCAGAGGGCACTTCATGAACGGTTTCCGGTCCAGGCCAATGGGGCATCCAGACCTTGGCGTGGGGCTAAGGAGGTTCCGGGGGTGGCGTTGGTGATGGCACACGAAGTGCCCACGTCGTGGTGCGTGGACGTACGCCATGGTCCTGCGGGCGTGGGCGAGGCAAGGCGCCGCATGCGCGAACAACTGCGGATCGGCGGACTGTCGGAATCGGTCGTGGACGATGCCGTCCTCATCCTTTCCGAACTCCTCAGCAACGCCTGCCGCCACGGCCGGCCGCTGGGATCCCGTGAGGTCGGGGACGGGGAGATACGCGCCGCGTGGCGCGTCGACACGGCGGGACGGCTGACGGTCGAGGTCACGGACGGCGGCGGACCCACCCGCCCGATCCCCTCGACCCCGTCGGTCACCGCGCGGGGAGGCCGGGGGCTGAACATCATCAGCGCGCTGGCCCAGGACTGGGGCGTCCGGGACGGGGCGGCGGGCGAGGTCACCGTATGGGTGGTCGTTGCCTGTGGGACCCGGCACGAGGATTTCGCTACGCGCGTCACAGCCTCGGCGATCGGCTTCGGAACGTCCTTCGACGACCTGAGCCACTGAGCCCAGGGGCCTGAACCACGGATCCCGGGCCCCGGGGGCTGAACCACGGGTCCTGAGCCGGTCCCGGGTACGGAGTCACCGAACGCGGCCGCGGGCACCCCACGCCCCGCGCGTCCGCGGGACGACGCCCGGCGCCGGGGACCGGGTGACGGAGGCGCCGAGGGCGGCCGTCGGGAGCGCACGCCGGCCCTGCTCCCGGCCGCACCCCACAGGTTCCGGCGGTGTGAACGGCTAGGCTCGCGCCCAGAAAACCGCCGTACCGCCGCAACCGGGAGACACCCACGATGGCAAAGAAGCGCCCCGCCGCGAAGAACGCGAAGTCGCAGCGCACGCCGCAGCTCAACAACGGGGAGATCCCCGTGGTGGGTGCCCGCGAGCCTTGTCCCTGCGGATCCGGGCGCCGCTACAAGGCCTGTCACGGCGCCGCCGCCGCGCACGCCGTGACCGAGCACGTGCGGCGCCCCTTCGAGGGCCTGCCCGGCGAGTGCGACTGGGTCGCGCTGCGCGAGCTGGTACCCGCCGCGACCATCCCGCTGACCCTCAAGGGCGGCCTGCCCGAGGGCGTTCCCTCGGTCACGCTGGTGACCGTGCTGCCGATGGCCTGGCCGGCGCTGCGTCGCGAGGACGGCTCCGTCCTCCTCGGCCTGCAGAACGACTCGACCACCGGTGACCTCGCCCGGGACATGGCCGACACCCTGGAGCGCGCGCTGGTGGCGGAGCCGGGTACTCCGGTGCCCGCCCGTCGGGTTCCGGCCGAGGGTCCGCGACTTCAGGATCTCCTGGACACGGACAGCGTTTTCCAGCCGGTCGTCCACAGCGGCTTCGAATTCTGGATTCCGGATGCGGAGAACGCCCAGAACGCCTCTCCGGAGATCGCCGCCTCGCTGGAACGCGCCAACGCCGCCGCCATTCCCACCGTCAAGCTGGCCGGCGTGGACGCGGCCTACTGGTGCGAGACGCCGGACAAGAACCACCTGCGCTGGGTCATGCCGCAGCCCGAGGAGAAGCTGCTCGACGCGCTGGCTCGGCTGCACGCCGCCGGCACCTCCTCCCTCGGTGAAGGCACCAAGCTCGTCGGTTCCTTCCGTGCCCACGGCCTGATGGTTCCCGTCTGGGACCTGCCCACCGGCGTCTCGGCCGACGACGTCGAGAAGCCCGCCGCGGAACTCGCGGAACGCCTGGCCGCGGCCCTGGCCACGGACGCGCCCCTGACCACGGAAGAGCGTCGGTCCCGCGCCGGCCTCACGAACCGCCAGGTCACGCTCAGCTGACCACCGCGTGTCCGCAGGACCGGTGACTGGAGTCACAACTCCCGCTAATCGCCTGCAAATCCGTGTCCGAATATCAGAGATCGAATTTGCGAACAGGCGATCTCTTGTTACCGTTCTTGTAGCCCGGTCGCTGGTGCATCCCCCGTCGCCAGCGACCGGGCCCTTCCATTTCAGGCGATGTTCAACCGTCGCCCGGTACCGGTGAGTTGCTCCCGGACCTCAGCAGCAACGCCCCTTCATCATCCGGAACTGCAAACTCCGCCACGGCCGAGTAGCCATCCGGGCCTCCCGCCGAGTCGTCACGCGGTGTTTCACACAGCCCCGGCTCGTCACCCGGTCCGACGGCGCAGCGGATCTGCACGGTGCGACCCGCCGGCCCCATCAGCGTCAGGACGGCGTCCAGCGCGCGGCCACTGGTGTTGCGGTAGTAACTGCGGCCCCACGTACTGCCTTCGCCGACCAGGACACAGGTCTGTGCCTCCACGCCGTGCGGCGAGGAGACCTCGGGACCGCACCGGGCATCCGTACGCGGCTGCACGGGTGGTCCGGGCTGTGCGGGACGGGCTGTGGGCGACGGTTCGCCCTTGATGCGGGACGAGTCCGAAAGGCCGAGCGTGGAGAGCAACCCGCCGCCCTTTCCATCATCCTGACCGGCGAAATCCGGCCCGGCGATCGCCCCCGCGAGGGGAAGCGACAAGATGATCAGCACACCGGCACCGATACCGATCAGGCGGAGATTCATTCGCCGAAGATAGCGATGCGGGAAAGGGGCGCGGAGATCCCCGCGCCCAATTCCCTTGGAAACTCGCCCAGCCGGCACCCGTACGAGTGATCTCCCGAGCGGAGATCGGCGTTCGGGGACACGACGCCGGTCAGTACGCCAACCGGCTTCCGCCGCCCGGCGCTCCGCTGCTCGCCTCGACCAGCGCGTCCACGACCGCCTCCACCTCGGGCAGCCAGATGCCGTCGGAACCCGCCTCCGGTTCCCGGTTCCAACAGACCTGTCCACCGCCGGACGCGACGGACGGGGGCAACAACAGGTAGCCGCCCTCGCCGTGGAAGCGCAGCGATGAGGGCACGTGGTCCTTGGCGTACAGGAGTTCACCGAGCCGTTCCAACGAATACGGCGCCACCAGCAGGGACCACCTGGTCGGCGTCGCGACGATCGGACCGAGCCGCATGCCCTGCGCGTCCAGCCGTGCGACGGCACGCGCGGCGGCGGTGGCCGGCAGGCTCACCGCACACGGAGCGGCCCCGCCGGTGGCCATGAGCAACGGAGCGGCCGGCCGCCTGGCCCACCACCAGGCCACCATCCGGGGGTCGGTGGTGGCGGCGAGCAACCCGGGATCGAAGGGGTGGGCACCGGGCACCACACAGTCGGGATCGGGGCAGGCACAACGCACGCCGTCGGCGCCGGCCCGGCCCACGCCGGGCAGCACGGGCCACTGCCATTCGGCGGCGCAGACGAGAGCCGCGTCGAGGAGGGACGGAGTACCGCCGTCCGGGATCCGGTCGGAGGAGGAGGTCGGTCGCAGGGTTTTCAAGCGATCGCGGAGCCGCTGGAGACGCCTTCCGAGGATCTCGCGCATGAGCGCTCGTTCCTTTCCGTTGAACGCCGAGGGCCACATCACACCAGGTAAGCGGTGTCTCACCACACGTACACGTTGCGCGTCACTGTCCGCCAGAAGCAGGTTCACACGGTTCGTGCAGTTTTCTTACGGGTCCATCAAACGTCCGGCGGGGGCGGAACGCGACCCGCACCGGGTCGAGGCCGGCTGCCGCCGCTAAGGACGACGGGCTGCGCCGGGCGGTTCCCGGCGGGCGCCGAAAGGCGTCAACTCGCCCCGGCCACCACCGATTACGTACCCGAGCCCGCAGTGACGCCCGCCCAGTCGATCGCAAAAACCGTCCGCTTCCCGCTTTTTCCGGCCAAGTTTTAGCCTTGGCCGCACAGTGAGTTGCAGTCTCACGGACACCAGGATTCCCACCTGGGCAATGCTGGACATCGCTCCTCGTGTGCGTGTAGATGTGGATCCATTGATGGCGGCGCAGCACGATCTGGGGGTTTGCGATGCTATATGGCGAATCGCACCAGGTGGAAAGGCGGACGCCATGAGCGCCCCGCATCTGCCGAAAGTGGCTGGAATCGATCCAGCAGTTACAGCGTCACCGCACACTGCGGCGCCCACCGCGCCCACGCCCGCACGCAGCACCCCCGCCCAGGCCCCTCCGCCTGCCGCGAGCAGCGTCATCCAGGACCGCCTGGCGGGCATGGTCTCCGACCTGACCACCCTCCACGAACTCACCGAACGCCTCGCCCGGTCCGTCGACCTCGACTCCTCCCTGCGGGAATTCCTGCGTGCCGGGGCCGCGCTGGTCGGCGCCCGACGCGGCCTGGTCGTCCTGGAACCCTCCGACGGGCTCGGCCCCCCCACCACGATCGGCCTCGGTCTCGGTCACGCCGACCTCGGCCACATCGAGACGGTGCCGCGCAGCGCCACCTCGTACGGCCGCATCCTGGACGGCCTCCCGGACGCGCACGGCGGCTCCGAGGTGCTCCCCGAACCCGGCGAGGCCCCCGGCACCGGCGGTTTCGGCGTCCCGGTCGACCCGCGCCACCGCGAGGTCGCCGCCCGACTCGGCTACGCGGCCAGCTACGCGCTGCCGCTGGCCGCCGAGGCCACCGGCCGACTCGGCGCGGCCGTCTGGCTCTACGACGAGCAGGCCGAGCCGAGCGAGCGCCGGCGCGACCTCGCGGGCCTGTACGTCCGGCACGCCGCCGAGCACCTGGCCCGCATGGTCGAGGTGGAGCGGTCCCGCTCCCGCCTGGCCATCGTCGCCGAGGAACTGCTGCCCAGCCGGCTGCCCCGGATCCCCGGCGTGCAGCTCGCGGCCCGACACCACACCGGCCCGCGCGGCGGCGGCGACTGGTACGACGCACTGCCGCTGCCCGAGGGGGCCATGGGCCTGGCCGTGGGCTCCGTGACCGGCGCCGGTCCGAGCGCCATCGCCGCGATGGGTCGCCTGCGGGCCTCCCTGCGCGCGTACGCCGTCATGGAGGGGGAGGACCCCGTCGCGGTCCTCTCCGACCTGGAGCTGTTGCTGCGGCTGACGGAGCCCGCGCGCTCGGCCACCGCGCTCTTCGCCTACTGCGAGCCGGCCGCCCGGAAGATCATCCTGGCCGGCGCGGGGCACACCCCGCCCCTGCTCATCGGCGAGCGGCGAACCGAGTACGTGGAGACCTCGCTCTCCGCGCCGCTCGGGATGCTGGCCTGCTGGGAGGCGCCGAGCGTGGAGATCGAACCGGCTCCCGGAGAAACGGTGCTGCTCTACACCGACGGACTGCTGCGGCGCACCGGCGACCCCATGGACCGCGCGTACGCCCGGCTGCACGCGGCGGCCGCGGGAGTTCCCCGTGCCGCTCGCGACGATCCGGCGGCGATCTGCGACCACATCCTCCGCACCGTCCTGCCGGAAGGGGAGGCCACACCGGTATCGGGGGAGGACGCCACCGAGGACATCGTCCTGCTCGCCGCCCGGTTCGACTGATTTGTCACATAGTTCGCCGGGCATCTTCCGCTCACACATACGATGGACGAGGTCCGTACCCGGTCCTTGCATGTCGTAGCTGAGGAGATGACGTGGCTGACGAGCTCACCCCGGAGACCCCGGAAGAAGAGCAGCCCAAGAAGAAGCACAAGCAGCGCAAGAACGGGCTGTACCCGGGCGTCAGCGAGGAACTCGCGGAAAGCATGCGCACCGGCTGGGCCGACACGGAGCTGCGTGGACTGGAGCCGATCGCCCAGGCCACGCACACCGCCGACCGTCGCGCCGCGCTGTCCGCGCGCTTCCCCGGCGAGCGTCTGGTCGTCCCCGCCGGCCGGCTCAAGACCCGGTCGAACGACACCGAGTACCCCTTCCGTGCCTCGACCGAGTACGCGTACCTCACCGGTGACCAGACCGAGAACGGCGTTCTCGTCCTGGAGCCCACGGGCGAGACCGGCCACACCGCGACCGTCTACCTCCTGCCCCGCTCCAACCGTGAGAACGGCGAGTTCTGGCTGTCCGGCCAGGGCGAGCTGTGGGTCGGCCGCCGCCACTCCCTCGCCGAGGCCGAGCAGCTGCTGGGCATCCCCGCCAAGGACGTCCGCGAACTCGCCGAGGCCCTCGCCGAGGCGGAGGGCCCGGTCCGCAACGTCCGCGGCCACGACTCCGTCATCGAGACCGCCCTGACCGACAAGGTCACCAAGGAGCGCGACGAGCAGCTGCGCGTCTACCTCTCCGAGGCCCGCGCGGTGAAGGACGACTTCGAGATCGGCGAGCTGCAGAAGGCCGTCGACTCCACCGTCCGCGGCTTCGAGGACGTCGTGAAGGTGCTCGACAAGGCCGAGGCCACGTCCGAGCGCTACATCGAGGGCACCTTCTTCCTCCGTGCCCGCGTCGAGGGCAACGACGTCGGCTACGGCTCCATCTGCGCCGCCGGCCCGCACGCCTGCACCCTGCACTGGGTCCGCAACGACGGCGACGTCCGCTCCGGCGACCTGCTGCTGCTCGACGCCGGCGTGGAGACGCACTCCCTCTACACCGCCGACGTGACGCGCACCCTGCCGATCAACGGCACGTACACCGACATCCAGCGCAAGATCTACGACGCGGTCTACGAGTCCCAGGAAGCCGGCATCGCCGCCGTCAAGCCGGGCGCGAAGTTCCGCGACTTCCACGACGCCTCGCAGCACGTGCTCGCCGAGAAGCTCGTCGAGTGGGGCCTGCTGGAAGGCCCCGTCGAACGCGTCCTGGAGCTGGGGCTCCAGCGCCGCTGGACCCTGCACGGCACCGGCCACATGCTCGGCATGGACGTCCACGACTGCGCGGCCGCGCGCACCGAGGCGTACGTGGACGGCACGCTGGAGCCCGGCATGTGCCTCACGGTCGAGCCCGGTCTGTACTTCCAGGCCGACGACCTGACCGTGCCCGAGGAGTACCGCGGCATCGGCGTCCGGATCGAGGACGACATCATCGTCACCGAGGACGGCAACCGGAACCTCTCCGCCGGGCTGCCCCGCACCTCGGTCGAGGTCGAGGCCTGGATGGCGCGCCTCAAGGGCTGACATCGCCTGACGTCGGTGGGCGGGACCCTCACGGGTCCCGCCCACCGGTGTGTCCGGGGACGGATGCCCGGCCGTACCGTCCGGCTCCCGCGCCTACGACGCCGTCAACAGGGCGCCGTCACGCCACTTGAGGATCTTGTCGAAGCTGACCACCGCGCCCCGTCCCGGCCCGTTGCCGAAGCGGACGTGGTCGGCGAGTTCCGTGATGAGCCACAGGCCGCGGCCGTGCTCCTTCTCCGAGGCCTCGACCCGCGGGGATCCCTGACCCTCGACCGTCTTCGGCGGGAAACCCGGGCCCGAGTCCGTCACCTCGATGCGGCAACGGTCCCCGTCCAGGTAGGCCGTGACCCGGTACGCCGCCCACTCCTCCGGGACCGGTCCGCCGCCGGAGCAGGCGGCCGACGCCGGGCCACCGTGCTCGACCGCGTTCGCACACGCCTCGCTCAGCGCCACCGACAGGTCGAAGGAAATGTCAGGATCCACCCCCGCGGTCTCCATCGTCCCCAGCAGCAACCGCCTGGCGAGCGGCACGCTCGCGGCTTCGCGCCTCAAGTGGAGAGACCACCAGATGCTCATACGGTTACCTATTGCCGCCCGAGGTCGGCCGTAAGCCCCCGAGAGCGGACAGAGCGCTCATTCGGCCGATGTGGCACTCCCGAGCGGCGGTGTACGGCCGGCGACACCCACCACCGCCACGCGCCCTCCGAGACCCGCACACCGCTCCCTCGGGGGGACGCATGGGACCTTCCGGACCTGCCGTATGAGCCGCCGGGGGGCAGTGCGATGATGACCCGGCCATGACTGCCCCCCACACGACGCAGGCCGGAGCAGGCCTCCGGACGATCCGGGCCGCGGTGTTCGCCGCGGTCTGCGTCGTGCTGTCCGCGGTCGGGCACGCCCTGGCGTCCTGCGCCACCGTTCCCTGGTGGGCACTCGGCATCGGCTTCCTCGCGGTCCTCGTGGTCGCGGCGCCGCTCGCCGGCCGCCGGCGCTCGCTGCCCGGCATCGCCGCCGCGCTCACCGTCGGCCAGTTGGGACTCCACGCGGTCTTCGGCCTCGGCCAGCACAGCGCCGCCTCGGCAGCGGAGCCCGCCCCGTCCGACTCCTCGCTCGCGGCACTCGCCGCCCGGCTGGTCTGCGGCGGCAACTCCGTTCCGATCAACCCGGCCGACGCCCGGCAGATCCTGGTGAGCGCCGGACTGGACCCGGCCGCGATGGCCGAGCAGGCCGCCGCGCAGGGTCACATGGCCCACGCGCACGCGGCCCAGGCCGCCGCCGTACCGGCGACCGGACTGTTCAGCCCCGCCATGCTGCTCGGCCACCTGCTGGCCGCGCTCGCCGCCGGCTGGCTCCTCGGGCGCGGCGACGCCGCGCTGTTCCGGCTCGTCGAGCTGTCGCGGCTCTCCGCCGAAGCCGACCCCGTACGTCCGCTGCGCGCCGCGCTGGCCCTCGTACGCGTCCTCGGCCACGGGCTCCTCGGGACGTCCTCCCGTACTCCCCGGGCCCGTCGGACCGCGGTCGCGCCGGTCGCGGCGAACGGGCGGGAGGCCCTCCAGCACACGGTGATCAGGCGCGGCCCGCCCGGCGGCCTCGCCCTCGCAGCCTGACGCGGCATCCCCACCTCCCCGGAACACACGGCGGGAGCACCGGTGCCGCGAACTCCGCGCGCGCCCGTACGCGGAGCCACCGTCACACCGTTTCCCGTGGAGTGTTTCTGCCATGAAGGCCTCTCGCGTCTCCTTCGCCGCCGCCCTCGCCGCCGGTAGCGTCCTCGTCCTGTCCGGCACCGCCTTCGCCCACGTCGGCGTACAGCCCGGCGAGGCCACCAAGGGTGGCTACGCCGTCATCAACTTCAAGGTCCCCAACGAGCGTGACAACGCGTCGACGACCCAGCTGGAGGTCAACTTCCCGATCGACCAGCCGTTGACCTCCGTCATGCCGCAGGACGTCCCCGGCTGGACCGTGAAGGTCGAGAAGTCCAAGCTCGACAAGCCGCTCACCGTGCACGGCAAGCAGATCAACGAGGCCGTCACCAAGGTGACCTGGAGCGGCGGCAAGATCGAGGCCGGCAAGTTCCAGCAGTTCCCGGTGTCCGTCGGCAAGCTGCCGGAGAACGCGGACCAGATGGTCCTCAAGGCGATCCAGACGTACGACAACAACGAGGTCGTCCGCTGGATCGAGGAGGCCAAGGAAGGCGCGGCGGAACCGCAGAACCCGGCGCCCGTCCTGAAGCTGGTCGCCGCCAAGGCCGGTGACGACCACCACGCCGCGGGGGACGCCAAGGCCGGCGAGGCCAAGAGCGACGACAAGGCCCACGACGAGGCCGCCAAGAGCGGCTCGGACACGACCGCGCGCGCCCTCGGCATCGCGGGCATCGTGATCGGGCTCGGCGGCGTCGCCTTCGGAATCGCCTCGCGTCGTCGCGCCTCCTGACCCGACGGGCCCCCAGGCCCTGTCATTCAGACCATCCGCACCATCCCCGATCCCAGGGACACCTCTTTCATGCGCACCACACGTGTGACGGTCGCCGCGCTCCTCGCGGCGGCCACCCTCACCCTCACCGCCTGCGGCGGTGAAACCGCCAAGACCGGCGACTCGGTCAAGCAGATCAGCGGCCAGGCCAAGGCCGGGGCCGCGACGGTCCTCGACCGCCCCTTCGACAAGCCGGACCTGGTCCTCACGGACACCACCGGCAAGCCGTGGAACCTGCGAGAGCAGACCAAGGGCCGCCCGACGCTCATCTACTTCGGCTACACCCACTGCCCCGACGTGTGCCCGCTGACGATGAGCAACATCGCCGTCGCCCGCAAGGCGCTCACCAAGGCGGAACAGGACAAGCTCCAGGTCGTCTTCGTCACCACCGACCCCGAACGGGACACCCCCGACTCCCTCGGCGCGTGGCTCAAGGCACTGGACCCGTCCTTCATCGGACTGACCGGGGACTTCGCCACCATCCAGGCCGGCGCACGAAGCCTCGGCATCGGTATCGAGGCCCCCAAGAAGGGGGCCGACGGCACGGTCGTCTCCATGCACGGCGCCCAGGTCATCGCGTTCTCGCCCAAGACCGACGAGGGCTACGTCCTCTACGGCGAGGGCACCACCGTCGATGACTACGCCAAGGACCTGCCGAAGCTCGCCAAGGGAGACACCCCGTGAACGCCCGCACCACCCGTACCCTCGCCGCCGCGCTCTCCCTGACGGCAGCGCTCGCCATATCGGGCTGTTCCTCGGACTCCGACACCAAGGCCGACGGTGGCAAGCCGACGATGACCGTCAGCGGGGCCTTCATGCCCGAGCCGGTCAACGACGCGATGGCCGGCGCGTTCATGGTCATCAAGAACGACTCGAAGACCGCGGACAAGCTCACCGGAGTCACCAGCCCGCTCTCGGACGATCTCCAGATCCACGAGACCAAGAACCAGAAGATGCAGCAGGTCGCGTCCATGGACGTGCCCGCGAACGGCGAACTGAACCTGGAGCGCGGCGGCAACCACGTCATGTTCATGGGTCTCAAGAACAAGCCGAAGGTCGGCGACAAGGTCACCGTCGAGCTGCGCTTCGAGAAGGCCGACCCCGTCAAGGTCGAGCTGGACGTGAAGGAACGCACGTACAACGCGCAGAACTCCAACGCCCACTGACGGACCGAGGAACCGACACGCCATGACGGCCACCGCCCCCGCCCCCGCCCCGGTCCGCGCGCACATCCCGGCTCTCCTGCCGCGATGCGCGCTGGTCCTCGCAGCCCTGCTGGCAACCCTGTTCGCCGCGGCCTCTCCGGCCACGGCGCACGCCGCACTCACCGCGAGCGACCCCAAGGACGGGGCGGTGGTCGCCACGGCGCCCGCCCAGGTCACCCTCTCCTTCTCGGAGCAGGTCGCCATGGGCGACGACTCCATCCGCGTGATGGACCCGCAGGGCAAGCGCGTGGACACCGGTGAACTGCGCGACATGTGCAGTGGATCCACCATCCGCTACGGCACCGCCCTGCACTCCGGCCTGCCCAACGGCACGTACACCGTGGCCTGGCAGGCCGTCTCGGCGGACAGCCACCCCATCTCGGGTGCCTTCACCTTCTCCATCGGCGCCCCGTCGGCCACCCAGGTCGCCCTTCCCGCCCAGCAGGCCGGCGGCGGCCCCGTGGGCGTCGCCTACGGGCTGGCCCGGTACGCCGCCTACGCGGGCTTCATCGTGCTCGTCGGCGGCGCCGCGTTCATCCTGCTGTGCTGGCGGCGGGGGTCGGTCGAACGTCCCCTGCAGAAGCTCGTGCTGCGCGGCTGGGTCACGTTGACCGCCGCCACGCTGGCGATGCTCGCGCTGCGCAACCCGTACACCGGCTCGGGCAGGTTCGCCGACGTCTTCGACCTCGACGGCCTCAAGGCCGTGCTGGAGACCAAGACCGGCGCCTCCCTCGTTTCCAGGCTGCTTCTCCTCGGCGCGGCCGCGCTCTTCATCGCCGTGCTGTTCGGTGCCTACGCGCGCCGGCAACAGGCAGCCGGGACGGCGAACACCCCGGCCCCGTCCGGGGAAGAGGCCGAGGCGGAAGACGCCGGGGCACAGGACCGCAAGGACACCGCCGATCTCGCCTTCGGACTCGGCATCGGCGGTTCCGTCCTGGCCGCCGGTATCGCCGCGACCTGGGCGCTGGCCGAGCACGCCTCCACGGGCATCCAGCCGGGCATCGCGATGCCGGCGGACATCCTGCACCTCCTCGCCGTCGCCACCTGGCTCGGTGGACTCACCGCCCTGCTGGTCGCCCTCCACAAGGTCCCCGACATCGAGCGGGAGGCCGTCCGACGCTTCTCCAAGGTCGCCTTCATCAGCGTCCTGGTGGTCACGATCACCGGCGTCTACCAGTCCTGGCGCCAGCTCGGAAGCTGGTCCGCCCTGACCGACACAAGCTACGGACGGCTACTGCTGATCAAGGTCGGCCTCGTGACCGTCCTCGTCGGCATCGCCTACGTCTCGCGGGGCTGGACCGCCCGGCTCGCCGAAAGTCGAGTGTCGAACAGGGCGGCCGGGGAAAAGGTCGCTGTTTCACGTGAAACATCGGCCGATGTTTCACGTGAAACAGCGCGAGAGACGGTCCCTGCGGCATCGCGTGAAACCGTTCCCTCCGACCCCAAGCGCGCCGCCCAGCTCGCCCGGCAGCGCGCCGCCCGCGAGAACGCGCGCGAGAAGCAGGTCCGGGACTCCGACCCGGGCCGCGCCGGATTGCGCCGCACCGTTCTCGCCGAGGCGTGTGTGGCCGTGGCCCTGCTGGCCGTCACCACCGTCCTGACGAACACCGAACCGGGCCGCGCCGTGCAGCAGGAGACCGGCCGCAACGGCGCGTCGACCGCCGTCCCCAATCGGGCCGTGAAGATCACTCTGCCCTTCGACACCGGCGGCCAGAACGGCAAGGGCACCGTGCGGCTGGAGCTGGACCCCGGCCGGGTGGGTGCCAACACCCTCCACCTCTGGGCCGAGAGCCCGGACGGGCAGCCCCTTGACCTCCCCGAGATCAAGGTCGCCTTCACCCTCCCGGCCAAGGACATCGGCCCGCTGCCGCTCGCCCCGGACCGGGCCGCTCCCGGACACTGGTCGTCGTCCGGAGTCCAGCTGCCCCTCGCGGGCGAGTGGCGCATCGACGTGACCGTCCGTACCTCCGACATCGACCAGACGACCGTCCAGAAGAACGTGAAGATCGGCTGACCAGCGTGACCGAGAGCAGCGACAACCACCCCGACATCGAGATCTCCCGGCGCCGACTGCTGGGCACGGTCGGCGCCGCGGGCGCCGCCGGGCTCGCGCTCGGCGGCGTCGGTGGCGCCCTCACGCACTCGGCACTGTCCGACTCCCCTGCCGGCGGCGCTCCCGGCGCCGCCGGGGCCCTCACCTCCCTCGGCGCCACGGAGGTCGCCTTCCAGGGGGACCACCAGGCCGGCATCGTCACGCCGCTCCAGGCCAAGGGCCACGTACTGGCCTTCGACCTGGCCCCCGGCGCCGGGCGCACGGAGGCGGCCGCACTGATGCGCCGCTGGTCCGAAACGGCCCGGCGGCTGATGGCGGGAGAGACCGCGCCGAACGCCGACAGCGGGATCGCCCTCGACGCGGGGCCCTCGTCCCTCACGGTCACCTTCGGCTTCGGCCACTCCTTCTTCGAACGCACCGGCCTGGCCGCCCGCCGCCCCACGGCCCTGGACCCGCTGCCGAACTTCTCCGCGGACCGGCTCGACCCCCAGCGGAGCAACGGCGACCTGTGGGTCCAGATCGGCGCGAACGACGGGCTCGTGGCCTTCCACGCGCTGCGCGCCCTGCACAAGGACGCGGGTGAGGCCGCCCGGGTGCGTTGGCAGATGAACGGCTTCAACCGGTCTCCCGGCGCGACGGTCTCCCCGATGACCGCCCGCAATCTGATGGGCCAGGTCGACGGCACCGGCAACCCGAAGCCCTCGGAGCCCGACTTCGACAAGCGGATCTTCGTGCCCGCCGGCGGACCCGGCCCTGCGGAGCACTCCTGGATGGCCGGGGGCTCGTACGCCGTCGTCCGCCGGATCCGCATGCTCCTCGACGACTGGGACAAGCAGCCCACGGCCAAGCAGGAGCAGGTCATCGGTCGTACGAAGGCCAACGGGGCGCCCCTCACCGGCGGCGGCGAGACCACCGAGATGGACCTGAACAAGTTCGGCGGTGACGGCAAGCCGGTGATCCCGTCCAATGCCCACGCACGGATCTCGGCTCCCGAGCAGAACGGGGGCGCGGCCATGCTGCGTCGTCCGTTCTCCTTCCACGACGGGATCGCCGCCGACGGCACCCCCGACGCCGGGCTCCTCTTCATCTGCTGGCAGGCCGATCCGCTGCGCGGTTTCGTACCCGTCCAGCGCAAGCTCGACCGCGGTGACGCCCTGTCCGAGTTCATCCGGCACGAGTCCAGTGGGCTGTACGCGGTCCCGCCCGGGCCACGTGCCGGAGAGTACGTCGGACAGCGGCTGCTCGAAGGGTGAACAGCCCGTCGGCGTCATGGCCTCCGGCATTAGGCTGATCACATGTCGGCCACTCGTTTCACCTATCTCGGTCCCGAGGGCACTTTCACCGAAGCAGCCCTTCGCACCCTGCCGGAAGCCGCCACCCGGGAGCTCGTCCCGATGGTGTCCGTGCCGGCCGCTCTCGACGCCGTCCGCAACGGTGAAGCCGCCGCCGCGCTGGTTCCGATCGAGAACTCGGTGGAGGGCGGGGTCACCGCCACCCTCGACGAGCTGGCGTCGGGCGAGCCGCTGATGATCTACCGCGAGGTGCTGCTGCCCATCGCGTTCGCGCTCCTCGTACGGCCCGGTACCAAGCTGTCGGACGTCAAGACGGTCACCGGGCACCCGGTGGCCCAGCCGCAGGTCCGCAATTGGCTGCGGGCGAACCTGCCCGACGCGGTGTGGGAGTCGGCCGCGTCCAACGCCGACGGCGCCCGGCTGGTGCAGGAGGGTCGGTTCGACGCCGCCTTCGCGGGCGAGTTCGCCGCCGCCACGTACGGGCTGAAGGCTCTGGTCACCGAGATCCACGACGCGGAGAACGCCGAGACCCGGTTCGTGCTCGTCGGTCGGCCCGCGCGGCCGGCCGCGCCGACCGGAGCCGACAAGACCTCCGTGGTGCTGTGGCTCGGCGACGACCACCCCGGTGCGCTGTTGGAACTGCTCCAGGAGTTCGCCGTGCGCGGCGTCAACCTGATGTTGATCCAATCCCGGCCGACGGGTGCGGGCATCGGCAACTACTGCTTCGCCGTCGACGCCGAGGGCCACATCTCCGACCGTCGGGTGAGCGAGGCGCTGATGGGGCTGAAGCGGACGTGTCCGCAGGTTCGGTTCCTCGGTTCGTATCCGCGGGCGGGTGTCGCTCTGGGTGACGTACGCGCCTCGCGCCCCGGTACCTCCGACGGTGACTTCACGGCGGCCTCCGACTGGCTGACGCGCTGCCTCGACGGCCGGGCGTAGGGCTTCGTCCACTGTCCACAGAGTTATCCACAGGACGAGATGGTGACCTGGGGACAAGTCGACAGAGCAGCATGACAAGGTCGACAAATCGGTCGGGTGGCCTGGGTTTCGTGCTGGAGAGCGGAAGGTGAACGGCGTCACCCGCGCATCGCAGATCAACTCGTTGGGGCGAGTCATTCCCACCCGAATGAGTGTGTGAGGGTGGTTTGAACCCTGATTCGCCCCGCTCGACTGACGGTCGCCAATGAACTGTTCGCGTTTCCACAGATGCGGCGCACAGCCTGTGGATAAGACGGTTCCGGCAGGAATTCCTGTGGACAAAGAACTTCCCGCAGGACGTTCCAGAAGGCGCCCACGGACCGACGTTTGCCCCTTTTCAGGGAATCGGCCGCTTTTATCAACCTCCCGAGAACGATCGCATCAGGCCGGCGACCCACAGTTCTACATTCGCGGCAATTGGGACATAGCGACACGCAGCGTGATATCGGTGTGATGCCGGGAACCCCAGCCCGGTAGCCTGGAGGGGTGATTGACCTCCGGCTGCTCCGTGAAGACCCTGACCGTGTCCGCGCCTCGCAGCGCGCTCGTGGAGAGGACGTCGGCCTCGTCGACGCACTGCTCTCCGCCGACGAGCGCCGCAGGTCCTCCGGCATGCGCTTCGACGAATTGCGCAACGAACAGAAGTCGCTCGGCAAGCTCATTCCCAAGGCCTCTCCGGAGGAGCGGGCGGAGCTCCTCACCAAGGCCGAACAACTCAAGCAGGACGTCAAGGCGGCCGAGGCCGAGCAGAACGAGGCGGACGAGGCTGCCAAGCGCCTCCTCCTCCAGCTCGGGAACATCGTCCACACCGACGTCCCCGTCGGCGGCGAGGAGGACTTCATCGTCCTCGAGACGCACGGCGTGATCCGCGACTTCGCCGCCGAGGGCTTCGAGGCCAAGGACCACCTGGAGCTCGGCGAGTCGCTGGGTGCCATCGACGTCGAACGTGGCGCCAAGGTGTCGGGTTCGCGCTTCTACTACCTCACCGGCGTCGGCGCCCTCCTGGAGCTGGCCCTGGTCAACGCGTCGATCGCGCAGGCCACCGAGGCCGGCTTCATCCCGATGCTGACCCCCGCGCTGGTGCGTCCGCGCGCCATGGAGGGCACGGGATTCCTCGGCCAGGCCGCGGAGAACGTGTACCACCTGGAGAAGGACGACTACTACCTCGTCGGCACCTCCGAAGTACCGCTCGCCGCGTACCACATGGACGAGATCATCGAGGCCGACAAGCTGCCCCTGCGGTACGCCGGCTTCTCGCCGTGCTTCCGCCGCGAGGCCGGCACGTACGGCAAGGACACCCGCGGCATCTTCCGCGTACACCAGTTCGACAAGGTCGAGATGTTCTCGTACGTCGCGCCGGAGGAGGCCGAGGCCGAGCACCAGCGGCTCCTGGAGTGGGAGAAGCAGTGGCTGACCAGCCTGGAGCTGCCCTTCCAGGTGATCGACGTCGCCACCGGCGACCTGGGCTCCTCCGCCTCGCGCAAGTTCGACTGCGAGGCCTGGATCCCGACCCAGGGCAAGTACCGCGAGCTGACCTCCGCCTCGAACTGTGACGGCTTCCAGGCGCGTCGCCTGTCGATCCGCTACCGCGACGGCAAGAAGACCCAGCCGCTCTCCACGCTGAACGGCACCCTGTGCGCCGTCCCGCGCACGATCGTCGCCATCCTGGAGAACCACCAGCAGGCCGATGGTTCCGTGCGGGTCCCCCCGGTGCTCCGTCCGTACCTGGGTGGTCGCGAGGTCCTGGAGCCGATCGCCAAGTGAGCCCGGCCCCTTTCCCCTACAAGCTCGTCGCGACGGACCTCGACGGCACGCTGCTGCGTGACGACGACACCGTCTCGGAGCGCACCCGTGAAGCCCTCCTCGCGGCCACCGCCGCGGGCGCGGCCCACATCATCGTCACCGGCCGGGCCGTGCCCTGGACCCGCCACGTGCTCGACGATCTCGGTTACAAGGGGATCGCCGTGTGCGGGCAGGGCGCCCAGCTGTACGACGCGGGGGCGCACCGCCTTCTGACCTCGGTGACGCTGGACCGCCAACTGGCCGGTCTGGCGCTGTCGAAGATGGAAGCCGAGGTCGGTCCGCTGGCGGTCGCCGCCAGCCGGGACGGGGTGGACGGCGAGGTCCTGTTCGGGCCCGGCTACCAGGTCCAGGAAGGGCTGCCGGCCATCTACCTGGAGGACACCGCGGCCATCTGGACCGCGCCGCTGAACAAGCTGTACATCCAGCACCCGGGGCTCGGCGACGACGAGCTGGTCACGGCGGCCCGGGCGATCGTGGGCAGCCTGGTGGACATCGTGATGGCGGGTCCGGGCGTGGTGGAAATCCTGCCCCTGGGTCTGAGCAAGGCGACCGGCCTGTCGCTGGCCGCGCGTCGACTGGGAGTGAAGGCGGCGGAGACGATCGCCTTCGGCGACATGCCCAACGACATCCCGATGTTCGGTTGGTCGGCGCACGGTGTGGCGATGGCCAATGCCCACCCGGAGCTCAAGGCCGTGGCCGACGAGGTGACGACCTCCAACCAGGAGGACGGCATCGCGGTGGTGCTGGAACGTCTGCTGGGCGCGGCCTGACCGCAGGGTCCGAAGAAGCGGGTCCGAAGACCGCGAAGACGAGAAAGGTCCGGGAGCAGCCCGCGCCGCGAGGCGCGCTCGAAGTGGCTGTCCCGGACCTTCTTGTTGCTCCCCGCACGGCTCACTCTGCCCCGGCCGCACGCCCCTTACCAGTCATTTTCCGCTGCCCCCGGCTCCCTCACAGGGTCATGTTTCACGTGAAACACGGGTGGGTTGTGGATGCCGGGTCAGCGGCCAGGCCAGCAGGCCGACCGCCAGCGCGATGGCGTGTCCGAGGTCGGTGAAGGTTCCGCCGCTGATGAGGGGGATGCCGAAGAAGGCCACGACTCCCGCGAGGTAGAGCCATCTCCACGGGCCGGGCAGCCGGTAGGTCAGGACTCCGGCGGCCGCGGCGAGTCCGTAGCTGACGCCGATGTCGACGACGTGGACCATGCTGCGCGGGGCCCGGTGGTCCTGGATGGCCATCAGCACCAGCTTCTGGCTGACCAGGGTGGCGGTGATGTGGGCGGTCGCGATGATCACGAGCCAGCGCAGGGTGCCGAGCCAGCGTTCGACGGGAGCCTGGAAGAGCTCGAAGAGCGCCGCGTACAGAGCGAGCGAGGCCGGGTTCTCGATCCAGAACGCGCTGGAGAGCAGGGCGCGAATGGGGTGCCGGGTGAGCTCGTGAATGTTGCTGCTGTTGCGGTGCAGCAGGACGTGGTCCAGATGATCGGGAGCGATCACCACGACCACACTGGTGACAGCGATGATCAAAAGCCAGATGTGCGTACCGGGCGAGGAGCGTATCCAGGACCACAGCGGCCTGGAGGGCTCGGGCTCGGCGTGCGGCATCATGCACCGATGATGACCCGCGAAGCTGTGCCCCGCCCGGCCGGTGGGCCGGGCGGGGCACGGTGTGCGACGGCGGTTCCGCCGGTTCTACTCGTCGCCCGCGAGGGTGAGGCGACGCAGCTTCTGGCCCGCGTAGACGGTGGCCCCGACGGTGACCACGACGAGCAGTACCGAGGCGGTGGGCAGACCCACGGTGGCGTCGACGTACCCCTCGCCGGCGACCTTCTCGGCCAGGGCCAGGGACCACTGCTGGACGCTCAGCGTCTTCGCCCCGGAGACCAGGCTGCCGAAGAGGGACTCCCAGATCAGGGCGTAGACCAGACCGAAGACGACGGCGTGCCGGCTGACGGTGCCCAGCAGCAGGAACAGCGCGCTGTAGGCGATCGAGGCGACGAGGGCGGCCACGGTGTAGGCGACGGCGATCTGCTGACCGTTGCCGTTGAGGATGAAGCCCGCGATCAGGGTGGGGATCGCGGAGAACACCATCGTGACCGCGATGGCGACGATCAGCTTGGTCATGATGATCGTCGGTCGTTTCACCGGCTTGGAGAGCAGGTAGACGATCGAGCCGTCGTCGATCTCGGGGCCGATGGCGCCGGTGCCGGCGATGACGCCGATCAGCGGGACCATCGTCGCGAGGGCGAATCCGCCGAGCAGATCGGCGGCGACCTTGTCGTCCAGGCCGGTGAAGGCGCGGACGGCGATGCTGAGGACGATCAGCAGGGCGGGCAGCGCGAAGAGGATCAGCGCGCGGCGGCGGCCGAGCAGGGCCCGGTAGGTGAGCCGGGCGACAGTGGGGTTGTACATGGTTGCCAGCTCCTTCAGGCCGCGACGAGGTAGGAGAAGACCGACTCGAGGGACTCGTCGGAGGGCGAGACCGTCAGCAGCCGGATGCCGTGCTCGCGGGCGACCCGCGGCAGCAGCTCGGTGAAGCGACCGAAGTCGACGGCCTGGACGCGCAGGACGCCTTCCTTCAGGTCGACCTCGATACCGGCGGTGGACGGGTCGGCGATCAGGGCCGCGGCAAGGACCCGGTCGTCGGAGGAACGGATCAGGTAGCGGTGCGGACGGTCCGTCATCAGGCGACGGATCTTGCGGAAGTCACCGGAGGCCGCGTGCCGGCCGGCCACGACCACCTCGATGTGGGAGGCGAGCTGCTCGACCTCCTCCAGGATGTGGGAGGAGAAGAGCACGGTACGGCCCTCGTCGCCCATGCGCCTCAGCAGATCCATGAGCTGCATGCGCTGGCGCGGGTCCATGCCGTTGAACGGCTCGTCGAGGAGCAGCACCGACGGCTCGTGGACGAGGGCGGAGGCCATCTTGACGCGCTGGCGCATGCCCTTGGAGTACGTGGCGATCTTGCGGTCCTGGGCGTACTCCATCTCGACGGTGGCCAGGGCCCGCTGGGCGGCCGCGTCGTCGAGTCCGTGGAGTTCGGCGTTGGCGACGACGAACTCGCGGCCGGTGAGGAAGTCGTACATGGCCTCGCGCTCGGGCACGACACCGATCTGCTTGTAGACCTGCTCGTTGCGCCAGATCGGCGTCCCGTCGAGAGTGACCGTGCCGGTGGAGGGGGCCAGGAAGCCGCCCATCATGTTGATGAGCGTGGACTTGCCCGCACCGTTGGGACCGAGGAGGCCGGTGACACCCGGGCCGATGCGCATGGTCACGTCGTTGACGGCGACGACGTTCCCGAACCAGCGGGAGGTGTGGTCGATGTCGATGATGGTCACAGCCCGGCCTTCCGGTAGCGGGCCATCAGGGCGGCGTAGGAGCCGGCGATGAGCCCGAGGGCGACGAGCAGGTAGACGAAGCCGATGCCGGCCGTGGGGCCTTCGCCGCCGGGGAAGGCGGAGGTCCCGTTGAGGAAGGCTGTCTGGATGCCGTCGATCAGGGTGATCGGGGAGAACAGGCCCAGCCAGTCGATGGCGCCGGTGGAGCCGGTGTTGTACGCGATGCCCTGTACGGCGGTCACCGCTCCGTACGGGATCACCAGCACGGCGATGATGGCGGCGACGCCGAACCCGCGACGCGGGGTCAGTGCGGCCATGACCAGGCCGAGGCCGGCGAAGAGCAGCGACAGGAGCAGTACGGAGGCTAGGCCCTGCCCGAAGCCCTCGGTCTGGTCCCCGAAGTCGAACTTCGCGAGCAGCGAGCCGACGTACATGATCAGCAGCGGGGTGGCGGTGAGGATGAACAGGGCCGAGGCCATGGCCGCGAACTTGGCCACGACGTAGTCCACGCGCTCGATGGGCCGCGAGAAGTACAGCGGCACCGTCTTGAAGCGCAGGTCCCGGGAGACCGACTGCGGGGCCTGGGAGGCGAGGTACAGGCCGATGATCACCTGGGTGGTCAGGGCGTACGTCGTGTACTTGATCGGCAGCTCGGTCGAGCCGGGCACCGCGATGGCCACCGCGACGATGATCAGCGCGGGAACGCACATCACCGCGAAGAGGAGCATCGGCAGCACTTTGGACTTGGCCGAGCGACCGAGGCCGTACGCGCCGCGCAGCGACTGCGAGAACAGCGACTTGCGCGCGTAGGCACGGCCGAGCCGGGGGCCGTCGTAGGACCGGTAGCCGATGTTGTGGATCTGGGTCGAGGTGTCAGGCGCCATCGGAACCGGCTCCCTTCTGCTGGGTGGGCCGCACCTGCGGGGCGGGCGGCGCGGACGGGTCGTTGTCGCGGAAGACCTCCGCGATGTGGTGGCGGCGCTGCTCCATGCGGACCAGACCGATACCCAGGTCTGCGACGGTGTCGCGGACCGTGTCGTACGTCTCCTCGCCCGTCGCCTCGACGAGGAGGACGTGGCCGGCGCCGGGCAGGCCCTGCTCCTCGCCCACCTGCAGGATGATGCCCGCCGCGGTGAGCGCCTTGCGCAGCGCGGCGGTGCCGTCCGGGTGGGTGTCGGAGTCGGTGACCTCGACCGCCAGGGTCGTGGTGCTCTGCATGAAGTCGCTGGTGGAACTGGAACGCAGGAGCTTGCCGCCGTCGACGACCACGACGTGGTCGCAGGTCCGCTCCAGCTCTCCGAGGAGGTGGGAGGTGACCAGGACCGAGATCCCGAAGTCGGTGTGGATGCGGCGGATCAGTCCGAGCATCTCGTCGCGACCGACCGGGTCGAGGCCGTTGGTGGGCTCGTCGAGCAGCACCAACTGGGGGTCGTGGACGAGCGCCTGGGCCAGCTTGACCCGCTGCTTCATGCCCGTCGAGTAGCCGCCGATGGGACGGTAGCGCTCCTCGTACAGGCCCACGTGGCGCAGGGTGTCGGCGGTCCGTTCACGGGCGGCGGTCGGGGGCAGCCCGGACATGCGCGCCATGTGTACGACGAACTCGGTGGCCGAGACGTCGGGCGGCAGGCAGTCGTGCTCGGGCATGTAGCCGACGCGCTCACGGATGGCGCTGCCATGCGTGGAGACGTCGAGCCCGAGCACGGCGGCACGGCCCTCGGTGGCGGGGGACAGTCCCAGCAGAATCTTGATCAGCGTGGACTTGCCGGCTCCGTTGGCACCCACGAGCCCGGTAACGCCGGGCCCGATGTCCAGGGAGAGCCGGTCGAGGGCGGTCACTCGGGGGTACCGCTTGCTCAGGCTTTCGGTCGCGATGACAGTCACAGGCTCGACGTTAGTGGCGCGGGCCGCGCGGATCGTCAGACCAGGAGCCGGATCCCGTCTCCGCCTTGAGGACTACAGGACCCGCCCAAAGGCTGATGTGGCCCGGACAAGTTTGTCCACAGGTCCGTGCACGGGCCTTGACGTGATCGCCGGTCATTGTCACATTCATCAGTGTCAAGTTACGGGCGCGTACGGCTACACGGACAACGGACGGACGGCTGGCATGGCTGGGGAAACCAAGCAACGCACGACGCGACGCTCAGCGTTCACCGGAGCGACCGGGACCGCGGGAGTCGCCGGGCTCGGCGCCGAACTGCGCGGATTCAGAGAGGTCCAACGCCTCGCCTACGAGTGCGCCGAGGCCGTGGCGGCGCAGCTCCGCCCGGGCGTGACCGAACGCGAGGCGGCGCGGATGCAGCGCGAGTGGCTGCGCGAGCGCGGTGTGCGGGACTGGTTCCACCTGCCGTTCGCGTGGTTCGGAGACCGCACCGCCTTCGCGAACTTCAAGATCCCCCTGCAGTTCTTCCCGACGAACCGGAGGTTGGAGCCGGGGATGCCCTTCATCCTCGACATGGCCCCGGTCCACAAGGGCTACGCCGCGGACGTCGGATACTCGGGGAGCCTTGGTCTGCATCCCGTCCAGGACCGCTTGATGGCGGACCTGCGACCGCACCGCGAGCTGATCTTGAGCCAGGTCCGCGAGCGCCGCTCCCTGCGCGAGATATACGAGAACGTCGAACGGCTCATGACCCGGCAGGGCTACGCCAACCGGCACCGGGCCTATCCCTTCGGCGTGATCGCCCACAAGCTGGACCGGGTCAGGGAGCGGCGCTGGTCACCGACCGCGTTCGGGTTCGGCACCCAGTCCCTCAAGGGCCTGGCGAGCGACGCCCTGCACGGGCACCGCGAGGGTTGGTCACCGCTGTGGAGCCCCTACCACTTCTCCGATCACGTGCCGCGGCCCGGCCTGTGGGCGGTGGAGCCACATCTGGGCTTTCGTGGGACCGGCGCGAAGTTCGAGGAGATCCTGGTCGTCACCGACTCCCGGGACCCCGAGGAGAGCGCCTTCTGGTTGGACGACGATCTGCCGCACGTGCGGCGCTGGGCTGAGGAGAAGGCGGCATGAGCGGCATCGGCGGAACGGGTCTGGAAGGCGCGCGCGAGCGCCGGGTGAGCACCGGCGGGATCGAACTGTGCGTCGTCGAGCTGGGGGAGGTGGACCGGCCGACCGTCGTGCTGGTGCACGGCTACCCGGACAGCAAGGAGGTCTGGTCGGAGGTCGCCCGGCGGCTGGCCGAGCACTTCCACGTGGTGCTGTACGACGTACGGGGCCACGGCCGCTCGTCGGCCCCCGTCCCCCTGCGCGGCGGCTTCACCCTGGAGAAGCTGACGGACGACTTCCTGGCCGTCGCCGACGCGGTGAGCCCGGACCGGCCGGTGCACCTGGTCGGCCACGACTGGGGCTCCGTACAGGGCTGGGAGTTCGCGACGGTCTCCCGCACCGAGGGCAGGATCGCCTCGTTCACCTCCATGTCGGGGCCCTCCCTCGACCACTTCGGGCACTGGATCAAGAAGCGGATGGCCCGGCCCACCCCTCGCCGGGCCGCCCAACTGCTCAACCAGGGCGCGAAGTCCTGGTACGTGGCCATGCTGCACACTCCGGTGCTGCCCGAGCTGGCCTGGCGCGGACCGCTCGGCAAGCAGTGGCCCCGGATCCTCCAGCGCATGGAGAAGGTCCCGGCCGGCGACTACCCGACGGCGTCCCTGCCCTCGGACGCCGCGCACGGGGCCTGGCTCTACCGCGACAACGTGCGATCCCGGATGCGCAGGCCGCGCGCCGACGCGTACGCGCACGTACCCGTGCAGCTGATCACGCCCACCGGGGACGCGTTCCTGTCCGAGCGGCTCTACGACGAACTCGAACTGTGGGCCCCGGACCTGGTGCGGCGCACCCTGCCCGCGAAGCACTGGGTGCCGCGCACCCGACCGGATCAACTGGCCTCCTGGATCACCGAGTTCGTCAACGCTCGGGAGGAACCGGCGACGCGCGCCCCGGAGCACAAGGCCCCCGGCCGGTACGCCGACCGGTTCGGCGGCCAACTGGTCCTGGTCACCGGCGCAGCCAGCGGCATCGGACGGGCCACCGCCTTCGCCTTCGCCGAGGCCGGAGCCCGGGTCGTGTGCGTGGACCGGGACGCGGAGGGTGCGGCGCGCACCGCCGACATGGCCCGTCTGGTGGGAGCCCCCCAGGCCTGGGGCGAATGCGTGGACGTCAGCGACGAGCAGGCGATGGAGAAGCTCGCGGAGAAGGTCGCCGCCGAGTACGGAATCGTGGACGTCCTGGTCAACAACGCCGGGATCGGGCTCTCCGGATCCTTCCTCGACACCAGCGCCGAGGACTGGAAGAAGGTCCTCGACGTCAACCTGTGGGGTGTCATCCACGGCTGCCGCATCTTCGGCAAGCAGATGGCCGACCGCGATCAGGGCGGTCACATCGTCAACACCGCCTCGGCCGCCGCCTATCTGCCCTCCAAGACCCTGCCCGCGTACAGCACCTCCAAGGCCGCGGTGTTGATGCTGTCGGAGTGCCTGCGCGCGGAACTCGCCTCGAAGTCGATCGGTGTCTCGGCCATCTGTCCCGGCATCGTCAACACCAACATCACCGCCACCTCCCGCTTCGCCGGCGTGGACGAGGCCGAGGAGAAGCGCCGGCAGGAGCGCTCCTCGCGCTTGTACGGCCTGCGCAACTTCCCGCCGGAGAAGGTCGCGGACGCGATCTTGCTGGCCGTCGTGAAGAACCAGGCCGTGGTGCCGGTGACACCCGAGTCCAAGGGCGCCCTGTTGTTGTCCCGCCTCGCGCCGGGCGCCCTGCGACGGATCGCGAAACTGGAGCCCCGGCTGTGAACGGGCCGGGACCCGGGAGTGAGCGGGCCGGAGCCCCGGGGGTGAGCGGGCCGGAGCCCCGGGGGTGAGCGGGCCGGAGCCCCGGGGGGGGTGAGCGGCAGGTCGACGGGGGCCGCGCGGACCCCGTCGACGCGGAGAGAGCGCGGCACGGCCATACCCCGCTCACTGCGGCGGTCGTACCATCCCTCGCAGGAGGGCTCGCTGCGCAGGGCGGTGGAGTACCTGGCGGCGCCACCTGCCGCCCGGACCGCGGCGGGCGCGGTCGGCCGAGCCGCCATGTCGTAGGGAGCCGGGATTGTCCGATCAGGCGGTAGCCGAGTACCGGATCGAGGATCTGGCGCACCACAGCGGCGCGACGGTGCGCACGATCAGGGCGTACCAGGACCGCGGTCTGCTACCGAAGCCGGAGCGACGAGGCCGTTCGAACGTCTACCGGGACACGCACCTGGCGCGCCTGCGCCAGATCGCGGACCTGCTGGACCGCGGATACACCCTGGCCTCCATCAAGGAGCTGCTGGAGGCGTGGGACGCGGGGCGCGGGCTGGGCGGCGTCCTGGGCCTGGTGGCCGAGGTGCACGGGCCGTGGACCGACGAGGAGGCTGACCGGATCAGCCGGTCCGAACTCAACGAGCGGTTCGGCGGGCGGCCCGACGACGACGCGGTGGGCGAGGCGTGCGAGCTCGGGGTGCTGGAACGCATCCCGGGCCGCCCGGACGAGTTCCTGGTGCCGTCCCCACAGGAACTGGCGGTGGCCTCGGAGCTGTACGCGGCGGGGGTGCCGCTCGTGGCGATCACCGGCCATCTGCGGGAGTTGCGCGGGCAGGTCGAGCACATCGCGTCGCGCTTCCTGGAGTTCACCACCGAGCACGTCTTCGCCCGCTATCTGGGGCACGTCCCGCCCACGGACACGGACGCGTCGGAAGCGGCGGCGATGGTCCGAAGACTGCGGCCGCTGGCCCAACAGACGGTGGACGCGGAGTTGGCACGGGCCATGAGGCTGCTGGCCACCCGCCACCTCCAGCAGCACCTGGGCGCGGCCGGGGCCGCGCAGCCCTCGGGGCCCACCCCGGTGGCGTTGCCGGCCGCGACGGTACGGGCGGTGCAGGAGCTGGTGGGCCCCGACCATGTGGCGGAGTTCGTCCGGGCGGCGACGGAACGGGAGATCCAGGCCCGGACCATGAACGAACTGGTCGGCAGGGGCGGCCGGTAGTAATCGATCAGTAGTCCACAGGGCGAATCGCCCTCTTGCCTGCAAAACCGACTGAATCGGCTGTGGACAAGTCAAGTTTCCCTGTGGGCAACCCCTTTCGGTCTCAAGCAGTGATACCCAGCCGGGGGTCGGGGCGGGGGATATCGGCCATCGTCGTCTCCGGCCCGAGCTCTGCGCCACCGGATCCGGGCCGGGCGTCGCGCCGCCCTCCGTCGGGGCCCACGCCGGACGTGGTGTCCGTCGCGGCATCCGGACCCCCCGCCTGCCCGTTGTCCGGACCGGCACCCGATCCCGTGTCCGATCCCGTGTCCGATCCGGCGGCCGATCCGGCGGCCGATCCGGCGGCGTTACCCGATCCGGCGGCCGACCCGGCTGCGCGCCGGGCACCGCGGTCGGTGCGATCGGTGCGGGCATTGCCGTAGAGCGCCCCGGCCAGGGCGAGGCCGAGGATCCCGCCCAGCAATTGGGCCGCCACGAAACCGGGCAGTGACTGGGGGGCGATCCCGGTGAAGGAGTCGCTGAAGGCGCGCCCGACGGTGCCCGCGGGATTGGCGAAGGAGCCCGACGAGGTGAACCAGATCGCGGCCGCGATGTAGGCGGCGACGGCGGCCGGGATCAGCTTGGCCCGGCCGATCCGGCCGAGCCCCTGGATGACCAGCACCAGGCCCGCGGTAGCGACGACCTCGCCGATCAGCAGATGCCCGCCCCCGCGGATCCGGGTGGCGAAGGTCCCCGGCAGGCGCCCGAACATGGCCTCGGCGAGGAGTGCACCGGCGATGGCGCCCACGGTCTGGGCAGCGGTGTAGACGAGGGCGTCCCTGCCGTCGAGCCCCTGACCTCCGGTGCGACGCGCCCACCAGGAGGTGAGCGTGACCACCGGGTTGAGGTGGGCGCCCGACAACGGCCCGAACAGCGTGATGATCAGGCCGAGGCCGATGGCGGAGGCGAGCGAGTTGGCGACCAGGGCGACACCGGTGTCTCGGCTCAGGGCGGCGGCCTGGATCCCCGAACCGATCACCACCACGAGCAGGCCTGCGGTACCGATGAGCTCGGCGGTCGCACGACGTGGCAGCGAAGCATCGATTGTCATGATTTCTCCCCCAAGGACGTCAGCTCAGCGGAAAATGTATTCCGTATCTTGGAAACGCGATAGGGGGAGTCCAGGTTCACCGACCCAACCGAAAATCACTGCCGCGAGGGCCCGCGACCCGGCACGCTGGGGCCATGGATGACAGACGCACCGTGAAGGTGTCCAAATACGTCTCGAAACACCTGCGACATCAGCCGGAACGGATCGGACTGGTGCTCGACCCACACGGGTGGGTCGAGATCGACGACCTCCTGAACGCGGCGGCCGGCCACGGATTCCCCATCACCCGGACGGAACTCGACCACGTCGTCGCGGCCAACGACAAACAGCGCTTCGCCATCGACGGCACCCGCATCAGGGCGAGCCAGGGACACACGGTCGCCGTGGACCTTGACCTCCCCGAGGCCGAACCGCCCGCGTACCTCTACCACGGCACCGTCGCCGCGACCCTGGCCGCCATCCGCGCCGAGGGCCTGCGCCCGATGGCCCGTCACCACGTCCACCTGTCCCCGGACCGGGAGACCGCGACCCGGGTGGGCGCGCGACGCGGCCGGCCGGTCGTACTCAGCGTGGACGCGGGCGCGATGCGGGCGGCCGGACACGTGTTCCGGATCAGCGCCAACGGCGTGTGGCTGGTGGACGCCGTACCGCCGGAGTTCCTGCGCTTCCAGTGACGCGGCGCCCCACACAATTCACAGGGAGAATGTCAGATCATCCCCCTAACCTGTTCCCACTCCGGGATCGGTGAGGGGGGCACCTCGCGATCGCCGAACCATCCATGCGAACACGTGAGGTGACGCCCCATGACGTCCGAATCCACATCCCAAGCCGCATCCGACGCCGCATCCGACGCCCCGTCCCAAGCCGCGTCCGACGCCCCGAGCGACATCGCGACCGAAGCCCCGACCGGACCCGCGGTCAACAGCTTCCAGGTCGACCTGCGCGGCCTGGTGGACCTGCTCTCCCACCACCTGTACTCCAGCCCGCGCGTCTACGTCCGCGAGCTGCTCCAGAACGCCGTCGACGCCATCACCGCCCGCCACGCGCACGAGCCCGAGGCACAGGTCCGCATTCGTCTCACCGCCTCCGCCGGCCGTGTCACCATCGAGGACTCCGGCATCGGCCTGACCGCGGCCGAGGCCCACTCCCTCCTCGCCACCATCGGCCGCAGCTCCAAGCGCGGCAACGGCGGCATCGAGGAACAGGGCCTGGAGGACACCCGCCGGCAGTTCCTGGGCCAGTTCGGCATCGGACTGCTCGCCTGCTTCGTCGTCGCGCGTCAGATCCGCGTCGTCACCCGGTCCGCACGCGACCCCCTCGCGGCACCCGTGGAATGGCTGGCCACGGACGACGGTTCCTACACCGTCCGCGAGCTTCCCCACGAAGCACGCCCGGAACCCGGTACGACCGTCCACCTGGAGACCCGCCCTGGTGCCGAGGAATGGACCGAGCCCGCCAGGGTCGAACGGCTCGCGCGCGACTACGGCTCACTGCTCCACCACGACATCACCTTCGACGACGGCGAAGGCGGCGAGCCCCGCCCGATCACCGATCGGCCCGCGGTGTGGGACCGCTCCTTCCCCACCCCGGCCGCCCGTCGCGTCGCGCTCGCCGGACACTGCGCGCAGCTCTTCGGTTTCACCCCGCTCGACAGCATCGACCTCGACCTGCCCGTCGCCGGCGTGCGCGGAGTCGCCTACGTCCTCGCCGAACCCACCAGCCCCGCCCACCGGGCCGGACACCGGGTCCACCTCAAGGGCATGCTGCTGACCGACCAGGCCGACAACCTGCTGCCGGAGTGGGCCTTCTTCGTCCGCGTCGTGCTCGACACCGACACCCTGCGGCCCACCGCCTCCCGCGAGAACCTGTACGACGACGAGACCCTCGCCGCGGTCCGCGAGGCCCTCGGTGCCCGGATCCGTGCCTGGCTCGCAGAACTCGCCGCGAGCGACCCGGAACGACTGGCTTCCTTCCTCGCCGTCCACCACCTCGGCGTGAAGTCCCTGGCCCGGCACGACGCCGAACTCCTCGGCCTGATGCTGCCCTGGTTGCCGTTCGAGACCAGCGAGGGGTCGATGAGCCTGGAGGAGTTCGCTGCCGCGCACACCGACATCCACTTCACGCGCACCGTCGAGGAGTTCCGCCAGATCGCCCCGATCGCCGCGGCCCACGGCCTCGGCGTCATCAACGCCGGCTACACCTACGACGCCGACCTGCTGGCCCTCCTTCCCGCCGTACGACCCGAGCTCAAGGTCACCGAGCTGGACGCCGGCGCCGTCACCGAGCGACTCGACCCGGTCCCGACCACCGTCGAACTGGCCCTCGCCTCCTTCCTGTCCACCGCCCGCACCCGGCTCGAACCCCAGAGCTGCGACGTGGTGCTGCGCGCCTTCCAGCCCGTGTCCGTCCCCGCGCTCTACCTCGACGACCGGCAGGCCCGCCAGGAACGCGATCGGACCGCGGCCCTCGACAGCGCCGATTCCCTGTGGACCGGCATCCTCGGCGCCCTGCGGGGTTCCGCGCCGCGCGCCCGCCTGGTCCTCAACCACAACAACCCGCTGATCCGCCGCATCGCGAACCTCCCTGACACGACCCTGACCGCGACCGCCGTCGAGTCCCTTTACGGACAGGCACTGTTGATGTCCCAGCGACCGCTGCGCCCCGCCGACTCCACCCTGCTCAACCGCGCCTTCCTGGGCCTCCTGGAATGGGCGACCCACTCCACCGACACACGGGAGAACGAGAAGTGAGCAACCTGACCCCGGAGGAGATCCGGAAGGCGCTGCACGAGAACCACCTCCTCCCCCACGGCGCCGCACGCAACGCCCAGGCCGAGGCACTCGCCGCGGCGGCCGAGGTCTGCGGCGACCGGGCCCTGTTCCGGAACGCGCTGGTGACCCTGATCGACGCGTACGAGTACAGCTCGGAACGCACCCGCATGATGGTCCCCTTCGCCCGGCTGCTCCAGGAGTACGACCGCGATCCCGGCACCTTCGACCGGGGCGAGGCCCACTCCCTCTTCTGGCGCTTCAAATGGGTCTCCGGCCAGATCATCAACTCGCCCGAGATCCCGTTGGCTTCCGCCGCCGGCTATCTGGAGGACATGGAGCGTCGCTACCGCCTCGCCGGATACAGCGAGCGTGCGGTGCGCCAGTCCGAGTACTACCTGGCGGACGCCATCGGCGACGACGAGCGCGCGGAGCGCGCGGTCGCCGCCTGGCAGGCCGCCGAGCGCGACGAGATGAGCGACTGCCACGCCTGCGAGACCAACAGTCAGGGCGCGTTCTGGGCCACGAAGGGCGACGACGCCAAGGCGATCGAGATCTGGGAGCCGGTGCTCGCGGGCAAGCAGACCTGCCAGGAGGAACCGCACCGGGTACTCGCCCGATCCTTGCTGCCGCTGCTCCGCCAAGGCCGCTTCGACGAGGCCCGCGCCCATCACCTGCGCGGCTACCGCCTGGCGCGCGGCAACGAGAGCCTGCTGCGCTCGATCGGCCAACACATCGAGTTCTGCGCCCTCACCGGCAACGAGGCACGCGGACTGGAGATCCTCTTCGACCACGACACGCACCTCAAGCCGCTCACCGACGTCAAGGCCCAACTGGACTTCCACGGCGGTGTGCTCGTTCTGTTGGAGCGGCTGACCACGCTCGGCCGCGGCGCCGGGGCGTCCGTCCCCTACGAGGGTTCCGCCCACTCCGTCGACGAGTTGTACGCGGTGCTGCGCGCCGGCTGCCTGGACGTCGCGCGCCGGTTCGACGCGCGCAACGGCAACAGCCGCGTGTCCGACCGGTTCCTCGCCCGGCTCGGTCGGGCCCCACTGGTCGACGTACTGCCCCTCGGAGTGCGCAGTTCGGCGCTGCCGCAAGCCGCACCGACCGCGGTCCCTATACCCGCCCCGGTCCGGACACCCGTCCCGGCCAAGCCGGCCAACCCTGCCGTCCCGGACGCCTCGGACGCCTCGGCACGGGCCGACGTCGACGCATCGGCGGAACGGGGCCGCCATGCCCGCGATCAGGGACACCCGGGTGCGGATGCGCTCTGGTCCCAACTCGCCGTACGCGTGGCGGCTCTCCCCGAGTCGGAAGTGGATCCGCTGCTCGCCGCGGACCTGGCGGACCACCGGGCCGTGTCCGCGGCCCGTGCCGGCGCCCCCGAGGCGGCGGAACTGCTGGCAGCCGCCCGGGACCGTTACCGGGCCCTGGGGCAGGCGGAGCGAGCCGCGCTGGCGGAGCTGCGCCTGGCGGGCGTCGCCGCACAGGCCGGGGCGGATCCGACGGAGACGCGGGGGCTGCTCGCGACGGCCTTCAGCGCCGCCGAGGCGCTGGATCCGGCCGACCCGGCACGGGGCCGCCGCATCGCGCGCGCCGAGCTGACCACGATCCGTCTGGAGCCGTACCTGCGGTCGATCGAGGCCGCCCACGAGCACGACGAGTCCGGGCACGACGCTGGGCACGACCACGAGCAGGACCATGGACACGCCGAACTGGCCGCCGAACTCGACTCCTTCATCACCTCGTACGCGCAGTCATTGCCCGACGTGGCGGCGGAGGCCGAAGAGATGCTGGGCCGGGTGATTCTCGCGCAGGGCGACCCGGAGCGGGCCCTGTCGTCGCTGGCCGCGTCCGCCGACCGGGCCGTCGCGGCGGGCTGCCCCTGGCAGGCGGTGGACGCCCTGGTGCTGCGGGCCGGCGTACTGCTCTCGTTGGGCAGGCCCGAGGAGGCCGAGGAAGCTGCCCGGTCCGGGCTCGAACACGCCGCCGAGCTGACCGATCCCGAGGAGCAGGGCGTCGCACGGCTCACCTTGGCCGACACCCTGCTGCGTCGACGCGACGGAGCCGAGGAGGCCGCCGAACACGCGCTGACGGCGGCGCACTGGTTCGACCAGGCGGGTCTGAGCGCGGATGGGGGCGCGCAGGCGCGGCTGCTGCTGGCACGGGCGTACGCGCGGACCGAACGGTACGCCGACGCCGCGGAAGTGGTGCAGTCGACGCTGCCGGATCTGTTGGAGCACGGTGAGCAGCAGGCCGTCTTCGTACGGGAGTTCCTCGGGGATCTCCTGCGCGAGGTACGGGACCTGCCGGCCTCGGCGGAGCAGTACCTGCACGCCGCGGAGCTCACCAAGGACTGGGAGGACCCCCGTCCCCAGGCGGGCTTCGCGCAGGCTGCGGCCGACCAGCTCGCCGGCACGGAGCTGGTGCGAGAGGCGGCGGCCGCGTACGAACGGGCTCTGGAGCTGTATCGGCGCGCGGGCGGCGCGCCGGTCGCGGAGGCGCGGATCCTGCGTTCGTCGGCCTGGTTGGCGCTGCGCGAGGAGGTCACCGTGGACACGGTGGCGGCGGCCAGGGCCCTGATGGACGAGGCCGCCGGGGTGCTGGAGGCGGCTTTGACCACCGAGCCGCAGGACCCGGAACTCCGGGCCGAACTCGCGCAGACCTGGCACCAGTCGGCGCAGGTCCTGGACCGTCAGGTCCGGGCGATGGAAGGGGCCGACGAGGAGAACGACGACGAGGGCGGGGCAGAGAGCGCTGCCTCAGCGGTCACCGCGCTCGGCGAGGCGGAGCTCACGGCGCTGCGACTGGAGGAGATCCGTCTGTGGGACCGTGCCGCGGTCGTCTACGCGGAGCTCGGTCACGACCACCTGGAGGACCGCTTCCAGTGCATGAACAACGCCGCTTGGACCGAACAGGAGCTGGGCCGCCCGGAAGCGGGCGTCGAGCGGATCACGGCGCTGATGGAGGAACTCCGGGCGCTGCCCGAAGGCGTCACACAGGAATGGATGCTGCCGAACGCGGAACGGATCATCGCCCGCCTGAGGGCCTGAAGACCGATGCCCTGAGGGCCTGAGGGCCCGACACCCTGCGGGTCCCCGTCCCGTCGCTTCATCGCGGCGGGACGGGAACGGGGACGGGGACGGCTCTCGTGTCCGGGCCGGCAGGGCCTCAGCCTTCGAGCTGGGCCAGGGCCTCGGTGGCGATGCGCTCGAACACGGCCTCGTCGGCGGCGAAGTCGGAGTTCGGAATCGGTGCGTGGACGACCAGTTCCGTGAAACCGAGCTCCTGATGGCGGCCGGCGAAGTCGACGAACGCGTCCACGGATCCCAGCAGCGTGCCGCGCTCCGGGGTGAAGCCCGTCAGCAGGACCTTCTCCATCGCCCCGAAGTCGCGCTCGATCTCCACACAGGCCTTCTCCAGCTTGCCGAGCTGCCCGCGCAGGGCCTCCAACGACTGCTCGGGAGTCCCCTCGAAGACCTTCGGATCACCCGCCGTCACCCAGGCCTGGCCGTGTCGCGCCACGACCTTCATGCCGCGGGGCCCGGTCGCCGCGACCGCGAACGGCAACCGCGGCCGCTGAACGCATCCGGGAATGTTGCGGGCCTCCACGGCGGAGTAGAAGGCGCCGTCCTCGGTCACCGCGTCCTCGGTCAGCAGCCGGTCCAGGAGCGGCACGAACTCGGCGAAGCGGTCGGCCCTCTCGCGCGGGGTCCACGGTTCCTGACCCAGCGCGGTCGCGTCGAAGCCGTTGCCGCCCGCCCCGATACCAAGGGTGACGCGCCCGCCGGAGATGTCGTCCAGGGACATCAGGTCCTTGGCCAGGGTCACCGGGTGTCGGAAGTTCGGCGAGGTGACGAGCGTGCCCAATCGGATCCGCTCGGTGGCGCAGGCCGCCGCGGTCAGGGTGGGAATCGCGCCGTACCAGGGGCCGTCACGGAAGGTCCGCCAGGTGAGGTGGTCGTAGGTGTACGCGGTGTGGAACCCGAGCTCTTCGGCCCTCGACCACTGGTCGCGGCCTCCTTCGTGCCACGGTCGGACGGGGAGAATCACAGTGCTCAGACGCAGACTCATACAGGCGAGCGTAAGGCGGTGCCCGCGTGTTTCACGTGAAACATTCGCGGTCTCCGCCTCCGACCGGGCTCGGTTTCACGTGAAACATCGCCCGGGACCCGCGGCGGCACCGCGAAGCAGCGGGAAGCAGCGGGAAGCAGCGAATCCCACGCGGCAGGCCGGCCGATCTTGGTCCAGCGCCATGGGCCCATGGGCGAAGATGGAACCGTGACCTCGGCTCCCCAGCGCCCGGACGGGCCAACCCCCTCTCCCCGGCTCATCGCCACCGACCTCGACGGCACCCTGCTGCGCGACGACAAGACCGTCTCGCCCCGCACCGTCGCCGCACTCGCCGCCGCCGAGGAGGCCGGGATCGAGGTCTTCTTCGTGACCGGACGCCCGGCCCGCTGGATGGGCGTGGTCAGCGACCATGTCCACGGCCATGGTCTGGCGATCTGCGCGAACGGCGCGGCCGTGGTCGACCTCCACGCCGGCCCCGAGTTCGTACAGGTCCGGGGGCTCCCTCGGGCCACCGCGCTCACGGTCGTGGACGCCCTGCGGGCCGCCGCTCCCGGTACGACCTTCGCCGTGGAACGCACCACCGGGATCAATTACGAGCCGGCTTACCCGCCGTTCTTCCAGGACCCGGGTGCGACGGTGGCCACCGCCGAGAAGCTGCTGCACGAGGAGTTCGACGACAGCGCGGAACCCGTGCTGAAGCTGCTCGCGCACCATGCCGAACTGGCACCTGACGAGTTCCTGCTCCTGGCCCGTTCCGTCGCCGGCGGGTACGCGTCGATCACCCGCTCCAGCCCGACCGCCCTGCTGGAGATCAGCGGACTCGGAGTCTCCAAGGCCAGCACCCTGGCGCTGTGTTGTGCCGAGCGCGGCATTTCCCCCGCCGAGGTGGTCGCCTTCGGGGACATGCCGAACGACGTGGAAATGCTCAGCTGGGCGGGTACCTCGTACGCCATGGGCAACGCCCATCCCGACGTGATCGCGGCCGCGTCCGGCCGCACGGTCGCCAACAACGAAGACGGGGTCGCCCTCGTCATCGAGCGCATCCTGACCGAACACACCGGCTAGGAGCCGAACCGGAAGCGGCCGGGCCGGGGAGCAGCCGGGCCGGCGCTGACAGCGGGACGGCGGGACCGGCGTCGGGCACTCAGAGCGGGGCCTCCCAGACCAGGGTGGTCCCGCCGCCGTCCTCGCCGATTCCCGGGCCGTACGAGCTCGACCCGCCCAGCGACTCGGCTCGACGGCGCAGGTTCCTCAGCCCGCTGCGGCGGCCGCCCTCGGCGATGCCCACCCCGTCGTCCGCCACCTCCAACCGGACGCCGGGCCGGCCGTCGGCAAGGTGGATGGTGGAGTCCAGGACCACTTCGATCCGGGACGCCTCGGAGTGCCGGAACGCGTTCGACAGTGCCTCGCGGAGCGCCGCGATCAGGTTCTTGCCGACCAGCTCACCCACGACCGCGTCGATCGGGCCGAGGAATCGGTGCGCGGGCTTGAAGCCGAGGGGGACGGCGGCCATGTTGATCTCTCGCAGTACCCGGGTGCGCAATCCCGAAGGGGCCTCCGCCGGTCCCTGCTGGAGGGCGAAGATCGCGGTGCGGATCTCCTGGATCGTGACGTCCAGTTCGTCCACGGCCTTCCCGACCCCGTCGCTGACCTCCGGGACGAGGGACCGGCGCTGCGCGCCCTCCAACATCATTCCGGTGGCGAACAGCCGCTGGATCACCAGGTCGTGCAGATCACGGGCGATGCGGTCGCGATCCTCGAACACCGCGAGCCGCTCCCGGTCGCGCTGGGCCTCGGCCATCATCAGCGCGAGGGCGGCCTGCGAGGCGAACTGGGTCGCCAGGGTCCGCTCGGACTCGGTGAAGGGCCGCTTGCCGCGCGCCCGCGGGGTGACCAGGGCTCCGAGCACCCGTCCGCCGCTGTGGAGCGGCAGCATCATGCAGGGCCCGTACTGGCTGGTCAGCTTGCCGATCATGCGGGGGTCGGAGGAGGCGTCGTCCACGAAGACGGGCTCGCCCCGCAGTAGCTTGTCCACCACCGGGCTCTCGGCGGGGATGACCACTCCGAGCGAGGTCGCCGGGTTCTCGGCGGACACGGCGACGATCTCCATCCCGCCGTCCTCGGCCGGCAGCAGCACGATCCCGGCCGCGGAGTCGGCCAACCGGCGGGCCTGCTCGGCCACCACCGCGAGGGCGTCGTCCGCGTCCCCGCCGGACAACAGGGCCGTGGTGACGGCCACCGAGCCGTCGATCCACCGCTCGCGCTGGGTGGCGGCCTCGTACAACCGGGCGTTGCCGATGGCGATGCCCGCCTCGGTGGCCAGCACGCGGACCATGTGCACGTCGTAGTCGTTGAACTCGCCGCCGCCGTTCTTCTCGGCGAGGTACAGATTGCCGAAGATCTCGCCTTGCACCCGGATCGGGACGCCGAGGAAGGTCTTCATGGGCGGGTGATGGGCCGGGAAGCCCGACGACCGGGGATCCTTCGTGAGGTCGGCGAGCCGCACGGTGTCCGGGTGGGAGATGAGTGCGCCGAGCAGGCCCCGCTTCCCGTCCGGACGATGGCCGATCTTCCGTGCCGTCTCGGTGTTGATGCCGAAGGTGACGAAGTCCGAGAGCCCGCGGCCCTCGGTGTCGACGACGCCGATCGCCGCGTAGCGGGCGTCCGCCAGCTCGGCGGCCGTCTCGCAGATGCGGTCGAGGGTGGAGTGCAGTTCAAGGCCCGTACCGACCGAGCGCATGGCCTCCAGCAGTTGCGGCACCCGGGCGGTGAGCTCGGTGGAGAGGCCCTGCAGACTCCTGGTGGCCTGGGTGGCGGCCTCCAGCGGGTCGGGTGTTCTCCGTGATGGTTCCGGTGGTTCCTGAGACTCCTGCACTGACATGCCCTTGAGCCTAGTTAGTCCACTTTATTGGGGAAAGTCGGCCTGCTGTTCCCGGCCGGCAGTGCGTCCGCCTCCCGTTCCCGCTCCAGGAGCCGCCGCAGTGGCCCCTCGATGACGGCCAGCTCCTCGTACCCGCCACGCTGTACGACCGCGCCCCGATCCAGGACGATCACCTCGTCCACCGCCTCCAGGCCGGCCAAGCGGTGTGTGATCAGCACCGTGGTCCGGCCCTCGGTGGCCGCCAACAGGTCCGCGGTCAGCGCGTCCGCCGTCGCGAGGTCGAGGTGCTCGGCCGGCTCGTCCAGGACCAGGACGGGGAAGTCCGCGAGCAGCGCCCGGGCCAGGGCCAGCCGTTGGCGCTGACCGCCGGAGATCCGCTCCCCGTGTTCGCCGACGAGGGTGTCCAGACCGTCGGGAAGCCCGTCGGCCCATTCCAGCAGTCGCGCCGCGGCGAGCGCCTGCCTCAGCTGCGCCTCGGTCGCGTCGGTGCGGGCCAGGCGCAGGTTCTCCCGTACCGAACTGTCGAAGATGTGCGCGTCCTGGGCACACAGGCCCACGATCCGCCGCACGTCGTCGCCGGCGAGCGAGCGCGTGTCGACCCCGCCCAGGGTGTACGAGCCCTGGCTCTGGTCCAGGAATCGCAGCAGGACCTGTGCCAGCGTGGTCTTGCCCGAGCCCGACGGCCCGACGACCGCGACACGGCGGCCGGCCTCCAACGTCAGGTCGAGTCCCTCCAGCGCGTCCCGCTCCTGGCCGGGGTGCCGGGCGGTGAGCCCCGTCACCCGCAGGGGGAAGGGCGAGACGGGCATCGCGTGCGGCCGGTCCGGTTCGGCGACCGGAGCCGGCGCGTCGATGACCTCGTAGACCCGCTCGGCACTGCGGCGCACCCGCTGCCGGTACTGCACCGCGAGCGGAAGTCCGGTGACGGCCTCGAAGGCGGCCAACGGAGTCAGCACGATCACCGCCATCGTCACCCCGGACAGCCGGCCGTCGACCACGGCGTTCGCGCCGAAGAGGGCGGCGACCACCACGGTCAGACCGCACACCAGGGCGGACAGTCCACCGCCGAGCCCCGTCGCGGCCGCGCCCCGCCAGGCGATGTCGGTCAGCCCCCGGTCGCTCGCACGCACGGCGGCCTTCCGCCCCTCCAACGCACCGGCGACGGTCAACTCGGCGGTACCGGTCAGCAGGTCGGCCACCCGGGTGGCGAGCCGTCCTCGGGCGGGCGCCAGCCGGCGTTCGGCGCGGCGGGCGACGGCGCCGCTGACCAGGGGCACCCCGACACCGGCCGCGAGCAGGCCGACGGCGAGCGCGGCGCCGGCTTCCGGCAGCAGCCAGGCGGTGAAGACCACCGAGCCGGTGCCGACGAGTACCGCCGTGCCGACGGGAAGGAGCCAGCGCAACCAGTAGTCCTGCAGGGCGTCCGCGTCGGCCACCAGCCGGGACAGGAGGTCCCCGCGCCGCTGTTCGCGCAGTCCGGCCGGGGCGATCCGCTCCAACCGCCGGAACACCGAGACCCGCAGATCGGCGAGCATCCGCAGGACGGCGTCGTGCGACACCAGCCGTTCGGCGTAGCGGAAGATGGCGCGCCCGATGCCGAAGGCACGGGTCGCCGTGACCGCCATCATCAAGTAAAGGACCGGCGGTTGCTCCGAGGCCCGAGAGATCAGCCATCCGGAGACGGCCATCAGACCGACACCGCACCCGACGGCCAGCGCGCCGAGCAGCAGCCCGAGCCGGAACCGCCCCTGCCAGGCCGCGGCCACCTCGCGCACCCGCCGGAGCGGATCGCGCCCGCCCGCGTCGGTGCCCGCTTCCTTCGCGGCGCCCTCGGACGCGACGCCGAGGATCCACTCGCCGGGATCGGCCGGTTCCGTGTCCCGAACCGGTCCCGCTCCCCGCGGGATCCCTGCGGGCGTGGGCGTGTCCGCCACGGGGGAGGAGCCCGCCGGGCCCGCCCCCACGACCACGACACGGTCCGCGACAGCCAGCAGCGCCGGCCGGTGCACCACCAGCAGGACGGTCCGCCCGACCGCGAGCTTCCGTACGGCCTCGACGACGGCGGCCTCGGTCTCCCCGTCCAACGCGGCGGTCGGCTCGTCCAGCAGGAGTACCGGCCGGTCCGCCAGGAAGGCCCGGGCCAGTGCCAGGCGCTGACGCTGGCCGGCGGACAGCCCCACCCCGCCCTCGCCGAGTACCGTGTCCGCGCCACGGGGCAGCGCGCTCACGAACTCCCGTGCCCCGGCGTCCGCGAGGGCCTCGGCGACGGCGTCGTCGGACGCGTCCGGCCTGGCCAGTCGCACGTTCTCCGCGATCGTCCCCGCGAACAGGTGCGGCCGCTGCGGCACCCACGCGATCCGCTCACGCCACTGCTCGGGCGCCAGATCGGCCAGGTCCACGCCCGCGACGGCCACCCGCCCGGCGGTCGGCTCCACGAATCCCAGCAGTACCTGCAACAGCGTGGACTTGCCCGCGCCGCTCGGCCCGGTGAGGGCCACGCACTCGCCCGGTTCGACGACCAGCGACACCGGTCCGGGCGAGTCCTCGCCCCGGCCCTCGTACCGGACGGCCACACCGTCCAGCGCGATGCGAAGCGGGGTGCCCGCCGGCGGGACGACCGAACCGCCACCCCGCGCGACCGGGGTCTCCAGCACCTCGAAGATCTCCTCGGCGGCGGCCAAGCCCTCGGCCGCCGCGTGGTACTGCGCCCCCACCTGGCGCAGCGGCAGATAGGCCTCCGGGGCCAGGATCAGGATGACGAGTCCGGTGTACAGGTCGAGGTCCCCGTGCACGAGCCGCATGCCGATGGTCACGGCCACCAGGGCCACCGACAGCGTGGCGAGGAGTTCCAGGGCGAAGGAGGAGAGGAAGGCGATGCGCAGCGTCCGCATCGTGGCCTGCCGGTAGTCGTCGGTGATCTTGCGGATCGATTCGGCCTGGGCCTTGGCACGGCCGAAGACCTTCAGGGTCGCAAGGCCCTCCACCACGTCCAGGAAATGCCCCGACAGCCGCGAGAGCAGCCGCCACTGGCGGTCCATCCGGGACTGGGTGGCCATGCCGATGAGGATCATGAACAGCGGGATCAGCGGCAGGGTGACGACGATGATGGCCGCCGACACCCAGTCCTCGGTGACGATCCGCGCGAGCACCGCCACCGGCACGACGACCGCGAGCCCCAGTTGGGGCAGGTAGCGGGAGAAGTAGTCGTCGAGGGCGTCCACGCCCCGGGTGGCCAGCGCCACCAGCGATCCCGTGCGTTGCCCGCTCAGCCATCCGGGCCCCAGATCGGCGGCTCGGTCCAGCAGTCGCCCCCGCAGTTCGGACTTGACCGCGGCACTGGCCCGGTGTGCGGCCAGCTCCGTGAGCCAGGCGATCAGCCCGCGCCCCAGCGCCACCGCCGCGAGCAGCAGCAGTGGCGTCCGGAGCGCCTCACCGCCCAGCCCCTCCTCGAAGGCACCGACCACGATCTCGGCGATGAGCATCGCCTGACCGATGACCAGCCCCGCCCCGGCCAGCCCGAGGGCCACCACCGCGCCCAGGAAGAGACGAGTGGAGCGGGCGTACCGCAGCAGGCGCGGGTCGATCGGTTTCACGTGAAACATCCCCTCGGCAGGGTCAGGCAGGCACGGGCTGTCCGGCTCGAAGAGCCCGGGACGGTCAGCGGCTCAGTGCGCGTCAACGATGTGCTGCGTACCGATGCGCTTGCGGAACACCCAGTAGGTCCAGCCCTGGTAGAGCACGACGACCGGGGTGGCCACCACCGCGAGCCAGGTCATGATCTTCAGGGTGTAAGGGGTGGACGAGGCGTTGTCGACGGTGAGGCTCCAGGCGTCGTTCAACGAGGACGGCATGACGTTCGGGAAGAGCGTCAGGAAGAGCATCGCGACGGCGGAGGCGATGGTGACCCCCGACAGGGCGAACGACCATCCCTCACGGCCGGCCAGGTTGAAGCCGAGCGCCGCGAGCAGCGCCACGACCGCGACGGCCATGGCGATCAGGCTCTTGCCGTCACCTCGCGAGACCTGGGTCCAGGTCAGGAAGACCAGGGCCAGCACGGCGGTGACCACACCCAGCCGGGTCGCCAGGCTCCGCGAGCGGTCCCGGATGTCACCGACGGTCTTGAGCGAGGCGAACACCGCGCCGTGGAAGGTGAACAGGGTGAGGGTGACCAGGCCGCCGAGGATCGCGTACCCGTTGAGCAGGTCGAGGAAGGTACCGACGTACTCCTTGTGCTGGTCGATCTTCACGCCGCGCACGATGTTGGCGAAGGCCACGCCCCACAGGAACGCGGGAATCAGCGAGGTCCAGAAGATCGCGTGTTCCCAGTTGGTCTGCCACTTGTCCTCGGGACGCTTGTGGCGGTACTCGAAGGCGACGCCACGGACGATGAGGCAGACCAGGATGATCAGCAGCGGCAGGTAGAAGCCGGAGAAGAGCGTCGCGTACCACTCGGGGAAGGCGGCGAAGGTGGCACCGCCGGCGGTGAGCAGCCAGACCTCGTTGCCGTCCCACACGGGCCCGATCGTATTGATCAGGACCCGCTTCTCCGTACGGTCGCGGGCGAGCAGCTTGGTGAGTACGCCGATCCCGAAGTCGAAGCCCTCCAGGAAGAAGTAGCCGATCCACAGGACGGCGATGAGCACGAACCAGACGTCTTGAAGTTGCATGGTGTGGTCTCCTCAGCCTCAGTACGAGAAGGCCATCGGCCGGTCGGAGTTCTTGTCGTCCCCGCCGATCTTGGTGGGCGGGTTGAGGTCGGCTTCCGTGAGTTCGGGGGGGCCGGTCTTGACGTACTTCACGAGCAGCTTGACCTCGATCACGGCGAGCACCGCGTAGAGGGCCGTGAAGACGAGCATCGACGTGATGACCTCGCCCTGCGAGACGCTGGGGGAGACGGCGTCACGGGTGCGCAGGACTCCGTAGACCACCCACGGCTGGCGGCCCATCTCGGTGAAGATCCAGCCCCAGGAGTTGGCGATCAGCGGGAAGCCGAGCGTCCAGATCGCGGTGAGCCAGTACAGGCGGGTGAAGCGGGGACTCAGCGCCTTCCTGAAGAGCACCAGGTGGGGCCGTTCGTCCTCACCGGTGCGCAGGGCCGGCGGCAGCATGAACTTGCGTCGCGTCAGCCAGAGGCCGATGGCCCCGATGGTGAAGGAGGCCATGCCGAACCCGATCATCCAGCGGAAGCCCCAGTACGCGACGGGGACCTCGGGCCGGTAGTCGCCGGGCCCGTACTTCTCCTGCTCGGCCTTGTTCACGTCGTTGATGCCGGGCACGTAGGAGTCGAAGGTGTTGTCCGCGAGGAAGGACAGCAGGCCGGGCACCTCTATGGCGACCTTGTTGTGACCCTTGTCGACGTCGCCGTAGGCGAAGATCGAGAAGGGCGCGCCCTTCTCGCCGTCCCACAGTGCCTCGGCTGCTGCCATCTTCATCGGCTGCTGCTTGTACATGATCTTGGCGAGGGTGTCGCCGCTCACCGCGGTGAGCAGACCGCCGACCACGACGGCGATCAGGCCCAGCCGCAGTGAGGTGCGCATCACCGGGATGTGCTTCTTGCGCAGCAGGTGGTACGCGGCGATGCCCACCATGAACGCGCCCCCGGTCAGCAGGGCGGCGGTGAGGGTGTGGAACACCTGCGCCAGGGCGGTGTTCTGCGTCAGGACGAGCAGGAAGTCGGTGAGCTCGGCCCGCCCGGTCTTCTCGTTGATGCGGTAGCCGACCGGGTGCTGCATCCAGGAATTGGCCGCGAGGATGAAGTACGCGGAGAGGATGGTGCCGATCGACACCATCCAGATGCAGGCCAGGTGGATCTTCTTCGGCAGCTTGTCCCACCCGAAGATCCACAAGCCGATGAACGTGGACTCGAAGAAGAAGGCGATCAGGGCCTCGAAGGCCAGCGGCGCCCCGAAGACGTCACCGACGAACCGCGAGTAGTCGGACCAGTTCATGCCGAACTGGAATTCCTGGACGATGCCCGTGACCACACCCATCGCGATGTTGATCAGGAAGAGCTTGCCCCAGAACTTCGTGGCCTTGAGGTACTTCTCCTTCTCGGTCCGCACCCAGGCGGTCTGCAAGATCGCGACCAGCGCGGCGAGCGAGATCGTCAGGGGGACGAAGAGGAAGTGGTAGACGGTGGTGATGCCGAACTGCCATCGCGCCAGGGTCTCTGGCGCCAGAGCTTGGTCCACGTCGTCGTCTCCTTCGTGTCGCCGTGGTCACAGCCGCAGTTTGCCTGTTGTGTACTGCTCAATACGGGACAAAGCAGGACACGCTTGTGAACGCGTTCACATTCACAAGCATTATGGCGCACATCGTTTTCGGACTCTTGAGCGGGGTCCTCTCTAGCCAATACATTCAACAGATTGTTGAATGCGCCCCATGAAGATTCGAATCTCCTGGCCCGCGGGTCAGCTCACCGCGACGCTCGACGAGACCCCGACCAGCAAGGCCCTGACGGAGGCACTCCCGATCTCCGCCTCCGCCAACACCTGGGGCGAAGAGGTCTACTTCGACACCGGAATCTCCGTGGCCCTGGAACACGACGCCCGACAGGTGGTCGACCCGGGCACCGTGGCGTTCTGGACCGATGGCGACGCTCTCGCGCTGCCCTACGGCCCCACGCCCATCTCGCGCGAAGGCGAGAGTCGCCTGGCGAGCCCGTGCAACGTGCTCGGCTCGTTCGACGGCGACCCCCGCCTGCTGGCCACCGTCCGCGACGGCGACCCCATCCGCGTGGAACTCGCGTAGTCGAGTCCCGCGGGCTCCTGCCCGCTCCTGGAGCCCGTACAGCTCTTGAAGCCCGTACGGCCCTCGCAGCTGCTACAGCCCCTACAACTCCTTGAGGAACGCCTCCGCCGCGTGCAGGAAGAGGTCGTTCGCCTCGGTCTCACCGATCGTGACCCGCAGGCCCTCGCCCGCGAAGGGCCGGACCACCACACCGGCCTTCTCGCAGGCCGCCGCGAACTCGGCGGTCCGCTCCCCCAGCCGCAGCCACACGAAGTTGGCCTGCGTCTCCGGGACCACCGTCCAGCCCTGCGCGAGCAGCGTGGCGTGCACCCGCGCCCGCTCGCCCACCAGCGCGCCGACCCGGCCCATCAGCTCGTCCTCGGCCCGCAGCGAGGCGACCGCCGCGTCCTGTGCGAGCTGGCTGACACCGAACGGAACCGCCGTCTTGCGCAGCGCCGCGGCGACCGGCTCGTGCGCCACCGCGAAACCGACACGCAGGCCGGCCAGCCCGTAAGCCTTGGAGAACGTACGCAACACGCACACGTTGGGGCGGTCACGGTAGAGCTCGATGCCGTCCGGCACGTCCGTGTCGCGCACGAACTCGCGGTAGGCCTCGTCCAGCACCACCAGGATGTCCGAGGGCACCCGGTCCAGGAACCGCTCCAGCTCCGCCCGGCGCACCGCGGTACCCGTGGGGTTGTTGGGGTTGCAGACGAAAATCAGACGGGTCCGCTCGGTGATCGCGGCGTACATCGCGTCCAGGTCGTGCACGTCCCCGTCGGTCAGCGGCACCTGCACGGACGTGGCGCCCGAGATCTGCGTGATGATCGGGTACGCCTCGAAGGACCGCCACGCGTAGATGACCTCGTCGCCCGGACCGGCCGTCGATTGGATCAGCGACTGGGCCACGCCGACCGAGCCGGTGCCCGTGGCGATGTGCTCGACCGGTACCCCGAACCGCTCCGCGAGCTCGTTCACCAGGCCGGTGCAGGCCATGTCCGGGTAGCGGTTGAAACGGCCGGCCGCCGCGACGGCCGTCTCCAGGACCCCGGGCAGCGGCGGGTACGGATTCTCGTTCGAGGACAGCTTGAACGCGACGGGCCCACCCGCGGCCGCGGGCTTGCCCGGCTTGTAGGTGGGGATGCCGTCCAGCTCGGCGCGCAGCCTCGGGCTCTTCTCGCTCACCGCAGGTCCTCCTCGACCGTCCCGTCGACGTCGCCGTCGACTCAATGCTGCACACCTTATGAGGATTCCGCCGATCCGAGAATGGCAGGCGCCAGGATCACAGGGGGAGCGCGCGCATATATGCGCGCGCCGGTGGCCTGCGCCGTGGCGCGCATCCCCCGTGCAGGTGAGTTGCGACCGACCGGACAGCGTGCCGTTTTGGCATGCCCGTACCCGCCGACAAGCTCCACTCCCGCTCCAAGCAACCAAGAACCTTCTTTTCCAAGGTCATTGGGGGTGGCGAACCATGCAGAAACGTGCCTGTCAACGCGTGCATATGCACCCAGACCAGCCGCCCCCACGAGCCCTACTATCGGCTCGCCATGACAGCAGCAGGGAAGCATCAGGTGAGCCGGACCGAGACCACCCGGCGGACCGGCGGCCGACAGGGCCGGGCCGGCATCAGAGACGTGGCCGCCGCGGCGGGCGTCTCCATCACGACCGTCTCCGACGCGCTCAATGGCAAGGGACGGCTGCCCGACGCCACCCGTCGCCACGTTCGCGAGGTCGCCGACCGGCTGGGCTACCGCCCGTCCGCCGCCGCCCGAACCCTCCGTACGGGCAAGTCGGGCCTCATCGGCCTGACCGTGACCACGTACGGGGATGAACCTTTCACCTTCACCGAATTCGCGTACTTCGCGGAGATGGCGAGGGCGGCGACCTCCGCCGCGCTCGCCCGCGGCTACGCCCTCGTCATCCTGCCCGCCACCTCACGACACGACGTCTGGTCCAACGTGGCCCTCGACGGCACCGTCGTGATCGACCCCTCCGACCACGATCCCGTGGTCAGCGAGCTCGTCCGCCAGGGCCTGCCCGTGGTCTCCGACGGCCGACCCGCCGGGTCCCTCCCCGTCACCGCCTGGGTCGACAACGACCACGAAGCGGCCGTACTCAACCTGCTCGACCATCTCGCCGCCGCGGGCGCCCGCCGGATCGGGCTGCTCACCGGCACCACCACCGACACCTACACGCGGCTCTCCACCACCGCCTACCTCAACTGGTGCGAGCGCGTCGGCCAAGACCCCGTCTACGAGTCCTACCCCGCCCACGACCCGTGCGCGGGCGCGGTCGCCGCCGACCGGCTGCTCGCCCGACCCGACCGACCCGACGCCGTCTACGGGCTTTTCGACCCCAACGGCACCGATCTGCTCGCCGCCGCCCGGCGCTACGGGCTGCGTGTCCCCGAGGACCTGTTGCTCGTGTGCTGCAGCGAATCGACCGTGTACGCGAACACCGAACCACCGATCACCACCCTCTCCCTGAAACCGCGGCGCATCGGCACGGCCGTCGTGCAGTTGCTCATCGACGCGATCGAGGGAGTCGACACCGGCCGGCCCGTCGAACAGGTCGTCCCGACCGAACTGATCATCCGCACCTCCTCACAGCGCAGGCAGCCCCGCACGACCGTCAGTCCGCCGCGCTCACCGGCCCAGGACTGACCGCTCGACCGACCGCTCGACCGACCGACCGCTCGACCGACCGCTCGACTGAACGAATCGGCGGTGCCGGACGCCACACCGGCGGGGCCGACGGCCCCGCCAAAGATTTCAACCACACATATATCGGTCGAAAGTGGCAGGAAGGACGGCTCCGGCCAGGATTCACCACCCCTGGTGCGTCACAGAGCGCGAGCCGCATTCCTATGATGGGCGCACGACATCACGGACCCTCCGACCCGGAGGTCAGAGGGTCCGCAGGTGTACGGCAGCGCGACGGTGGTGGAGGGGTCGATGACTCAGGGGGCCGGTCAGGGACCCGCGATGCGGACGGACACGCTGCGAGACTTCCGCGTGCCGGTCACCGAACCCGCCCCGTACGCGGCGTCCGTCGGCCTGTCCGGCGAGCAGCCCGTGTACGGCGAGTACCCCGCGTACTACGGCGAGGGCGCGCCCGGACACGGGCAGCCCGAGTACCGGGCGGAACCCGTGACCCATCCGATGGACCACGTCGCGGTGCGCCCGGAGGCCGAACACGTGCCCCACCAGCGGGTCGTCGGCGCGTACACGGGCCTGGCACCCGCCGCGTCGGACGTGCCGGACGCACCCGCGCCGGCCGAGGACGAGGACCCCGACGGCTACACGCCCACGCAGCGCGACCTGCCCATCATCGGCCGGGGCGCACAGGGCGGCCCCGGTGACACGGTCCAGGTCCACTACGTCCCCCAAGAGGCCACGGCGCCCGGCCCCGGCCCGCTGTACGTCGTGGGCGACGTACACGGATACCTGGACGAGCTCGTCACCGAGCTCCAGGCCCAGAACCTCATCGACGCCGACCGACGGTGGTCCGCGGGCAACGCCCGGCTCTGGTTCCTCGGAGACTTCACCGATCGGGGCCCCGACGGCATCGGGGTCATCGACCTGGTCATGCGGCTCTCCGCCGAGGCCGCCGCGGCGGGCGGCTACTGCAAGGCCCTCATGGGAAACCACGAGTTGCTGCTCATCGGCGCCAAGCGCTTCGGCGACACCCCGATCCACTCCGGCGCCGGCACCGCCACCTTCCAGGCCGCCTGGCTGCTCAACGGCGGTCAGCGCACCGACATGGAGCGGCTGGAGGACGTGCATCTCCAGTGGATGTCGCGGCTCGACGCGGCCACGCTGGAGGACGGGCACCTGCTGCTGCATTCCGACACCACCGCCTACCTCGACTACGGCAGCTCCATCGAGGACGTCAACGACACCATCCACGAGCTGCTCAACCGCAACGACGCAGACATCACGTGGGATCTCTTCCGAAAGTTCACCAAGCGCTTCGCCTTCCGTGACGAGGAAACGGGCCCGCAGGCCGTACGGGAACTCCTGGGCACCTACGGAGGTGGCCGCGTCGTACACGGCCACAGCCCCATCCCGTACCTGCTCGGCGAGGTGGGCACCGAGGACGGCGACGAACCGCGCGGCCCCGAGGTCGTGGACGGCCCGCACGTGTACGCGGACAGGCTGGCCATCGCCATGGACGGCGGGGTCACGATGGCCGGAAAGCTCCTGGTCGTACAGCTGCCTCTGCGCGACTGACCGTTCGCTGAGCGGGGTATTTCCGGAAAGCCCCTGTCACGGCGTGGCATGGTCGCTCTACCATCGCTCTATCCGTAGCAGGCTCTCCTCCGTTTGTGCCGGCGCCCGGGTCTACGCGGGCATACCGGCTTGTACGGAGCATCGGGGGATGCACATGACCAGCGCTCCGCACCTGCTCACCGAAGACCGACCGGAGTTCGATCGGCTCCTCGACGAGGCGCTGCGCACAGCGAACGAACGGCCCGAACTCGCCGCCCTGGGCGAACGACTGAACGCCGAACAGTTGCGCACCATGGCCATGGGCGCCAGCGCGATCCTGACGGCGGCGGCCGCCGCCGAGTACAACCACTTCGTGAAGGTCCGCGAGGACCTGCGCGACGAGGCCCTGACGGCCTCGGGAAGGGCCGGAGAGCACCAGGACGACGGCCAGGACGACGGGGCCGGAGTGAGCGCCATCGTGGCCGTACTGGCGCCGGTCCTGGCGGGCACCGCCATGCTGATCTTCCTGCTCGTGGGTTACAGCCTCAAGATGCTCGACCCCGAACCAGCTTTCGCCAAAACGATGCTGACGGCGGGTTGGCTCTTCGGCGCCCTCACCGTGGCCGCACTGCTGTTCGCGGTGATCGGGCTGTTGGTGACCGCTGTCCGCAACAGCTCAACCGAGGTGGCGGCCGAGGAGACCGTGGTGATGCCCGACGAGCTCTCGCGCGCACGGGAAGCCTGGCGCAACGCCCTGCTGGAACGGGGCATCATGCCGTTCCTGCGGGACGCCCTGGCCGATCCGAGCACGCGCCCGGGCTCGCCCGTACGACGACTCCCCTCCAGCCGAATGCCCAACCTGGGTTACACCGCACCGGACTTCACGAGTCCCGGCACCTCCGGTGGGACCACCCGACCCGGCTACTCGCCGCCGGACTTCACCAGCCCGGACTTCGGAGGCCCGGAGCACGAATCGGAGTGACCTGATCGGAGGCTGTCCACCTTGGGCGGAACGGCCCATCGGGCACGGCCACTTGGCGGTGCCTCGGGGTCCACCCGAGCCGCGCACCGGCGTGCCGTCCCGCGGCTCCGCGAGCCCGTCCCTAGGGTCAGCGGCCGTGAACCCGACCATTTGCCTCTGCATGATCGTAAAGAACGAGGCCGCAGTCATCGAGCGCTGCCTCGGCTCCGTGCGACATCTCATCGACACCTGGATCATCTCCGACACGGGTTCCACGGACGCCACCCGGCAGATGATCCACACGGCCTTGCACGGGATCCCCGGGGAGCTGCGCGAGGAGCCGTGGGTCGACTTCGGGCACAACCGGAGTCTCAACATCGACCACGCCCTCGGCCGGGCCGACTACCTGCTCCTCCTCGACGCGGATCACGTCCTGCGCCCCGACGGCCCCCTGCCGCCGCTCACGGCTGACTCGTACATGCTCCGCCATCAGGGATCGACCGAGTACCGCGTCAAACGCCTGGTCCGCGGCGACCTCCCCTGGCGGTACGAGGGCGTCACCCACGAGTACCTCACCTGCGATCGGCGCGACGAGAACGACAGACTCCCCGGCCTCCAGGAGAACCTCGACGCCCTCGTCATCGAGGACCACGCCGACGGCGGCTCCCGGCAAGACAAGTTCGAACGGGACGTCCGCCTGCTGGGAGCCGAGTTCCAGCGAGACCCCTCCAACACCCGGACCGTCTTCTACCTCGCCCAGACACTTCGCGACATGGGCGACACCGCGGCGGCGATCCGACTCTACGAGCGACGCGCGGCCATGGGCGGGTGGGCCGAGGAGGTCTACTGCGCACTGCTCCAAGCCGGCATCCTGCGCGGCGACTCCGGCGACACCGCAGACTGGCCCGCCGCCATGGACGCACTCTCACGGGCCTGGGAGTCCCGGCCGGAGCGACTGGAAGCCTGCTACGAACTCGCCTCCAGGCTGCGCCTCCAAGGCCGCCACCACGGGGCACACTCCATCACCGGGGCCGTCCTCGATCGGCGGGCTCCGGACGACCTGCTGTTCGTACAGCCCTGGGTGTACCGGTGGGGCCTGCTCTTCGAGCACTCGATCACCTCGTACTGGGTGGGGGACGTGGCCGGCTCCCTCCTCGCCTGCGACCGGCTGCTCGCCATGTCCGATCTGCCGGAGACCTACCGACGGCAGACCGAGGTCAACCGCCGGTTCGCCGTCTCCCGTACCCCTATCCGCTCCGTGATGCCTGTTTCACGTGAAACAGGCCTGCCTGTTTCACGTGAAACATCGCACGACTTCGAGGTCTAACCCGCCGAGCGGTCCGCGAGCGTCCGCCGCCGCTGCGCGACCTCCGTCAGCGCCGGCGGGCGCCAGACGCCGTCGGGCTGGTAGAGGTTGTGGCCCGGCGGAACGATCTCGTCGATCCGGTCGAGCGCCGCGTCGTCGAGGACCAGGCCCGCTCCGTCGACCAGCGACTCCATCTGCTCCATGGTGCGGGGACCGATGATCACCGAGGTGACGGCCGGGTGCGCCACCGGGAACGCCACCGCGAGTTCCGGGAGTGAGCAGCCGATCTCGTCGGCCAACTCGACGAGCCGTTCCACGGCTTCCAGCTTCGCGACGTTGCCGGGAATCGCCGGATCGAACCGGGCGGGCGTCAGCGCCGCCCGCCCCGATGTCAGGTCGACCGGCCCACCGAGCCGGTACCTGCCGCTCAGGAAACCGGACGCGAGCGGGCTCCAGGTCAGGACGCCCATCCCGTGGCGCCGGGCCACGGGGAGCACGTCGGCCTCGATGCCCCGCGCGAGGATCGAGTACGGGGGCTGTTCCGTGCGGAACCGGGGCAGCGCTCGGCGCTCCGAGACGTGGTAGGCCTCGACGAGTTCCTCGGCCGGGAAGGTGGAGCACCCGAAGGCCCTGATCTTGCCGGCTCGCACCAGGTCACCGAGTACGGCCAGGGTCTCCTCGACGTCGGTGCCGTGGTCGGGCCGGTGCACCTGGTAGAGGTCGATCCAGTCGGTGCCGAGCCTCCGGAGGCTGTCCTCCACGGCTCGGACGATCCACCGCCGCGAGTTCCCGCTGCGGTTGCGTCCCTCGCCCATCTGGAAGTGCACCTTCGTGGCGAGCACGACGTCGTCACGACGCCCCTTGAGCGCCTTGCCGACGATCACCTCCGACTCGCCCGCGGAGTACATGTCCGCGGTGTCGACGAAGTTGATCCCCCGGTCGAGCGCGGCGTGGATGATCCGTACGCACTCCTCGTGATCCGGGTTCCCCACGGCCCCGAACATCATCGTGCCGAGGCAGTGCGCACTCACCTCGATGCCGGTCCCGCCCAGATTCCTGTATCGCATGGTCATGGCGGTGGACTCTATGAGGTGAAGCACACTCGAACGCAAGGGATTCGAGGCGCGAATGGCACCACCGACGGGCGAATGGCACCACCGGCGGAAGAACGTCACCACCAACGGGCGAACGTCACCACCGACAGACGAAGGCGCCGCCGCTGTCCGATCCCCCCGGTCCGGACAACGGCGGCACCGCGCCCTGCGTCAGTCCGCCAGCGGCAGGTAGACGCGGTTGCCCGAGGCGGCGAACTCGGCGGACTTCTCCGCCATGCCCGCCTGGATCTCGTCCGCCTTCAGGTCACCACCGTGCTCTCGGCGGATGTCCTGGGAGATCTTCATCGAGCAGAACTTGGGCCCGCACATGGAGCAGAAGTGCGCGGTCTTGGCCGGCTCCGCCGGGAGGGTCTCGTCGTGGAAGGCGCGGGCCGTGTCCGGGTCGAGGGCCAGGTTGAACTGGTCCTCCCAACGGAATTCGAACCGGGCGTCCGACAGGGCGTCGTCCCACTCCTGGGCGCCCGGGTGTCCCTTGGCCAGGTCGGCCGCGTGCGCGGAGATCTTGTACGTGATGACACCGGTCTTCACGTCGTCCCGGTTGGGCAGACCCAGGTGCTCCTTGGGCGTCACGTAGCAGAGCATCGCGGTACCCCACCAGGCGATCATGGCCGCGCCGATGCCGGAGGTGATGTGGTCGTACGCGGGAGCGACGTCGGTGGTCAGCGGGCCGAGCGTGTAGAACGGCGCCTCCTCGCAGATCTCCTGCTGAAGGTCGATGTTCTCCTTGATCTTGTGCATCGGGACGTGGCCCGGGCCCTCGATCATGGTCTGGACGTTGTGGCGCTTGGCGATGGTGTTCAGCTCGCCCAGCGTCCTCAACTCCGCGAACTGCGCCTCGTCGTTCGCGTCGGCGATGGATCCGGGGCGCAGACCGTCGCCCAGCGAGTACGTGACGTCGTACGTCGCCAGGATCTCGCAGAGCTCCTCGAAATTCGTGTAGAGGAAGTTCTCCTTGTGGTGCGCGAGGCACCACGCGGCCATGATCGAGCCGCCCCGCGAGACGATGCCGGTCTTGCGACGGGCGGTCAGCGGCACGTACGGCAGCAGCACGCCGGCGTGCACCGTCATGTAGTCGACGCCCTGCTCGGCCTGCTCGATGACCGTGTCCTTGTAGATCTCCCACGTCAGGTCCTCGGCACGGCCGTCGACCTTCTCCAGCGCCTGGTACAGCGGCACGGTGCCGATCGGGACGGGGGAGTTGCGCAGCACCCACTCGCGCGTGGTGTGGATGTTGCGGCCGGTGGAGAGGTCCATGACCGTGTCGGCGCCCCACTTGGTCGCCCAGGTCATCTTGTCCACCTCCTCCTCGATGGAGGAGGTGACGGCCGAGTTGCCGATGTTGGCGTTGACCTTCACCAGGAAGCGCTTGCCGATGATCATCGGCTCGATCTCCGGGTGGTTCACATTCGCCGGAAGCACGGCGCGACCTGCCGCGATCTCCTCGCGGACGACCTCGGGGGAGACGTTCTCGCGGATCGCGACGTACTCCATCTCCGGGGTGATCTCGCCCCGTCGGGCGTACGCGAGCTGCGTGACGGCGGCGCCGTCGCGGCCCCGGCGGGGCTGACGGGGCCGGCCCGGGAAGACGGCGTCGAGGTTCTTGAGACCACCGCGGGGCGACGTGTGCTTGATGCCGTCGTCCTCGGGGCGCACGGGACGGCCCGAGTACTCCTCGGTGTCGCCGCGACCGATGATCCAGTTCTCGCGGAGCGGAGCGAGACCCCGGCGGACGTCCGTCTCGATCCGGGGGTCGGTGTACGGACCGGACGTGTCGTAGAGCGTCACGTCCTTGCCGTTGGTGAGGTGGACCTGGCGGACCGGCACCCGGATGTCGGGGCGGGAGCCCGCCAGGTATCCCTTGTGCCAGCCGGGCCGGCGCTCGGTCTGGCCCTCGGCGGCCTGGCTGATGGCAGGCGTGCGTGCATCCTGAATGGTCATGAGACCTGATCTCCCTACGCCGGCATTACCCGGTAACAGGTTCGGCGGTCGACGCAGCCTCTTCCCGTACGTGTCGTTACGACGTGCGTACGGTGATCAGCGTCCTCTCAGCCCGGTGCTCCGAGCTCCCGCGTTGTGCAAAGGTGCCCCCACGCTAGCGTCATCTGTGGCGTGCTGAACAGTGGGCCCCCTCATCTCTTGCGATGATCGGCCGGTGACGACCTCGCCGCAGCCCCCCACCGAGCCCACAGAGCACACCGGTCACGCCGGCCACGAACACGCCCCGCTCGACCATGTGCCAAGCCCCTCCCACGGACATTCCCACAGCCACAGCCACGGCCCGGCTGCTCCCGTTTCCAAGCACCTGCGCAAGGTCATCGCGGCCGTACTGATCCCCTTCGCCACGGCGGTCTTCATCGGCATGGTGGTCCTCTGGCCGGGGGGCGCCCCCGCCCACGAGCGCACCGGAGTCGGGTTCGACCGCCAGACCCAGCAGGGGAAGGTCGTCACCCTGGTCCAAGTCGACTGCAAGTCGGTGAACGCCTCGCAGGTACCCCCCACGGGCGACACCTCGACCCCCGAGGGCCGTGAGGCCCAGGCCGCGCAGACCGGCGAGTGCAAGAAGGCCACCATCGAGGTCACCAGCGGCACCGACAAGGGCCGGACCTTCTTCGAGATCGTCCAGCCCGGCGCTCCCCGCCAGTTGGCGAAGGATCAGGAAGTGGTGGTCGCGTACGCCCCGGACGCACCCAGGGACCTCCAGTACTCCGTGATCGACGTCAATCGGAAGTTCCCGATGGCGCTGCTCGCCGGGATCTTCGCCGTCGCGGTCGTCATCGTCGGGCGAATGCGCGGGCTGTTCGCCCTGATCGCGCTCGCGGTCAGCTTCACCGTCCTGACCCTCTTCATCCTCCCGGCGATCCTCCAGGGGTCCAACCCGCTGCTCGTCGCGGTCATCGGGGCCAGCGCGATCATGCTGATCGCCCTCTACATGTGCCACGGGCTGACCGCGCGCACCTCTGTCGCCGTGCTCGGCACGCTCGTCTCACTGCTGCTGATCGGCCTGTTGGGATCCTGGTTCATCGGCTGGGCGTTCCTCAGCGGGAACACCGACGACAACACCGGCCTGATCCACGGTCTTTACCCGGAGATCGACATGAGCGGCCTGTTGCTCGCAGGCGTGATCATCGGTTCCCTGGGCGTGCTCGACGACGTGACGGTCACCCAGACCTCGGCCGTGTGGGAACTTCACCAGGCCGATCCGAAGATGGGCCCGCGCGCCCTGTACCGGGCCGGGATCCGGATCGGCCGCGACCACATCGCGTCCGTGGTCAACACGCTGGTGCTGGCGTACGCGGGCGCCGCGCTGCCCCTGCTCCTGCTGTTCTCGATCGCGAACAGCAGCGTGGGCTCGGTCGCCAACAGCGAACTGGTCGCGGAGGAGATCGTACGGACCCTCGTGGGATCGATCGGGCTCGTGGCCTCGGTACCGGTCACCACGGCACTGGCCGCGTTGGTGGTCTCCGCCGACCGCCCGGGCGCTCCGGACACCACGACGGCCGCGGGGCCGGTACGCGGTGGCCGGGGCCGGCGGCGCAAGCGCTGAACTTCGGGTGGGACCGGACAGGGACAACGGCGGATGGTGAGCGCGACGAACGGGGCAGTGGCTCAGCCCGCGTTCCGCTCGTTCTGCTGGGATTCGTCCAGGATCTTGCCGAGCGCCTCGTCGAGGTTCCCCTCGAAGTCACTCAGAGTGCGCTCCTGACCGAGCGGAACAAGACGGTCGGTCCGGTCGAGGAACGCGACGAGCGGCGCCGCGCCGGCACGGAACAGCGCCCTGTCTCCTCCGACCTGCAGACGGATGTGCACATCCGAGAGCTCTTCCGGGTCGGTGGGGGCGATGTGCACATCACCTTCCCCACAGGACTTGTTGATGCCGTCGAGGAGCAGTTCTCGGCCGAATGCCCAGGTCACAGGCGCGTCTCCGGGGAGGTGGAAGGTCAGGCGCACCGCGTAGGGGTCGTGAGCGTCGTAGCGGAGTTCCACCGGAATCCGGAACGAAAGCTCCTCGGAGACGAGGAAGTTCATCATGACCTCTGCCTGTACGGACTCGCGCATTGCCTACCCCGCTGTCGTGGAAGTGGCCAGGAATGGTCCCTCTAGGCCTCTTGACAAGAGTGGTGGAAGTGCTTGCAGATCACAAGGAGTGAGTTTTCAGATACTGATAGAGAAGGACAGGGTGCTCAACAGCGCGCCTACTTCACTCCGTAGTCGATTGACTACATTGAGCAACTCACCTTCTTGGTGCAGGGGGAGAGAAATGGCCATGGTCGCGGCAGTGTCTCCCGCAGTGATCGGGATGGCCGCGCACACCGTACCCAGGGAGTACTCCTGCCGCTCGACGACGGGCTGCATCCGCCCCTGGGATTCGATGCGCTGCTCCAGGGAGCGCATGTCCCGCACCGTGTAGGGGGTGATGGCCTCGACCGGGTGCCGCTCGTAGTAGTCCTTGCGCGTCTTGTCGTCGAGTTGGCCCAACAGACACTGACCGATGGCGTGGGCGTGGCCGGTCTCACGGAAGTCCGCCCACTCCTCGCATGCCGGGCTGGACTGGGTGTCCGAGACACCCACGACCTCGATCTCACCCTCGCGGAAAACCGCGAAGTAGACGGGAGCCCCCACGGCGTCGCGGAAGTGGGCGAGCGAATCGAGGATCATGCTGCGACGTTTCTGCTGAAGTCCCCCAACGGCGAGCCGTCCCGCGGCAGCACCGAGCACGAAGACTCCGCCCTCCCGGCGCAAATAGCCCTCGTGGGTCAGGGTGCGCAGCAGGTGATACGCGGTGGGAAGCGGGAGCCCGGCCTCGCGCGCCAGTTGTTTCGCCGGCGCTCCCCCGCTGTGGGAGGCCACGGCTTCGAGCAGTCTCAGCGCCCGCTGCACCGAGCCGATCAGAGTCGGTACAGCGGAATTGTGAACCGAAGACAAAGCTCACCCCCAGGCATGGCGCGGGCCTTGAGGGGCCCACTCTGCGGGGGCCACCCCCGCACATGCCGTGATCCTGGGGGTCACACGTGTCGGCTATGCGTCGTAGCCGCGGGTCAGAGCGGCAGTACCGGCTTTATCGGTGCCCCGGGAACGGCACAGATTGCCACTCTATCCGCCGATTCCTGGGGTATGGACGGTTTCACGCGTCACGTTCCCCCTGCTGGCTCAATCCCGGTGACGGTGGGGCGGGTTGTCCTACCAGTCGCGGGAGGAGGACTTCGAACCCGCGCCGGAGAACTTCTTGACCACGAAGATCAGGCCGCCGACCAGGGCGACGAAGAGCAGCAGCTTGAAGACGAGCGCGATCAGCGTGCCGAGGACGGCGGTGATCACACCGCCGAAGACGACCAGAGCCAGCAGTGGAACGGCGATCCACTTGACCCACCACGGCATGCCCTCGAACATCGCTCGGATCCCGTCCATGTCCCCTACCTCTTCCTCGTCCGTGACTTCCTGCTCTCGATGCTAGGAGGCCACGGCTTCGAACGGGGTCCCGCGAGCCCTCGGAACCCCCTGATCCAACCCCTAGGGGGATCAGGGGCCCGACCCTCGGCCTTCAGCCCTCCGGCGGGGAGAACACCACCAACACCTTGAGCGGCTCGGTGATGTGGTGGAACTTGTGCGGCACTCCGGCCGGCACGTAGACGACGCTGCCGTTGGCCACCGTCTCCGTCTCCTCCCCGACCGTGATCGCGGCCCGGCCGCTCACCACGTAGTACACCTCGTCCTGCCGGTGCGGCTGCTGCGGATCGCTCTGCCCCGCGTCGAGTGCGTACAACCCGACCGACATGTTCCGCTCCCGCAGGAACTGGAGGTAGGCGCCGTCGTTGGCGGCCCGCTCCGATTCGAGTTCGTCCAGCCGGAAGACCTTCATCGTTCCTCTACCCCTTGCTCCGTGGTGCCGCGGGATCCGCTGATCTGCCGATGTCCCGCCAGGATCTTCTCTGCAACGATCGGGCACATGACGAATTTCGTAATCAAGACGCTCGCGAACGCGGCGGCTCTGGCCGTCGCCATCTGGTTGCTGGCCGGCATCACGCTCGACGACGGCAGCAGCACCGGCCGGCGCGCCCTCACCCTGATCCTGGTCGCCCTGGTCTTCGGCCTGGTCAACTTCATCGTCAAGCCCGTGGTGAGGCTGCTCTCGCTCCCCTTGTTCGTCCTCACCCTCGGCCTCTTCACCCTCGTCGTGAACGCCTTGATGTTGCTGCTCACCTCCTGGCTTGCCAAGCAGTTCGACCTCAGCTTCCACGTCGACGGTTTCTGGACCGCCCTCGTGGGTGGTCTGATCATCTCCATCGTCTCCTGGGCCGTGAACCTGGCCCTGCCCGACAAGAACTGAGTCGGACGGCCTGGAACCGGTCGAGGCCGCGAGGCCCGGCATGCTGAACGCCGTACGCACGGCGGTAAAGGAGCCCACCCCGTGAACGACCCGCACACCCCCGGAACCGACGGATACGGCGACGGCACCCGGGCCGTCCGCGCCGGCCTGCCCGAACCGGTCAAGAACGAGCCGACCCTGCCCGGGCCGGTCTTCGCCGCGCACTTCCACCTGCCCGGCGACGTCGAAGGCCCGTACACCTACGGCCGCGACACCAACCCCACCTGGACCCTGTTGGAGAAGGCCATCGGGGAACTGGAGGCGCCCGGCCGCAGCGGTGTCGAGACGATCGTCTTCGCCTCCGGCATGGCCGCGGTCTCCGCCGTCCTGCTCTCCCAGGCTCGCACCGGCGACACCGTCGTCCTTCCCGACGACGGCTACCAGGCCCTGCCGCTACTCCGCGAGCAGTTGGAGGCGTACAGCATCCACGTGCGCACCGCCCCGACCGCGGACGAGGCCCAGCTGTCCGAGCTCGACGGGGCCCGGCTGCTGTGGATCGAGACCCCCTCCAACCCGGGGCTCGACGTGTGCGACGTACGGCGTCTCGTGGCCGCCGCGCACGCCGGCGGAACCCTGGTCGCCGTCGACAACACCCTCGCCACGCCGCTCGGGCAGCGACCCCTGGAGCTCGGCGCGGACTTCTCCGTCGCCAGCGGCACCAAGGGACTCACCGGCCACGGTGACCTCCTCCTGGGCTACGTGGTGTGCCTCGACCCCGATCTCGCGGCGGCCGTCCGCCGCTGGCGCAAGATCGTCGGTGCGATCCCCGGTCCCATGGAGGCCTGGCTCGCCCACCGGTCCCTCGCCACCATCCAACTGCGCGCCCAACGCCAGTGGGCCAACGCCCAGGCCGTCGCCGAAGCGCTCGCCGACCGCGGCGACGTCAGCGGACTGCGCTACCCGGGCCTCCCCTCGGACCCGTCACACAAGACGGCGGCGCGGCAAATGCCGGGCTTCGGCTCGGTGGTCTCCTTCACCCTGGCGGACCGCGAAAGGGCGGAACGGTTCATGGCCGCCCTGCGGCTGGTCGAGGACGCCACGAGTTTCGGGGGAGTACGGTCCACCGCCGAGCGGCGTGGACGGTGGGGTGGCGACGCCGTGCCGGAGGGGTTCATCCGCTTCTCCGCCGGGGCCGAGGACACCGAGGACCTGGTCGCCGATGTGCTGCGAGCCCTCGACTCCGCCGGTCAGGGCCACTGAGCGGCAAGGAGAAGGCGGTCCGAGCCTCCCCCCTGGTGGCTCGGACCGCCTCGGGTTCCATGTGCGAAGAACCACGTCGACAAGGCTAGTTGACTCTCTGTCAGAGTCCAATCACGGTAACGACAGGGGCCTATCGGCATATTTATAGTTGAAGGCCCCCACCGAGAGGGGCCCTCATGGACCTGGCCCTGTTGCGTACCTTCGTCGCCGTGCACCGAGCGGGCTCGTTCACTCGGGCCGCCACGCTCCTCGGGCTGTCCCAGCCGGCCGTCACCTCACAGATACGCACCCTCGAACGCCAACTGGGACGCCCCCTGTTCCACCGCCGCGCCCGAGGGGTCACCCCCACCGCCGTCGGAGACGAACTCGCGCACAAAGCCGCCCCGCACCTGGACGCGCTGCTCCGGATCGCCGAGACCGAACGGGAGGCCACCGGAGCCTTACGCACACTGCACGTCGCCGGGCCTCCCGAGTTCCTGAGCCTGCGCGTGCTCCCCGCCCTCGCACCGCTGGTCGGTCAGGGCCAGACCCTGCGCACCGCCCTGAGCGCCGACACCGAGGAGAACCTCGACGGCCTGGCCTCCGGGCAACACGACCTCATCGTCACCACCGCTCGGCCGCGCGGCTCCCTGTTCACCGCCACCGCCCTCTGCGACGAGGAACAGGTCCTGGTCGCGGCTCCCTATTGGGCCGCACTCGTCGATCCGGAACCGCTGCGCGAGAAAGGGGCCGGCGCGAGCGCCGCCCTCGACGGAATCCCCGTGGTCGAGGTCCACGAGAGCCTGCCCCTCGTCACCCGCTACTGGGCCGCCGTGTTCGACAGCCTGCCCGACACCGCCGCCACCGTGATCGCCCCGGACCTGAGAGCGGTGCTGGAGTGCGTCCGTGCCGGCGCGGGACTCGCCGTCCTGCCCCGCTACCTGTGCCAAGACGCCCTCGACAGCCGGCGGATCGTCTCGCTGCTGGAGCCCGCCGTGCCACCCCTGCGCACCTGGTTCCTCGTCGTACGCACCGGAAGCCTGGCCCTCGCCCATCTCGCACGGGCCCACGACCGGCTCCTGCACGCAGCCGCGGACTGGTGAGTCGCCCCGCCCGGAACCGTCCGTTTCACGGGCCCGCGTTTCAGAAGCGGAAGTCTGGGCCACTCTTCTCCCATGACCGAACGCCCCGTGGTCAAACGCACCGCCCGCGCGATCCTGCTCGACGGTGACGACCTGATCCTCATCAAGCGCACCAGGCCCGGCGTCGACCCGTACTGGCTCACCCCAGGCGGTGGAGTGGAATCCTCGGACGCCACCGTCGTCGACGCCCTCCATCGCGAGGTCCACGAAGAGCTCGGTGCGAAGATCACCGATGTGGTCCCCTGCTTCGTCGACACCGTGGAGCACATCGCCGACGGTGGCGTCACCGGCGTGAAGGTGCAGCACTTCTTCGTCTGCCACCTCGAGTCCATGGACCCCGACCAACGCCACGGCCCCGAGATCGACGAGCCCGAAGGCGAATACGAGATCGTCCGCGTGCCGTTCAGCCGGGTCGGCATCGCCGCCGTCCATCTCGTCCCGCTGTCCCTGCGCCACTACCTCGACGGCAACATCGAAGGCGTGCGCGCCATGCACGCCGCCGACCTGGGCTGATCCCCCCGACGAGCCGGCAGGCGTCCCGCGGTCTCAACCCTCGACGCCCGCCAGCTCCTCCACCGCGTCGTAGCGGATCCGCTCCCCGGGAATCCCGATCCGCTTGAGCGCGTCCACACCACTGCGGATCATCGCCGGCGGGCCCGAGATGAACGCGTCGTACGAACTCCACGGCCCGTGCTCTCCGACCGCCTGCGGCAGCTGTCCGTCCAGCCCGCCGCCGATCACGGGACGCACCGACAACCAGGGGTGCGAGCGCTGCAGTCCGAGCAGGGTGTCCTTGTCATACAGGTCGTGATCGCTGCGCGCACCGAAGAAGACCTCCATCGGACGTCGTTCCCCGTGCTCGGCCACGTCTTCGATCAGTGCCTTGATCGGGGCGATTCCGGTGCCGCCGCCCAAGCACAGCATCCCGTTGTCGGTCGTGTGGTCCACCACCATCGAACCGGCCGGAGGGCCCAGGCGCAGCACGTCGCCCGGCCGGGCGTGCCGTACCAGGGCGTTGGAGACCCAGCCCGCCGGAACGGCCTTGACGTGGAAGGACAGCAAGCCGTCCGCGCGGGGGGCGGAGGCGAAGGAGTAGTGCCGCCACACCCGTGGCCACCACGGGGTCTCCAGGCTCGTGTACTGCCCGGCGACAAACGGATACGGCTGGTCGGGCCTGACGGTCAACACCGCGATGTCCGAGGTGCGCAGGTCGTGGGAGACCACCTCGGCGTGCCACCAGGCCGGCGCCTTGATCTCGTCCTCGGACGCCGCGTCGATCATGATCTGGGAGATCGCCGTGTACGCCCGCACCCACGCCGCCTCGGTCTCCGACCCCCACGTCAGCTCGGCGTACCGGGCCAGCGCGCCCAACAGCGCCTCGCCCACCGCGGGATAGTGGGCCGCCATGGTGCCGTACTTGCGGTGTCCGGTGCCCAGGCGGCGCAGATACGGGCCGAGCACATCCGGGTTGTCGATGTGCTCGGCGGCGGTCAGCAGGGCTTTCAGCAGGCGGTCGCGCTGGGTGTCCATCGCCACGGGGAACATGCCCCGCACCTCGGGATGTGCGGTGAACACCAGGGCGTAGAAGTACGAAGTGACTCGGTCGGCGACGGGCGCGATCTCCGCGAGGGTCCGGCGGATGAGCACGGCATCGGGGGACGGCTCGACCTCACCTTCCCCGGACGGTATCCGGCCCGTCCGCCGTCTTGCCGATCTGGTGGACGGAGCGTCCATGCGGTGCCTCGCTTCGAGAATCTCGGTAGGTCTGCACACGCCACGGCCTCGAATCCGTGGTTCCGGGCTTCACAGCGTGCCGGCCACCCAAGAGCACTGCGCGGGAATGGGCAAATTCCGAGTTTCGAACCCCCTTTCCCCTTAGGATGCCTGAACCCCCGGGCGTGCCGGCCCCAGGAGCTGGTAAGCCTCGCGGAGGTCCCGACCCTCATAGACGTACGTGGCGCGTTCCGCCAGATACGGCCTGGCATTGACCGCCACGGACCTCGGCACCGCTTCGAAAAGCACCGCGTCGGTCAGGGAATCCCCGTACGCCACGCAGTCGCTCCGGGTCACCCCGAACCGTGCGCACAGTCGGTCCGCGACATCGACTTTCAGCTCGGGCGTCAGGATCCCCGCCACATCGAGGGGCCGGGTGAACGGCACCTCCGGATAGAGCGAGCCGTGCGCGGCGTCCGCGCCCCACTCCAGCAGCAGTTCCACGAAGAAGGACGGCGACAGGGAGATCACCGCGCAGTGGTCCCCGCGCTCCCGGATCTCCTGCCAGACCTCTCGGATCCCCGACAGCCACGGGGAACCGTCAAAGGCGGCCCTGACGTGCTCGGACGTCAATCCCGACCACAGGGCGTGGGCCGCCACGGAAAACTCGTGCGGTCCGATCTCACGTGCTGCGAATGCTCGCTCAAGCTCGGCGATCTCCTCGCTCACCCCGAGCTGCCGGGAGATCTCCACCGGCGCCGCCGAGCCGTACATCAGGGTTCCGTCGAGATCGAAAAGGTGGAGAAGCTTCATAGCCGTCGAGGCTAGCCGGTGTGTTTCACGTGAAACACCGTGTTTCACGTGAAACGAACTCCGCCGCCGCCGGAATCGCGCCACGTTTCACGTGAAACATCGAGCCGTTTCACGTGAAACATCCGCGTCCTCTCCACCTGGCACCCCTCACTCGCGCTCGCTCCCGCGCTCCGCGTCCCCACCCGATCCGATTCCCGGAATCCTCTGGACTCCCCACCGGCTCATGATCCAGTCTGGTCCGGTGACACCACCACAGCTCACCGACCTGCCGATCCGCGCGCTGGCCATGGACGATCTCCTTCGCTGCGCCGACCTCTCCGAGGACCGCGGCTGGCCCCGCGAGGAGCACAAATGGGGGCTGCTCCTTGCCGCCGGGGACGGCTATGGCATCGACGCCCCCGACGGACGCGGCCTCGCCGCGGCCTGCGTGGTCACCCGATACGGCGGTAGCCCGGCCGCACCGGAACTCGCCGCCATCGGAATGGTCCTCGTAGCCGACCGGTACGCCCGTCAGGGCATCGGCCGCCGCCTCATGACGCACGTCTGCGACCACGTCCTCAAGGGCATCGCACTCACCCTCCATGCCACCCCCTACGGCCGACCTCTCTACGAGGAGCTCGGTTTCGACACCACGGGCCGCGCCGAGATGCTGAGGGGCACCTTCCGGACGGAACCACCGACGACCAGGGGTCCCGGCCCCGGAACGACCTCGATCAGGCCCGCCGGCGCCGAGGACATCGGGCGGATCATCGGGCTGGACACCGAAGTGTTCGGCACCGATCGAACGCACATGATCACGCGGCTTCCCGCCTTCGCGGATCGACTGCTCGTCGCCGAGGACGGCTCCGGCGAACTCATCGGCTACGCGGCCCTCTGGCCCAACATGGAGACCCATGTCATCGGCCCGTTGATCGCCCGCGACACCCTCGTGGCCCAGTCCCTCGTGACGGCGCTGGCCGCCACCACCGAACGCCCCCTGCGCACCGATGTCGACGTACGCCACGAAGAGCTCCTCGCCTGGCTGAAGGACCGCGGACTCGACTCGATCGCCTTCAACGCAGTCATGACCCGCGACATCCCCGGTCTCCCCGGTGACTGGGCCCGACGCTGGGCACCGCTCACCGTCGCCGCGGGCTGAGGAAGGAACCACCGCACATGACCGACGCCACCACCGAACTCGCCATCCGGACGGCCACCGAGGCCGATCTGCCCGCCATCGTCGCCATGCTGGCCGATGACCCGCTGGGAGCGACCCGCGAGTCCCCGGACGATCTCGCCCCGTACGTCAGGGCCTTCAAGCACATCAACGACGACCCCAACCAGCGGTTGATGGTCGCCGTACGCGAGGACCGGGTCGTGGGCACGCTCCAGCTCACCATCGTCCCGGGGCTCTCCCGCAAGGGAGCCTCCCGCTCCATCATCGAAGGCGTGCGCGTCCACGCCGACGAACGGGGCAGCGGCCTGGGCACCCGCTTCATCGAGTGGGCGATCGAGCAGTCCCGTCTGGAGAACTGCCAGTTGGTCCAGCTCACCTCGGACGTGACGCGGGTCGACGCCCACCGCTTCTACGAGCGGCTCGGGTTCACCGCCTCCCACGTCGGGTTCAAGCTTCAGCTCTGACGGACCGAACCGAACCGAAAGGCCGGGCCGGCTGCGGCGGTCCGGCCTACGATCGGGAGGATGAGCCCCAGCCTCCCCCTCGTGACCACCGTCGAGCGTCGCGCCCGGCTCGGCCGTCGGCACCGGCTGGCTCCCTCGGCCCGCGCCACCCGCGTGCACGAGGCCGCGGACGCCGTCGTGGCCCTGCACGCCACCGACGCCGCGACCGTGTTCCTGTCGGCCCGCGCCCGCCTCACCAGGGTGGGTTCCGCGGCCGTCGAGCAGGCGCTGTACGAGGACGTGAGCCTCGTACGACTGCTGAGCATGCGCAATACGCTCTTCGCCGTCTCCGCCGAACTGGCCCCTTATGTGGACGCCTCCACGGCCCGGGGGATCGCTGCCAAGGAGCGCCGTACCTTCCTCAAGCACCTCGACGAGGACGGCCAGGGTCTCGACACGGACTGGCTCGCCCGCGTCGAGACGGCCGCGCTCGACGCCCTCGATCGCCTCGGCCCCTCCACCGGCAGCCAACTCTCCGCCGCCGTGCCCGCTCTGCGGCAGAAGATCACCGTGGGCCGGGGCAAGAAGTACGAGACCGAGACCGGGGTCGCCACCCGCGTCATCAGGCTCCTGGCCGCGGACGGCCGTATCCGCCGCGACCGTCCGCGCGGCTCCTGGACCTCCAGCCAGTACCGCTGGGTCCACACCGACCCCTGGCCGGCCGTGCCGGCAGCCGAGGCACGCGCCGAGCTCGCCCGCCGCTGGTTGTACGCGTACGGGCCGGCCACCGAAGCCGACCTCAAGTGGTGGACCGGCTGGACCCTCACCGACGTACGCAAGGCTCTGGCCGTCGTCGGCCCCGGCCAGGTCCGCCTCGACGACGGCACCGTCGCCCTCGTCAGCCCCGGTGACATCGGACCCGAACCGGCCCCCGAGCCCTGGGCCGCGCTGTTGCCCGGGCTCGACCCGAGCGCCATGGGCTGGGCCGACCGCGGCTTCCACCTCGATCCCGCCCACCGGAGCGCTCTGTTCGACTACGCGGGCAACGTCGGCCCCACCGTCTGGTGGAACGGCGAGATCATCGGCGCTTGGGCCCAGCGACCCGACGGCGAGATCGTCTGGCGGTTGCTGGGCGATCCCGGCCGCGCGGCCGGGGAAGCGGTCACCACCGAGGCGGCCCGCCTCTCGGAGTGGATCGGCGACGCGCGCGTCACCCCCCGCTTCCGTACCCCACTGGAACGCGAGCTGGTGACGTAGGAGCCGATGTCTCAGCCGATACCGCGCCAACCTCGCGGGTCCACCCCGCCGGGCACCGGGGCCTGGGCGTCGTACGGCTCCCGGGTGAACACGAAGGAGCCCAGGTCGAGATGGCTCACGCGGCCGTCCGCCCCGCGTACCGCCCGGAGCGTCTCCCCCGCGTAGTAACCGTTGAGGCCCGTCCAGCTCCCGTCCGACTCGGCGCGGAAGCGAGCGGTACGACCCGTCGCTCCGACCGGTGCCAACTCCAGGATTCCGTCGGAGGTCAGCCGAACCACCTGGGCCGAGGTGCCCCAGTACCAGGGTCCGCAGAGGTCCAACGCCACCGGATCGGCCTCGCGGAAGGGGCGCCACGGCTCCGGGAACCGGGGTTCCGCCGCCGCCACGATCGTCACCAGGTCCACGGCCACCGTCGTCGCCGGCAGGCCCGACGTGCAGTTGGCCAGCACCACCGCAGCCACGTCGTCCGCCTCGCTCAGCCACAGACCCGCGACGAAGCCGGGCAGCGACCCCCCGTGCCCCACCAGCCTGCGCCCGGAGCCGTCCATCAGCTGGAGTCCGAACCCGTAGCCGGGCTCGGCGACACCTTCCGTCGGGGCGGCCGATGTACGCATCTCCCGCAGAGATTCGCTGCTCAGTACCCGCTCGTCGCCCCGCACGAGGAACGTCGCGAACCTGGCCAAGTCCCGGGTCGTGGACCAGAGCTGGCCCGCCGAAGCCATCAGGCCCAGGTCCTCAGACGGTTCGGGCATCATCACGTCCGCCCACGGATGGACCGCCCAGCCGCCCGCGTGCGGAGCCTCTGGTCCCGCGGTCGTCCGGTCCAGCCCGAGCGGCTCCAACACCTCTGCCCGCAGCGCCTGCTCCCAGGACGTCCCCCGCACGGCCTCCACGAGGGATCCCAGCAGCGTGTAGCCCGGGTTCGAGTAGTGGAACCGCGTGCCGGGCTCGTGCAGCAGGGGCCGCTCTCCCAGGACGGCGGAGAGCTCCGGGCGGAGGGCGGCCGGCGTACGCTCCCACCACTCGCCCGGCGTCTCGGCGGCCAAGCCGGCCGTATGCGCCAACAGTTGCCGCACCGTCACCTCGCCGACACCCGTCCCCGGCAGGTACTTCTCCACCGGATCCCCGAGACTCAGCAGGCCCTCGTCCCGCAGCCGCATCACCAGCACGGCGGTGAACGTCTTGGTGATCGAACCGATCCGGTACTGCACGTCCCCGTCGGGGCCGTGGCCCTCGACACTCGTACGAGATCCCTCCCAGACCACCTCACCACCCCGAGCGACGGCCGCCACGACCGACGGGGCGCGCCCGTCGCGCTGGGCGACGGCGATGCGGTGCCTCAGCGCGCGTCGGGTGGCGGGAAGCAGTTCCAGGTCTTCGGCAAAGGTGTCCATGATCCCCAGGCTCTCAGGTCACGCGCCCGACGTGCGCGTCGTTTCACGCGCTCCCGGAACAGAGCCGGCGGCCGTATCCCCCGTTCGCCCGTACCCGCCGCCGCGTCCTGCGCGGCGTTGACCACCGAGTGCCGCAGCCCCAGTACGTCCCGGCGCGCGGCCGCGTCAGTGCCCCGGTTCATACCCATCTGGAATTTCCCTCTGTGGATATTCCGAAGTGACGGCGAACCCCTCCGCATCGGCGGGAGACTCGGGCGGTGACTTCGAACTCTGCCGACCCGAGCCGCCACGAGCCGTCGCCCACGAAGCCCGAGCCGTATCCGGACCTGATGTCCGCCGGCGGCCTCGCCGCGGCGCTGGAGGCGGTGTCCGCCGAGCTCGCGCTCGCGTGGGATCCGGTCCTGGTGAACGAATCGGATCCGTTGCGATCCGCCGGCGTCGCAAGCGAGGTCGTCGGCCGGGAGACGTGCTGGATCACGCTCGGATCCGCGGAACGACAGTTCATCCTCAGCGGGTGGTGCAGGGGAGTACGGCTGATCTCGGGCTCCACCCCGGACCTCGGAGAGATGGCCTTGGCCCTGGAGGGGTGGCGAAACGGCGCGACGCTCCAGGAGATCCACGAGGCGGCCCCGTTCGTCACGGTCACCGAACTGGCACGGGCTCACGAACGTGGTCCCGCCGACGCCGTCGCCGTCGGGTGGCGCCTGCTCCTGGAAGGCCTGCGGCGAAAGGAAGACCTGTTCTACTACGCGCGATCGACCCTGCGGATCGCGGAGGCCGCGTACGCCGAGCCGAGGCTGCGCCGGCTCTACCCGTTCACCAGTCACCGGTCCCTGCACTTCACGACGTGCGTCGGGATCCCGTATTCACGGGACGTGCCGCACGTCGATCCACTGAGCAACGGCCGGTACCGGGTCCACGCGCCGTCCCGCCGGACCGTCATCGGCGATGCCGACACCCCGCAAGGGGCCGTAGCCCTGGTGGTCTCCGGTCTGCCGGCCGGCTGCGGACCTGCGGTCGCCGGCCCAGCCGGGGATCGATGACGACGGACGACACCGGGCGGCACGCTGTTTGGTGGGACGCCGGGGCAACGGAGAGGACGAGCCCGCCGCACCCTCTGTAGGGTCTCGCCGCCGATGACATGTCGATCTTCCGTGACCTGAACGACGAGTCTGCGGCTGAGCCACCGAGCACGAGGACTCCCTGTGGGCCACGAGGACTACCTGTGGGCTCAGATCACGCACCGATGAGTTTCCCGCGCCGCGCCGGTCTGTACGCGTGAGACCGACTCACGGAAGGCTGGCGCCATGCGGAAACTGATCTACGGCATGAACCTGAGCCTGGACGGCTACATCGCCGCGCCCGGCGACGACATCGGCTGGGGCGTGCCGAGCGAGGAGCTGTTCCAGTTTTGGTCCGACCAGTTGCAGGCGACCGACCTGTCGCTGTACGGGCGCAAGCTGTGGCAGACGATGAGCTCCCACTGGCCGACCGGCGACCAGCAGCCCAACGCCACCCCGGCGGAGATCGAGTTCGCGCGCCGCTGGCGGGATATGTCGAAGGTGGTGTTCTCCTCGACGATCGACGAGGTCGACTGGAACACCCGCCTGGTCACCGGCGACGCGGTCGCCGAGATCACCCGGCTCAAGGCTGAGGACGGCGGCCCGATGGACATCGGTGGCGCGACGCTCGCCGGGGCGGCCATGCGGGCCGGGCTGATTGACGAGTACGTGCTGGCCACCGCGCCGGTTTTGGTGGGCGGCGGCACACCGTTCTTCACCGCGCTGGACAACTGGGTGAACCTGAACCTGGTGGAGACGCGGACGCTTCCCGGCGGCGTGATCCTGACCAGGTACGAGACGAGGTGCTGAGCAGCAGCACCTGCGCGCTGGTCTCACGGTGGTGTCGGATCCGACTTCCATCCGACACCGACCGTGAGATTCCGACACGAAGTTCGAGACCCCACACCCTCACGGATCACGTGTTGGCCATGTCCACGAAGCGCGAGTAATGACCCTGGAAGGCCACGGTGATGGTGGCGGTGGGGCCGTTACGGTGCTTCGCCACGATCAGGTCCGCCTCGCCGGCGCGGGGGGACTCCTTCTCGTAGGCGTCCTCGCGGTGGAGCAGGATCACCATGTCCGCGTCCTGCTCGATCGAGCCGGATTCACGCAGGTCGGAGACCATCGGCTTCTTGTCGGTTCGCTGCTCGGGACCACGGTTCAGCTGGGAGAGCGCGATCACCGGCACCTCAAGCTCCTTGGCCAGCAGCTTGAGGTTTCGGGACATGTCCGAGACCTCCTGCTGACGGCTCTCGGGACGGCGCGAGCCACCCGATTGCATGAGCTGGAGGTAGTCGATGACGACGAGCGAGAGATCGGCGCGCTGCTTGAGCCGGCGACACTTCGCCCGGATCTCCATCATCGACAGGTTGGGAGAGTCGTCGATGTACAGCGGGGCGGCGGACACGTCCGGCATCCGGCGGGCCAGCCGCGTCCAGTCGTCGTCGGTCATCGTGCCCGAGCGCATGTGGTGCAGAGCCACGCGGGCCTCGGCCGAGAGCAGGCGCATCGCGATCTCGTTGCGGCCCATTTCGAGGGAGAAGATGACGCTCGGCAGGTTGCTCTTGATGGAACAGGCGCGGGCGAAGTCCAGCGCGAGCGTCGACTTTCCCATGGCGGGTCGGGCCGCGATGACGATCATCTGGCCGGGGTGCAGGCCGTTGGTCAGCGAATCCAGGTCGGTGAAGCCGGTCGGGACTCCCGACATCTGGCCGCTGCGCGAACCGATCGCCTCGATCTCGTCGAGGGCGCCTTCCATGATGTCGCCGAGCGGCAGGTAGTCCTCGGAGGTGCGCTGCTCGGTGACGGCGTAGATCTCCGCCTGGGCGCTGTTGACGATCTCGTCCACATCGCCGTCGGCCGCGTATCCCATCTGCGTGATCTTGGTGCCGGCCGCGACGAGGCGCCGCAGAACGGCTCTCTCGTGGACGATCTCGGCGTAGTACTCGGCGTTGGCCGCCGTCGGGACGGACTGGACCAGAGTGTGCAGGTACGAGGCCCCGCCGACCTTGCTGATCTCGCCGCGGCGGGTCAGCTCCGCGCCGACCGTGATCGGGTCGGCCGGTTCGCCCTTCGCGTACAGATCGAGGATGGCCTGGTAGATCGTCTCGTGGGACGGCCGGTAGAAGTCGTGGCCCTTGATGACCTCGACCACGTCGGCGATGGCGTCCTTCGAGAGCAGCATGCCTCCGAGCACCGATTGTTCGGCGTCGAGGTCCTGCGGCGGAACGCGCTCGAAGCCGCCGCCCCCGCCGTCCCAGGAGCCTCCCTCACGGCCCTGGTCCTGCTGGTCGTCCCCGCGGCCGCGTCCCTCTCCCTTACGGCGCGAGCGGGCGGGCAGACGGTCACCTGGACCGCTGTCGGCCCAGGGGTCGTCCATGGGCTCGGACATGCTCACCGGGCCGCCTCCTCCCGTCCGCTGCGCGGACCTCGCCGTGTCACTCTTTCTACGACACGGCTCTGACATTCGGGGTGCCCGAATCGGCTGTCGGCGCGTCGGGGCAACGCACCACGGTAGGGCCGCGAGCGACGTCAGCCAATCTTGTTATCCACAGGGTGTGTGGATGAGATGTGGACGACGGCGCCAATGCTGTGGGTAACTGCCTCCAAGCTGTGTACGGACCGGGGGACGACGCTGTGGACAAAATCACCCGACCACCCTCCACACCCTGTCTGACCTGCGATTTCTTGCCGATCTAGCCGTGGGGAAGAAATTTCTTCGCCACTGTCTCAAGATCGCCCCCAACGGGGTGGGAAGAACACCCAAGTCAGCGCTTCGGTAAGGATCCAAAGAGCCTTGCATCCATTACCTGTGGAAGATTAGATTGAGCACATGACACAGGCCTCCACAGCGCCGAAGGCTGCGCCGAGACGACACGACCGCGAGATCCTCGCCTTGGCAGTCCCCGCGTTCGGAGCCCTCGTCGCCGAACCCCTCTTCCTGATGGCCGACAGCGCCATCGTGGGCCACCTGGGCACGCCGCAGCTGGCCGGTCTGGGCATCGCCGCCGCACTGCTCACCACCGCGGTGAGCGTCTTCGTCTTCCTCGCCTACGCCACCACCGCGGCGGTCGCCCGCCGGGTGGGCGCGGGCGATCTCCCGGCGGCGATCCGCCAGGGCATGGACGGCATCTGGCTCGCGCTGCTGCTGGGCGCCGCCGTCGTCGCCGTCGTCCTGCCCGCGGCCCCCTGGCTGGTCTCCCTCCTCGGCGCCTCCGACAACGTGGCCCCGTACGCGATCACCTACCTGCGGATCTCCGCCCTCGGCATCCCCGCGATGCTCATGGTGCTGGCAGCCACCGGTGTCATCCGCGGGCTCCAGGACACCCGGACCCCGCTCTACGTCGCCATCGGCGGGTTCACGCTCAACGGCGTCCTGAACGTCACTCTCGTCTACGGGGCCGGTTTCGGCATCGCCGGTTCTGCCTGGGGCACCGTGCTCGCCCAGTGCGCCATGGCCGCCGCCTACCTGGTCGTGGTCGTACGCGGAGCCCGCCGGCACGGCGCCTCCCTGCGCCCCGACCCGGCGGGAATCCGGGCCTGCGCCCAGGCCGGCGTACCGCTTCTGGTCCGCACCCTGTCACTGCGCGCGGTCCTGATGATCGCCACCGCCGTGGCCGCGCGACTCGGCGACGCCGATGTCGCCGCCCACCAGATCCTGATCTCCCTCTGGAGCCTGCTCGCCTTCGCCCTGGACGCCATCGCGATCGCCGGCCAGGCGATCATCGGCCGCTACCTGGGAGCCGGGGACACCGAGGGAGCCAAGGCGGTCTGCCGCCGGATGGTCCAGTGGGGCATCGTCGCGGGCATCGTCCTGGGGCTGCTGGTCGCCGTGGCCCGCCCGGTCTTCATCCCCTTGTTCACCGGCGACCCGGCCGTCGAGTCCGCCCTCCTGCCGGCACTGCTGGTCGTGGCGCTCTCCCAGCCGGTGTCCGGCATCGTCTTCGTCCTGGACGGAGTCCTGATGGGCGCCGGAGACAGCCGCTACCTGGCCTGGGCCATGCTGCTGACCCTCGCCGTGTTCGCCCCGGCCGCTCTCCTCGTCCCGGCCCTCGGAGGAGGCCTGACGGCCCTCTGGTGGGCCATGGCCCTGATGATGCTGGTCCGCATGGTGACGCTCCAGCTCCGCGCCCGCTCGGGCCGCTGGCTGGTCGCCGGGGCCACCCGCTGAGCCACCCGACCACCGAGGCCCCCGATGGCCGGTGTTTCACGTGAAACACCGGTGCGCCCCGCTCCGCCTGTTTCACGTGAAACCGTGAAACGCCGCGTTTCACGTGATCGCGCCGCTCGGCACCCGGCCACCAGCCGCTGGCCACGGTGGACGTCCGAAAACGACGAAGGGCCGCACCCCCAAGGGGGTGCGGCCCTTCGTGCGCAGCACTTAGGCGGCGACGACCTCGACGCCCACGTTCGCGAGGACCTCGGTGTGCAGACGCACGGAGACCTGGTACGAACCGAGGGTCTTGATCGGCGAGCCCAGCTCGACGCGGCGCTTGTCGACCTTCGGGCCACCGGAAGCCTCGATCGCCGTGGCGATGTCGGACTGCGTGACGGAACCGAAGAGACGGCCGGCGTCACCCGAGCGGGTGGCCAGACGGACCTTCACGCCCTCGAGCTTGGCCTTGATCTCGTTGGCCTGCTCGATGGTCGCGATCTCGTGGATCTTGCGGGCGCGGCGAATCTGCGCCACGTCCTGCTCGCCACCCTTGGTCCAGCGGATCGCGAAGCGACGCGGGATCAGGTAGTTGCGAGCGTAGCCGTCCTTGACGTCGACGACGTCACCTGCGGCACCGAGGCCATTGACCTCGTGGGTCAGGATGATCTTCATTGTTCGGTCACCCTTTCCTTATCGCGCGGTGGACGTGTAGGGCAGCAGCGCCATCTCACGGCTGTTCTTGACGGCCGTGGCGACGTCACGCTGGTGCTGCGTGCAGTTGCCGGTGACGCGGCGGGCACGGATCTTGCCGCGGTCGGAAATGAACTTCCGCAGCATGTTCGTGTCCTTGTAGTCCACGTACACGGTCTTGTCCTTGCAGAACGCGCAGACCTTCTTCTTAGGCTTGCGCACAGGCGGCTTCGCCATTGTGTCTCTCCTGTGTGATCAAGAAGTGGGGTTGCGAGCTGCCCTAGAAGGGCGGCTCGTCCGAGTAGCCACCGCCGGAGCCGCCGGAGCTTCCGCCCCAACCGCCCCCGCCGCCGCCCTGCTGCTGCTGGCCACCGGCCGGCGCGCTGGACGCCCACGGGTCGTCGGAGGGAGTTCCGCCGCCCTGCGGCGCGCCGCCACTGGGGGCTCCGCCCCAGTTGCCACCGCCGCCACCCTGCTGCTGACCGCCGCCGCCGTATCCACCCTGGCCACCGCGACCGGTGGTCTTGTTGACCTTGGCCGTGGCGCTCTTCAGGCTGGGGCCGACTTCCTCGACGTCCAGCTCGTAGACCGTGCGCTTGACACCCTCACGGTCCTCGTACGACCGCTGCTTCAGCCGGCCCTGCACGATGACGCGCATGCCCCGCTGAAGGGACTCGGCGACGTTCTCCGCCGCCTGACGCCAGACCGAGCAGGTCAGGAACAGGCCTTCGCCGTCCTTCCACTCATTGGTCTGCTTGTCGAAGATGCGGGGAGTGGACGCGACACGGAACTTCGCGACCGCCGCACCCGAGGGGGTGAAGCGCAGCTCGGGGTCGTCGACGAGATTGCCGACGACCGTGATGACGGTCTCGCCTGCCATGGATGAACCTCTCGGCGGGGATTGCTGCTGGGCTGCTGTGCTACTCGGTCCCGATTACCGCTGAACCGAAGTTCAGTGGGTCTCGGGGCGAAGGACCTTGGTCCGGAGAACCGACTCGTTCAGGTTCATCTGTCGGTCAAGCTCCTTGACGACCGCAGGCTCGGCCTGAAGGTCGATGACCGAGTAGATGCCCTCGGGCTTCTTCTTGATCTCGTAAGCGAGACGACGACGGCCCCAGGTGTCGACCTTCTCGACCTTTCCGTTGCCCTCACGGACGACGGAGAGGAAGTTCTCGATCAGCGGGGAGACAGCGCGCTCCTCGAGATCGGGGTCGAGGATGACCATCACTTCGTAGTGACGCATGTGGAACCCACCTCCTTTGGACTCAGCGGCCACGGTCGTTCCGTGGCAGGAGGGTCGTGATGCGTACTGCACGGCATCCACAGAGCAGACACCGCGCAGACCGTACAGACTACCTGCTCGACTCCTTCCGGTTGAAATCCGGCGGGAGAGGGCCACACTCTGTATGCATCGGGTGTGCTCGGTGCTATGCCCCCGGCTCCGCCGGAGGAGGCCCCGCAGCACCGCTCTGCTTCAGCCAGGAGGTGCCTTTCCGATGGCACAGGCAACGCGGCCCCAGTCCGCCATCTCGCTCTTCGCGACCGATGGCAAGCCCCATCCGCTGCAGGACACCCTGTTGGCGGCCACCCTGATCCTCGGCGCCGTGGCGTTCGTCACGGGCTTCTTCGACAATCTGCACCTGCTCAGCTCGTGGACCGGGCTGGTCGGGATCCTCACCGGCGCCTACGGACAGTTCATCTCGGTGACGACACGCGAGCGCTTCGCGCTGATCATCGGGCTTGGCGCCTCGGCCATCGGCTTCTACCTCGGCATGGCGCACGGCGGTCTCTTCGGCGGCTGGCTGAGCTGATCGGGGTACCTCCGCGACAAGGGCACCGGCCGCCGGCGGCCGGTGCCCGGCCCGTCCCCCAGAAGGGTGGTGCCCCCGTCGCAGTAGGCTTCGCGCCATAGCCAGCGAAGCCGCCGGAGGAGCACCCCGCATGAGCCTGTCCCTGAGGACCATCAGCCGAGAGCAGCATCTGGGTTTCCTCCAGAGCCTGCCCTCCGCTAGCCACTGCCAGGTCCCGGCGTGGGCCGACGTGAAGAACGAGTGGCGCTCCGAGAACCTCGGTTGGTTCGACGGATCCGGCGAACTCGTCGGTGCCGCACTCGTGTTGTACCGCCAACTGCCCAAGGTGAAGCGCTACCTCGCCTACCTCCCCGAGGGCCCGGTCATCAACTGGTACGCCCCGAATCTGGAGGAGTGGCTCCAGCCGATGCTGAGCCACCTCAAGCAGCAGGGCGCCTTCACCGTGAAGATGGGTCCGCCCGTCGTCATCCGACGCTGGAACTCGGCGGCCATCAAGGCGGGCATCCAGGACCCCGACGTCAAGCGCCTGCGCGACGTGGAGGCCTCGGTGATCGAGCCCCGCGCCTTCGAGGTGTCCGACAAGTTGCGCCGCATGGGCTGGCAGCAGGCCGAGGACGGCGGCGCCGGCTTCGGCGACGTCCAGCCCCGCTACGTCTTCCAGGTACCGCTGGCCAACCGCTCGCTGGACGATGTCCTCAAGGGCTTCAACCAGCTGTGGCGCCGCAACATCAAGAAGGCCGAGAAGGCCGGCGTCGAGGTGGTCCAGGGCGGCTACGACGACCTGCCGACCTGGCAGCACCTCTACGAGATCACGGCCGAGCGCGACAAGTTCCGCCCGCGTCCGCTCAGCTACTTCCAGCGCCAGTGGACGGCCCTCAACTCCGAGGACCCCAACCGGATGCGGCTGTACATCGCGACGCACGAGGGCGAGCCCCTGGCCGCGGCCACGATGATCACCGTCGGCCAACACGTCTGGTACTCGTACGGAGCCTCCGCGAACCACAAGCGCGAGGTAAGGCCCTCGAACGCGATGCAGTGGCGCATGCTCCGCGATTCGTACGCGCTCGGCGCGAGCGTCTATGACCTGCGCGGCATCAGTGACACGCTGGACGAGAACGACCACCTGTTCGGCCTGATCCAGTTCAAGGTCGGCACGGGCGGCGAGGCCGTCGAGTACGTCGGCGAGTGGGACTTCCCGCTCAACAAGGTGCTGCACAAGGCGCTCGACATCTACATGTCCCGCCGCTGACCCGCACTTTCGACCCACCCACATACACAGCACCGCTGTACCAAGCGGCTTTCCAGAGAGGCTCCGGACGGGCATGGCGCTCACGCTCTACGTCGACACCGCGCGCTGGCGTGCGCACCAGAAGCAGGTCGCGGACCGGTTCCCCGGGTTGATCCCGGTCTGCAAGGGCAACGGCTACGGCTTCGGCCACGAGCGGCTGTGCGAGGAGGCGACCCGGATGGGCGCCGACATCCTCGCCGTCGGGACGACCTACGAGGCCGCGAACATCAAGGACTGGTTCGGCGGTGACCTGCTCGTCCTCACCCCGTTCCGGCGCGGCGAGGACCCGGTGCCGCTGCCGGACCGGGTGATCCGCTCGGTGTCCTCCGTGGACGGGGTCCGCGGTCTGGTCGGCGCCCGAGTGGTCATCGAGTGCATGAGCTCGATGCGCCGCCACGGCGTCTCGGAACAGGACCTGGGACAGCTCCACTCCGCCATCGAGGACGTCCGTCTGGAGGGCTTCGCCCTGCACCTGCCGCTGGACCGCCCCGACGGCTCGGACGCCGTCGAGGAGGTCATCGGCTGGATGGATCGGCTGCGCGCGGCCCGGCTGCCGCTGCACACCATGTTCGTCAGCCACCTGAAGGCCGAGGAGCTGACGCGGCTCCAGCAGCAGTTCCCGCAGACCCGCTTCCGGGCCCGCATCGGCACCCGGCTGTGGCTGGGCGACCACGAGGCGACCGAGTACCGCGGCGCGGTCCTCGACGTCACCCGGGTCTCCAAGGGGGAACGGTTCGGCTACCGGCAGCAGAAGGCCGCGTCCGACGGCTGGTTGGTCGTCGTCGCCGGCGGTACGTCGCACGGAGTGGGCCTGGAGGCCCCCAAGGCCCTGCACGGGGTGATGCCGCGTGCCAAGGGCGTCGCCCGGGCGGGCCTGGCCACCGTGAACCGCAACTTGTCCCCGTTCGTGTGGGCGGGCAAGCAGCGCTGGTTCGCCGAGCCCCCGCACATGCAGGTGTCGATCCTGTTCGTGCCCTCGGACGCGACAGAGCCGAAGGTGGGCGACGAGCTGGTGGCGCACCTGCGGCACACCACCACGCAGTTCGACCGGGTGTTGGACGCCTGATCCGTTCCGGTCAGCGACCGGGGTCCTGACCCCAGTCGACCCGCCGTCCCTCAGAGGGCGTCGCCTTGTGCGGCGCCCTCGCCGCGTCCGACAGCACGAACACGTCCTCGGCCCGGTCCAGGACGCCCCCGGAGGGGTCGTCCGATCCGTCGCGGCGCACGACGTCGCGCTCGGGCAGCAGGATGTCCCGTACGACCACGGCGCAGAGGTAGAGGGTCGCCAGCAGGTGGGCGGTGATCGCCACCTGATAGCCCTCCACGGGCAGGCCCTGGTGCTTGTCTCCGCTGGAGGTGTAGGCGAGGTAGAACCAGATCCCGAGGAAGTACACGACCTCGCCGGCCTGCCAGATGAGGAAGTCGCGCCAGCGCGGCCGGGCCAGGGCGGCGAGCGGGACGAGCCACAGCACGTACTGCGGCGAGTAGACCTTGTTGGCCAGGATGAAGGCGGCGACGACGAGGAACGCCAGCTGGGCGAAGCGGGGGCGTCGGGGGGCCGTCAGGGTGAGGAGCGCGATCCCTCCGCAGAGCAGCAGGGTCAAGCCCGTGGCGTAGGTGTTCGCGTCCTCCAGGGGGTTCCCGGAGCGCTGGGAGATCAGCAGCCAGACCGAGCCGAAGTCGATGGGCCGTTCCTGGCTGAACGTGTAGAACTTCGTCCACCCGTCCCATGCGAAGATCATGACGGGCAGGTTCACCACGAGCCAGGCACCGACCGTGCCGAGGAGGGCACCGGCGAACGCGCGCCATTTCCCGGCACGCAGGCAGAGCACGAAGAGCACCCCGAGCAGCAGCACCGGGTAGAGCTTGGCCGCGGTGGCCAGACCGATGAAGACACCGAAGAGCACCGTCCGCCCGCGGGACCACAGGAGCATCGCGACGGCGGTCAGGGCGAGGGCGAGCAGGTCCCAGTTGATCGTCGCCGTGAGCGCGAAGGCGGGCGCGAGGGCCAGCAGCAGCGCGTCCCACGGCCGGCGGCGGTGGGTGCGGGCGACACACACGGCGATGATCGCGGCGCACGCCATCAGCATGCCCGCGTTGACCATCCAGTACATCTGTTCGCGATGCTGCATGGAGCCGCTGCCGGGCGTCAGCCAGGAGGCCACCTGCATGAAGAGCCCGGTCAGCACCGGGTACTCGAGGTACTCCATGTCGCCGGTGAGCCGGTCCCAGTAGGGGACGAGACCGTCGGCGAAGCCGCGTACGACGTACAGGTGCGGGATGTCGGAGTAGCAGGCGTGCGTGTACTGCGAGCCGGCCCCCCGGAACCACGCCCAGTCGTAGCAGGGCAGTTTCTGCGCCATACCCAACGCGAACATCCCGAGGGCCACGAGGACCACCACCCGCACCGGGGTCAGCCAGTGGCCGCCCAGCCGGGCATGGCGACCCAGCGGGCCGCCGATGAGCTCGCTGCCGGCCGCGGCGACCTCGTCCTGCTGGGTGGGCAGTACGGGCCGGTCCTCGTGCACCTTCGTCATGCGCTCATCCTGCCGTACCGGGCCGGGCACGGACGAGGGCCGCCGCACGGTGTGCGGCGACCCTCGTCAGGTGGTGGTGGCGGACCGGTCAGCCGCCGACACCGGCGGTGGTGCCCCAGCTGCCGCCTCCCGGGCGGCCCGGTTTACCCGAGGTGGGCGGTGACGGGTCTCCGCCCGCCCCGCCGTCGGCCGCGCCGCCGGCTCCCGCGTCACCTCCGTTGCCGCCGCCGTTGGCTCCGTTCCCACCGTTGCCGCCGTTGCCGCCGCCGATCAGGCCACCGACGTCGTTGCCGCTGGTGGTACCGCCGTCGGGGTCCTTCTCACACACCTGCCAGGGCCGGCACTTCGGCTTGTCCTCGGTCTTGGAGGGGGACGGGGACACCTTCGGCGGGGAGCTCGACGGGGAGGAGGGCGAGGGCGAGGGGGAGGGCGGTACCGAGGGCGCCGAAGGCGTGGGGCTCGGCGCGCCGGAGGCGTGGGCGATCACGCCGATCTCGTCCGGCTCCGGGAACTCCTTGATCGGCGCCCCCTTGAGGGCCTCGCGCATGTACTCGGTCCAGATCACGGTCGGGATGTCACCACCGTGGATGGAGTCGATGCCTCCGACACCGTTCATGGACTGCAGCGACTGCCCCTTGGCGTTGGGGTCGCTGCGGAACAGGGTGACGGCCGTGGACAGTTCCGGGGTGTAGCCGACGAACCAGGCCGACTTGTTCTTGTCGGTGGTACCGGTCTTGCCCGCGGCGGGCCGCTCCAGCTTCTTGGCCTTGATCGCGGTGCCGTTCTGGACGACGTTCTCCAGGACCTTGGTGATGTTGTCCGCGATGGCGTTGTCCATGGCCCGCTGCGGCTTGGGAGCCTCGAAGCCGGGCAGCTCCACCCCGTCCTTCTTCACACTGGTCACGGAGAACGGCTCGTGATGCGTGCCCGAGGCGGCGAAGGTGGCGTACGAGTCGGCCATCCGGATCGCGCTCGGGGTCGAGGTTCCCAGCGCGAACGAGGCGTTGTCGTTCGGGTCCATCGAGTCTTCGAGGATGCCGGTGGACTTGGCCACCTCGCGGACCTTGTCGTGGCCGACGTCGAAGACGAGCTGGGCGAACGGGACGTTGATGGAGCTTTCCATCGCCTTGTTGAGGGTCACGTACCCGTAGGGCGTGGTGCTCTCGTTCTTCTGCCTGAACGGCTGACGGTTCTTGCCGAGCAGGGGCTTGCCCGCACGGTTGGTGATCACCGTGAGGTCGTCGGCCATGTACTTGCTGTCGACCGAGATCCCCTCGCCGTCGGAGTTCTGGGTGCCGTACTCCATCGCGGCCGCCAGCACGTACGGCTTCCACGTCGAGCCGACCGGGACGCCCTGGGTGTCGGCGTTGTTGGTGAAGTGCTTCTTGTCCATGCCGGGCCCGCCGTACAGGGCCACGATCGCCCCGGACTTCGGGTCCACCGACGCGGCGCCGAACTGGACGTGGGTGTCGGTGTCGGGCCGGCGCTTCTCGTCGAGGAAGTCCTTGCGGGTCGCGTCGACGGCCTTGGACAGGGCTTCGACCCTCGCCTTGTCGAAGGTGGTGCGGATCTGGTAGCCGCCCAGCGCCATCTTGTCCGCGCTGATGTGCAGCTTCCTCATCATGTACTGCTTGGCCGTCTCGACCAGGTAGCCGGTCTGGCCCGACAGCCCGCGCGCCTGCTCCGACTCGACGCGTGCGGGGAACTCCGTGTACTTGGCGCGCTCGGCCTGGTCCATCCGACCGACCACGACCTCGCGGTCGAGCACCCAGGCCCAGCGCTGACGGGCCCGCTGCTCGTTCAGCTCGGGGGTGGCCGCCGTGCCGAGGCCGCCGTCGGGGTTGTACAGGTTCGGCCCCTTGAGCACGGACGCCAGGAAGGCGCTCTCCGAGGGGGTCAGGTTCTTGCAGTCCTTGCCGAAGTAGGCGCGTGAGGCGGCCTGGATGCCGTAGGCGTCGCGGCCGTAGTAGGCGGTGTTGAGGTAACCGGCGAGCACCTCGTCCTTCGGCGCGGTGAGACCGAGCCTTATCGAGATGAAGAGCTCGGTCACCTTGCGCTTGAGCGTCTGCTCGGAGTCCAGGAAGTTGTTCTTCACGTACTGCTGCGTGATCGTCGAGCCACCCTGGGTGGAGCCGCCCTTGGCCATGTTCACCACGGCACGGGCGATGCCCATCGGGTCGACGCCCTTGTCCGTCTCGAAGGACTCGTTCTCCGCGGCGATGACCGCGTTGCGCATCGAGAGCGGGATCTCGTCGATCTGCACGATCTGGCGGTTCATGGAACCACCGGTCGCGACCATCTGACTGCCGTCGGCCCAGTAGAAGACGTTGTTCTGCGCCTGGGCCGCCTTGTTGGCGTCGGGCGTGCTCACCATGGCGATACCGATGCCGGCACCCGCGATGATCACCGCGAAGAAGCCCAGCGTGGTGCCGCTCACGAGCTTCCAGGACGGAACGAACCGTTTCCACCCGTCCCTGTCGGAGCGGGGGTAGTTGACGAGCCGGCGGTTCGGGCGGCTCGCTCCGGTTCCGGATCTGCCCGACTGGGCCCCGTCTCGACCCCGACCGGCCGAACCTCTCTGGGCGGCTCTTCGGGACTCGACCCGACCGCCGGAGGGGGACTGCTCTCCGTACGAAGCACTGGGAGACGCCGCGCGGGCGTCATGCCCCGCCCCGGCGCCGCGGCCAGAGCGCTGCGGCGCGGGCCGGCGGGACGCGGCGCGGCCGCCGCCCTGGGCTTGCTGCGGCGGTTTACGGCGATGCTCGCTCATCGAACGACTACTCCTCGGGCAGGCGAGTGGCCTGGCAGCGGCGGTGCATTCCGGTTCCCCCCGGTGTCATGCCGCACAGACTACGCACGGTCAAAACCCAATCAGTGCCGAAGTTCACCCCAAATCAGGCAACTTGCGTACGTCGAATTAGTGATGTGACGCCGGTCACCACGTCACCCCTTGTCGCCGGAGGCCGCCCGTTCTATCGTCTGGATGTATCGAGTCGATACATCAGCTCGACATAAACTCAGGGGCAGAGGAGAGGCAGGCGGATGAGCAGGCGCTCAGGCATCCTCGAATTCGCCGTCCTCGGCCTGCTTCGCGAATCCCCCATGCACGGCTACGAGCTCCGCAAGCGGCTCAACACCTCGCTGGGGGTGTTCAGGGCGTTCAGCTACGGAACCCTGTACCCCTGCCTCAAGACGCTCGTCGCCAACGGCTGGTTGATCGAAGAACCGGGCAACGCCCCGGAAGACGCTCTCGCCGCTTCACTCGCAGGGCGCCGCGCCAAGATCGTCTACCGGTTGACGGCAGCAGGTAAGGAGCACTTCGAAGAGCTCCTCTCCCACACCGGCCCGGACACCTGGGAGGACGAGTCCTTCGCCGCCCGTTTCGCCTTCTTCGGTCAAACCGAACGAGAAGTGCGCATGCGGGTGCTGGAGGGTCGCCGCAGCCGGCTGGAAGAGCGTCTGGAGAAGATGCGCGCCTCGCTCGTCCGTACGCGGGAGCGGCTCGACGACTACACGCTTGAGCTGCAGCGCCACGGCATGGAATCCGTGGAGCGCGAAGTGCGCTGGCTGAACGAGCTCATCGAGAGCGAGCGGGCGGGACGGGATCAGAGACGACCCGGTCCGTCCGACGAAACTGCAAAATGAGGCCTGCATCTCGCAGGCCTCGTCCGAGAACAAACAGGGAGCAACCGGAATGGGTTCGGTTCGCGTAGCCATCGTCGGCGTAGGCAACTGCGCCGCCTCGCTGGTGCAGGGCGTCGAGTACTACAAGGACGCCGACCCGGCGGCCAAGGTCCCCGGTCTGATGCACGTCCAGTTCGGCGACTACCACGTGCGTGACATCGAGTTCGTCGCCGCGTTCGACGTCGACGCGAAGAAGGTCGGCCTCGACCTCTCGGACGCCATCGGCGCCAGCGAGAACAACACCATCAAGATCTGCGACGTCCCGAACGCGGGCGTGACCGTGCAGCGCGGCCACACCCTGGACGGCCTGGGCAAGTACTACCGCATGACGATCGAGGAGTCCGCCGAGACTCCGGTCGACGTGGTCCAGGTCCTCAAGGACCGCGAGGTCGACGTCCTGATCTGCTACCTCCCCGTCGGCTCCGAGGCGGCGGCGAAGTTCTACGCGCAGTGCGCCATCGACGCGAAGGTCGCCTTCGTCAACGCCCTTCCGGTCTTCATCGCCGGCACCAAGGAGTGGGCGGACAAGTTCACCGAGGCCGGCGTCCCGATCGTCGGCGACGACATCAAGTCGCAGGTCGGCGCGACCATCACGCACCGCGTGATGGCGAAGCTGTTCGAGGACCGCGGTGTCCGTCTTGAGCGCACCATGCAGCTCAACGTCGGCGGCAACATGGACTTCAAGAACATGCTGGAGCGTGACCGCCTCGAATCGAAGAAGATCTCGAAGACGCAGGCCGTCACCTCGCAGATCCCGGACCGCGACCTGGGCGAGAACAACGTCCACATCGGCCCGTCCGACTACGTCGCCTGGCTCGACGACCGCAAGTGGGCCTACGTCCGCCTCGAAGGCCGCGCCTTCGGCGATGTTCCGCTGAACCTCGAGTACAAGCTCGAGGTGTGGGACTCCCCGAACTCCGCCGGTGTCATCATCGACGCCCTGCGCGCGGCGAAGATCGCCAAGGACCGGGGCATCGGTGGCCCGATCCTGTCGGCTTCGAGCTACTTCATGAAGTCCCCGCCGGTGCAGTACTTCGACGACGAGGCCTACGCGAACGTCGAGAAGTTCATCAAGGGCGAGGTCGAGCGCTAAACCGCTCGCCGCGTCCGCGCGACGCGAAGCGAAGCACCAAGGTCCTTCCGGACACCTGGTCTTCGGCTGCTCTTCCACCGAGGGTCCCCGGGCAATGTGCCCGGGGACCCTCGGTGTATGTGACCCTTTCCCTCATGCCCGTCGTACGTGATCTGCGCGTACTCCTGCGCCTGAGGAATTTCCGCAACCTGCTCGCCGTACGGCTCTTCTCCCAGGCCGCGGACGGGGTGTACCAGGTCGCACTCGCCACCTACGTGGTGTTCTCCCCGGAGAAGCAGACCTCGCCCGCGGCCATCGCCTCGGCCATGGCCGTGCTTCTGCTGCCCTACTCGGTGATCGGCCCCTTCGCCGGGGTGCTGCTGGACCGTTGGCGGCGACGTCAGGTCTTCCTCTACGGCAACCTGCTGCGGGCCTTCCTCGCCTGCGTCACCGGCGTGCTGATCGTCGCGCACGTCCCCGACTGGCTGTTCTACGCCTCGGCGCTGTCGGTCACCGCCGTCAACCGCTTCGTCCTGGCCGGACTCGCCGCCTCCCTGCCACGGGTCGTCGGCCCCCACCAACTGGTCACCGCGAACGCCCTCTCGCCCACCGCCGGAACCCTCGCGGCGACCGCCGGCGGCGGCCTGGCCTTCCTCGTACGGCTGCTGGCCGTCGAGTCGAACGCCCTCGTGGTGCTCCTCGGCGCCGCGTTCTACCTCTGCGCCGCGCTCGTCTCCCTGCGGCTGGCCGTCGATCTCCTCGGCCCCGACCAGCCTCCCGGGCGGGTCCACCCGTCCATCGCCGAGGGGGTGGCCCTCACGGTGCGGGGCATGGCCGAAGGCCTGCGTCATCTCGCCGACCGCCGGGACGCACGCCTGGCACTCACCGCGATGACCATGATGCGCTTCTGCTACGGCGCACTCCTGGTGATGCTGCTCATGCTCTGCCGCTACTCCTGGTCGGACAACGAGTCCGACGGGCTGGCCCTCCTGGGAATCGCGATCGGGGTCTCCGGCGCCGGGTTCTTCGCGGCCGCCATCGTCACGCCGTGGATCGTCGAGCGTCTGGGCAACCTGGGCTGGATCACCGCCTGCGCCGCGACGGCGGCGCTGCTCGTCCCGGCACTCGGCCTGTTCTTCGCCGTCGGACCGATGCTCGTCGCGGCCTTCGTCCTGGGGCTCGCCACCCAGGGCGCCAAGATCTCCACCGACACCGTGATCCAGTCCCAGGTGGACGACGAGTTCCGCGGTCGGGTGTTCTCCGTCTACGACGTGCTCTTCAACGTCGCTTTCGTCGGCGCGGCCGCCGTGGCCTCGCTCATGCTTCCCGCAGACGGGCAGTCCGTCACCCTGATCCTGAGCGTGGCTCTCCTCTACGGGCTCACCGCGGCGCTGCTGCGACGCCAGGAGCGACGTTTCACGTGAAACATCAGGGGGCGATGGGTCGGGGCGGTCGATGTTTCACGTGAAACATCGACCGCCCCGGACGCCTCAGGCCTGGCCGGCCCACCACTCCTTGAGAGCCGTGACGGCGGCGTCACGCTCCATCGGTCCGTTCTCCAGCCGCAGCTCCAACAGGAACGCGTAGGCCTTGCCGATCACCGGCCCGGGACCGACACCCAGCACCTGCTGGATCTCGTTGCCGTCCAGGTCGGGCCGGATCGAGTCCAGTTGCTCCTGCTCCTGGAGCTGCGCGATGCGCTCCTCCAGACCGTCGTAGGTGCGGGAGAGCGCGTTGGCCTTGCGCTTGTTCCGGGTGGTGCAGTCCGACCGGGTCAGCTTGTGCAGCCGCTCCAGCAGGGGACCGGCATCGCGTACGTAGCGCCGCACGGCCGAGTCGGTCCACTCCCCGTCCCCGTAACCGTGGAAGCGCAGGTGCAGCTCCACGAGCCGGGACACGTCCTTGATCATGTCGTTCGAGTACTTCAGCGCGGTCATGCGCTTCTTGGTCATCTTCGCTCCGACCACCTCGTGGTGGTGGAAGGAGACCCGACCGTCGCCCTCGAACCGGCGGGTGCGCGGCTTGCCGATGTCGTGTAGCAGGGCGGCCAGACGCAGAACGAGGTCCGGGCCGTCCTCCTCCAGGTCGATCGCCTGTTCCAGCACGATCAGCGAGTGGTCGTAGACGTCCTTGTGACGGTGGTGCTCGTCACTCTCCAGCCGCAGGGCGGGCAGCTCGGGGAGCACCCGGTCCGCCAGCCCGGTGTCCACGAGCAGACCCAGGCCCTTGCGGGGGTGTGCGGACAGCAGCAGCTTGTTCAGCTCGCCCTGTACCCGCTCCGCCGAGACGATCTCGATCCGCTCGGACATCTCCTTCATCGCCGCCACGACCTCAGGAGCGACCTCGAAGTCGAGCTGCGCCGCGAACCGGGCCGCACGCAACATGCGCAGGGGGTCGTCCGAGAAGGAATCCTCCGGAGTGCCGGGGGTGCGCAGAACGCCCTCCCGGAGGTCCTCCAGGCCGCCGTGCGGGTCCACGAACACCTTTTCGGGCAGCGCGACCGCCATGGCGTTCACCGTGAAGTCCCGGCGGACCAGATCCTCCTCGATCGAGTCGCCGTAGGAAACCTCGGGCTTGCGCGAGGTCCGGTCGTACGACTCCGAGCGGTAGGTGGTCACCTCGATCTGGAAGCCCAGTTTCTGCGCTCCCACGGTGCCGAAGGCGATGCCCACGTCCCAGACCGAGTCGGCCCACGGCCTGATGATCTTCAGGACGTCCTCGGGGCGGGCATCGGTGGTGAAATCGAGATCGTTGCCGAGACGCCCGAGCAGCGCATCCCGAACGGACCCTCCGACCAGGGCCAGGCGGAAGCCGGCCTCCTGGAATCGGCGGCCGAGTTCGTCGGCGACAGGGGCGACCCGCAGCAGTTCACTGACCGCGCGGCTCTGCACCTGACTCAGGGCACTGGGGCTGTCTTCATTGGCGTTCGGCACAACAGAAAAGGGTACGTGGCTTGCCCGGTCCGGGCCGCCGCGTTTTGCGGCCACCCCGCCCCACACCGGCTCGGAGGCGGAGCCGATCATGTGGAGCAAGGCGCGGCACTCGCGCACAGCGGGCCTCGTTACCATGCGTGGACGCACGAACGACGACCACTGACACTTCGAGGACGGGCGAAACGCGTGGCCGAGGCGGCAGAAATCCAGGGGGCGGTTCCGGCTCCTGCCCGGCGCCGCTGGCTGCGGCGGGCAGTCGTCATGCTCGCCGGGACACCGGTCCTGGCCGCTCTGGTCTATGCCCCCGCCCCGCCGGCCCAGGCGGCCGAGTCGCCCGTGGACGTCCAGCTGAGCGAGGTGGCACCCAGCTCTCCGGTCAAGACCGACACGCTGACCATTTCGGGCACCGTGGTGAACAACGGCAACGAACCGATCAAGGGCGCACACGTCGGTCTGCGGGTCGGTCCCGTCGTCGGTGACCGCTCGGCGATCGACGACGTCGCGGACCGCAGTGGGTTCCGGCCCGGCACCGATCCGGCCGAGATCGACCCCGCCTTCGCCGTGAAGATCGACTCGCTGCCGTCCAAGGCCAGCCGGGAATTCACGATCAAGGTCCCGGTCAACAAGCTGGACCTGGGCAAGGACGGCGTGTACCAGCTCGGCGTCTCCGTGTCCGGGGAGACCTCCGGCCGCCCGTACGAGCAGGTCCTGGGCATCCAGCGGACCTTCCTCCCGTGGCAGCCCGAAGCCGCGGCCAAGCGCTCCAACCTCACGTACGCGTGGCCGTTGATCTCCACCACCCGTGTGACGGCGGAGACCGGCTCGGACGAGACACAGACCCCGGTCTTCATCGACGACTCCCTCGCGGCCGAGCTGGGACCCGCCGGCCGGCTCGGGCAGATGGTCTCGCTCGGCAAGGACCTCCCCATCACCTGGGTCATCGATCCCGACCTGCTCTACACGGTCGACGCGATGGCCAAGGGTTACCGGATCCGCAATCCCGATCCTGCCGGGAAGCCCGTCCAGGGCAAGAACAAGGCCGTCGCGGAGAAGTGGCTGAGCGATCTCGAAACCGCGGTGCAGGGCAAGAAGGTCGTCGCGCTGCCCTTCGCCGACCCCGACATCGCCTCCCTCGCCCACCACGGCAAGGACGTGTCCGGCACCCTGGGCCAGCTGAGGCCGGCCACCGACAAGGCGAAGCAGGCCGTCGAGACGGTCCTGCACGTCACCCCGTCCACCGACTTCTCCTGGCCCGTGGACGGTGCCATCGACCCCTCGATCGTCAATGTCGCCACCTCGGCCGGTGCGCACAACGTGCTCACCCGCAGCGACAGCCTCCAGGAGAACGGCTCCCTCGGCTACACGCCCTCGGCCGCCCGCCCCATCGGCGCGGGCACCACGGCCGTCGTCGCCGACGCCCAGCTCTCCACCGCCTTCCAGGGCGACATGCTCAGCGCCGGGAACTCCACGCTCGCCGTGCAGCGGTTCCTCGCCCACACCCTGGCCCTCAACCTCCAGAACACCGAAGAGCAGCGCAGCTTCGTCGTCACCCCGCAGCGGATGCCGTCCGTCAGCCAGGTGGGAACGATGGCCGCGGCCCTGCGCGGGCTCCAGAACGGACGCTGGGCCCAGCCCTCCGACCTGGAGGCCGCCGCGGCCGCCAAGCCCGACCCGGGCGCGGCCACGCAGGTCCCGGGCGCCGGCCAGTACCCGGAGTCCCTGAGCAAGCAGGAGCTGCCGGTCTCGGCGTTCGAGAAGATCCGCACCACGCAGAACACCCTCGACCACTTCAAGGTCATCCTGGCGGCGCCGGAACGCGTGGAGATCCCCTTCGGGAACACCACCAACCGGGAGATGTCCACGTCCTGGCGGGGTCGCCCCGAAGAGGCCCGCGTGTACCGGGACCAGGTGCAGGAGTACCTGATCGGCCTAACCGAGAAGGTCAAGGTCATCCCCAAGTCGGACGCCACCCTGTCCGGACACAGCGCGACCATCCCGGTCAGTGTCCAGAACAGCCTGGTCCAGGACGTCCACAACCTGGTCCTGCGGGTGCGGTCGGCCAATCCCACCCGCCTGATGTTCGACGACAGCGGTGTCGCCGAGCAGGAGGTCACCGTCCAGGCCGACCACAGTCAGACGCTGAAGTTCACCGCCAACGCGACCGCGAGTGGTCCCGTGGAGGTCACCGCGCAGCTCTTCACCAAGCAGGGCGTTCCCTACGGCAAGGAGCGCAAGTTCACCGTCGAGGCGACCGAGGTCACCCCCACCGTGATGCTCGTCATCGCAGGTGGTGTGCTTCTCCTCGTACTGGCCGGCATCAAGATGTACGCCAGTCGCAAGCGCGTCGCGGCCCGTACCGCGGCCGAGGAGAGCACGCAGCCGAGTGACGAGTCCCCGGACACCGAACCGCAAAGCGCCGGCGGGTCCGGCGCGGGTGAGACAGTGGACCGTTGATGCGATGCCGTGGCCGGTCGGCCTGGGGACGATGAGGTGGGGTTTCGATGAACGCGCCGTACGACGGTGACCGCGCGCAGGGCACTGGTGGGCCGTCGCCCGCGCAGGGCGCTGCTCCGGGTACCCCGGTGCCCGGGCAGGTCCCTCCGCCCGCACCCGCGCCGGATCACGACCCGTATGTCCAGGATGCCTACGACTACGACCCGTACCGGTCCCAGGACCTGTCCGCACAGGACCCGGTCATCGAGGTCATGTACGACCGGGCCTCTCACCCCCCGCCGCCGCCGGGTACCTACCAGGAGGCAGGACCGCTCTACGCGGCCCCGCAGGCGCCCTCCCACGGCCCGGATCCGCGTGTCTGGGCCCAGACCCCGCCGCCCGAGCCGGACGGTCCGTCACGCCACATGCCGTACGGGGACCACGCCACGACCACCCGGTTCGTCGGTGTGGACTCGCTCGTGACCGAGACCGCGGACGACCAGCCGGCACCCGACGCCTTCGCGCACCTCTACCGGGACCAGGAAGCCGCCCCGCGGACGGTCACCGAGGAGGCGCCCGTCGCCACCCCGGCACCGACCAAGCCCGCCGGGAAGGCCTCCGGCCTGCTCAAGTCCAGCGCGCTGATGGCCGCCGGCACGATCGTCTCCCGCATCACCGGCTTCCTGCGCACGCTCGTGATCGGCGGCGCCATCGGCGTCGTCACCCTGAACGACACCTACCAGGTCGCCAACACGCTGCCGACGATGATCTACGTCCTCGTCGGCGGCGGTGCGCTGAACGCCGTCTTCATCCCGCAGCTCGTCCGCGCGATGAAGAACGACGAGGACGGCGGGGAGGCGTACGCCAACCGGCTGCTGACCCTGGTCATGGTCCTGCTGGGCGCGGTCACCGTCATCTGCGTGCTCGCGGCCCCGGTGTTCATCACGATGATGTCGCCGACGATCGCCGACAACCCGGACCGGATGGACGTCGCGGTCTCCTTCGCCCACTACTGTCTGCCCACCATGTTCTTCATGGGCGTGCACGTGGTCCTCGGTCAGATCCTCAACGCCCGCGGTCGGTTCGGCGCGATGATGTGGACGCCGGTCCTCAACAACGTCGTCGTCATCGCCACGTTCGGCGCCTTCATCTGGGCGTTCGGCGGGTTCACCTCCACCGGCATGAACGAAGCCGGCATCACCCCCGAGGGCGTGCGCCTGCTGGGGCTGGGCACCCTGCTCGGCCTCGTGGTCCAGTCCCTCGCGATGATTCCGTACCTGCGCGACGCCGGCTTCAGGCCGCGCCTGCGCTTCGACTGGAAGGGCCACGGTCTGGGCAAGGCCGCGGGCCTGGCCAAGTGGACGTTCTTCTTCGTCCTCGCCAACCAGATCGGTCTCGTCGTCGTCACCCAGCTCGCCACCTGGGCGGGCGAGGTCGCCGCCAAGCAGGGCCACGGCGGTACCGGCATCACCGGCTACAACTACGCGCTGCTGCTGTGGCAGATGCCCCAGGCCATCATCACCGTCTCGGTCATGACCGCGGTCCTGCCGCGCATCTCCCGTTCCGCCCACGACGGCGACGCCGCCGCGGTCCGCGACGACATCTCCTACGGTCTGCGCACCTCAGCCGTCGCGATCGTGCCCTGTGCCTTCGCGTTCCTCGCGCTCGGTGTCCCGATGGCCACGCTGCTCTACGCCGGCTCCGGCGCGGACGACGCCCAGAACATCGGCTTCATCCTCATGGCCTTCGGCCTGGGCCTGATCCCGTACTCCGTGCAGTACGTCGTCCTGCGTGGCTTCTACGCCTACGAGGACACCCGCACGCCCTTCTACAACACGGTCATCGTCGCCGCCGTGAACGCGGGCGTCTCCGTCATCGCCTTCCTGGTCCTCCCCGAGCGCTGGGCCGTCGTCGGCATGGCCGCCGCCTACGGCCTCGGCTACGCGGTCGGTGTCGGCGTGGCCTGGCGCCGACTGCGCACCCGGCTCGGCGGCGATCTCGACGGTGCCCACGTGATGCGCACCTACACCCGTCTCATCGGAGCCTGTGTCCCCGCGGCCGTCGTGGCGGGCGCCGTGGCGTACGGGGTCACCCAGTTGCTGGGGAACGGAGCCGGCGGTTCCCTCGCGGCGCTGGTCACCGGCTTCATCGCCCTGGCCGCCGTCTTCCTCGTCGCCGCGAAGCGGATGCGCGTCGAAGAGCTGAACTCGATGGTCGGAATGATCCGCGGACGTTTGGGTCGCTGATGCGCACAACCGTCGGGCCCCATCGCGTGTCGTGCATAGCGTCGGACTGTGGGCACAATTGGCATGGCTTCGCAGACTGGCCGACAGCGCGCAACGGATGGGGAGGCAGGGACGACGGTGGCGGAACGTAGTACAGCTGCCGTCGACGTGGCCGACAACGGCGGCGACGAGCCGTCGGCCGCAGAAGCGGCCAAGGCCACGGCCGACGGGGTGGACACGCAGAACGGACGAGCCGCGGACGGTTCCATGCCCGAAACGGATGGCGAACGCATCAACCCGGCCCCGGCCCCGGTGGCCGCTCCCGAACTCCACAGCGGTCACAAGCTCGCCAGACGCTACCGACTGGAGGAGTGCGTCACCCGTCTGGACGGATTCAGCAGTTGGCGCGCGATGGACGAGAAGCTCCGCCGCGCGGTGGGCGTCCACCTGCTGCCCGCCGACCACCCCCGGGCGCGGGCCGTCCTGGCCGCCGCCCGCTCCTCCGCCCTGCTCGGTGACCCCCGGTTCGTCCAGGTCCTCGACGCCGTGGAGGAGAACGACCTGGTCTACGTCGTCCACGAGTGGCTGCCCGACGCCACCGAGCTGACCTCGATCCTCGCCCTGGGGCCGCTTGAGGCCCACGAGGCCTACCAGCTGGTCAGCCAGGTCTCCCAGGCCATGACGGCCGCGCACCGCGAGGGTCTGGCCCATCTGCGGCTGACGCCCAGCGCGATACTCCGCACCTCCTCGGGCCAGTACCGGATCCGCGGGCTCGCCGTGAACGCCGCCCTGCGCGGCATCACCAGCGACACCCCTCAGCAGGCCGACACCGAGGCCGTGGGCGCGCTCCTGTACGCCGCCCTCACCCAGCGCTGGCCGTACGAGAACGACGCGTACGGCCTCGCGGGCCTGCCCAAGGGCGTCGGCCTGATCGCTCCCGATCAGGTGCGCGCCGGCGTCCACCGGGGCCTCGGCGAACTCGCCATGCGGGCCCTCGCCAACGACGGGGCCACGGCCTCTCGCCAGGAGCCCGCCTTCACCACCCCGGAGGAGCTGGCCAAGGCGGTCGCGGCGATGCCCCGCATCCGGCCGCCGGAGCCCGCTTTCACGGCGCCGCCCGAGTACCAGCAGACCACCTACCAGCAGGGCAGCTACGGACGGCCCACGCCCATGGGCCTGCCGACCGTCCAGAGCCACTCCGTCACGCCCCCGCCGCCCCCGTTGCAGAGCCGCACCGGCCGCGCCCTCAAGTGGAGCGTCGCCGCCCTGCTGATCGTCGCGCTCGGTCTGGGCAGTTGGCAGCTCGCCGACACCCTCCTGGACCGCATCAACCGGGGCGGCAACAGCGGCGGCGAGACCAACACGCAGACGGACTCGACGGACGACACCCCGAAGAAGCCGGAACCCGGCAAACCACTGTCCATCTCGGACGCCCACGTGATCGCCCCCGGCGGGGACGCGGTGAAGCCGGAGGACGCCGGCAAGACCGTCGACGGCGACCCCGATTCCGCCTGGATCACCCCCCGATACGTGGGCTCCGCCAACTTCGGCAACCTGGACAACCGCAAGAACGGCAGCGGCATCATCGTCGACCTGGGCAGCGTCCGGAACGTCACCGGTGTCGACCTGGACCTCTACGCGGCCGGCCAGCGGATCCAGGTCCGCGCCGCGGCCCCCGACGCCTCGTCGCCCGATTCGTTCTCCGACTTCACCCAGCAGGTCACCAAGCTGGAGAAGGCCGGGAAGAAGCTTCAGAGCACCGTGGAGAAGCCGGTCCGGGCCCGCTACCTGCTGGTCCACGTCACCGAACTTCCGCCCGAGAGTTCCGGCGACTACCGGGGCGGCATCAACGAGATCAAGATCCTCGGTACGACCTCCTGACCCCTCACCCCATGACGAAGCCGCCGCGCCGCACGGAACGCACCCCGTCGGCCGCGCGGCTTCCTCATGTGCCCCGAGGCCATGGCGCCGGCCTCTCCCGGCAGGCACCGGGACCCGTATCCGGCCGCTCGTCCCCCAGTGGCCCTCGTGCTCGACCCACGCAGGCCCTAATCTCCATCCCGGAAGGGAGCGAGGTGTGACGCACGAAGCAACGGCCGACGACCACAGCGACCAGGAACTGCTGGCCCTGCACGTCGACGGGGACCCCGACGCCTTCGGCGAACTCGTACGCCGTCACCGCGACCGGTTGTGGGCCGTCGCCCTGCGCACCCTCGGTGACCGCGAGGAGGCGGCCGACGCCGTGCAGGACGCCCTGGTCTCCGCCTACCGGGCCGCCCACACGTTCCGGGGTGACTCGGCGGTCACGACCTGGCTGCACCGGATCACCGTGAACGCCTGCCTCGACCGCGCCCGCAAGGCGGCCACCCGCAAGACCTCCCCGCTCGACGACACGGAGCGGCTGGAGCGGCTCCTGGAGCCCCACGAGTCCGCGGAGGCCCCCGCGGAGCGCCAGGACCTCCATCGCGAGCTACTGGCCGCCCTCGGCACCCTCCCGGCCGATCAGCGGGCCGCGCTGGTCCTCGTCGACATGCAGGGATACCCCGTCGCCGAAGCCGCCCGCCTGCTCGACGTGCCGACCGGCACCGTGAAGAGCCGCTGTGCGCGGGGCCGGGCGAAACTCGTTCCGATGCTCACCCATCTGCGCACGAATGCCGGGGATAACACCGCCACCGAGCGGGGAAGGAACCGGACGCCGGGCCCATCCGTCCCACCAGCGGCAGACCCCCGGCATCCAGACCCAGACGCAGTGAAGGGCGGAGGTGGACGTCCGTGAGCCCCACAACCGGCACGATCCGGCACCCGGACGTCTCGGAGATCTCCGACCTGACCGAAGGGCTGCTCTCGCCGTCGCGCGCCGTCGAAGTACGCCGGCACCTCGACACGTGTGCCCTGTGCGCCGACGTGCGTGCCTCCCTTGAGGAAATCCGCGCCCTGCTCGGCACCCTTCCCGGCCCCGCCCGGATGCCGTCCGACGTCGCGGGCCGGATCGACGCCGCTCTCGCCGCCGAAGCGCTGCTCGGGTCCACCGCGCACCACGCCGAGCCCCGGCCCGCTCAGGCGCCCGACAGCGACAGCGATGTTTCACGTGAAACACCGCCCTCCCGAGTCCCCGGATCCGAGGCCCGCCGACCCGGTGGTCACCCGACCGGCCCAACCGGCCCCGGGCGTCGCCGCGGCCGCCGCCGGATCGCGGTCATCGCCGGGCTGGCCGGAGCGGCGGCCTGCGCTCTCGGAATCCTCCTCGTCAACGGGCTCGACGGCACGCGTCCCCAGAGCACCGCCGGTCGCAGCGACGCGGCGACCTCGACCAGCCGGCCCGACGAGGGCACCTACACGGCGCAGGGGCTCCAGGAGAGCGTCCGGCAACTGCTCGCCTCGGGGAAGCAAGACCCGGGCGTGCAGGGGGAGAAGAACAACACGTACGGAATGGAGAACGCTCCTCCTTCCGGGGTGGCGCCCTCCGACCGGCGGGCCGCGCCGGTCCCCCCGTGCGTGCAGGCCGCCACCGGCCGGCCGGACACCCCGATCGCCACCGAACGCGGCACCTACCGGGGCACCGACGTGTACCTCGTCGTCCTTCCGCACCCCGGTGACCCCGCCAGGGCGGACGCCTATCTGGTCGACGCCGGCTGTGGTGGTGAAACCGCTCCGGCAGCCCCGGAGAAGCCCCTCCTGACCAGGACCTACCCGCGGACCTGACACGTTCGGGACGGCACGGGGAAAAGTGGGGAATGCGCGCGCCGTAGGATCCGTTGGGTGGGGTGAAGGTCCGCACCGGCCCCCGGTAGGCAGCACGCAGTCCGCAGAGACGAGGAAAGAACCCGTGAGCGACGTACGAAACGTGATCATCATCGGCTCCGGGCCGGCCGGTTACACGGCCGCCCTGTACACCGCACGCGCTTCGCTCAACCCCTTGGTCTTCGAGGGCGCCGTCACCGCCGGCGGTGCGCTCATGAACACCACCGAGGTCGAGAACTTCCCCGGCTTCCAGGACGGCATCATGGGTCCTGACCTCATGGACAACATGCGCGGTCAGGCCGAGCGCTTCGGCGCCGAACTCGTGCCCGACGACGTCGTGGCCGTGGACCTCACCGGCGACATCAAGACCGTCACCGACACCGCCGGCACCGTCCACCGTGCCAAGGCCGTCATCGTCACCACCGGTTCCCAGCACCGCAAGCTCGGCCTGCCGAACGAGGACACCCTGTCCGGCCGCGGTGTCTCCTGGTGCGCCACCTGTGACGGGTTCTTCTTCAAGGACCAGGACATCGCCGTCGTCGGCGGCGGCGACACCGCGATGGAGGAGGCGACCTTCCTCTCCCGGTTCGCCAAGAGCGTCACCATCGTCCACCGTCGCGACAGCCTGCGCGCCTCCAAGACCATGCAGGACCGCGCCTTCGCCGACCCGAAGATCAAGTTCGCCTGGGACAGCGAGGTCGCCGAGATCCACGGCGAGCAGAAGCTCTCCGGTCTCACCCTGCGCAACACCAAGACCGGTGAGACCTCCGAGCTGCCCGTGACCGGCCTCTTCATCGCCGTCGGCCACGACCCGCGTACCGAGCTGTTCACGGGGCAGTTGGACCTGGACGACGAGGGCTACCTCAAGGTCGCCGCGCCGTCCACGCGCACCAACCTCACCGGTGTCTTCGGCGCCGGCGACGTCGTGGACCACACCTACCGTCAGGCGATCACCGCCGCCGGCACCGGCTGCTCGGCCGCCCTCGACGCGGAGCGCTTCCTCGCCGCGGTGGCGGACGCCGAGAAGGCCCACGCGGCCGTCTGATCCAGCACCACCCCACACCCCGCACACCCCGCAGAAGGAAATAAGGAGGCCGCTGTGGCCGGCACCCTCAAGACCGTGACCGACGCCAGCTTCGATCAGGACGTCCTGGCCAGTGACAAGCCCGTCCTGGTGGACTTCTGGGCCGAATGGTGCGGCCCGTGCCGCCAGATCGCCCCGTCCCTGGAGGCCATCGCGGCCGAGTACGGCGACGAGATCGAGATCGTCAAGCTGAACATCGACCAGAACCCGGACACCGCCGCCAAGTACGGCGTCATGTCCATCCCGACCCTGAACGTCTACCAGGGCGGCGAGGTCGTCAAGACCATCGTCGGTGCCAAGCCGAAGGCCGCCATCCTGCGCGACCTCGATGGTTTCGTCACCATCAAGCCCGTCGGCTGATCCACCGCTTGTTTCACGTGAAACGGGGCCGCCCCTGAAGGGGGCGGCCCCGTTCGCATACCCGGTTCACTTCGCATGCCCGCTTCACAACGGGCGCAGCGCCGGCTCCTTGCGCGCCCGGGCTCCGCCCAACAGCCGGTCCAGCGCCAACTCCACGTCTTCCTTCCACGACAGCGTCGAGCGCAGCTCCAGCCGCAACCTCGGGTGCGCCGGGTGCGGCCGTACCGTCTTGAAGCCCACCGACAGCAGATGGTCCGCCGGCAGCAGACAGGCCGGACGTTCCCAGCGTGCGTCCCCGAATGCCTCGATCGCCCGGAAGCCCCGCCGCAGCAGGTCTTTCGCGACCGTCTGGACCATGACCCGCCCCAGGCCCTGGCCCTGGTATCCGGGCATGATCCACGCCGTGATCAACTGCACCGCGTCCGGAGACACCGGGCTGGTGGGGAACGAAGCAGCACGCGGCACGTACGCCGGTGGTGCGTAGAGCACGAAGCCCACCGGCACCTCGTCGACGTAGACCACTCGGCCGCACGAGCCCCACTCCAGCAGGACGGCGGAGATCCACGCCTCCTTCTCCAGCTCCGGAGTACCCGCCTTCACGGCGGCCTCACCGGTGACCGGATCGAGCTCCCAGAACACGCAGGCGCGGCAACGTCGGGGCAGATCCTGGAGGTTGTCCAGCGTGAGCGGCACCAACCGACGACCCATACACGCATCGTATCCGCTGCGACAAAGGGGCGGGTCGTACCGGACACCCGGCACGACCCGCCCCTCGGCTCCACTGTCGAAGCCCTGCGTCTACTCCCCGGAGAGACCCTGGTCGAGCACCCGACCCTCGCCCGGTGCGAGGGTCCCCAGAATCCGCTCCAGATCCTCCATCGAGGCGAACTCGACGGTGATCTTGCCCTTCTTCTGGCCCAGGTCCACCTTCACCCGGGTCTCGAACCTGTCCGACAGCCGCGTCGCCAACTCACTCAGCGCCGGCGCCACCCGGGCTCCGGCCCGAGGACCCTTCGGCTTCACACCGCTCGACGGCTCCGAGCCCATCAGCGTCACGATCTCCTCGACCGCGCGCACCGACAGCCCCTCGGCGACGATCCGGTGCGCCAGCTTGTCCTGGACCTCGGAGTCCTCCACGGACAGGAGGGCCCGCGCGTGCCCGGCGGACAGGACACCCGCCGCGACCCGACGCTGCACCGAGGCGGAAAGCCTCAGCAATCGCAGCGTGTTCGACACCTGCGGACGCGAACGCCCGATCCGGTCGGCCAACTGGTCGTGCGTGCAGTTGAAGTCCTTGAGCAGTTGGTCGTACGCGGCCGCCTCCTCCAGGGGATTGAGCTGCGCCCGGTGCAGGTTCTCCAGGAGCGCGTCCAGAAGCAGCTTCTCGTCGTCCGTGGCCCGGATGATCGCCGGGATGGAGTCCAGTCCGGCCTCCCGGCACGCACGCCAACGCCGCTCGCCCATGATCAGCTCATAGCGACCCGGCGCGGACTGCCGCACCACCACCGGCTGGAGCAGGCCCACCTCCTGGATGGAGGTCACCAGCTCCGCCAACGCGTCCTCGTCGAACACATCACGCGGCTGCCGCGGGTTCGGCACGATCGCGTCCATCGGAAGCTCCGCGAACGTCGCCCCGGCCACCTCATTGGCCGTCGGCGCCGCCTGCTCCGGCACCCGCACCGGCGTGGCCGCCTCCGATGTTTCACGTGAAACATCGGCTTGCGCCAGCGCGGCGAGCTTCGCCGCCGCGATACCGCGTTCGGACGTCAACACCTGCCCGGCCGAGGGAGGCGTCGAGCCGTCCCCGGCCGCCGGTGTCCTCTCCTGCGGAGCTGCGGGAATCAGCGCGCCGAGCCCCCGTCCCAGCCCCCTACGTCGCTCACTCACTGGATCCCCTCCGCCATGCTCTGCGTGCTGTTCGTGCCCGCGCCCAGATGGGCGTGCTGGGCGTCGTAATGGATTCCGGCCCCCCGCAGCGCGATCTCCCGCGCGGCTTCCAGGTAGGAAAGGGCTCCGCTGGAGCCCGGGTCGTACGTGAGAACCGTCTGCCCGTAGCTCGGCGCCTCGGAGATGCGCACCGAGCGCGGGATGCTGGTCCTCAGCACCTCCTTGCCGAAGTGCGTGCGCACCTCGTCCGCCACCTGCGAGGCCAGCCGTGTCCTGCCGTCGTACATGGTCAGCAGGATCGTCGACACGTGCAGCGTCGGGTTCAGGTGGGCCCGCACCAGATCGACGTTGCGCAGCAGCTGCCCCAGACCCTCCAGGGCGTAGTACTCGCACTGGATCGGGATCAGTACCTCGGCGCCCGCGACCATGGCGTTCACCGTCAGCAGCCCCAGTGAGGGCGGGCAGTCGATCAGGATGTAGTCCAGCGGCTGCTCGTACGCCTGGATCGCCCGCTGGAGCCGGCTCTCGCGGGCGACCAGAGACACCAACTCGATCTCGGCACCCGCCAGGTCGATCGTCGCCGGGGCACAGAACAGGCCCTCCACGTCCACCACCGGCTGGACGACCTCCAGCAAGGGCCGGCTGTCCACGAGCACGTCGTAGATGGACGGCACGTCCGCGTGATGGTCGATGCCCAGGGCCGTGGAGGCGTTGCCCTGCGGGTCGAGGTCGATCACCAGCACCCGCGCACCGTGCAGGGCCAGCGAGGCCGCCAGATTGACGGTCGTCGTGGTCTTGCCCACGCCGCCCTTCTGGTTCGCCACCACCATGACCCGCGTCTGCGCGGGTCGGGGAAGGCGTTCACCCGCACGGCCCAGCGCGTCGACCGCGATCTGGGCGGCTCGACCGATGGGTGTGTCTTCGTTGTCCACTAGGGGCGGAGGCGATGTTTCACGTGAAACATCCTCGCCCGGCGATTCAGAGCGGGGACCAGGGACCGGATCGGCCATCGGCCCCGCGAGGTTGGCGTCGGACCGCACGGTGTCACTCTCCTCGACATCAGGCTCGCGATGAACAGAGCCTGCCATGTCACCGGGGCCGCGAACCAGCGGGGCCCGAACTCCTGTGGATGAATCCACCGATGTGGACAACTCCGTCCCCCCTGCGGCCTTGCGTTCGCGGGGGGACGCAGCCGCACGACCGCGGCTGATGATTCCGTGCAGCAGAGAGCGACGTTTCACGTGAAACACGATGCCCGGACGGAGTCGCAAGCTCCCTCCGACACTCCGGCGCCCCTGCCGATAGGCCCCAACACGCCTGAAATCCCCGCAGAACGCTCGGGGATTTCAGCGGTCGGTGGTACTCGGCGTCCGTCAGCGGCGGCGGCGCGTACGACTCGTCCGGGCGGCCTTGGCCCGTTTGGCCGCGAACCTCACCCCGCCGGGGCTCTCGCCCACCTCGACCCGCACCACCGTGGACAAGGGGTCCACGACGCCCTCGCCCACGTGCAGAACCGAAGTCTTCACCACACCGAGCTTCGCCAGCGCGACCTTCGCCGCCACCAGCTCCTCCTCGGCGGTGTCACCCTTGAGCGCCAGCATCTCTCCGTACGGGCGCAGCAGGGGAACACCCCAGCCGGCCAGCCGGTCGAGCGGGGCCACCGCGCGCGCCGTCACCACGTGCACGGGCTGCACCTTGCCGAGGACCTCCTCGGCCCGGCCGCGCACCACGGTGACGTGGTCGAGACCCAGCAGCTCCACGGCTTCCTGGAGGAAGTTCGTCCGACGCAGCAGCGGTTCCAGCAACGTGATCTTCAGATCCCGGCGCACCAGCGCCAGGGGGATTCCGGGGAGACCGGCGCCGGAGCCCACATCGCACACGGTGACGCCCTCGGGCACGACCTCGGAGAGGACCGCGCAGTTCAACAGGTGCCGCTCCCACAACCTGGGCACCTCACGGGGGCCGATCAGACCGCGCTGGACCCCCGCGTCCGCCAGCAGCTCCGCGTACCGCACGGCTTCCGGGAAAAACTCGCCGAATACCGCACGCGCCTCTTCGGGCGCCGGGGGAAGCTCAGCTGCCTCCGTCACGGGGACCGTCCTTCCGTACAGAACTCACTCTTCGAACAACGGGCACTGCCAGGCTTACAAACATCGGCCCCGCCTGCGACACAGACGGGGCCGACCTCACGCTCTTCCGGTCAGGCCGGAAGCACAACGACGAAGCGCTGCGGCTCCTCGCCCTCGGACTCGCTCTTCAGACCGGCGGCCGCCACGGCGTCGTGAACGACCTTGCGCTCGAAGGGGGTCATGGGAGCCAGCTTCAGCGGCTCACCGGACGCCTTCACGTCCGCCGCGGCCTGGGCGCCGATCACGGCCAGTTCCTCGCGCTTCTTGGCGCGGAACCCGGCGATGTCCAGCATCAGCCGGCTGCGGTCCCCGGTCTCGCGGTGCACGGCGAGGCGGGTCAGTTCCTGCAGGGCCTCCAGGACCTCACCGTCGCGGCCCACGAGCTTCTGCAGGTCGCGAGCCGAGTCGCTGACGATCGACACCGCGGCGCGGTCCGCCTCGACGTCCATGTCGATGTCGCCGTCCAGGTCGGCGATGTCCAGCAGGCCCTCAAGGTAGTCGGCCGCGATCTCGCCCTCCTGCTCGAGGCGGGTGAGGGTGTCGCCGCCCTCAGCGGCGGCGGTGGTGGTGCCTTCCGTCACGGGAGGGGCTCCTTCTACTTCTTGGAGGGCTTGCTGGGGGGCGTCTGACGCTTCGACTTCGTCTGCCGCTTGGGCTGCTGCCGCTTGGTCGCGACACCGCCGCTCGCCGCGTCCTCATCGGCCGTGGCCTCAGAACTCTTGATCACGGAGCCGTCCGCCTGCGCGGCCATGCCCTGCTTCGTCAGCGCGGTGATGAACTTGCGCTCGTTGTCGTTGCGGTCCGGGCCCTTGGCCACGATCGCGGCGACGATCTTCTTCTTGCCGCGGCCCTTGATGGTGCCGTGCGTGGTGACGTGCTTGACCAGGCGGGTCAGGTACTGGTCCTGGGCCTTGCTTCCCGGCGTCGGGTTCTGGTTGATCACGTACATCTGCTGGCCCATGGTCCACAGGTTCGTGGTCAGCCAGTAGACGAGGACACCGACGGGGAAGTTGATGCCCATGACGGCGAAGATCACCGGGAAGATGTACATCAGCATCTTCTGCTGCTGCATGAACGGCGTCTTGACCGAGAGGTCGACGTTCTTCTGCATCAGCTGGCGCTGCGTGTAGAACTGCGACAGCGACATCATCACGATCATGACCGCGGTCACGACGCGGACGCTGGTCACCGAGGCGTCCAGGCTGGCGATCTTCTCGGCGCTGTCCGTGAACTTCGCGGCGAGCGGGGCTCCGAAGATGTGTGCCTTCTGGGCGCTCACCAGCAGCGACTCGTTGATGTAGCCGATCGGCTTGCCGTTGGCGATGTTCGCGAGCACGTGGTAGAGCGCGAAGAAGAACGGCGACTGCGCGAGGATCGGAAGGCACGAGGAGAGCGGGTTGGTACCCGTCTCCTTGTACAGCTTCATCATCTCTTCGGACTGACGCTGCTTGTCGTTCTTGTAGCGCTCCTGGATCGCCTTCATCTTCGGCTGGAGCGCCTGCATGCCACGCGTCGACTTGATCTGCTTCACGAAGAGCGGGATCAGGCAGATACGAATCAAGATCACCAGGGACACGATGGACAGGCCCCAGGCCCATCCACTGTCGGCGCCGAAGATCGCGCCGTACACCGTGTGGAACTGGACGATGATCCATGACACGGGTGTGGTGATAAAGCTGAACAGACTGGCAATCGTGTCCACTAATCAGGCTCCTTGAGCATTGCGAGATCTACGCAACGCACTGCGCAGCTGCTCGTGCCAACGCGGGCGTTTCCGGGGTGGGACATGATCCACACCACCCGGGGACCACGGATTGCACCGCAGGATCCGCCAGGCGGTCAGAACCGTCCCCTTCACCGCACCATGCCGGTCGATGGCCGTGAACCCGTAGTGCGAGCACGAGGGGTAGTAACGGCACACCGGCCCGAGCAGCGGACTGATCGTCCACTGGTACAGCTTGATCAAAGCGAGCAGCGGGTACTTCATCGAGCCGCGCCTCCCAGTAGCCGCTGCATGGCGGCATCCAGGTCACGGGCCAGCTCGTCGAGGCCGGCGTCACCCGAACCGGGCAAGGCCCGCACCACCACCAGGCTACCGGCGGGGAGCTGGGGGAGCCGTTCGCGGACAAGATGGCGCAAACGGCGCTTGACCCGGTTACGTACGACAGCGTTGCCGACAGCCTTGCTGACGACGAAACCCGCACGCGTCGAGGGATCGATCTCCCCCGGCTCGTGCGGGTCCGTTGCACCGCTGGTACGTAGGTGTACGACGAGAAGCGGGCGTCCTGCCCGCCGGCCCCGTCGTACCGCGCTCGCGAAGTCCTCGCGCCGCCTCAGCCGATTTTCGGGAGACAGCACGACGTCACGACCTGCGTGTGGGTTACGCGGAAAGGGCGGCGCGGCCCTTGCCGCGGCGGTTCGCGAGAATCGCGCGGCCGGCACGGGTACGCATCCGCAGGCGGAAGCCGTGGGTCTTGGCACGACGGCGGTTGTTCGGCTGGAAGGTGCGCTTGCTCACTCGGGGGCTCCAGAGAATGAATCGTTGTGGCGGGACATCGCCTGGCTGTCACCGTGCGCCCACGAAGGAGATGAAACTCGCGTGTTCGCCCGAGTGGCACCGCTACATGATCACTGTGTGTGATCTTCGCCCATCGGTAGGCAGGCGGCAGCAGCCATCGACAACTCGACCTCGTCACGGTACGCGCGGCTACGCCATCCGGTCAAACCGAGCCTCGGTGGCCCCACACTGTGCACAGGCTGTGGACAACGACTTGAACCCTACCCACCGGCCTGACTACCGTTGACTGATCCCGGATTTTTTGTCCCGACCGTCCCCAAGAACCACACATTAGTGGGACCGGGACCTGTGAGAGAGCGTGCTCTGTGGCTGACGTACCTGCCGATCTTGCCGCAGTGTGGCCACGCGTGCTCGAGAAGCTCCTCGGAGAGGGGCAGCAAGGTATCGAGCCGAAGGACAAGCAGTGGGTCGAACGCTGCCAGCCCCTCGCGCTCGTCGCCGACACCGCCTTGCTGGCCGTCCCCAACGAATGGGGCAAGCGGGTTCTCGAAGGCCGCCTCGCGCCGCTCATCAGTGACGCGCTCAGTCGCGAGTGCGGGCGCCCGATCCGCATCGCGATCACGGTGGACGACTCCGCCGGCGAGCCGGCGCCCACCCCCTCCTCGCAGCAGCGCGAGTCCTACGAGCCGTACGGCGGCCAGCGCTCCGGCGGCCACACTGGTCACACGGGTCACAACGGTCCCGGGGGTCACACCGGTCCCGGCGACGACCAGTTGCCGACCGCCCGGCCCGCCTACCCGGACTACCAGCAGCAGCGCCCCGAGCCCGGCGCCTGGCCCCGCGGCGGTCAACAGGACGACTACGGCTGGCAGCAGCCCCGTCTCGGCGGCTTCCCCGAGCGCGATCCGTACGCCTCCCCCCAGCCCGGCTACCTCCAGCAGTCCGAGCCCTCGGGGTACGACCAGGGCGGCTACGAGCAGCAGAAGTACGAGCAGTCCTCGTACGAGCAGCAGGACTCGCACCAGCAGCACGGGTACGAACGCCAGCAGTACGAGCAGCCCCAGCAGCGCCAGATCCCCAACCGGCCGGCGCCCTCGGCCCCGTCCGGCGGCTCCACTTCGGGGCCGCTGGAGCCGACCGCCCGGCTGAACCCCAAGTACCTCTTCGACACCTTCGTCATCGGCGCCTCCAACCGCTTCGCGCACGCCGCCGCGGTGGCCGTCGCCGAGGCGCCGGCGAAGGCGTACAACCCCCTCTTCATCTACGGGGAGTCGGGGCTCGGCAAGACGCACCTGCTGCACGCCATCGGGCATTACGCGCGGAGCCTCTATCCCGGCACCCGGGTGCGCTACGTGAGCTCCGAGGAGTTCACGAACGAGTTCATCAACTCCATCCGCGACGGCAAGGGCGACGCCTTCCGCAAGCGCTACCGCGAGATGGACATCCTGCTGGTCGACGACATCCAGTTCCTCGCGAGCAAGGAGTCGACGCAGGAGGAGTTCTTCCACACCTTCAATACGCTCCACAACGCCAACAAGCAGATCGTGCTGTCCTCCGACCGGCCGCCCAAGCAGCTGGTCACCCTGGAGGACCGGCTGCGCAACCGCTTCGAGTGGGGCCTGATCACCGACGTCCAGCCGCCCGAGCTGGAGACCCGCATCGCGATCCTGCGCAAGAAGGCCGTGCAGGAGCAGCTCAACGCCCCGCCGGAGGTACTGGAGTTCATCGCCTCCCGCATCTCGCGCAACATCCGCGAGTTGGAGGGGGCGCTGATCCGGGTCACGGCGTTCGCCAGCCTCAATCGGCAGCCGGTGGACCTGGGTCTGACGGAGGACGTCCTCAAGAACCTGATCCCGGGCGGAGAGGACAGCGCGCCCGAGATCACCGCCTCCGACATCATGGCCGCCACCGCGGACTACTTCGGGCTCACCGTCGACGACCTCTGCGGCTCCTCGCGCAGCCGGGTCCTGGTCACCGCCCGACAGATCGCCATGTACCTCTGCCGGGAGCTCACCGACCTCTCTCTCCCCAAGATCGGGGCGCAGTTCGGCGGCCGTGACCACACCACCGTCATGCACGCGGACCGCAAGATCCGCGCCCTGATGGCGGAACGACGCTCCATCTACAACCAGGTCACGGAGCTCACCAACCGCATCAAGAACGCCTGACGCCGGCTCTCCGGAGCCGTGCGCGGGCCCCACGAAGGTCCCGTGAGGGCCCCTCAAACCCGTTTACAGGGCGCTCCCGGACCACGGCGGGGGCGCCCTTCTTCGTCCGCGCGCCCCTGCGCTGTTCGAATACGCCCCCAACAGAGCGCGTCATCCACAGATTGGCCGACTTTCTTCCGTCCACAGCCTGGGGACGGGTTCCGTCACCCACAATCTGTCCACAGGAGTGCAGGTTGAGGGCTCATCAGCCCAGCTCAGCCGCCTGTGGAATTGTGAGCAAGGGCCATCCACAGCCTGTGGACAAAAAAGTATCCACAGCCTCGTCCACCTCTCTGTCCACCGCCGACCCACAGGTTCCCGCATCCTGTGCACAGGCGTGGATGACTTCTCCACACCGTTGTCCACTGTTCGGCAACCAGGAGCCCCCTGTCACCGTCCGGAGTGAAAGCGGTCACACGGAAGTCGACGTTTGGCCTGTGGAGTACTGGGGAAAAGCTGGGGACGCACCTGTGGAGTAGTGAGGGTCATCTGGGGACGGCCTGTGCAGAACTTTCCGTTCTCCACAGAGACACCGTGTTGTCCACCGGTGTCGCCCACAGGGTGTGGGGATAAAAAACGCGGGTTGACCTGCGAGAACGGGCTTATCCACCGTTTCCACAGGCCCTACTACTACCCCCATAGAGAGTTAGCTCGGATTCGGTTTTCAAGCAGGTCCTGTGCACAACTCGGAGGACACCCGCCCCGACACCTCGCTTCCGACTTGACCGCCGGCAGCAACGAGTGTCGGCGCCGTACGTCAGACTGGTCCCCGGCATCGAGGCCTCGGTCCGTCGGGACAGCGAGCCATCGAGCCGATGACGAAGGCCGGCAGACGAGCGAGCAACAGCAGGAGGCGGTTCCGGTGAAGATCCGGGTGGAACGCGACGTACTCGCGGAGGCGGTGGCTTGGGCGGCCCGCAGCCTCCCGGCCCGGCCGCCGGTACCCGTTCTCGCGGGCCTGCTGCTGAAGGCCGAGGAGGGCACCCTGTCGCTCTCCGGCTTCGACTACGAGGTCTCGGCCCGCGTCTCCGTCGAGGCGGACGTCGAGGAGGACGGCACCGTCCTGGTCTCCGGCCGGCTGCTCGCCGACATCTGCCGGGCCCTGCCCAACCGCCCGGTGGAGATTTCCACAGACGGTGTACGGGCGACCGTGGTCTGTGGCTCCTCGCGATTCACACTCCACACCCTGCCTGTGGAGGAGTACCCGGCACTGCCGCAGATGCCGACCGCGACCGGCACCGTGCCCGGCGAGGTCTTCGCCTCCGCCGCGGCCCAGGTCGCCATCGCCGCCGGCCGTGACGACACGCTGCCCGTGCTGACCGGTGTCCGCATCGAGATCGAGGGCGACCGCGTCACCCTGGCCTCCACCGACCGCTACCGCTTCGCGGTCCGCGAGTTCCTCTGGAAGCCGGAGAACCCGGACGCCTCGGCCGTGGCCCTGGTGCCCGCCAAGACGCTCCTGGACACCGCCAAGTCCCTGACCAGCGGCGACACCGTCACCCTGGCCCTTTCGGGATCCGGCGCCGGCGAGGGCCTCATCGGCTTCGAGGGCGCGGGCCGCCGCACCACCACCCGGCTGCTCGAAGGCGACCTCCCGAAGTACCGCACGCTCTTCCCGACGGAGTTCAACTCCATCGCGGTGATCGAGACGGCGCCCTTCGTCGAGGCCGTCAAGCGCGTGGCCCTGGTCGCCGAGCGCAACACCCCGGTCCGCCTCAGCTTCGAGCAGGGCGTGCTGATCCTGGAGGCCGGTTCCTCCGACGACGCACAGGCTGTGGAGCGCGTCGACGCCAAGCTCGACGGCGACGACATCTCGATCGCCTTCAACCCGACCTTCCTGCTGGACGGTCTGAGCGCGATCGACTCGCCCGTCGCGCAGCTCAGCTTCACCACGTCGACCAAGCCGGCGCTGCTCAGCGGCCGCCCGGCGATCGACGCGGAGGCCGACGAGGCCTACAAGTACCTGATCATGCCGGTGCGCCTGTCCGGTTGAGTTCGTCCCGTCGGGCCCGGCCTCGCCACCGCGAGGCCGGGCCCGACGGCGTCCGGCGCACGTTCGGGGCGTCCGTGGCGCCCCGGGGCGCGGCCCGGCGTAGGCTCGGATCCCGGGGCGGACCCCGGTACTCCAGGGCCCCCGGCACAGACGGCCACAACGCTTAAGGAACCACCTGATGGAGCTTGGTCTCGTCGGTCTCGGCAAGATGGGCGGCAACATGCGCGAGCGCATCCGCCGCGCAGGCCACACCGTCATCGGATACGACCGCAACCCTGACCTCGCCGATGTCCACAGCCTGCGGGAACTCGTGGACAGCCTGCAGGCCCCCCGCGTGGTGTGGGTGATGGTCCCGGCAGGCGCGGCGACGCAGTCCACCATCGACGAGCTCGGCGAGCTGCTCTCGCCCGGCGACGTCGTCGTGGACGGCGGCAACTCCCGCTGGACCGACGACGAGAAGCACGCCGAGGAGCTGAAGGCCAAGGGCATCGGCTTCGTCGACTGCGGTGTCTCTGGCGGCGTGTGGGGCCTGGCGAACGGCTACGCGCTGATGTACGGCGGCGACAAGGACCACGTCGCCGCGGTCCAGCCGGTGTTCGACGCCCTCAAGCCTGAGGGCGACTTCGGCTCCGTGCACGCGGGCAAGGTCGGCGCCGGCCACTTCGCGAAGATGGTCCACAACGGCATCGAGTACGCCATGATGCAGGCCTACGCCGAGGGCTGGGAGCTGCTGGAGGCAGTGGACTCGGTCACCGACGTCCGCGAGGTGTTCCGGTCCTGGCAGGAAGGAACGGTCATCCGTTCCTGGCTGCTGGACCTCGCCGTGAACGCGCTGGACGAGGACGAGCACCTGCAGCAGCTGCGCGGCTTCGCGGCGGACTCGGGCGAGGGCCGCTGGACGGTCGAGGCGGCCATCGACAACGCCGTGCCGCTGCCCGCGATCACCGCGTCGCTGTTCGCCCGCTTCGCGTCCCGCCAGGACGACTCCCCGCAGATGAAGATGATCGCCGCGCTGCGCAACCAGTTCGGCGGCCACGCGGTCGAGAAGGTCTAGTCGGGAAGGCCCGGCGGCCCGGTGCGGCCGTGCCACCGGGCCGCACCACACGACCACAGCACCACAGCGAGAAGCAGGAAGCCGGGGGAGGTCGGCGCCACATGCACGTTTCGCATCTCTCACTGGCCGACTTCCGCTCGTACGCCCGGGCCGAGGTTCCCCTCGGTGCGGGCGTCACCGCTTTCGTGGGTCCGAACGGCCAGGGCAAGACCAACCTCGTCGAGGCCATCGGCTACCTGGCCACCCTGGGCAGCCACCGCGTGTCCTCGGACGCCCCGCTGGTGCGGATGGGCGCGGAGCGGGCCGTCATCCGAGCCGCCGTCACCCAGGGCGAACGGCAGCAGCTCGTCGAACTGGAACTGAACCCGGGCCGCGCGAACCGGGCCCGGATCAACCGGTCCTCGCAGGTCAGGCCCCGGGACGTGCTGGGGATCGTACGGACGGTGCTGTTCGCGCCCGAGGACCTGGCGCTGGTCAAGGGCGACCCGGGGGAGCGCCGCCGCTTCCTCGACGAGCTGGTCACCGCCCGCTCGCCCCGCATGGCCGCCGTCCGCTCCGACTACGAACGCGTGCTGAAGCAGCGCAACACCCTGCTCAAGTCGGCGGCCATGGCGCGCCGGCACGGCGGCCGGTCCATGGACCTGTCCACCCTCGACGTGTGGGACCAGCACCTCGCCCGCGCGGGCGCGGAACTCCTGGCCCAACGCCTCGACCTGATCTCCACCCTGCTGCCGCTGGCCGACAAGGCGTACGAGCAGCTCGCGCCCGGCGGCGGACCGCTCGGGTTGACGTACAGGTCCTCGGCCGGCGAGGCGGTGGACAGCGGCGAGGCGCGCACCCGCGAGGCCCTGTACGAGGTCGTCCTGGCGGCGCTCGCCGACGTGCGCAAGCAGGAGATCGAGCGGGGCGTGACCCTGGTGGGGCCGCACCGCGACGACGTGCTGCTGCGGCTCGGCGAGCTGCCGGCGAAGGGCTACGCGAGCCACGGCGAGTCCTGGTCGTACGCGCTGGCGCTGCGCCTGGCCTCGTACGAGCTGCTGCGCTCCGAGGGCAGCGAGCCGGTGCTGATCCTCGACGACGTGTTCGCGGAGCTGGACAGCAGGCGCCGGGAGCGGCTGGCCGAACTGGTGTCCCCCGGGGAACAGGTCCTGGTGACCGCGGCGGTCGACGACGACGTCCCGGGGGTGCTGGCGGGGACGCGGTTCGGGGTGTCCGGCGGTGAGGTGACCCGACTGTGAGCGATCACGAGAAGAGCCCCGGGGAGAAGAGCCCCGGGGAGAAGCGACCGGAGCAGAGGCAGCCGGAGCGCAAGGCCCCGGAACCCTCCGGGGTGGACCTGGCGCGACAGGCGCTCGCGGCGGCGCGCGAACAGGCGCGGGCCCGCGGCAACGCGGCGACGGGAAAGAACCGCCGACAGCAGCCCGGTCTGCGATCCGGCGCCCGCGCCGACGGCAGGGACCCGATGCCGTTGATGGCCGCGTTGGACCGGCTGCGCACGGAACGCGGCTGGGAGATGCCGATGGCGGTGGCGGGCGTCATGGAGCGCTGGTCGGAGATCGTCGGCCCGGAGATCGCCGCGCACTGTGAACCGGAGCGGTACGAGGACCGTGAGCTTCATGTGCGGTGTGATTCCTCGGCGTGGGCGGCGCAGCTGAAACTGCTGGCTCCGCAGCTCGTGGCGCGGCTGAACGCCGAGCTGGGGCAGGGCACCGTACGGATGATCAAGGTGTCGGGTCCGGGTGGCCGGCCGAAACGGCACGGGCCCTGGCGCGCGCCGGGCAGTACGGGGCCGGGCGACACCTACGGGTGAGCGACACCGCCCGCGGGCGGTGTCCTCGCGCGCCCGCGCGGCGCCCGACCGCGCACGGTGATCACGGCGCGGAGACGGTCCGGCGACGGGCGGGTTTCGGCCGGGTCGGGGCGGGTCCGCGAACGACCCCGCGGGCGCTCCCGCGGGTGGTGTCCCTCACCGTAGCGAGAGGTTGACAGGCCGAAGCGCTCAATGCCCGTGTGAGCCTCTTTGAGCCCCTCCCCGGATATGGGGAGTCGGAGAGTGGAGGTTCAGGGCGGCACATGCGGACTCAGGTACCCGCAAACCCCCATTCAGGTCCGTGGTACCGGTAGACTGAACCGAATCCCGCGCGTTCGCGGGATTCAGCTGATACACGCTGACAACGCAGATCGACGCAGCCGCTCCTGCTTGCATGCCTGCTGGCCCGGAGTTCGGCCTGTGCTGTGCCAGAAAGGGCGCTTCGTGGCCGATTCCGGCAACCCCAACGACAACCAGTCCACAGCCGGCGACAACGGTGACCCCGTTGCGTACACCGGCAATCAGATCCAGGTCCTCGAGGGCCTGGACGCGGTCCGCAAGCGGCCCGGCATGTACATCGGTTCGACCGGTGAGCGTGGTCTCCACCACCTCGTCCAGGAAGTCGTCGACAACTCGGTCGACGAGGCCATGGCCGGGCACGCGGACACCATCGACGTCACGATCCTCGCCGACGGCGGTGTACGCGTCATCGACAACGGTCGCGGCATCCCCGTCGACATCGTGCCGTCCGAGGGGAAGCCGGCCGTCGAGGTCGTCCTCACCGTGCTGCACGCGGGCGGCAAGTTCGGCGGCGGCGGCTACGCCGTCTCCGGTGGTCTGCACGGCGTGGGTGTCTCCGTCGTGAACGCGCTGTCGACGAGGGTCTCGGTCGAGGTCAAGCGTGACGGCTACCGCTGGACCCAGGACTACAAGCTGGGCGTGCCGACCGCCCCGCTCGCGAAGAACGAGGAGACCACCGACTCGGGCACCACGGTCACCTTCTGGGCCGACCCCGACGTCTTCGAGACCACCGAGTACTCCTTCGAGACGCTCTCCCGGCGCTTCCAGGAGATGGCCTTCCTCAACAAGGGCCTGACCCTGTCGCTGACCGACGAGCGCGAGTCCGCGAAGGCGACCGTCGGCGCCGACTCCGCCGAGGAGTCCGACGACGACCAGGCGCGCACGGTGAAGTACTACTACGAGGGCGGCATCGTCGACTTCGTGAAGTACCTCAACTCGCGCAAGGGCGAGATGATCCACCCGACCGTCATCGACGTCGAGGCCGAGGACAAGGAGCGCCTCCTCTCGGTCGAGATCGCGATGCAGTGGAACTCGCAGTACACCGAGGGTGTCTACTCCTTCGCCAACACGATCCACACCCACGAGGGCGGAACGCACGAGGAAGGCTTCCGTGCGGCCCTGACGGGTCTGGTGAACCGTTACGCGCGCGAGAAGAAGCTGCTCCGCGAGAAGGACGACAACCTCGCCGGCGAGGACATCCGCGAGGGTCTGACGGCGATCATCTCGGTCAAGCTGGGCGAGCCCCAGTTCGAGGGCCAGACGAAGACCAAGCTGGGCAACACGGAGGCCAAGACCTTCGTGCAGAAGGTCGTCCACGAGCACCTCAACGACTGGTTCGACCGCAACCCGGTCGAGGCCGCGGACATCATCCGCAAGTCGATCCAGGCCGCCACGGCCCGCGTCGCCGCCCGCAAGGCCCGTGACCTCACCCGTCGCAAGGGTCTACTGGAGTCGGCCTCGCTGCCGGGCAAGCTGTCCGACTGCCAGTCGAACGACCCGACCAAGTGCGAGATCTTCATCGTCGAGGGCGACTCGGCCGGTGGCTCCGCGAAGTCCGGCCGCAACCCGATGTACCAGGCCATCCTGCCGATCCGCGGCAAGATCCTGAACGTCGAGAAGGCCCGTATCGACAAGATCCTCCAGAACACCGAGGTCCAGGCGCTGATCAGTGCCTTCGGTACCGGTGTGCACGAGGACTTCGACATCGAGAAGCTCCGCTATCACAAGATCATCCTGATGGCGGACGCCGACGTCGACGGCCAGCACATCAACACCCTGCTGCTGACCTTCCTGTTCCGCTTCATGCGGCCGCTGGTCGAGGCCGGGCACGTCTACCTCTCGCGCCCCCCGCTGTACAAGATCAAGTGGGGTCGGGACGACTTCGAGTACGCGTACTCGGACCGCGAGCGCGACGCCCTCGTCGAGCTCGGCAAGGGCCAGGGCAAGCGGATCAGGGAAGACTCGATCCAGCGCTTCAAGGGTCTGGGCGAGATGAACGCCGAGGAACTGCGCGTCACCACCATGGACGTGGACCACCGCGTGCTCGGCCAGGTCACCCTGGACGACGCCGCGCAGGCGGACGACCTCTTCTCGGTGCTCATGGGCGAGGACGTCGAGGCCCGACGCTCCTTCATCCAGCGCAACGCCAAGGACGTTCGGTTCCTCGACATCTGAGTCGGCCTTCGCTGACCGCCTGAAAGGACTTCTGACCAGCAATGGCCGATGAAACCACCCCCACCGCGGAGAACCCCGCGGAGGAGCAGCCCGTCATGCGCATCGAGCCCGTCGGGCTCGAAACCGAGATGCAGCGCTCCTACCTCGACTACGCGATGTCCGTCATCGTCTCCCGCGCCCTGCCCGACGTGAGGGACGGCCTCAAGCCGGTCCACCGTCGTGTGCTGTACGCGATGTACGACGGCGGCTACCGGCCCGAGAAGGGCTTCTACAAGTGCGCCCGCGTCGTCGGTGACGTCATGGGCACGTACCACCCGCACGGCGACAGCTCGATCTACGACGCCCTGGTCCGTCTGGCCCAGCCGTGGTCGATGCGCATGCCGCTCGTGGACTCCAACGGCAACTTCGGCTCCCCGGGCAACGACCCGGCCGCCGCGATGCGCTACACCGAGTGCAAGCTGATGCCGCTGGCCATGGAGATGCTCCGGGACATCGACGAGGAGACCGTCGACTTCCAGGACAACTACGACGGCCGCAACCAGGAGCCGACGGTCCTGCCGGCGCGCTTCCCGAACCTCCTGGTCAACGGCTCCGCCGGCATCGCCGTCGGCATGGCCACCAACATCCCGCCGCACAACCTGCGCGAGGTCGCCGCCGGTGCCCAGTGGGCGCTGGAGCACCCCGAGGCCTCCCACGAGGAGCTCCAGGACGCGCTCGTCGAGCGGATCAAGGGCCCGGACTTCCCGTCGGGCGCCCTCGTCGTGGGCCGCAAGGGCATCGAGGAGGCGTACCGGACCGGGCGCGGCTCCATCACGATGCGCGCGGTGGTCGAGGTCGAGGAGATCCAGAACCGCCAGTGCCTGGTGGTCACGGAGCTTCCGTACCAGACCAACCCCGACAACCTGGCGCAGAAGATCGCCGACCTGGTGAAGGACGGCAAGGTCGGCGGCATCGCCGACGTCCGCGACGAGACCTCCTCGCGGACCGGCCAGCGCCTGGTGATCGTCCTCAAGCGCGACGCCGTCGCCAAGGTCGTGCTGAACAACCTGTACAAGCACACCGACCTCCAGTCGAACTTCAGCGCCAACATGCTGGCGCTCGTCGACGGAGTGCCGCGCACCCTGTCGATCGACGCGTTCATCCGCCACTGGGTGACGCACCAGATCGAGGTCATCGTCCGGCGCACGCGCTTCCGCCTGCGCAAGGCGGAGGAGCGCGCCCACATCCTGCGCGGTCTGCTCAAGGCGCTGGACGCGATCGACGAGGTCATCGCCCTCATCCGGCGCAGCAACACGGTCGAGATCGCCCGTGAGGGCCTCATGGGCCTGCTGTCGATCGACGAGATCCAGGCCAACGCCATCCTGGAGATGCAGCTCCGCCGCCTCGCGGCCCTGGAGCGGCAGAAGATCGTCGCCGAGCACGACGAGCTCCAGGCCAAGATCAACGAGTACAACGCGATCCTGGCCTCCGAGGAGCGCCAGCGTCAGATCGTCAGCGAGGAACTGGCGGCGATCGTCGAGAAGTTCGGCGACGACCGACGCTCCAAGCTGGTCCCCTTCGACGGCGACATGTCCATGGAGGACCTGATCGCCGAAGAGGACATCGTCGTCACGATCACCCACGGCGGCTACGTCAAGCGGACCAAGACCGAGGACTACCGCTCGCAGAAGCGCGGCGGCAAGGGCGTGCGCGGCACGAAGCTGAAGCAGGACGACCTGGTCGACCACTTCTTCGTGTCCACCACGCACCACTGGCTGCTGTTCTTCACGAACAAGGGCCGTGTCTACCGCTCGAAGGCGTACGAGCTCCCGGACGCCGGCCGTGACGCGCGCGGGCAGCACGTGGCGAACCTGCTGGCCTTCCAGCCGGACGAGAAGATCGCCCAGATCCTCGCGATCCGCGACTACGAGGCGGCGCCCTACCTGATCCTGGCCACCAAGGGCGGCCTGGTGAAGAAGACGGCCCTCAAGGACTACGACTCGCCCCGTTCGGGTGGTGTAATCGCCATCAACCTCCGCGAGACGGAGGACGGCAGCGACGACGAGCTCATCGGCGCGGAGCTGGTGTCCGCCGACGACGACCTCCTGCTCATCAGCAAGAAGGCGCAGTCGATCCGTTTCACCGCGACGGACGACTCGTTGCGCCCCATGGGACGCGCGACGTCCGGCGTGAAGGGCATGAGTTTCCGAGGTGGGGACGAACTGCTCTCCATGAGCGTGGTGCGGCCGGGTACGTTCGTGTTCACCGCGACGGACGGCGGCTACGCCAAGCGGACGGCAGTGGACGAGTACCGCGTCCAGGGTCGTGGTGGACTGGGCATCAAGGCGGCGAAGATCGTGGAGGATCGCGGTTCGCTCGTCGGCGCGCTGGTGGTCGACGAAACGGACGAGATTCTCGCCATCACGCTCAGCGGTGGTGTGATTCGTACGCGAGTCAACGAAGTCAGGGAGACCGGCCGTGACACCATGGGCGTCCAGCTGATCAACCTGGGTAAGCGCGACGCCGTGGTCGGCATCGCGCGCAACGCGGAGGCCGGTCAGGAAGCTGACGAGGTCGACGAGGTCGACGAGATCGAGAACGAGATCGGGACCGAGGTGGCCGACGGACAGGCCGCCGAGGCCGCCGAGGGCACGCAGCCCTCGGCTGGGGAGCACGAGGAGTAAGTCGTGAGTGGAGCCGCGGGCGCCGGACCGGCCAAGACTGGAGCGAACGGTGCCCGTGGCCCCGCCGCGGACTCCCAGGGGGGAACCGTGACGGATACCCGAGGATCGCAGCCGAAGTCGCCGACCGACGCCGGTCAGAACCGGGGCGGTCAGCCCTACCAGCCCCCGCAGGCCTACTCGGCGCCCTCGGGCCCGGGGGCGGCGCGCGGGGGCCAGGCCGGGGACACGCAGCGCCGGCCGCGCACCGGGGCCCGTACGGCGCCCCGGACGCGCAAGGCGCGACTGCGGGTGGCCAAGGCCGACCCGTGGTCGGTGATGAAGGTCAGCTTCCTCCTGTCGATCGCGCTCGGTGTCTGCACGGTCGTCGCGTCGGTGGTGCTGTGGATGGTCATGGACGCGATGGGCGTCTTCTCGACCGTCGGCGGCACGATCAGCGAGGCGACCGGATCGAACGAGAGCAACGGGTTCGACCTCCAGTCGTTCCTCTCGCTGCCCCGCGTGCTGATCTTCAGCTCGGTGATCGCGGTCATCGACGTGGTGCTCATGACGGCGCTGGCGACGCTCGGCTCGTTCATCTACAACCTGTCGGCGGGCTTCGTCGGAGGCGTCGAGCTGACGCTGGCCGAGGACGAGTGACCGACCCGTTCGAGGGCCGGCTCACCGGCTGACTGACCTGCGGGGACGCCGTCGTGGCGTCCCCCGGGTCGACCTCCGGAGAGCCCCCGGGAACGGATTTTGGACCTACCGGGTGTGTGCGCTAACCTTCAGGAGTCAGCGCGCAGCGCGGATGGGGCTATAGCTCAGTTGGTTAGAGCGCATCCCTGATAAGGATGAGGCCACAGGTTCAAATCCTGTTAGCCCCACAGTGTCGAAGACCCCCAGGCCCCCGGCCTGGGGGTCTTTGTCGTTGGGCCAGTTGAGGGGTTCCCAGATAACCGATCGGTATCGGTCGGTGTGTATTGTTGGGCGCCAGAAGTCCCCAACGTCAACGAAAGACGAGGTCGCGCGGTGAAGAAGCTGCTCCTGGTCGCACTGGCCGCCATCGGCGGGCTCCTCGTGTACCGCCAGATCCAGGCGGACCGTGCCGAGCAGGACCTGTGGACGGAGGCAACCGACTCCGTGCCTTCTGGTTCTGGCGTGTGAGACCCACGATTGATCCCATGAAGCCCCGGCTGCCGCTGCTGCCGGGGCTTTGTGCTGTTCTGTGTGCTGTTCTGCGTGTTGTTTCGTGATGAAGCTTGCAATATGCAAAGAATTTGCTTGCGCTAGCAAACTCGGGGTGCGTGTGATGGATCGGGGACGTCGGATTCGGAGCGTCGTGCTGGCGGGGGTCGCCGGGCTGGGGCTCGTGGCGGCGCTGCCGGGGGCCGCGTGGGCGGCGGGCACGGCGCCGCAGCCGGTGCCGACGTACCGCGCGGCGGACGGTGCGAAGCGGGTCGAGGGCAGGCCCTCCACCGCGGACACCGCGCCGCTGGAGATCGGGACGGTCCACGAGGACACCATCGGCCCGGAGGAACGCTTCTACCAACTCCGGCTCGACGCCACGTCCGACGTGTACGTCTCCGCGGTGGTCCGCCCGCCCGCCGGCGCCAAGGTCGGCTACGGCGACGGCATCGAGGTCGAGATCATCTCCGGCGCGGGGACCCGCTGCTCCGGCAACGCGCGGGCCGGCTTCGGCTACGACCCCGTCCCGGTGAGCGCGGCGGCCGTCCGGCGGGTCAAGGAGGACGGCGAGTGCCAGGCCGCCGCCACCTACTACGCGAAGGTCACGCGCACCGCGGCCAAGGACTCCGATCGGGGGCGCTGGCCGGTCGAACTCCTCGTCCTGCGCGAGCCGGCCCTCGGCGGCGGCTCCCCGACGGTCGCGCCCAGCGTCTGGCCCTCGGCCTCGCCGACCCTGCCCGGCGGTGCCTCGCTCGCCCGGACCGGCGGCACCGGCTTCAACGACGCGCGCGCCCTCGGGACGGGGGTGTGGCGCGACGACCTGCGGCCCGGGCAGACCCGGTACTACCGCGTCCCGCTGGACTGGGGACAGCAGTTGGGGATCGGCGCGGAGATCGCGGCCGCCAGGATGACGAAGGAGTACGGCTCGGCGTCCAATGGCCTCACGGTGTCGGTCTACAGCCCCTACCGGGCGCTGGTCGACTCCAAGGCGACCTCCTACGACGGCAAGCAGGCCGGGATCACGCTGCCCAAGACGGCTCCGGTGGCGTACGAGAACCGTTTCTCCGACGACGCGGAGATGCGCGGGACGCGCGTGGCCGGCTGGTACTACGTCGCCGTGACGCTGGGCGGGAAGGTCGGGGAGTTCACCGAGGACGCGGTACCGGTGCCGCTGACCCTGCGGATGGACGTCCTCGGGACCCCCGGGAAGGCGCCGGCGTACCGGGAGAGCCTGAGCGCGGCCGGGTTCGGGGTGGACGCCGCCGACCGCACCGCCGCCAAGGAGGGGCTCACCGGGCCGGAGGCCGCCGCGGCCGAGGACAACCGCTCGGTGATGCGGGTGGTGGCCACCGGCGGCTTCGGAGCGGGGACGGTGCTGCTGCTCGTGCTCGGGGGATGGATCCTGCTGTCCCGGCGGGGTGACGGGGCGGGACGCCGGTAGCTTCCGGGGGACGGGGCTTCCGGGGGT
>NZ_LGDE01000457.1 GCF_001279725.1 Streptomyces sp. WM4235 | reverse complement strand
TGGGGGCAGCGGAGGGGGTGGTCAAGGCGGGTGTCAACGGGCTCGACGCGAAAGCGGAGGGGCGGCGGCTGCCGGTCGGCCGGGGAGGGCGGGAAGCCGTAGCCCTGCGGGGCACCGGGCGTGCCGAAGGCGGGCTGCGGCGGAAGCGCCCCACCGGGTCCCCCGTAGGGGTTCTCCGCGACGGGCGCCGGCGCCTCCGCGGGGGTGACGGGCGGCGGGGCGTACGGTCCGGGTGCGGGCGCCGCGAAGGGGGCCTGCGGAGCGGGGTCCCGGTAGGGCGCGGCCGGCGCAACGGCGTCGGCGGGCGCGGCGACCGGAGCGGCGACCGGAGGCGGGGACACGGCGTCGGCGGGCGCGGCGGACACCGCCTGCTCGACCGGCGCCGGTTCGGGCGCCTCGACCGGCGCGGGTACCGGAGCCGGTGCGGACGCGGTGCCCTGGTACGGCTCCGGCGCGGGACCCTCCGGCGCGGGACCGGCGAACGGCGGCGCCGGGGGTTCCGGCGTCACCGCGGGCGTCGCGGGCGGGGTCACCGGCGTGGGCGGGGCGACCGGAGCCGGCTCGGGCGCCGAGGCCGCGGGGGTGGGCTCGACCGGCGCCGCCTCGAACGCGGGCGGGGCCACCGGTTCGGCGGGCCCCGCGTACGGGGGAGTCGGCGCCGGGGTCTGCGCAATCGGCTCGACCGGTTCCGCGACCGGCGCGGCGGGGAGGTCCGGGTACGCGGGCGCCGGCTGGGGCGCGACCGCCGGAACGGACGCCTCGCCCGGCTTCGGGTACGAAGCCGCCGGAACGGGATGTGCCGGAGCGGAAGCCCGGGGCTCGTGCGTCGGGGGCTCCTGCGACGGCGCCGCGTCGACGCGGGGCGGCTCGGGAGACGCCGGCTCGGGCGTCGGTTCGGCCCGCGTCGTGAACGCGGCGGGCACGCCCTGCTCGTCGGCCGGGCGCCGCGGCGCGGGCGGTGCGATCCGCATAGTGGACGGCGAGACCACGTCCGACGGGCGGTGGGGTTCGAACCCGCTGCCCTCCGGCAGCCCCGGCACCGGCGTCGCCGGAGCCGACGGCGCACCCTGCGTGTACCAGGCCGGCGGGGTGTAGTCGATGGTGAACTCGCCCGTCACCTCGGGCTCCGCGTCGGACTGATCGTCCGTCGGGACGTCCCACGTCCCGCCGCGCCTCTCGTTCCGATCGCCGCTCACTGGTCCTCCTGGTTTGTCGAACACCGCACAGGCGCCCACCTCGACGCCGCGCCCTCACTCAGCCTAATGGCGCCCCCTCGCGCGGCCCGCCGCGGCGGGGGCCCGCGGACCGGGGGCGCACCACGTCCCTCCCTACAGGCCGGCCGGGCGCCGAGCAAACGTGATCGGCGCCCGCTCACCCCGTCCGGGGAGAGCCCCGGACGGCCGTGGCACGCCACCCGCGGCCCGTTCCACGCACTTCGCGCCGCGCGGGATCAGTCGATCCGCCGCGCCGGACCCAGCAGCCCGATCTCCGTGTCCGTGCCCTGCGTCATCACGAACGTGCGGTCCTGCGGCGTACACCACAGCGTGACCCCGTCACCCAGCGTCGGCAGCGAGTCCACCGCCGCGGCCGGCAACCCCATCAGGCGCCCGATCTGCTCCGCCTCGTCGGGAGAGACCCGCTGCACGCCCACCACCGAGGAGTTCCGCAGCAGCCGGGGCGCCGTCGGGCTCAAGTAGGGCAGCAGGGTCAGCACCGACTGCCACGGCCCCGCCACGACCCGGCCGCGCGGGGGTCTCATCCCGCAGTCCCGGATCACCAGGACGGGGCTGCCCGCGGACGCGCCCTGCGGCGGGACCCGGCCCACCTCGTGGAGGGTCACACACTGCTGCCCGCCCCCGGCGGCCCGCGCCAGCCCGGACCACGCCGGCCCGCGCCCGGTCTCCACCGCGACCCGCGCCCCGGTGGCCGCCGCGCGCAGCGCCAGCACCTGCGCCGTCCAGAGACCGCCGATCAGCGTCACCTCGTACGGGGTGGGACGGTTGACGCCCAGCACCGCCGGGTTACCCTCGGCGTCCACCCCGATGACGACCCCGTCGTCCCCGACGGGGAGCGCCAGCAGGTCCAGCTCCGCCGCCGGCAGCACGTGCCGCTCCCGGCGCGGGCCGGCCAGCCCGAAGCCGCCCCGCAGGGCACCCGTACCCCTCATCGCGCGCCTCCCAGCGGCAGCGAGGCCAGCAGCCCCGGCACCTGTTCCCGGTCCAGTCGTACGAGGTCGGCCCGCACCCCCCGCGCCGTCCGCTCCAGTTCGCGCCGGGCGGCGACGAGTTCCTCGTCACTGCGCCCCGTCACCCGTACGTGCCCGGTCAACGTGACGCCCTGTCGCCCGGCGGGGGCCATCGTGAGGCTGAAGTTCGTCGCCAGGGCCGGCAGGGAGGTCAGCAACGCCACGAACTGGGGGAGCGCCGCCCCGGAACCGCCCAGTCGCGGCCAGCGGCCGATCCAGTAGGTGGTGTGCCGGCGGTCGTCGCAGCGCCAGGTCCGCGAGGTCTCCTCCGTACGCCGACCCGACCCGGCCGACCGGCCCGCCTGGGTGATCGCCATCGGGTTCGCGCACGAGGACGTCGCCAGCGCGCCCGTCAGTTCCTGCTCCGTCAGCACCGTGGCACGGAAACCGGCCCCCGTCAGCCGGCTCGCCAACTGGTCGGCGGCCCGCACCAGACACCGCTGGGCGCCGCCGAGCCCACCGCCGCGCGCGGTGACGGCCTCGGGGCACAGCTCCGGGTCGAGTTTCAGCGCGACCCACGTCAATCGCACCGCGGGCGTGCCGGTGCGGGCCTGCAGCGGGGCGTAGTTGAGCGCGGCCATCGACCGGTCCGGCAGGTGTGGCGCCGGCGCCGGTTGGGTGTGTTGCACCAACTGCGCGGACTCCAGGCGGATCCCGTCCACTTCGAGGATGTCCCGTACGAGACCGAGCGGCAGCGGTCGCGCGCCCCGGTCCGGCCGCAGCGCGGTGGCGTCCGTGTCCACCTGCACGACCGCGGTCAGGAACGTCCCGTCGCCCACCATCCCCACCGGCCGCCGGTCACGGCCCCCGAACGTCAGGGTCCGCAACGCCGGATCGGCCTCGACCAGCGGGGCCAGTCCCGGTTCGGTCCCGGCCGGCACGGCGAAGGCGGCGGCCCGTCCCCGGCGGGCCCGCAGCGCGAGGGAGCCGGCGAGCCACTCCGGCAGGGACCGCCGGCGCCGGCGCACGACCGCGAGCACCACCAGGACCGACGCGAGTGCGCCGGCCGGCATCAGCAGCAGCGGTTCCACCACCCACGCCACCAACAGCGCCGCCGCGGCGACCTGGAGCAGAACGAGCTGTTGCAATCGGAACGGACCGAACCGCCCCGGACCCGACCTCGGATGCGGTGTCACCCCGTCGCCCGCGGGTGCGGCCGGGGCCGTCTGCGACTGCGTCGCGGTGGCCATCACTCGCGCACCTCCCCATCCCGGGGTCGGACCCCGTACGTCCGGTGCCGTGCGGCCCTCGCCGCCCGACTCCGGAAATCCCCTCGATCCGCCCCGACAGGCCCTGATTCCGCAAGGCGCCTGAAATCGCGCGGTCCGGAGGTCGTGAACGGGGGTGTTGAACGGCCAACAGAGCCTACCCGCCCCGTACGTGGCCTCCGGCAAGAGGCATAGTAGGTGCCCGGTCAGACAATCGAGGCTCGGGGACCGTACTCACCGACCGGGCCGTGCGGGGAGAAGCAGGCGGCCATGGCATCACGACGTGATGAGCTCAACGCGTACACCTTTGCGAAGCGGCGTACGGTGGCTGCCTTCCTCCAACCGTCCGCCACCGGCACGGAGGAGGGAGCGCCCAGGCCACTGCGCGCCGTCCTGCCCGGAGTGATCGTCGGGGCACTGGTGTTGGCGGGCTTCGGCGCCTGGGGCATGTTCAAACCGCAGGCGCCCAAGGGCTGGGCCGAGCCGGGCACCACGGTCATCGTCGGCAAACAGTCCACGACCCGCTACGTGGTCCTGTCCACCAAGATCAACGGCAAGGCGCAGACGCGGCTCCACCCGGTGCTGAACCTGGCCTCCGCCCGACTCCTCCTGGATCCGTCCAAGTTCAAGGTCGTCCCGATCGACGACAAGATCCTCGACGCGGGCAAACCGCCGCGCGGCCCGATCATCGGCATCCCCTACGCCCCCGACCGGCTGCCCACCGCCGCGGACGCCGGCGAGGCCAAGCGCTGGGCGGTCTGTCAACAGCCCGGCGGCAACGGCCAGGGAGTACAGACCGCCGCCTTCGTCCTCGCCGAACGCGAGGCGGGGCGCGTGGACGGCCCTGGCAAGGTCACCGGCGGCCAACTGCTCTACGTACGCAACACCGGCGGCGCCAAGGAGCGCTACCTGGTCGATGCCGGCGGCACCAAGTACAGGTTCCCCGAGGGCGGACCGGACGCGGGCACCCTCACCACCGCCCTGGTCGGTACCGGCGCCGTCCCGCAGTCCGTCACCGAGCAGTGGCTGGCCACCCTCAACCCCGGCGACGACCTGGCCTTCCCGCAGCTGCCCGGCACACCGGGCGCCAACGCGAACGTGCAGGGCCTGGCCACCGCCGACAACAAGGTCGGCATGGTGCTCACCGCCCAGACCGGCTCCGGCACCCAGCACTACGTGGTCCTGCCCGGACGGGTCGCCCCGGTATCGGAGTTCGTGGCCTGGCTGCTGATCTCCGCGCCGGCGACCGACGCCCTCGACATGCACGGCAAGGCCCGCGAGATCGACCTCCAGTCGCTCACCCCGGACGCCACCCCGTTCAAGAACGAGGCCAGATGGCCGCAGCGACGCGGCCCCCAGATCAACCGCGTCGCGCCGACCGCCGGCGCCGCCGAGGCAACCGAGCAGCGCGACACCGTCTGCAACGTCCTGCGATCCGTCGACGGCCAGGGCAACCAGACCCTCAGCACCTGGGCCGGCACCGGCTTCCCCCTCGACATCACCGCCAGCGGCACCAGCTCGTACGTCACCCCCGGCTCGGGCCTGCTCTACACCCAGACCCAGGGCCGGCAGACCACCGCCGGGGGCTCCCTCTTCCTGGTCACCGACACCGGCCTGCGCTACGCCGTACAGGCCAACGGCGACAGCGACGCCGAGCAGTCGAAGATCGGCGCCGGCGCCCCGAAGGACCCGGCCGCCGACGGCCGTCCCGAGGCCAGCCAGGCGCAGATCCGGCTCGGCTACGGCGCCGTCACACCGGCCATGGTGCCCATCGCGTGGTCCGAGTTCCTCTCCAAGGGGCCACGGCTGGACACCAACTCCGCCCGCCAGCCGCAGGGTTCGTGAGGACGCCGCCGATGCCCGAAACGCCGATGCGACGCCCTCGCGCCCCCCGCGCCCCCGGAACCCTTCAGCCCGGGCCGGCGCGCGAGGCCGCGCGGGCCGCGCTCCTCGCCTGCGCCCTCGCGCTCGTCACGATCCCCGGCGCGAGCGCCGCCGCCGCGCCCCGGCCCTCGTACGCCGCGTCACCCGCGTCACCCGCGTTCGCCTCGGACGCCTCCCGGGTCTCCGGAGCCGGCGAGTGCACCTTCCCCATGAAGAAGCAGATCGCCGATCGCCCGTGGGCCCTGCAACGGCTGCTCCTCGACGCTCTCTGGGCTCGGACCAAGGGCAAGGCCAAGGACGGGACGAGCATCCGCGTCGCGGTCATCGACACCGGCGTGGACCGGGCGAACCCGCAGCTCAGCGGAGCCCTCGACGTCTCAGCCGGCAAGGACTTCGTCGACCCCAAGGGCGGCGACGGCACCGCCGACACCGTGGGCCACGGCACCAAGGTCGCCGGACTGATCGCGGCCCGCCCCCAGGAGGGCACCGGCTTCGTCGGCCTCGCCCCCGAAGCCACCGTCATCCCCATCCGGCAGAACGACGGCCAGGGCAACGGCAACGCCGCCACCCTCGCCAAGGCGATCGACCACGCCTTGGCCAAGGGCGCACACGTCATCAACATCTCGCAGGACACCGACGCCCCGCTCGGCCCGGACTCCGACCTCGCCAAGGCCGTCAAGCGCGCCGTCGACGCCAAGGTCGTGGTGATCGCCTCGGCGGGCAACGACGGCCTCGGCGGACAGAAGCGCAGGACCTACCCGGCCGCCTTCCCCGACGTCCTCGCCGTGGCCTCCTCCGACCGCAACAACGAGCGCGCCGCCTTCTCCCAGCCCGGCGACTTCGTCGGCGTCGCGGCCCCCGGCGTCGACATGGTCTCCACCGTCCCGGGTTTCGGCCAGTGCATCGACAACGGGACGAGTTTCTCCGCGCCGTACGTCGCCGGCCTGGCCGCCCTGCTGCGCGCCGAGCACATGGACTGGACCCCGCGGCAGATCGTCTGGCAGATTCAGAACACCGCCGAGCGTTCCGTCAACGGCCGTGACGACTACGTCGGTTGGGGGGTCGTCGACCCCGTCCGCGCGGTCACCCAGGACAGTGAACCCCCCAAGGCTCCCGTCCCGGACCCCGGACCGCCCCCCGCGGCCGCCCCGGAGGCCGCGCGACTGAGTCTCACCGAGACGGCGCAGGAACGGCAGGAGCGCCTCGGCACGTACGCTCTCGGGATCGGCGTGGTCCTCATCGGTGTCATCGCGGGGACCGCCACCGTCATCCGCGACGCCCGACGCCGCCGCCGTTTGCAGTGAACGGCCACCGGCCCACGAAGGCCGTGGGACACCGGTGTTGGGCCGGTGAGATGAAGTGACTAGAGTGACGCCGAGCTTCACGACTGTGATCGGGGGATCGCGTGAAGCGGAGGGGGACCTCCGAGGCGAGCGGCTCCACGCCGCGCCCGGAACATCCGCTCCGCCACGCAGTCCGCCGGTTCTGCCGGCGAATTGAGAAGTGAGGAGCTTCGGATGACGAACAATTTCGGACTCGCGGACGATCCGGTCGTCAAGGCGGCCAACAAGATCTCCGAGACGGCCCAGGCCGTCACCACCCAGTCCCGTGAACTGGCCGACATCGTCGCGACGGTGAGCGCCGGTTGGACCGGTGTGGGCGCCGGCGGATTCGCCAAGGCGCAGGAGGACATCAACATGGACCACGACAAGATCCGCCGCCTGCTCGGGGTCCTGCACCACGCGATCTCGCAGACCAAGAACCTGAGCAACGCCCAGGACGAGGACGTGCGCGCGACCTTCGCCGCCGCCAACAAGTCCGGCCTGAACAACATCTGACCCGGCGTCGTCGCCCGTCAAGCCCCAGCGCGAAGGAGAAGACCATGGTTGACCCCGGCCACACCCGGGTTCGGTACGAGACCGTCCAGCAGATGGCCGACCGTATCCGGATCGTGTCGAACAACATCCTCAAGGACCTGGCCGACATGGAGCAGGCCGTCAAGGTCGTCACCGACACCTGGGACGGTGAAGCGCACCGCGAGTACGTGGCCCTCCAGGCGAAGTACAAGGCTGCGGCCGACCACATGCAGAAGCAGCTGGAGACCGTCGCCAAGCTCATCGAGGCCGGCAAGGGCGACTACCGCGCCACCGACGTGAAGGCCTCGCGCCTGTTCACCGAGGCCTACTGAGCCGGTAGCCGGTGGCCGGTAGCCGGTGGCCGACATCAGGCCCCGCGCCGAACGCCCGAACGGGGCGCGCCCGCACCGGGCGCGCCCCGTCCGCGTCTCCCGACGCCACCGGCGTCAGCGCAGGTCGAACTCGCCGTCCCGGGCGCCGAGCACGAACGCCTCCCACTCGGCCGCCGTGTACCGCAGCACCGTCTCCCGGTCCAGCGAGGACCGCATGGCCACCGCCCCCTCGGGCAGCTTGGCGATCTCGACCCGCTCCTCGTCGGGACTCGTCCCGGGCGGGCCCTCCCACTCGACGCCGCTGATGTCGAGCGCGTACAGCTCGTCCTTCTCCTGCTGGGACCCCATGGTGCGGCCTTCCCTTCGTACGACGGCGGTGCAGCGTTCCGGCCCGATTATCGACGCCGGCGCCGCGGGTGGGGGAGCGATTCGACTTCTCGGTCCTGCCTCACGGCGCGGAGTTCGGCAACCGCCCGATCTGCACCAACGACGTGCCCCGCTTGCGCGAGGAGTAGTAGCCCCGGCCCGGTGGCATCGGACGCGGCCGGACACTGCCGATCAGGTCGCCCTCGGAAGGATCACCCGACAGCACCACGCCCTGCGCCCCCAGCTCCTTGATCCGCTGCATGAAGGGCTCGTACAGGGAACGCGAGGCCCCCGCCGAGTTCCGGGCGACGATGAAGCGGACGCCCGTGTCCCGGGCGAAGGGCAGGAACTCCACCAGCGCGGCCAGCGGATTGCCCTGACTCGTCGCGACCAGGTCGTAGTCGTCGATGATGATGAAGACGTCCGGGCCCGTCCACCAACTGCGGTCCCGCAACTGCTGCGGGGTCACGTCGTCGGGCGGCTGCCGCCGGGAGAACACCCCGCCCAGCGCCTCCATGTGCATCTGGAGGGAACTCGCCATCGGCGCGTACTCCAACAGGTGCTCCTCCGGGAGCGCCCCGAGCAGCCCCCGCCGGTAGTCGCCGACCACCAGCTTGGCCTGGTCGGGGGTGTACCGGTCGGCGATCTGCCGGGCGATGAGCCGCAGCAGGTTCGTCTTGCCCGACTCGCTCTCGCCGAAGACCAGGAAGAACGGATCGGTCTCGAAGTCGACGAACACCGGCTCCAGGTCCGTCTCCCCGATGCCGATCGAGATCCCGCGCGAGGGGTACTCCCCGCCCTTGGGCAGCTGATCGGCGTGGAGCAGCCGCGGCAGCAGCCGCACGCCCGGAGCCGAGGCCCCCGTCCACGCCCCCTTCACCGCCGCCACGAACGCCGCCGTGGCGTCCGACAGGTCCTGCGCGGTGTGCGAACCGTCGATCCGCGGCAGCGCGCCGAGGAAGTGCAGCTTCTCCGGCACCTGACCGCGACCCGGCATCCCCGTGGGGACGTTCGCGGCGACCCGCCGGTCGAACTCGGAGTCCATGACGTCGCCGAGCCGCAGTTCCAGCCGACTCAACATCTGGTCCTTCAGCGCGGACCGCACCTCCATGTAGCGCGCGGCCGTCACCACCACGTGGATCCCGTACCCCAGGCCGCGAGCGGCGATGTCCGTGACGACCGGCTCCAGGCCCTCGTACTCGGTACGGAAGCCGCCCCACCCGTCGACGATCAGGAACACGTCGCCCCACGCCTCGCCGGGCAGCTCGCCCGCCGCGCGCCGCCGACGGTAGGTGCCCATCGAGTCGATGCCGTTGGCGCGGAAGAACTCCTCGCGCCGATCGAGGATGCCCGCGACCTCCGCGACCGCCCGGCGCACCCGCTCCGGATCGAGCCGCGAGGCGATCCCACCCACGTGCGGCAGCTCCGCGACCGACGAGAGGCTGCCGCCGCCGAAGTCCAGACCGTAGAACTGCACCTCGCGCGGGGTGTGCGTCAACGCGAACGAGGAGATCAACGTACGCATCAGCGTCGACTTGCCCGACTGCGGACCGCCCACCACCATCATGTGGCCCGCCGCACCGGAGAAGTCCCGGTACAACACCTCACGCCGCTGCTCGAACGGCTTGTCGATCAGGCCGAGCGGCACGACGAGCCCGCCGGGCCGCGTGTACCCCTGCGCGTGCAACCCGCGCTCCGCCGACGGGGCCAGGGCCGGCAGCAACTGGTCCAGCGGCGGTGCCTGGTCGAGCGGCGGCAGCCACACCTGGTGCGCCGGCACGCCCTGACCCTCCAGCCGGCCCACGATCACGTCCAGCACGGTGTCCGCCAGGGCGTCGTCCCCCTGCGCGGCCGCCTGCGCCGCCAGGTACGCCGGGTCCGGCGCCGCGTACACCACCGGCACCGGCGCCGCCGTGAAGCGCACGGGCCGCCGCTCCAACGGGAACAGCCCCACCGACAGGTCGGGCCCGCCCGAACGGTAGGTGCCCGACACGTACGCCGCCTTGAAGCGGGTCATCTCGTCCGTACCGAACTTCAGGTACCCCGAACCCGGCACCGACGGCAGGTGGTAGGCGTCGGGCACCCCGAGCGCGGTCCGCGACTCGGCCGCCGAGAACGTCCGCAGACCCACCCGGTACGAGAGGTACGTGTCCAGCCCGCGCAGCTTCCCCTCCTCGAGCCGCTGCGACGCCAGCAACAGGTGCACGCCCAGCGAACGCCCGATGCGACCGATCTGGATGAACATGTCGATGAAGTCGGGCTTCGCCGTCAGCAGTTCGGAGAACTCGTCGATGACCAACACCAGCGAGGCCAACGGCTCCAGCGGCGCGCCGGCCGCCCGCGCCTTCTCGTAGTCGTGGACGTTCGCGTAGTTGCCCGCCGACCGCAGCAGCTCCTGCCGGCGCTGCAACTCGCCGCGGATCGAGTCGCCCATGCGGTCCACGAGCGTCAGGTCGTCCGCCAGGTTGGTGATCACCGCCGCCACGTGCGGCATCTGCCCCATGCCCGTGAACGTCGCACCACCCTTGAAGTCCGCGAGGACGAAGTTCAACGTCTCCGAGGTGTGCGTGACCGCCAGACCCAACACCAGCGTCCGCAGCAGCTCCGACTTCCCGGAACCGGTCGCACCCACGCACAGACCGTGCGGACCCATGCCCTCCTGGGCGGCCTCCTTGAGGTCCAGCATCACCGGGGAGCCGTCCTCGCCCACGCCGATCGGCACGCGCAACCGCTCACCGGCCGACCGGGGCCGCCACGTCCGCGACACGTCGATCGAGGCCGCGTCACCCAGGTTCAGCAGATCCGTGAAGTCCAGGTTCGCCAACAAGGGCTCGTCCTCGTCACCGCCACCCGTGCGCAGCGGCGCCAACTGTCGGGCCAGAGCCTCCGCCGCCGGCAACGACAGGGTGTCCGGCACCCCCTCGTAGGCGACGCCGGCGCCCGACTCCAGCCGCAACCGACCCGGCCGCACCACCACGGACAAGCCGCCGCGCGGCTCGTCGAGCTCGCCCGCGACCACCTCGACGACGGTGACCCCCTGGAGGCCCTCCACCGCCGCGAACACCGAATCCGGGGGCACGATCCCCCCGTCCAGCACGACCACCAGGTGCGGCTGGTCCAACACGGGGGAGACCTCCCGGCTGAAGCGCGGCCGCCCCTCCAGCCGCGACGCCAACAACCCCTCCAGCTCACCCAGGTCGTCACCGAACAGCCGCTTCGTGCCGGCCCCGTCCACCTGACCGGGCACCTGCGTGTGCGGCAACCACTTCGTCCAGTCCCACGAGGGCACCGCACCCGGCGCGGCCACCACGGCCACCATCAGGTCCTCGGGGGAGTGCAACGTCGCCAGTTGCGCCACCAACGCCCGCGCCGTCCCGCGCGCCGACTCCGTCTCCCCGGACACCGTCACGTGGTAGAACGCCCGGATCGACACCGCCACCGGCAGCCCGTCCAACGAGGAGTGCACCTTCAGGAACCGCTGCATCGCGCCCGCCGTCAGCGGCTCCAGCTCGTCCACCGGCGCCGTGTCCGGAGCCACCAACGCGGTCGCCAACCGCTGCGCGCCCAAGCCCAGCCGCGCCTGCCCGAAGTCCGCGTCCCCGACCCGCCGTTCCCACAGCCGCGACCCCTCGGCCACCACCGACCACAACTGCTCCGGGGCCGGGTGCAGATACAACTGCGCGTCGCGCTGCGCCCGCGCCGTCCTGCGCACCTGCCGCCGGGTCTGCGCCAGGTACTTCATGTAGTCCCGGCGCACGTCGGCCATTTGCCCCTGCGTACCGCGCCGATGACGCACCAGCTGGGCGATCACCATGCCCACGGTCGACACCAGCATCAGCACGCCCATGATCCGCATGAACGGCGCCGCGCCCGGCATGAAGAAGAAGACGACCGACGAACCCATGCCGAGCATCGGCAGGAGCTGCATCAGCATGCCCTCCTGCTGCCCGCGCGGCAGTTCCGGCGGCGCCTCCAGCCTCAGTTCCTCCGAAGGGACTTCGGGCGGCAGCGCCCGGGGCGGGCGCTTCACGACGATCTGGCTCACCGGAGCATCAATCCCTTGAAAACGGACGGGACGTCGCAACCGGCGCCCCCAAGTCCCGGACACGGAGGGGGACTCCCCCGCGCGACGGCGATCCTACTTGCCGACCCTCCCGCGGCGGCCCGGTAGGGTGACCGCGCGCGGCATGCGCAACCGCGAACTCGGCCCGCGCACGCGCACGGCCGGACACGCCAACCAGGGGGCACACAGGTGAGTACGGCCGAGGCGACGGGTTTCTGCAGGGTCACCGTCGTGGCCCCGGACAGCCGGATAGACGTGGCCCTCCCCGAGGACATCGCCGTCGCCGACGTCTACCCCGAACTGCTGCGCCTCACCGGCCAGACCCAGCCCGTCGGCGCACCGACCGGCTTCCACCTCGTACGCCGCTCCGGCGTCGTCCTCGACGGCGCCCGCACCCTCGCCGCCCAGCAGGTCCTCGACGGCGAGGTGCTCAGCCTGCGCCCCTTCGCCGAGTCCCTGCCGCCCGCCGTCTTCGACGACGTCTCCGACGCCGTCGCCTCGGCCGTCGTCCGCGACCGCCACCGCTGGAGCGACGACATGCTGCGCGGCGCGGGCCTGGCCGGCGCCTCCGTCCTGCTCGTCCTGCTCGGCTTCGTCCTCTGGTACGCCGACCCGGTCCGCCACGACATGCACGGCCTGCCCGGCGTCATCGCCGGCGCCGTCGCCGTCCTGCTGGTCGCCACCGCCGGCGTCCGCGCCCGGGTGTACGGCGACCGGGGCTCCGCCGTCGCCCTCGGCCTCGCCGCCCTCCCGCACCTGCTGATCGCCGGCTCCGCCATCGTCGCGCCCGCGGCCGGCCAGGGACCCGGCCGCCTCCAGTTCCTCCTCGGCTGCCTCTGCGCCCTCGTCGCCGCCGTCGCCCTGGTCGCCCTCACCCCGAACGGCGACGCCCCCTTCGTCGCGGCCACCTTCCTGGCCGCCACCGGCACCCTCGCCGCCTTCGCGGCCATCGCCACCGAGGGCTCCGCCACCGCCACGGCCGCCGTCTGCGCCCCCGTCGCCGTGGGCCTCGTCGCCTTCCTCCCCGGCCTCTCCGCGCGCTTCGCCCGACTGCCCATCGGCTACGCCGCCCCGCAGAGCTCCGCCGGCGACCACGAGATCCCGGACCACCACGAGCCCCGGCCCACCGGCGCCCCGACCGATCCCGCCGCCGAGGCCCGGCGCGACCCGGCCGCCCTCGACGCCGAGGCCATCGCCGTCCAGGCCCGCCGGGGCCACGAGATGCTGCTCGGCCTCGTCGGTGGCTGCGCGGCCGTCGCCGTGGGCGCCGCCGCGGTCCTCGGCTTCTCCGACGACACCTGGGGCCGGCTGCTCGCCCTGACCGCCGGCCTCGCCATGCTGCTCCGGGCCCGGCTCTTCCGCTACACCTCACAGGTGGTGTGCGCCCTCGCCGCCGGCCTCGCCGCCGTCGCCCTGCTCGTCCTGGGGCTCGCCCTGCACCCGCCGGCCGACCTCGTCGCGGAGCTCCTGCTCCACGGCGACCGCGGCGGCCTGGACCTCCGCGCGATCTGGCTCTCGGCCGCCGTCGCCGCCGGCGCGGTCCTCCTCACCGGTATTGCGCTTGTCATCCCGCGCAAGGGTCTGTCACCCTTCTGGGGACGGATGCTCGACCTCACCGAGGCCGCGGTGCTGCTCAGCCTGGTCCCGCTGACCCTGGCCGTGCTCGACGTCTACTCCCGGGCCCGCGCTCTCACCAGCTGAGACTGCCGGGACCCGGCAGCCTGGTACGCTGTGTGACGGCCGTTTGTGTACGCGCTCCCGGAGGTCCTCTGGAGGCTGCGCTCAGCGGACCCCGCCTCCCGAGTAACGGAAGATCCCCAGAGAATTCGACCTGGGGCACTCGGTGGCAACGAAGACCTATCACGAGGAGTACGCGTGCCGCTCGACGCCGCAACGAAGAAGCAGCTCATCGAAGAATTTGGTGCCAAGGAGGGCGACACCGGCTCCCCCGAGGTTCAGGTCGCGATGCTCTCCCGCCGCATCTCGGACCTGACCGAGCACCTCAAGACCCACAAGCACGACCACCACTCCCGTCGTGGTCTGCTGATCCTGGTCGGCCAGCGTCGCCGCCTGCTGCAGTACCTGGCCAAGAAGGACATCCAGCGCTTCCGTACGCTGGTCGAGCGCCTCGGCATCCGCCGCGGTGCGGCCGGCGCCAAGTAAAGACGCTGTGAAGGGAGCGGTTCCCACACTGAGGGGGCCGCTCCCTTTGCTGTACGTGCGCGACGCGCCACACGCTTTGTAGTCTGGAAGCACACGCGCACAACCGAAGAGGAGGAGCGCCCTCCCTACGCCGCCGGTCCTCGGTAGTGGCATCCGGAAAGCCCAGCGAGGGCAACGAACCGGGTGCTTCGATCGAAGACCGGCCCGCACGCCAGGAGCGCTTCTCCAACACCGTTCGTCACCACACGGGTGGCGGACGGAGACGACGAAAATGGAGATATCGCTAGTGGAGAACGAGACCCACTACGCCGAGGCCGTCATTGACAACGGTTCCTTCGGCACCCGCACCATCCGCTTCGAGACGGGCCGTCTGGCCCGCCAGGCCGCCGGCTCCGCCGTTGCCTACCTGGACGACGACACGATGGTGCTGTCCGCCACCACCGCGTCGAAGAAGCCCAAGGACCAGCTCGACTTCTTCCCCCTCACGGTGGACGTCGAGGAGCGGCAGTACGCGGCCGGCAAGATCCCCGGCTCCTTCTTCCGTCGCGAGGGCCGGCCCTCCGAGGACGCGATCCTCACCTGCCGCCTGATCGACCGCCCGCTGCGCCCGTCCTTCAAGAAGGGCCTGCGCAACGAGATCCAGGTCGTCGCGACGATCATGGCGCTCAACCCCGACCACCTGTACGACGTCGTGGCGATCAACGCCGCCTCCGCGTCCACCCAGCTGGCCGGCCTGCCCTTCTCCGGCCCGATCGGCGGCGTCCGCGTCGCGCTGATCCGCGGCCAGTGGGTCGCCTTCCCGACGCACACCGAGCTCGAGGACGCCGTCTTCGACATGGTCGTCGCGGGTCGCGTCCTGGAGGACGGCGACGTCGCGATCATGATGGTCGAGGCCGAGGCCACCGAGAAGACCATCGCCCTGGTCAAGGGCGGCGCCGAGGCGCCGACCGAGGAGGTCGTGGCCGCCGGCCTCGACGCCTCGAAGCCCTTCATCAAGGTCCTCTGCAAGGCCCAGGCCGACCTGGCCGCCAAGGCCGCCAAGCCCGAGGGCGAGTTCCCGGTCTTCCTGGACTACCAGGACGACGTGTACGAGGCCCTCTCGGCCGCCGTCAAGGGCGAGCTCTCCCAGGCGCTGACCATCGCGGGCAAGCAGGACCGCGAGGCCGAGCTGGACCGCGTCAAGGAGATCGCCGCCGAGAAGCTCCTCCCGGCCTTCGAGGGCCGCGAGAAGGAGATCTCCGCCGCCTACCGCAGCCTGACCAAGGCCCTGGTGCGCGAGCGCGTCATCAAGGACAAGGTCCGCATCGACGGCCGCGGGATCACGGACATCCGTACCCTCGCCGCCGAGGTCGAGGCCATCCCGCGCGTGCACGGCTCGGCGCTGTTCGAGCGTGGCGAGACCCAGATCCTGGGCGTCACCACCCTCAACATGCTCCGTATGGAGCAGCAGCTGGACACCCTCTCCCCGGTGACCCGCAAGCGCTACATGCACAACTACAACTTCCCGCCGTACTCCGTCGGCGAGACCGGCCGCGTCGGTTCGCCGAAGCGCCGCGAGATCGGCCACGGCGCGCTCGCCGAGCGCGCGATCGTGCCGGTCCTCCCGACCCGCGAGGAGTTCCCCTACGCGATCCGTCAGGTGTCCGAGGCCCTCGGCTCCAACGGCTCGACGTCCATGGGCTCGGTCTGCGCCTCCACCATGTCGCTGCTGAACGCCGGTGTGCCCCTCAAGGCCCCCGTCGCCGGCATCGCCATGGGTCTGATCTCCCAGGAGATCGACGGCAAGACCCACTACGTCGCCCTCACCGACATCCTCGGTGCGGAGGACGCCTTCGGCGACATGGACTTCAAGGTCGCCGGCACCAAGGAGTTCGTCACCGCGCTTCAGCTGGACACCAAGCTCGACGGCATCCCGGCCTCGGTTCTGGCCGCCGCCCTCAAGCAGGCCCGCGACGCCCGCCTCCACATCCTCGACGTGATGATGGAAGCGATCGACACGCCGGACGAGATGTCCCCCAACGCCCCCCGGATCATCACCGTCAAGATCCCGGTGGACAAGATCGGTGAGGTCATCGGCCCCAAGGGTAAGATGATCAACCAGATCCAGGAGGACACCGGCGCCGAGATCACGATCGAGGACGACGGCACCATCTACATCGGTGCCGCCGACGGCCCGGCCGCCGAGGCCGCCCGCGCCACGATCAACCAGATCGCCAACCCGACCATGCCGGAGGTCGGCGAGCGCTACCTGGGTACGGTCGTCAAGACCACCACCTTCGGTGCCTTCGTCTCCCTCATGCCCGGCAAGGACGGCCTGCTGCACATCTCGCAGATCCGCAAGCTCGCCGGTGGCAAGCGCGTGGAGAACGTCGAGGACGTGCTCGCGGTCGGCACCAAGGTCCAGGTCGAGATCGCCGAGATCGACTCCCGCGGCAAGCTCTCCCTCGTCCCCGTGGTCGAGGGCGAAGCGGCCGACGCCGACGCTGACAAGGACGACTCCGACAAGTGACGTCGCGTAGTTCCCGTGTGACGGCCCGCCCCTCTTCGGAGGGGCGGGCCGTCGCCCGTACCCAAACCCTGCTCAAGGGGCAGAACGGCATCGGCACCGTCCGGCGCACGGTCCTGCCCGGCGGACTGCGCATCGTCACCGAGACGCTGCCCTCCGTCCGCTCCGCCACCTTCGGCATCTGGGCGAACGTGGGCTCCCGGGACGAGACGCCCACGCTCAACGGCGCCACGCACTACCTGGAGCACCTCCTCTTCAAGGGCACCGACAAGCGCAGTGCCCTCGACATCTCCTCCGCGATCGACGCGGTCGGCGGGGAGATGAACGCCTTCACGGCGAAGGAGTACACCTGCTACTACGCACGGGTGCTCGACACCGACCTGCCGCTGGCCATCGACGTGGTCTGCGACATGCTGACCGGCTCGCTGATCCGCGAGGAGGACGTCGACGCCGAGCGCGGCGTCATCCTCGAAGAGATCGCGATGACGGAGGACGACCCGGGCGACTGCGTGCACGACCTGTTCGCGCAGACCATGTTCGGCGACAGCCCGCTGGGCCGTCCCGTCCTCGGCACCGTGGAGACGATCAACGCGCTCGGCGCCGACCGGATCCGCCGCTTCTACAAGAAGCACTACGACCCGACCCACCTGGTCGTGGCCGCGGCGGGCAACGTCGACCACAACAAGGTCGTACGTCAGGTCCGCGCCGCCTTCGAGAAGGCGGGCGCCCTGGGTCGCACCGACGCCGAGCCGATCGGCCCGCGCGGCGGCACCAAGCGGATCCGCACCGCCGGCCGCATCGAACTGGTCAACCGCAAGACCGAGCAGGCCCACGTGGTCCTCGGCATGCCCGGCCTCGCCCGCACCGACGAGCGCCGCTGGGCCCTGGGCGTGCTGAACACGGCCCTCGGCGGCGGCATGTCCTCCCGGCTGTTCCAGGAGGTCCGGGAGAAGCGCGGCCTCGCCTACAGCGTGTACTCGTACACCTCGGGCTTCGCCGACACCGGCCTGTTCGGCGTGTACGCCGGCTGCCGGCCCAGCCAGGTCCACGACGTGCTGCGGATCTGCCGGGACGAGCTGGACAAGGTCGCCTCGGACGGGCTCACGGACGAGGAGATCAGGCGGGCCGTCGGCCAACTGTCCGGCTCCACGGTCCTCGGCCTGGAGGACACCGGTGCCATCATGAACCGGATCGGCAAGAGCGAGCTGTGCTGGGGCGACCAGATGTCGGTCGACGACATGCTGGCCCGGATCGCGGCCGTGACCCCGGACGACGTCCGGGCCGTCGCGCAGGACGTGCTGGCCCACAAGCCGTCCCTCGCCGTGATCGGACCGTTGAAGGAGAAGCAGGCCGCCCGCCTCGACGAAGCGGTGGCCTGAGATCCTGGGGTTTCCGGGTGCCGGTCCGCCCCGGCCGGCCGGCACCCGGCCCTGTGACATGGAAGCGAAGGAAGCACGAGCATGAGCAGCAAGCTGCGGGTCGCGGTTCTCGGCGCCCAGGGGCGCATCGGCGCCGAGGCGGTCAAGGCCGTCGAGGCCGCCGAGGACATGGAACTGGTCGCCGCGCTCACCCGCGGGGACAAGCTGGAGACACTGACCGACGCCGGCGCCCAGGTCGTCGTCGAGCTGACCACCCCCGCCGCCGTCATGGACAACCTCGACTTCTGCGTCCGCCGCGGCATCCACGCCGTCGTCGGCACCACCGGCTGGACCGAGGAGCGCCTGGCCGAGCTGAACACCTGGCTCGCAGGCTCCCCGGAGACCGGGGTGCTCATCGCCCCCAACTTCTCCATCGGCGCCGTCCTCACCATGAAGTTCGCCGCCCAGGCCGCCCGCTACTTCGAGTCCGTCGAGGTCGTCGAGCTGCACCACCCCAACAAGGTGGACGCCCCCTCGGGCACGGCGACCCGCACCGCGCAGCTCATCGCGGCCGCCCGCGCCGAAGCCGGTCTGGGCGCCCAGCCCGACGCCACCGCCACCGCCCTCGACGGAGCCCGCGGCGCCGACGTGGACGGCGTGCCCGTGCACGCCATCCGACTGCGCGGCCTGCTGGCCCACCAGGAGGTGCTCCTCGGCGGCGAGGGGGAGACCCTCACCATCCGTCACGATTCCCTGCACCACAGCAGCTTCATGCCGGGCATCCTGCTCGGCGCGCGCCGCGTGACGCAGACCCCGGGCCTCACCTTCGGCCTGGAACACTTCCTCGACCTCGGCTGATGAGCAGGCAGTAGTACCCATGCGCGCGAAGATCACCTACTTCCTCACGGCCGCCGTCCTGGTCGTCTACTTCGTCCTGGTCGGCAGCCGGGGCCTGATGCTGATTCAGCACGGCACCTGGCTCACCGTCACCATGGGCCTTTCCGTGCTGATCCTGCCGGTCATCGGCATCTGGTTCCTCTGGAAGAACACGCGGTTCGTCACCAAGGCCAACCAGCTCGCCGCCGAGCTGGAGGCCGAGGGCGCCCTGCCGGCGGACGAGCTGGAGCGGGACCAGTACGGGCGGATCCTTCGGGACTCCGCCGACGAGGTCTTCGCGCGCCGCAAGGTCGAGACCGAGGACGCGCCGGGCGACTGGCGCAGCTGGTTCCGGCTCGCCGTGGCCTACCACGACGCCCGCGACACCCCGCGGGCCCGCAGGGCCATGCAGCGAGCCATCGCCCTGCACGACGGAAAGCCCGTACAGGTCTGATCCCCGTACGGGCTCCACGTGCGCCGGCGACGACTCAGGCGGGAACGGGCCGGTACTCGTCGGCCCACGCCTCCACCATCCCGGCGGCCCGGTCGAAAGCCTCGGACCGGGCCAGGAAATCGGCGTTGTGGTCGGTCAGGAGCACCGGCAGTTCGCCGCCGTCGCGCGCCGCCGCGGTCAGGGCCTGACCCTGCACCGTCCTCGGCAGTCCGAGCCAACGCACAGGCTGCTGCACGGTACGAATGCTGTCGATCTTGCTCCAGGCGACCGAGCGCGTTCCGAAGAACCCCACCCGACGCAGTCCCGTACGACTCACCCAGACACCCATGCGCAGCAGGCGCAGGGTCGCCCCGACCACGGCGAGCGCGGCCGCCAGGGAGAGCAGAGCCCCGCCCCAGGTGCCCGCGAAGGCGACGATCATCGTGGCCAGGAGCATGAAGGCGGAGAGCAGCAGCAGCAGCGCCGCGACGGCGACCCGCCAGGGGCCGGGACGGTAGGGCCGACGCCAACGGTCGGGATCGTCGTGGGGCAGTGTCTCTTCTTCGTGCGCGTCGAAGACGCCGTCGGCCGTCAAGAAGGGCAGGGGCACGGCTGGACCTCACTCACATGCACGTTCGGTTGGGCTGTGCCCGTGAGGCTACCGCCCCTCGGACGCCTCCGACTGCTGTGACTTCTGGGGCGCCTTGTGCGGCTGCAGTGCCGGCATGCCGAAGAGCAGCGAGCCGACGAGCCCCGCCACCACGGTCAGTCCGACCAGCGTACGGGCGGCGATCTGGGTCTTGGCCAGACTCTCTCGCGGCGGTGGAGTGACGTTACTGCGGAATCGGTCGGCCTCGGCGACGAAGGCGAAGGGGACGGGTTCGCGCCGGCGAAACATGGGAGGCACTCTCCTCACGGTCAGGGCCCGCGGGCCACGTGGTGCGTTCTCCAGGTAAGACGTCCGAAGTCCCCGATCCGTGCCGCGAATCGGAACATTCGCCGAATCACATGGCGCGGCGTCAGCTGTACGGGTGACCCCGCCACCGCGCCGGCCTGGGAATCGAGCCGTTCCCCGCGCCGTAGAGTGGGCGCGCCCCAGGTAATACCGTTCGGAAGGACCCCCGGTGAGCGAGAACGCCGCTTCAGACCTGAAACCCAGCTTCCGCAGTGACGTGACGGTGGAGCTGGTGAAGCACTCCGCCGCCGACTCCGACGTGCTGTGGGCCGCCCGTGTCTCCACGGCCGGCGAGCAGTCCCTGGAGGAGCTCCAGAAGGACCCCGAGCGCTCCAAGGGCCTCATCAACTATCTGATGCGCGACCGCCACGGCAGCCCCTTCGAGCACAACTCGATGACCTTCTTCATCAGCGCCCCGATCTTCGTGTTCCGCGAGTTCATGCGGCACCGCGTCGGCTGGTCCTACAACGAGGAATCGGGCCGCTACAGGGAGCTGGAGCCGGTCTTCTACGTCCCGGACGCGGATCGCAAGCTGATCCAGGAGGGCCGCCCGGGCAAGTACGTCTTCGTCGAGGGAACCGCCGCGCAGCAGGAGCTGACCGGCCGCGTCATGGAGGACTCGTACGTCCAGGCCTACCAGGCCTACCAGGAGATGCTGGCGGCGGGCGTGGCACGGGAGGTTGCCCGTTCGGTCCTGCCGGTCGGACTTTTCTCCTCGATGTACGCCACCTGCAACGCGCGCTCGCTGATGCACTTCCTCGGCCTGCGCACCCAGCACGAGCTGGCGACCACCCCGTCCTTCCCGCAGCGGGAGATCGAGATGGTCGGCGAGAAGATGGAGCGGCACTGGGCCGGTCTGATGCCGCTCACGTACGCCGCGTACAACGCGAACGGTCGCGTTGCCCCGTAAGGCCGGAGCGATGCCCGCGCACAGATGTGCGGCCCAAGTCCCAAGTGTCCGTATTGCGGCGTTTCGTAAAGTTCATCTAGGCTGATCAAACGGACCCGGCACTGCTTGAACCCCCGAGCAGGCAGTGCCGGGCTCCAACACTCGGTTCACGTCCCCCGAGGGGACACCGCGAGCATGGCAGCGAGTAGCGTGTTACCCATGGCTCCGATCTCGACTCCGCAGACCCCCTTCGGGCGGGTCCTCACCGCCATGATCACGCCGTTCACGGCTGATGGCGCACTCGACCTCGACGGCGCGCAGCGGCTCGCCGTCCACCTGGTGGACGCAGGCAACGACGGCCTGATCATCAACGGCACCACCGGTGAGTCGCCGACCACCACCGACGCGGAGAAAAACGACCTCGTACGAGCCGTACTCGAAGCCGTCGGCGACCGCGCCCACGTGGTGGCGGGCATCGGCACCAACGACACCCGGCACACCCTCGAACTCGCCCGCCAGGCCGAGCGCACCGGCGCCCACGGCCTGCTCGCGGTGACGCCGTACTACAGCAAGCCGCCGCAGGAAGGCCTATACCGGCACTTCACGGCCATCGCGGACGCCACCGAGCTGCCCGTCATGCTCTACGACATCCCCGGCCGCAGCGGTGTCCCGATCAACACCGAAACCCTCGTCCGACTGGCCGAGCACCCCCGTATCGTTGCCAACAAGGACGCCAAGGGTGACCTGGGCCGCGCCAGCTGGGCCATCGCCCAGAGCGGTCTGGCCTGGTACTCCGGCGACGACATGCTGAACCTGCCCCTCCTTTCGGTCGGCGCGGTCGGATTCGTCTCCGTGGTCAGCCACGTGGTCACCCCCGAACTCCGCGCGATGCTCGACGCCCACCTGGGCGGCGACGTCCAGAAGGCCACCGAGATCCACCAGAAGCTGCTCCCCGTCTTCACCGGCATGTTCCGCACGCAGGGCGTCATCACCACCAAGGGCGCCCTCGGCCTGCAGGGACTCCCCGCCGGCCCGTTGCGGCTCCCGCTCGTCGAGCTGACCGCCGAAGAGACGGCGCAGCTCAAGATCGATCTTGCCGCCGGCGGGGTACAGCTCTGACAACAGACTTCACAACTGAACAAGCACAATCCGAAACCGCATAAGCAAGTGCACGAATGACATGCGCGCCACGTGCCTACGAGGTACGTGGCGCGTGTGGTGAGGAGACACTTTTGAGCCATCCGCATCCTGAACTGGGCCCGCCGCCGAAGCTCCCCAAGGGCGGCCTCCGGGTCACCCCCCTGGGTGGCCTCGGTGAGATCGGCCGCAACATGACCGTCTTCGAGTTCGACGGTCGCCTGCTGATCGTCGACTGCGGCGTCCTCTTCCCCGAAGAGGAGCAGCCGGGCATCGACCTGATCCTGCCGGACTTCTCGTCCATCCGGGATCGCCTCGACGACATCGAGGGCATCGTGCTCACGCACGGTCACGAGGACCACATCGGCGCCGTCCCCTACCTCCTCCGGGAGAAGCCGGACATCCCGCTGATCGGTTCCAAGCTGACGCTCGCCCTGATCGAGGCGAAGCTCCAGGAGCACCGCATCCGCCCCTACACCCTTGAGGTGAAGGAAGGCGAGCGCGAGAACCTGGGCCCCTTCGACTGCGAGTTCATCGCGGTCAACCACTCCATCCCGGACGCGCTGGCCGTGGCCATCCGCACCGGCGCCGGCATGGTGGTCTGCACCGGCGACTTCAAGATGGACCAGCTCCCGCTGGACAAGCGCCTCACCGACCTGCACGCCTTCGCGCGTCTGAGCGAGGAGGGCATCGACCTCCTCCTCTCGGACTCGACGAACGCCGAGGTCCCGGGCTTCGTCCCGCCCGAGCGCGAGATCTCCAACGTCCTGCGCACGGTCTTCGCGAACGCCCACAACCGGATCATCGTGGCCAGCTTCGCCAGCCACGTGCACCGCATCCAGCAGATCCTCGACGCGGCCCACGAGTACGGCCGTCGTGTCGCCTTCGTCGGTCGTTCGATGGTCCGCAACATGGGCATCGCCCGTGACCTGGGCTACCTGAAGGTCCCGCCGGGCCTGGTCGTGGACGTGAAGACCCTCGACGACCTGCCGGCCCACGAGGTCGTCCTCGTCTGCACGGGTTCCCAGGGCGAGCCCATGGCGGCCCTGTCCCGGATGGCGAACCGCGATCACCAGATCCGGATCGTCCCCGGCGACACGGTGATCCTGGCGTCGTCCCTCATCCCGGGCAACGAGAACGCGGTCTACCGCGTGATCAACGGCCTGACCCGGTGGGGCGCCAACGTCGTGCACAAGGGCAACGCCAAGGTGCACGTCTCCGGTCACGCCTCCGCGGGCGAGCTGTTGTACTTCTACAACATCTGCAAGCCGCGGAACCTGATGCCGGTCCACGGCGAGTGGCGCCACCTGCGCGCCAACGCCGAGCTCGGCGCGATGACGGGTGTCCCCAAGGACCGGATCGTCATCGCCGAGGACGGCGTGGTCGTCGACCTGATCGACGGCAAGGCCCGCATCTCGGGCAAGGTCCAGGCCGGCTACGTGTACGTGGACGGCCTTTCGGTCGGCGACGTCACCGAGGCCTCGCTCAAGGACCGTCGCATCCTCGGCGACGAGGGCATCATCTCGGTCTACGTGGTGGTCGACAGCACCACGGGCAAGGTCGTGAGCGGCCCGAACATCCAGGCCCGCGGCTCCGGCATCGAGGACTCGGCCTTCGCCGCGGTCCTGCCGAAGATCGAGGAGGCCATCGCGCGCGCCGGCGCCGACGGCGTGGCCGAGCCGCACCAGATCCAGCAGCTCATCCGCCGCACCATGGGCAAGTGGGTCTCGGACGGCTACCGCCGCCGCCCGATGATCCTTCCGGTCGTCGTCGAGGTCTGAGCCTCGTCGTAGCGCCCGTGTCGGAGCGGGGCAACCGGATTTGCATCCGGGGGCCCCGCTCCAGTACGTTTACGTCTCCACCTCGCACGGCACCCAGGCACACACGTGTGCCCGACCGCCCGTGCGGGCGGGTGGGAATCAAACACTCAGGAACACCTGATAAAGTCTGATCCACCCGAAAGGGAAAGGCCCTCCAACGGCCATCGAATTCAAATCCGAGTCGGAAACGACACGGAAATGGTCTGATAGAGTTGGAATCGCCGGAAAGGGAAACGCGAAAGCGAAGAACTGGAAAGCGAAACCCGCTTCGACCGGGAATCGGACACGAAAGAGTCTGATAGAGTCGGAAACGAAGG
>NZ_LGDE01000456.1 GCF_001279725.1 Streptomyces sp. WM4235 | reverse complement strand
CTCGGTGAAGGCGTCGGCTGCGGGCGCGCGCATCGGGAGGTTCGGCAGTGGGGTTCCAAGCCAGAGCGGATGCGGGATGGGCGACGGGGCTGGCTGCCGGAGAGTGTGGCGCTTGGTCAGGTCGCATGCAGTACAAGCGGGTCGCATGACCAGGAGTGAGAGAAGTACCGGCAGTACGCGGTTCCCCGCTTGGCAAGTAGTTGGTCCATTGAGGGATGAACGGAGGAGTGAAGCGCCATCAGGATCGCCCGGACGTGGTGACAGGGTCCGGGTACCGCAGGACATCGTGAGTGAGGTGGTCTCCGGTCAAGCAACCGCGATCCCCGTATCCCCGACCGTGTATCGGTCGGGTTGGCGGAAACAGAAGGCCGGCGCAGTATCAGGGCCGGTAGATGGTGTAGTAGTTCCTTCGGGGCCCCGGTGCCATAGGCACCGGGGCCCCTCCACGCGTTCCCCAGAGAGGTGCGATGACAGCAGGAGATCCGACCGGTCCGCTCGGCGGCCGTCTCGATGACGACGATTACCCCGCCTACACGATGGGCCGGGCGGCCGAGATGCTCGGCACCACCCAGGGCTTTCTCCGCGCCATCGGCGACGCCCGCCTCATCACACCGCTTCGCTCCGCGGGTGGGCACCGCCGCTACTCCCGCTACCAACTGCGGATCGCGGCCCGCGCCCGGGAGCTCGTCGACCAGGGCACCCCGATCGAGGCTGCCTGCCGCATCGTCATCCTCGAAGACCAGCTGGAAGAAGCGCAGCGCCTCAACGCCGAATACCGCGACGCCGCCGCGGCGACGGATCCGCCGTCCGAGGTCTGAAGAGGGACGTGCACACCGGGTGCCGGGCGAGTCGGGGTCCGCGACCTGACGGCCCTGTTCCTCAGCCCAGGGTCATGGCCCGGCAGTGGGCCGTCGCGTCCTTGGACGGTCGTGAGGCGTCGGTGAGGTCGGCGCCGGTGGCGGCGTCACGCCGGGAGTTGCCGACGCCGTGCCAGTCCAGGCACATGACGGTCGCGTCGTCGTCCAGACGCCCTTGGACGGCATCGACGATCGCCCCGATGAGGGCGCGGGCGGCTTCGCGCGGATGCAGCACGCGGGTACGGATGATCAGGTCCGACAGATCGAGGCTCTCGGCGTTGCGCTCCAGCATGCCGTCCGTCAGCATCACCAGCCGGTCACCCGGTCGCAGGTCCAGCGACTGCACCCGGTAGATGTTGTCCCGCGAGGCCTGGAGGCTGAGGCCGAGGGGCGGATCGACCTTGGGAACGATCTCCTGTACTCGCCCGTCGCGCATGCGCAGCGGCCAGGGGTGCCCGGCGTTGACGAACTCGGTCCGGCCGTCGAGCAGGCTGATGCGCAGCAGTTGGCCGGTGACGTAGCCCCCGCGGCCGTGGTCGCGCATGGCCTGGTCGGCCTGGTGGGCCTGTTCCGCGAGGCCGGCACCCGCCCGCCGTGCCCGCCGCAGGGCGCCGACCACCAGGGTGGCCAGCAATGCGGCGTCGACGTCGTGACCCATGGCGTCGGTCACGGAGAGCTGGACCGTGTCCCGGTCGAGCACGTAGTCGAAGGTGTCACCCCCCACGTGGTCGGCGGGTTCCAACGCCCCGGCGACCGCGAACTGTGCCGCCTCACACGCCAGCGAAGCCGGGAGCAGACGGTGCTGGATCTCCGCGGCCAGGCTCAGCGGCTCGGTGCGGCGGCCCCACTGGTACACATCGGTGTGGGACCGGTTCGCGATGACGATGTACGCCAACGCGTGCGCGGTCTCGCCGATCTCCCGCATCACCTGAGCGTCCGGTGCCGCGGGCAGGAACAGTTCGAGGAGCCCGATGGCGTCCCCGCGGTTGGTCACCGGGGCGACGACCCGCACCGACTGATGCTCCCCCCTGTCCTCGACCCTCGGCCGCTGGCTGCGGATCACGTCGTCGTACAGGGTGCCCCGCAGCGGGATCCGCCGGGCCGGCTCACCGGTCTCGACGCTGCCCGCGGCGCCCAGCCGTACGACCGAACGGCCGGTGAAGTCAGTGATCAGGAAGGACACCGAAGCGGCTCCGAGGTGCTCCTTGAGCATGCGCGCGACCACGTCGAGCGACTCCACGGGAGCCGCGGCCTCAGCCGCCTCCAACGTCCCCGCCAAAGTCATCGCCTCACCCCGCCGGATCCCGCCCACGGGAAGATCGGAGGCCTGCCCGTCGTCCGGCTCTCCTGCGGTCACAGCGACCCCTTACTGCTCGATGCCGGCCCGGGGCTTCATCCCGGATACGCGACGATCCGCGCCGCGGCGGCGCCGGACAGGTCACATTTCACCACAAGCCACCCTCTCCGAGACCCCGCAGCCTGCCCGCCACCAGCCCAGGGAGCTTTTCGGGCCAGGGGCGCCGTGCGGGATCGACGTGCACGACTGCGGCATCGCCCCGCACGGCGACGAGCGAGCCTGCGGAGGGCTCACCGACATCGACGGTGCGCACGAAACGGCCGTGATGCGCACCGGCTGCCACCCCGAACCGGCCCGGTGCGGGGTGCGCGCCTGCATCGCCTGGCTCATGGCCACGACATTCAGGCGGTGCGGGTTGTCGACGATGTCCTGGGTGTTGGCCCGGAGCGTTGTTCACACGGCTGATGCGTGGGTGCCCGTCGAGTGCGGTGTGGCAGCGGTGGTGGTGAGGGCGCGGAGCGCGGCCGCTTGCGAGTAGGCGAGCAGGCCGATCGTGGCGGCGGCCATGACGAGGGCGAAGAGCACGTGGCCGAGGGTGGAGGTGACGGCCAGCCCCAAGGCGTTCAGGGCGAAGTGGCCTCCGATCCGAAGGGCGATGAGCGCGAGGGCGACCTTGCGGGTCTCCTTGCCGCGCCACAGTGCTTTGGCGAGCTTGATGCGCTTGCGCATGAGGGTAAGCGAGATGGTGATGTTCGCGGCGAGCAGGAGCACCAGCACGGGCCATGCCGCGGGGAAGGCCTTGAGGATGTCGAAGGCGGCAGCGAGGACGCCTTCGAACGCGAAGAACCAGACCGGGAGCCGGTAGTCGGCGGGTACCAGGCCGCTGATGTCGGTCGCTTCGCCCAGTACGGTCTTCTTGCTCAGGATGTTCATGTCGCCCCTGCGGTAGCTGTGTTGACCGCCAGTCTGGCCGGGGCACGGGTATGCGTGGCAGGGCTCCGGGTCACACATACCGCGTGACAGGTGTCATGCGTCCGGCGCCGGGAAGGCCCCGCTCCGCCAACAGCCCGGCGCAGGCTCCATGTGGAGCCCATCCGTTTCATCGCCGTGGCAACATCCCTGTGGATGTGGACCACACGAAGCCCCTCGCCCTCGGCGGGACGGACGCGGACGGCACTCTTCAAGTGCTGTGCCGGGGCTGCCACAAGCTCAAGACGAGTACCGAATTCGGGGCCGCTGTCGCCCCGCACTGACACCGCGGCTACCGGACACCAGGTCAGTTTCCGTACGCCCAGAGGGAGAAGGCTTCTCCTGGACTTCTGTTGAGTTTGATGTGTGCGATGCATGTCACTGGGGTGCAGGGTTCGCATGCGCTACTGTGCAACGCGTTGCAGTGGACGGGAACCAGGGGGAAGCATGATGCGCGAGATACAGGATCAGACCGCTCTTGGGCACCGAAGTTGGCATGGAATGGCGCAAGTCGGGGCGAAGGTGGCCGCCATCAGCCTCGTTGCGGTCGTAACGCTTTCGCTGAGCGGGTGCGGGGGGGGTGACTCGGGTGGTGCGCCGGACGGCAAGAAGCCGGCCGCCGAAGAGCCGGCCGCCGCGGGCCCCAAGGGCAAGGGTATGGAGATGAAGGGCGCGAACGGCGCGGTGCTCACCATCGACTCCGTGCAGCGGTACGAGGGCGGTGTGGTGACCGTTCGCGGCGAGATGCGCAACGACGGCAAGGCAGCGTTGAACACCAACCAGTGGACCGGCGGCAACGATCTGTCGCTGAAGAACGGCTACTCCTCGTCGGGTGCCTCCCTGGCGGACCTCAAGGGCAAGAAGCGCTACTACCCGCTACGGGACACGCAGGGCAACTGCCTGTGCAACCAGTTCCACACGGTCTTCCAGCCCGGCGACACGGCCCCGGTGTTCGTCCAGTTCCCGGCGCCGCCGGAGGGCACCACGGAGGTCGACTTCGCCATGCCGACCTTCGGCACCGCCCCTGTCAAGATCACGGTCGCGCAGTGAGGCCGGCGACGACGGGGCGCCCCCCTGCCCCCCGGCTCGCGGCCTGCGCACTCACCGCCGTATGCCTGACCACTCTCCTCGGTCTCTACGACGCCCCTGCGGCCCGTGCCGACCCCTCGCCCAGTGCCTCGCCCGAGCCGCCACCCGTCCCGGTCGATCCGCACGCCGAGGTCCTGGAGCTGAAGAAGGGCGCGAAGCTGGCCCCTCCGGTGGTGGTCGACATCCTCTCGGTCTCCGGAGACCTGTCCGGCGACTCGGGGCGCGAGGAATCGAATGACGACATCAAGCTGACACTCCAATCCGAGGTCCTCTTCGCCAAGGACAGCGCGGAGCTGAGCGGCCGAGCCGCCGCCCGGATCGCCGAGGTCGCCAAGGAGATCAGGGAGAACGGTCCGCGGAAGGTCACGGTCCGCGGCTTCACCGACAACCTGGGAACGTACGCCCACGGCAAGACCCTCTCCACGAAGCGTGCCGAGGCCGTACACGCGTCGCTCGCCGCGGAGTTGGGTGGATCCGGGATCGCCTACGAGGTGGCCGGCAGGAGCGAGGACGACCCCATCGCGGACAACTCCACCGAGGAGGGCCGGAAGAAGAACCGGCGGGTGGAGATCTCGTTCGGGCGGGGGGCGGCGAAGTAGGGCGCGGTCGGTCTACGGATCGTCCCCGCCGGGGATGCACCAAGGGACGCAAGTGAGTCCTACGGCATTTAGTGCGGTTTGCTTTGAAACCATATGAACTGCCTCAGTGCCTGTGTGATGTCGCGATCGGACATCGACGTGCAGGAGGTCGGCGATCCAGATCATTGCGGCGCGGACGCGGACGCGGACGAGGCCCGGCATCGGCCGCCGGTGGTGGACGGGCGCGCTCGCCGGCAGCCCGCGCCCGCACCTCCGCCACCCTCGCGGCCCGGACACCGGTCCATGCGGGAATCCGCAACGCGTCCCTTGGCCCGTGGGTCGACAGTAGTGGGTCCGTTATCTGGTGTGCGTCGGGGCCCGGGGGCGTCATATGGTGGACCCGTTCCTGTGCCGAGGTGTCGGTGGCAGTGACCGGATTCCCTGTTCCTTCTGTAGCGATCTCGAGGTGACGTCCTATCAACCAGGCCATGTAGTCGTCCGTGTTCCTCACGTGCTGTTTCGTCGCACGTGTCCGGGGGCGGACGTCGCGCTGGCCTGAGTTGCGTCACCCTTCCCCGCAGTCTTCCTTCCCGGGTGCAGCTCTGCCGTCTGCCCCGGGTTTCGTGTTCTCCGGCCCCGGTGCGGCCGTCGGCAGGGCTCCCCGATTCCTTTGGATCAGGAGTTCCCCGTCGTGTCTTCCTCCGCGCTCGACAACGAGCCGCAGCACACCACCGAGCCCCCAACCCACCCCACACCTGGACCGTCGAAGATGGCTGTGGGGGCCTGGATCGCCCTTCTGGTGCTCTTGGGCGCCGAGCTGATGGACATGATCGACCAGTCGGTCGTCCTGACCGCCCTGCCCGCGATCCAGGAGTCGACCGGCGCCGGGCCGGACGCGGTGCAATGGCTGACCACCGGCTATTCACTGCCCGTCGCCGTCGGGCTGATCACCGGCGGGCGCCTCGGCGACCGCTACGGCCGGCGCAGGATCCTCCTCATCGGCACCGTCGTGTTCACCGCTGCTTCGCTGCTGTGCGGCCTCGCTGCCGGGCCGGGCGTGCTGATCGGCTCCCGCGGGCTCCAGGGCGTCGGAGTCGCCCTGATGATCCCGCAGATCCTGGCCACCCTGCATGTCACCTTCGAGGGGCAGAACCGCAGCAAAGTGTTCGGCCTGTACGGGGCCGTCATGTCCCTCGCCAACGTCCTGGGCCCGGTGATGGGCGGCCTGCTCACCGAGGCCGACCTGTTCGGGCTGTCCTGGCGGCCGATCTTCCTGGTCAACGTGCCCGTTGGCCTCGCCGTGCTCCTCCTGGGACGCCGGTTCATCCCCGAGTCGACCGTCCGCAAGGCCGACCGGCTCGACCTCACCGGCATGTTGCTGTCCGCACTGGCCATCGTCCTGATCGTCTTCCCGCTCACCGAGGGGCACCTTCATCACTGGCCGCTGTGGTGCTTCGCCCTGCTCGCCACCGGCCTCCTTGCGCTGGGCGTCTTCCTCCGCCACCAGCAGCGCAAGCAGGACAACGCACCCCTTGTGCCCCTGTCCCTCTTCCAAGGCAGGCAGTTCTCCGGCGGCATGGCCGCTCAGCTGATGCACGGCCTTCTCTGCGGGCTGTTCTTCATGACCTGGACCCTCTACCTCCAGCGCGGCCTGGGCATGAGCCCCTTCCACGCGGCCCTGGCCTTCGTGCTGCTCTCCCTCGGAGAGCTGGCCGGCGCGACGCTCGCGGCGAAGAGCGGCGGGCGCTTCGCCCGCCGCCTTCCCCAGGCCGGAGCCCTCATCGCGTCCGCTGCGATGGTCGCCTACGGACTTCAGGCCGCCGGAGGCCAGGCGGACCTGACCCTGCCGGCGATGACCGCTCCGGTGGTACTGATCGGGTTCGGCCTCGGCATGGTCGGCGGCCCGCTCGCCGACTTGTCGCTGGCCCGGGTCCCGCACGAGGACGCCGGAGCCGCCTCGGGTCTGTTCAACACCGCGATTCACCTGGGCATCGCCCTCGGCACCGCGCTGACCGCCCTGGTGTTCTTCGCCACCACCGGCGGCTCGCCCGACGCCGGACTCAACCGCGACGCGTTCATCACCGTGCTGTGGTGGGTCGGTAGCCTCCTCGCCCTGATGTGGGCCCTGATGTTCTGCCTGCCCAAGGAGGCCAACAACCAGGTCGACTGAGCCACCCCCAGGCCCCGGCCACGACATCGGCCGGGGCATGGGCCTTCCTCGACCTCGCCGTCCTCGGCGGCGACGGGGTCACGGAAGGGGCGCAGGACCGAGCCGCGGGCGGACTCGATGTCCGGACGGCCTGCACCGTCGTCTCGGACCTACCAAGTGCTCGGCCTGCCTACCCAGGAGCCATCAAATCCTGTCCCGCCATTCTCTCCGTACGTCTGCAGTGCCCGCCACACCGCGTCCAGAGTCGCTTTGAGCGGGGCGGGCTCGGCGGCGGCGAACACGGCGGGCAGCGCGGAGTGCGGCTGCGCGATCGATTCGGGGACGTGCTCGCCGAGATCGCCCCGCGGCGAGCCGACCGAGCCGGCGACGGTGGCGTGTCATCCCAATGGGGCGATGTGCGGCACGGTGGATCAGGCAAGACTCTCGCGAAGCCCCACTTCGCCCCGGAGGTTCCATGTCGAAAAACGGCGCGCCTCGCATCGACGTTCCGCGTGAGGCCCCGGCGCGGGCGCCGCTCGTTCTGGCGTCCTTGATCATCGTTGCCGCGGTGGCCAACTTGAACCTGTCTGTGGCCAACGTGGCGCTGCCCGCGATCGGGAAGGCCTTCGACTCCTCCCAGACCGCCCTGAACATGGGCGCCGTGGGGTACTCCCTCGGCCTGGCCGCATCGGTGCTCTATCTGGGTGCGGTCGGCGACCGTCACGGGCGCAAGCTGCTGCTGCTCCTCGGTATCGCTCTGTCCATTCCCGCCTGCCTGCTCGCGGCGTACGCGCCGAACGACACCGTCCTCGTGCTGGCCCGGATCCTCGGCGGAGTCTCGGCAGGCATGGCCTACCCGACGACCCTGGCGCTGATCACGGCCCTGTGGGCGGGGCCGGGGCGGACGAAGTCGATCGCGCTGTGGTCGGCCCTGGGCGGCGGCATCTCCATGCTCGGGCCGGTGATCGCGGGCGCGCTGCTCCAACACTTCTACTGGGGGTCGGTCTTCCTGGTCACCCTGCCCCTCGCCGCGGTCGCGCTGGTCATGGCCCTGCTGTTCATCCCCGCGCACGCCAACGAGTCGGCCGAACCGGTGGACAACCTCGGCGGCGTCCTGTCCGTCCTCCTGATCGCGGGACTGGTGCTGGGAATCAACTTCGCCGTCGTCCCCAACCAGGGGGCACTGGCCGTCGGCCTCGTCGTGGTCGCCCTCGCCGCCGGGGTGGCGTTCATCTGGCGCCAGCGTCGGGCACCCAACCCGCTGTACGACCTCCACATCGCCGGCCGGCGCACGTTCTGGGTCGCCGCATGCGCGGGAATCATCGTGTTCGGCTCCATGATGGGGTCGGCGTTCATCAGCATGCAGTACCTGCAGAATGTGCTCGAGTACGACGCCGTCGAAGCCGGCGCCGCCATCCTCCCCCTCGTCGTGATGATGGTGCTCGTGGCACCGCGGTCCGCGAAGCTGGTCGAGACACACGGCGCCCGTACGACCCTGCTGACCGGCTACGTGTTCCTCTTCCTCGCCTTCGCCTGGATGCTGCTGTTCTGGGACGAGGACAGCAGCTACTGGCAGATCGGCCTCGCTTACGTCTTCATCGGCATCGGCGCCGGCTTCGCCGGGACGCCCGCATCGCACTCGCTGACCGGATCTGTGCCCGTGCGACGGGCCGGCATGGCCTCGGGCACCGCGGACCTGCAACGGGACCTCGGCGGGGCCATCATGCAGTCCGTCATGGGCGTGCTCCTCATCGCCGGCTACGCCTCGGCCTTCAGCGCGGCGATCACCGCTTCTCCCGAGAGCAAGGAGGTGTCGGACCAGGTCCAGAGCGAGCTGACGAAGTCGTTCGCCTCTGCCGGGCAGGTCGCCCAGCAGCACCCCGAGTACGCTCACCAGATCGTCGCGGCAGCACGCCAGTCGTTCCTCCACGGCGACGACTGGGCGTACACCGTCGGCCTGGGCGCCATCGCCCTGGGTGCACTGTTGATCTTCTTCAAGTACCCGCACCGGGATGCCGAGCGGGAACTCCTGCGGCGCTACTACACCGAGGACTCCGCCACCGCCACCACCGAGAGACCGAGCGGACCGGGAGCCTGAGAGGTCGGCCGGTCAGCCGGTCGCCAGCCGTGTCGTGCGCGACGTGACGCCCCTCCACACCCCGTGGCAGTCGGTCCTGACGCCCAGGAGCGGCCGATCCGATGGTCCTCATCACCGGCCGCACCGACTCAAGGCATCCCCCCTGCCGGTCGGCGAACGTCGGCCGCCGGTGACGGGCCATCGCGGGGCATTCAGATGGTATTCATGGGTGCCTACTCGGGGCATGGCAGATGCAACCGTGAAGATCGGCTCCGAGACCCGAGACCCGAGACCCGAGACCGCCTCGCCACCCTCGCGGCCGCTCACGGCAAGAGCGTCCGTGCCTACCTGGCCGAACTGGCCATCGAGGAAGAGAAGCAGCTCGCACTCGGCCGGGCCACCGCGGCCTTCCGCGAAGCCGTCAGCAGGCCGGGCATTGCCGCGGCCTTCGACACCGAATACGCCGGACTCTCGTCGACATCGTCGCGTACCTCGTCGGTATCCCAGCTCGCGTTTCGCAGCAGCCGCTGCATCGCGCCGGGGCGGGAATGGCCGGCTTCCTCAGCCAGCTGCCAGCAGTTCTTGCGCTCGACGCCGGACAGCAGTACGAGTACGAACGCCCGCGCTGTCGCTCTAGGCTCGACCCGCCGGAACCGGCCTGCTATGCGGGCCATGGCCTGGTCGAACATCGCCCGCCAACGAGCGGGTCTACGCCATGGCCCGCGGCCATTGCACCATCTTCAGTGGTCGTTAAGTCCGACTTCTCTTCGTTCGTGATCGCTCGATCGTGGTACTGATCGTCGTCCGGGCTGCTCGCTGGGCATGTCCATGTTATACGTCGGCCGAAGGCCGGCGCGTCGCACGCTCTCGGGCCCGTCCTCCTCCGTTGCGCGGGCTTGCATGCAGTGTCCGCACAGATCCCCGCAGCAGTGCGAGTCGTCGTCGAGCCCTGCGGTTCGGCCTTGGTGTGATGTGGCACCAGGAGGTCGCGGCTGTGGCCGCGCCGGGCCGCCCAGACGAGGAAGTCGCGTGGCTCGTAGCGAGTGCTGGGGCTGCCCGCGAGCCACTGGTCGATGGCCGCCTGCCCGCTGCCCCCTGCCCGCCCGGCCGGCCGAGGGCGCCTCGCAAAGGGAGGCTACGAGGCCGCGGCGTCGGAAGAGGGGCTGTGGACCCGGCCCCGCCGTCCTCTTCACGCTAAGCCGCCGCAGTGGGGACGCGCCTTCGCCCGTTTCCGCCGACGGGGGGCGATCGACGAGGCCGCCGACCCGGTACTGGGCTGCCGGGGGAGCTGTCGGAGTCCGCCACCCCACGAACGGGTGAAACACGCCGTGCCGCCGACGCGGACTGGGCAGCTCCCGCAACCGCTCCATCGGCGGCAGCCCGCCGCACCATCTGGAGCGGGCAAGTTGACGAGGCGGACGGTGGAAGACTGGCAGTGCGTCGAAACCCCGCTGGTCCAGGGCGACTTGGCAAGGTCACCTGTTGGCCCGCAGTTTCGCTGCGTTCGTCACGGGCCGGCCCGGATCGCACGGCTTCGGCCCGCACCGGCAGGGCTTTGAAACGCCCCCATGAGAGGAAACCCTGTGGCCATCGGAATTCGGCTGCCGCGCGGCTTCGCCGCCATGAGCACCGCCTTGCTCGCCGCCGCCGTCGTTCCGCTGACGGCGCCCAGCGCCGCGGCCGCGTCCCCCATCTGCTTGAGCGGCAAGCTTCAGTACGACTACCAGTCGGCCGAGGCCGGCCGGGGCAAGCCCACACTGACCAAGCCGGTCCGCAACGCGAACGTCCAGCTGTGGGGCAAGGAGAAGTCCACCGACACTCCGCGCCGGCTCACCGCCGACTACCAGTACACCGCTGTCGCCGACGGAGGATTCAACCTCTGCTACACCCCCACCACCGCCACGATGAGCAGCATGTGGGTGCGGTTCAGCACCGAGAGCACCAAGCTGTGGAAGGTCAGCGACGGCAACGGCGCCGTGTACACGTTCGACTCGCCCACCAAGACGGACCTTGCCGCCGGCGCCGACCTGGGCACCCTCAAGGCGTCCAACGCCCGGGCTTGGCATGCATTCGACACCATCAACATCCTGTGGTGGGCCCGCAACAACCCCGTCAGCGACTGTTGGTCCACCCACGAGGCGAACAGCAATGCCTGCACCGAACTGAACATCCGGTGGACCGCCAACTCGGCCGATGGCCCGTCCTACGACCTGGCCAACACCGTCCACCTCGCAGCCGCCGACCCCGACTCCGAGCACACCGTGCTCCACGAGGCCGGCCACTTCTTCCAGCACCGTCTCTACAACGGGCAGTTCCCGGCGGTCACCGGCTGCAACCCGCACTTCATCGACCAGGCGAGCTCCGGCAGCTGTTCCTGGACCGAGGGCTTCGCCGACTCCGTAGCCGCCTACCTCCTGAAGGACTACCGCTACGTGTGGCCCGACGGCAGCAGCCAGAACTTCACGTACACCACCGGTTGGCACACCGGGGACCAGGTCCAAGGCAACGTTGACGGCGCGCTGCTGGATCTGTGGAACAACGTCGACGGAGGCTGGGACAGGACCGTCAGCGTGATGACCGCGCGCCGGCCCGCCACCTTCGCCGACTACTTCCAGACCGGGCGGCCCGCCGCCAACCCGCCGCTGGCCACCACCGGCGCCGCGCTCACCGCCCTGGCCGCCCACGCCGTCAACTACGGCCCCACGATCGTGGGCGACGGCCGCACCCACGTCCTCACCAACGGCGGTGGCCTGGCCCTGGAACGCGCCGACCAGTGCGGCGCCTCCGGCAGCTCCCCGGCCACCCTCGCCACCTATGACGCCACGCGCAACAAGCAGCAGTGGACGCTGGTCGCGAACGGGGACGGCACGGCGAAGCTCATCGATGGCTGCCCGGACCACCTCGTGCTGACCGCACCCGCCACCGCCGGCGCCCCCGCCATCCTGCGGGCCGTCAACTCCTCCAATCCGGGCCAGGGCTGGAAGGTCACCCAGAACAGCAGCGGCACCCTGACGATCACCAACCCGGCGACCGGCTACTCCCTCGACAGCGCCCCAGTCGCCCCCGGCGCTTCCGTCACCGCCAAGCCCGCCGGCAACGCGAACACCCAGAACTGGGCCGCGCTCAACTGACCGCCCTCAACGTGCCGACGTTCCCGATCTGAGGTGCGGGCGGAAGTGACCGACTGGTGTGACCTCACGTCAGTGTCCACCCGGAGCGCAGCGGTGGCCCTGGGTGGTGGGGTGGTGGCGAGCACCGCGGCTCGGGGGCCCTGGCGCGGTGAGCGCCAGGGCGGCCACCGGTCCGAGGCGTGCGCGCGCCTTCGCGAGCCCGGCCTACGGATCGCAGGCCATGGGGCCCGCCCCTATCGGCCGCCTTTGCGCTCCTGCGTCGAGGCGCGGATCTCCTCCGTCGCCTCGCGGAACGCGGGGGCCGCGCGGGAGAAGTAGTCGAAGAGCAGGTCCAGTTGGTCCGGCGTGTAGCCGGCGAGGACCTCGCCGATCCGCTTGCGGGCCGGGCCCACCGCCGCCTCGACGCCCGACAGCGCGTCCGGCACCGCTTCGACCACGACCTTGCGCCGGTCGGCCGGGTCCGCGGTGCGGCGTACGTACCCGGCGCGCTCCAGCCGGTCGATCAGCCGTGTCGTCGCCCCGGTGGTGAGTCCCGTCCCGACCGCGAGTTCGCCGGAGGTGAGCCCGCCCGCCAGGGTGATGCGGCTCAGGGCGTACCACTCGGACGCCTGGAGGCCCGCGGCCTCCGCACCCGCCATGCCGTGCAGCCCCACGGCATCGACGTACTCCCGGAAGACCGCCCGCCGGTCGCCCTGCTCCTGCTCCGTCATCGCGTCACCTTTCCCCTTGCCATTTATCTGCATGCATGCAGATAATGCACGTGTGCAGTTGTTGCGCCAGTGTAGTCAACGCGGCGGCTGCCGTCATCCGACCGTTCCGTCGACCGAGAGGCATTCCCGTGAACAAGAAGCCCGTGAACAAGAAGACCGTCAAGCGCGCCGCCCTCGCCACCGCCGTCGTCCTCGCGTTCGGCGCCGCCGCCGCGTACCTCTACCTCGACACCACCTCCGGCATACGGCGCACCGGCAAGGAGAACTGCGCCGACGTCATCCCGGCGGGCGCGAACACCGCCGACGGCGAGGCCATCTGTGCCACCCTCGACGCCCTCATCGACGCCTGGGCCCGTGGTGACGCGGAGGCGTACGGCCGCCTGTTCACCGAGGACGGCACCTACACCACGTACATCGGCAGCCACTACCAGGGCCGCGCCGACATCACCGAGGCGCACGGCGCCCTCTTCAAGGACTTCGTCAAGGGCACCAAGCTCGCCGCGAGTTACCTCGACCTGCGCTTCCTCGGGAAGGACGCGGCCGTCCTGACCGGCCGCGGCGACGACTACACCGGCGGCAAGCCCGGTCTCGCCGATCTGTCCAAAGTCCAGACGTACACCCTGGTCCGCGACACCGACGGCGCGTGGCGTATCGCCGCCTTCCACAACACGCAGCGCCAGAACGTGATGGAGCGCTTCTCCTTCCTCTACTCGCCCGCCACGGCCCCCAAGGCGGAGAAATGACCGTCCTGATCACCGGCGCCACCGAAGGCATCGGCCGCGCCTTCGCCCTCGCACTGGCCGCCGAGGGCCACACCGTGACCGCGGTTGCCCGCACCGAGCGGCACCTGCGGGCCCTCATGACCGAACTCGGCCCCGGTGGATCCGACGGCGAACACGACTACCTCGTGGCCGACCTCGCCACCCCCGACGGGGTGCGCACCGTGGCGGACGCGTTGACGGCCACCCCATACGACCTGCTCATCAACAACGCCGGCCTCGCCCGCCCGGGCCCCTTCGCCGACACGCCCCTCGACCAGGCCCTGCCCGCACTGCGCCTGAACTGCGAGGCGGTCGTTGCCCTCGCGCACGCCTTCCTCGCCACCGCCCGCCACGGCGCGGCCCTGGTCAACGTCGCCTCCACCCTGGCCTTCGCCCCGCAACCCGGCCAAGCCGTCTACAGTGCGACCAAGGCCTTCGTCGCGTCGTTCTCCGAGGCGCTCTGGTACGAGCAAAGGCCGCGCGGGGTGTACGTGATGGCCCTCTGCCCCGGACCGACCGCGACCCGCCCCGGCCTGCACTCCGACATCCCGGCCGCCCTGGTCCGGACCCCCGAGGCGGTCGTCGTCGCCGCCCTCACCGCCCTGCGCCGACGCCGTCGCCCCACCGTCGTCCCCGGCCGGGTCAACGCCCTCCTCGCCGCAGTGACCCGGTACCTCCCGCGCACCACGACCCTCTCCCTCCTCGCGGATGGGCCGGGGGCCACTGTTCCGCAGGGACCTCGCGGCTGACGTTCCGTGCAGGCCGGGCGCTGAGGCCGGGGCCGCGGCCGGCACGCGGCCTTTCAGGGGGGCGCCGATGAACCGCACGATCACGATGGGTTTCCAGTCCGGCGAAGAACCCGCCTCACCCGAGGTCCCGGCCCGGGAGGTGCGGCGTTGATCGGCAAGCCGGCGCCCGAACGGGTATGCGCCCTCCTGCCGGACGGGCTCGTAGGGGACGTCCAGGTGTTCCTCGCGTCGCCGGTAGCGGTGGTGAATGGGCGCGCCAGGGGCGTCCCGTGGCGCAAGCCGAGGCGACGATGGCGACGTGGCCCGCCAGATGATCCGCTGTCGCCGCCCGGTCGGTCACGTACGTTTCGCGGTTCTGACGCGCCCATGATGCCGCGCGCCGGGACGGTGAGGAGCAGAGTGTGCGCGAATCGCTCGTGTCAGCTCGTGGTGCGGGTTCGCAGGCGGCCCCGGTTCGCCCGAGCGGCCAGGCGCCGCTGTTCCCGTTCCGCCCAGCGGTGGACGCGTTGGGGGTCGAGTGGGGTGCCGTGGCCGACGTGCAGTTTCGTGGGGTTGAGGGCGAGCATGGCCCGCAGGCTGGCCAGGTTGTGCAGGGGGTCGTCGTGGAAGGGCGGGTTGGCCGGCTTGCCGGGGATGAGGCCCATGAAGGAGTTGGCCACGAGGTCGCCCGCCACGAGGTTGCCGTCGTCGGTGAGGACGGAGACGGAGCCCGCGGTGTGGCCGGGGGTGGGCATGATCCGGGCGTGGAGCCCGAAGTCGGTCAGGTCGGTCTCACCGTCGACCAGGATCCCGGGTTCGAAGGGGTCGGCTGGGACGTGCAGCTTGCGGTTGCGGTTCATCAGGCGGCCCATGGGTCCGGTCGGCAGATGGGGCATGCGGGCCCGGCCGGTGCGGAAGGGTTCGAGGTCGGCGACGTGGCCGGCGACCGGGGCGCCGGTGAGGTGGTGGAGCTCAGCCGCGGAGCCGAAGTGGTCGATGTGGCCGTGCGTGATGACGATCAGGGCGAGGTCGGAGGGGTCGACGCCGTGCCCGGCGATCCGGTCGCGGATCATGCGTCCGCTGCCGGGTGTTCCGGCGTCGACGAGGACGGGACGGCGGCCGAGCAGGAGATAGGCGTTGACCGCGTGCTTGCCGAGCACCGGAATCGGAATGATCTTCGTGCGGGACATGGTGGACTTCCATTCAGGGACCGCGCGCGGGCATGCCTCGGCGTCCACGGGGCGTTGGGGCGGGGGAGAGGGAGAGAGGGAGAGATAGGGCTTCAGCGGAAGCGACGGCGATATTCGGCCGGCGTGGTTCCGAGATGACGTTGAAAGACCCGATGGAGGGTCTGGAGGGAACCGAGCCCGCTGGCGGCGGCGATCTGCGGCAGGCCGGCATCGCCTTCTTCGAGGAGCCGGCGGGCGGTCTCCAGTCGGGCGGATTCCACGTACGCGGCGGGCGTGGTGCCGGTGCGTTGCGCGAACAGTCGTGAGAAATGACGTGGGCTGAGGCTGACCCGCTGGGCGAGCGCCTCGGCGGAGAGGTCCGCTTCGGGGTGTTCCGTGATCCACTGGCGCAGTTCGCCGATGCGGTCGCAGGTCGGTTCCTGGACGGAGAGCGGCACGCTGAACTGGCTCTGACCGCCGGAGCGTTTGACGTACATCACCATCACGCGGGCGGTCGCGAGCGCCAAGGCGTGTCCGTGGTCCTCGGCGACCATCGCCAGCGCCATGTCCATCCCCGAGGTGATTCCTGCGCAGGTCCACACAGAGCCGGAGCGGACGAAGATCGAATCGGGGTCCACGCTGATTTCCGGGTACTCGGCGGCCAGTTGCGCCGAGGTGAGCCAGTGCGTTGTGGCGGACCGACCGTTCAGCAGGCCCGCGGCCGCAAGGAGGTGGGCGCCGGCGCACACCGATCCGGTGCGGCCCGCCCGAGGCACCGCCGTACGAAGCCAGTCGGTGACCACGGGATCGACGACGGCCCGGCTCCCGCCCTCCTTCGGGTGGACGACCGCGCCGGACACCAGCAGGGTGTCGACACGGCCGGCCAACTCGTCGAGGCGCAGGTCCGCGAGCAGCCGGACGCCACTGGAAGTGGCCACGGCGCCCCCGTTCGCCGACGCGATCTCAACGGTGTAACGGGGGCGTTCGCCGTCGGTCACCCGGGAGGCGACCGAGAAGACCTCGGCGGGCCCTGTGACGTCCAGGAGTTCCACGCCGGGGAAGGCGACGATGACGACACGGTGGGGTGCGGGCATGCACCGATCCTCGCCTCCGCGCACCCGTGTCCACAATGACGAGGTTGTCTCAGATCTTGCCATCGCCCCGCCGGGGGTGGCCTTGCCACGCCCCAGGAGTTCCGCCGGCCCGCGTCGGGCGGGCGATGAGCAAGTCGCGAGCCCCGGGCTTGAGGGCGCAGCCGAGGCGCCGTTCCGGACGAGCCCTGGCCGACTCGAAGTTCCTGCGGCCGTATACGCGCATCCGGTGGGTCGCGCATCACGGGTGCTTGCGGACAGGCGTGCGATGGAGCCCAGCCGTCGGCCCCGGCCCCACCCTCACGCCTCTCCGGGTAGCACGCCTCCCAGGGTGAGCCGATGCGGGCGCGGGCCGCGGAGGTGGTGCCGGGCCCCGGTGTGCCGGCGGGCGGCGCTGCTTTCGAGTAGAAGTTCGACGGACACCGGGCGCTCCTGTTCACCGAGCGAGGCGTCGGCCGAGGAGGATTCGCGGGACGACAGGCGTGGAGTAACTCGCTTCTGCGGAGCGTGCTTGACAGCCGTTCTCTCGCCGAAAGAGGCGGAGAGTCGATTCTTCGCGACGCCCGGGCACTGCCGAGGTTCGTGGGGCGCAGTCCGCGTGTGACAGTCGGAACCTGCGGGCGCCGGCCAAGGCCCGGCGGCCGCCAACCCGGTTGGCCGCTAGAGTCACAGGTCATGGGGGATCGCATACGTGTGAAGCACTGCAAACAGTGCCGTCGGCCGCTCGACGGGCGCGGCCGGTGGCGGCGCCCGAAACGGTTCTGCAGCCGCCGACACCGCCTTGGGTACTGGGTGGAGGAGATTTTGGACGCCGTCCTGAACTAACGGCTCGCTCGGCTCACCGGCGAGGCCGAGAAGGCCGCCCGCCGCAACCTCGTGAAGACGGCGCGGGAGTCGTTGCAGCACACGGTCCGTCAGGCCGCCGTCCTCGCCCACGGCCACACGGATTTCCGGCGGCCGTTCACCTGGAGGGTGAGCCATCCCCGGTCCACGAACACCCCTTCGCGGAAATGGTGTTGAGTCGATTCGGCCACGAGTTGGCTGATCGCTACGCTGGCGTCGGGGCCTGCCCGACGACCACGTCGGGCAGGCGACCTGCCGAAACTTTCTGCCTAGCGAAGGTGTGTACCTGTGACCGGTACCGCGACCGTCTCCGACTTCTACTGCCATCAGGCGCTGGCCGGCGCGGTTCCCATCGAGCGGGTGAAGGAGACCGAACGGGTCCTGGCCTTCCACCACACCAACCCCTCGTACCCGGTGCACATCGTGGTGATCCCCAAAGAGCACGTCCCCTCGCTCACCGATCTCGGCAACTCCGGCGAGGACCTGCTGCACGAGGTCGTCGCGGTGGTACGGGAGGTGGCCGCCGGCGTGGAGAAGGAGTACGGGTCGTGCTCGGTGACGACGAACCTGGGCATGTACCAGGAGTCCAAGCACCAACACTGGCACGTCCTCTACCGGGGCGAGAGCGAGGCGGAGATCCGCGACATGTACGGCAACCACGACTGACCCCGCGCTACCGGCGCGGGTCCGCCGTCTGCAGGACGAGATCGGCGATGCGATCGGCCGTGGCCTCCGGACGGGGACGGGCGACCTGTCCACCGCGGGGGACGACGGACAGGGCAGCGCGGGCCTGGACGCGTACGCCGGTGTCGGTCAGCTGCTCGTCGGCGATGACGCGGCAGCGCTCCGGGTGCCGAGCGGCGTAGGCACGCGCGTTGTCGAGTTGATCCCCCCGGCTGACGGAGGCGGGCAGCGGCACCAGGACGGCAGGGGGCTGGGCTGGGCTGGACGCTCTACGACTGGAACGGCGTCCCGGGCTTCGACCACGACGGCGCCACCATCGGCCAGTACGGATTCCTGCGCGTCGTCCCGGAGTCGGAGGTCGCCTTCGTCCTGCTGACCAACGGCCGCGGCTCGCGCCTCCTCTGCACGGACCTCCTGCACGAGCTCCTCGACGAACTGGCCGGCGTAGGGATGCCCGCGCCCTTCGCTCCCGCGGCCCGGCCGCCCGCCGTGGACATCACACCCTTCACCGGTACACACCGGCGCGAGGGTGTCGCCATCACCGTCTCCGAACGCGACGCCGAAGGACACCTGGTGTACGCCTTCGTCGACGGGATGGCAGGGCTCTCCCCGGCGATGGAGATGCGACTGGTCCCGATCTCGGAAACGGTATTCGCCGGGGCGGGTGCCGGTCCCTTCGTCGAGGACTGGATGCCTGTGGTGTTCTCCGCTCTCCAGGACGGCACCGGTGTCTGCTGCATCGGCATGCGCGCCGCCCGAATGGCCCGCCGCCCCACTGGGTTTCTCCAGGGAACAGGTCAGGTTGCCAGGGGTCCGATCGACGATGTGTACGGTCAGCTTCGACACGCCGGTGAAGGTGCCAGTGCCACCGCACTCGCCGAGAACCATGGACGAGACGGTGAACTCACCGAGGATCACTCGCAGTCGTCGTCAGACTCTCTCAGTGGGTCGGCTTCCGGCGCGGTGACTGAGTGAGGGCCGTTGTTTGGGCGGCGTTCAGGGAGAGGGGAAGTCGTCTCGGTCCAGGGCATAGACCGTGCACGGTCGGCCGAGGACGGTGTCCTCGCGTAGTGGCGCGAATCCGAGGCGCTGGGCGACTGCGGCTGAGGCCGTGTTGCCGTGGTGGATCATGGCGGTGATCCGTTCCAGCCTCAGCGGGCCGAAACCCCAGGTGAGAACGGCTTGGGCTGCTTCGGTCGCGTAGCCCCGTCCCCAGTGCGTGCGGGCGAAGGTCCAGCCGATCTCGGTCTCGCCGAACTGCTCCCACCAGTTCAGGCCGCAGCGTCCCATCGCCAGGCCGGTGCTTTTCAGTTCGACGGCGCACAGCCCGTGGCCGCGCCGGGTCCACTGCCGGTGGATGTCGCGCAGGCGCGCTGCGGCTTGCTGGTTGGTGTAGCCGCCGACGAATCGGTTGACCTTGTTGTCGGCGTGGAGTTGTACCCACCAATCGGTGTCGGCGTCGGTGAGCGGGCGCAGTCGGAGGCGTTTCGTGGTGATCACTGTTGTTCGGTCCTTGCTGTCCGCGGGTGTTGTCGGCTGTGCGCTACTCGGTCGGCAACGGCAATGGTCGCGCTCGTGCCGCGGAAGCCTCGTCAGTCCCGCGTCGGCGGATGACGGCGTGGGCCGACTCCGCCGCCACGAGGCCGAGTGCGATGAACGCCGCGCCGACGGCGCCGAGCCAGTGTGTGCCGAACCACGCCATCCCGGCCTGCCCGACCAGGGGAGCAGCCGAGACGCCGATGTAGACCGCGGCCGAGGCGAGGCCGGTGAGCAGGGGTGCTGCCGTGGGCATGGCGGTGATCAGGCGATGGGTCTGAGGCGCGAGAAGTCCCCATCCGCAAACACCCCATACGAGGAGCGCCGCGACGGCGGAGGGAAGGTGTGCACTGGCCCACGGCAGCAGCGCGAAGTCGATCGCGGCCACGGTGATCGAGGTGTTGATGACGCGGCGATCGCCGAAGCGGTCGACCAGAGTGCCCGAGGCGAGTGTTCCGACGGTGGCCGCCAGGCCCCACACGAACAGCAGGGCGGCGAGGGTTGTGCCGCTGCCGCCGGTGGCGCGGTCGAGGCTTTCGCCGATGAAGGAGTAGACGGTGTACAGGCCGGTGTAGGCGAGGAGAGTGGTCAGCAGGACCAGACCGATACGGCGGTCGGCGAGCGGGGGGACACGCGTGCGCAACGGGACCGCCGGGGGTGTGGGGATCGAAGGCAGGAACAGGGCGATACCCAGGGCGGCTGACACTCCGAGAGCGGAGACGAACCACATGGTGGCACGCCAATCGCCGGTGAGGCTGCCGAGCGCCGTGCCGATGGGCGCACCGAGTGCGGTCGCGGCGCTGAGGCCCGTCATGACGGTGGCGATGGCACGGCCGCGACGCTCCGGTGGGGCGAGCGCGGCGGCTGCGGCGACGGCGGCGGGGGTGATCATGGCGCCGCCGAGCCCGGCGACCGCCCGAGAGGCCAGGGCCACGGCGAAGACGGGGACGAAGGCCGTCACGAGGTTGCCCGCGGTGAAGATCGCGAACCCGGCGAGAAACAGGGTGCGGCGCGGCAGGCGCGCGGTGAGGGCGGCCATGACCGGACCGAGCACGGCGTAGGTCAAGGCGTAGGCGGTGAGCAGCCAGCCGGCGGTGCCGACGGGGACATCGAGGGAGTCCGCGGCATCCGGCAGGATGCCGGCGATGACGAAGCTGTCGGTTCCTATGGCGAACATCGCGGTGGCAAGGACCACAAGTGATCGGTACACGACGGAAGGACCTCCAAGGCTTTGGATGTAACAGAGATGGTTACGACAGTGGTCCGAAGAAAGGCCGGTCCATGCGGACCAGCCGGGTGGGACGGGAGTGCGGGGTCCTGGCTTCAGGCAACCGTCTCCCTCAGTACCTCGGCGACGGTGACCGCGGCCAGTTCGGCCTTCATCGACTCCTCCGCGCGGCTGTACGTCTCCCGCAACACAGGCGGGATGCCGCGTCCGACGGGGCACTTCTGGTTGGGAGTCGCGGCGTGCAGCGCGATGAGCGGATCGGGCTCAACGGCCAGGTAGACATCCCTCAGCGTGATCGACTCCGGGGTGCGAGCCAGCCTCCAGCCCGCACCCTGGCCGCGCTGCGAGACGACCAGGCCCGCGTCGCGCAGGCTGCCGAGGATGCGGCGGATGACGACGGGGTTGGTGTTGACGCTGTCGGCGATCTGATCGGACGTCACGATGCCGTCGACCCGCTTGGGGCAGACGAGCGCCATCCAGGTCAACGTGTGCGTGGCCGCGGTCATGCGACTGCTCGCACTCATGGAACCTCCCGTTGCCTGGATGCGACCGATGTCGATCCCGTTGCAACTGATTCTGTTACGACAGGGCGGTGCGTGTCCAGTCCTGTCCGCAGCCACTACGACGTCGCCGGCACCCTCATCATCGGCACGGTGGGACTATCTGGGTCCGGTCGGCGAGATGCTTGACCTGCACGGCCGTTCTGGGACCGGGTCGATGGCATCGAGGAGAACTGACTTCGATTGAGCGGGCGTTGTGGGACCTTCCGAACGTGGTCCCAGCCCAGCCCGGTCGACCGCGCACGTCCGGGCAGCCCGGTCGCGGACGAGAAGGGCGCGACATCAGACAACCAGCTCGTAGACGCTCCGCACCGTCAGCCACAGGCCGACGAGCAGGGAGAGCGTGACGATCAGCTGGTCCTGGTGCTGCTCGGTCCAGGTTCGCAGGCCGTTCAGCCTGGCCTCCGCGGCCGCCGGTGCCCAGACCTTGTACATCTCCATGGCGACGAGGCTGAGGGTGGCCAGCAGGCAGTAGCCGGTCAGCGCGAGCCAGTCCGTGAGGGAGGAGAGGTCCGCGGCGACGACCGTGGCGGCGCCGGCCCCGACCAGCGCCCAGGGCTGGAGCAACCAGGCCAGCCCGGCGGCCGTGGCCAGTGAGGCGTCGTCAACCCTGGCGGTCCAGCGCGGCGGGTGATGCGGGCGGGGTGGCCGGCGCCGCCGCTTCGCGCCATAAAGCATCAGCCCCAGGCCGATGGCGAGTTTCGCACACGAAACGGCGGTCGACGGGGTGGTGTGGCGGGCCGGAGGATTCCCACCGGTCAGCAGCAACACGCATGCGATCACCACAACCAGGTTGGCGAGCCACGACAAGAGGAACGCCAGGCCCTTGTGGACCCCACGTCGCGAGGAGAGCAGCAGGATGAACGCGCTGTTGTGCAAGGGTCCCAGCGTGATGGCGGTACCGATCACGACCAGATCGAGAACCATCAGCGCAGTCACTCCGGGAAGGTCAGGGCATCGGCCGCCTTGAGACGGGCGAACCGAGGCGCGGGGTCGGACAGCGCTCTCACGGCGCCGCATCCCGACTCTGCGGGCCGAGGCCCGACCGGTCAAGCGGCCACGCTCATGTCCCCGAACGCCGCACACCCGGTGGCGGGGGGGCCTTGGGAATCCCGTGGACCGGGCGACTCTTGAACGCCGAGGCCGCTCGCTGTCTGTTCTGCCCGTGCCAGGGCACCCGTGGAGACGTCCACGCCCTCCGGCGTGGTTGCCGTGCGCCTCGTGTGCGTTTGCTCTCAGACCTCGGGAAGGGACGGATCGGGTGTCCAGGGGTTCGGTGCGGTGATGGACCAGCGTTCGTGGTCCCGCCAGGCGCCGTCGATGTAGAGGTAGGCGGGCGTAAGCCCCTCGTACCGGAAGCCAAGCCGTTGGACGATGGCCAGAGATGCCTTGTTCGCCGGCTGGATGCCGGCCTCCAGCCGGTGGAGCCGCAGATCGGTGAACGCGTACCGCATCGTGGCGGCGACCCCTTCGGTCATGTACCCCTGCCCTGCCGACGGGGCGAAGGCCGCGTAACCGAGGGACGCGCCCTGGTAGCGCCCCCGGATGATCGAGTTGATGTTGACCGTGCCGGCGGCCGCACCCGTGTCGCGCACGCGGACCAGGAAGCCCTGGTTGGAGCCGTCGTCGAAACGGCGCATCCAGTCCAGGAACTCCTGCGCGTTCGTCGGCAGTCGCATCCACGGCAGGTGCAGTTCGGAACTGGCCCGGACGAGGGTACAGAACTCGTCCTGGTCGGAGAGGGTGAGCGGGTGCAGTTCGACCCGTGACGGTATCTGGAGCATGGGGCCACGCTAGGGCGCCTACGGGTAGCGGGTGAATCGAATTTCGCGCCCGGTCCGAAACGAGGGCCGGGAACGCTCCGTGGTCGCTTTCGAAGGCCGCAGGCGTCGTCGCTCCCTCCGTCGCGGTGGGCTGTGTACCGGTCGAGGGCGACCGCTGTGACGGCCCCGTGCCCTCGGACGTCGAGTCCGCCCTGACCCGCCAGGTGGTGTGCGACGCGCGGGTCACGGGAACGCCGGAGGAGGCCAGAGGTCATCACCCCGCACCACGGTCCCAGATGACGCGACGTCAGCGTGGCAGAACGCCGTTGATCGTCCTCACGGGATGTGTGCCAGAACCGAGTTATGGAAACACTTGCCCGGCGTGTTGGCGTCAGTCGATGGCCGACGGCGATTGCCATGCCCGTGATCGCCACGTGGGTGTCGTCTCTCAGCGTCGGGCCGCAGTCGGCGGGGTGGCGGCGCCGTTCAGGCAGTGGTCGAGGAGTGCGTGCATGCGGGGGACGGGGAGGGACGGGTTGGTCGCGGCGCCCTCTGCGGTGCGCAGGTCGGTGAGGAGGGTTTCCAGGGTTTCCGGTGTCAGGGTCGGGTTGGCGGCGGCTGCCCGGCGTACCGCATCGTCGGGGTCTTCCAGCGGAGGTTCGGGCAGGGTGGCGTCGGCCGCGGCCAGGGCGCGTACCTCGGGGTCCGGGTGGCCGATGAGGTGGGTCCGGCCGGTGCGGGGAAACGCGGGAAGGGTCAGCAGGTGCGGACGGTGGGCCGGGCGGGTCACGAAGACGTCCAGAAGGAGGTGCGGCGGAGCCAGCGGGGGGTGGCAGGCCAGCTGGATCCGTACCTCCTCGTCATCGTCCAGCGCCAGTGTCCCGACGAGCTTCGCGGGCAGGCCGGGCCAGCGCGCCGCAACCCGGCGGAGCACCGGTTGCTCTGACGCCGCGCAGGCGGCGTACCAGTCGGGCGACGGCTCGGTGGCCGGCTCCGTGATCGGGCAGGTGCAGTCGCGACCGTGATCGACCACACTCTGGACTGCCTCGAATTCGGCCCAGGTACGGATGGAGGGCTGGAGGCGGGCACGCATCCGCACGTCCTCGTCCGGATCCTGCCTCAGTTCCGCCGCCGCCTCCGGTCCCAGGTCGGGCCGGGTGGCGACCAGCCTGCGGATCTCTACGTCGGGGTGGCGGGCGAGCCGGGCGAGGGCGTCGGCCGGGGTATGGCGGGCCCGGGCGCCGCGGGCG
>NZ_LGDE01000455.1 GCF_001279725.1 Streptomyces sp. WM4235 | reverse complement strand
CGGCCCCCCGGCTGAAGCCGCTCGGCTCCCTGATCAGCAACGGCCACCAGCAGCCCCCCGTTTGGCTTCGCCCCCCCGCAGTGACCACCAACTGACCAGGACCAGCCCGATGACCACCACAGCCCCCGTCAAACCCCTCCCCCCCGCCCAGAAACGGATCGCCGAGCACTTGGTCCAGGGCCTGTCCAACAACGAGATCGCCACCAAGGAACATCTGTCTCTCGACACGGTGAGCTCTCACATCCGCGGCATGCGCCAGAGCCTTCATTGCCCGCCCCGCGCCTCCCGCCCGGTCCTCGTGCACACCCTTCTTCTGCACAGGCAGGTGACCACGCCGCAGTTCCCACCGCAGCGCCCGACCTTCCAGCCGAGCGAGGTCGAGCAGCTGTTGCTGAAGGCCATCGCCGAGCACTCCGCACCGGCCGACATCGCCCGCGCCGCCAAGATCGCCCCCAGCGACGTCAAGGCCCGTACGCAGGACCTCGTGCGCGCGGCAGGGGTCATCGACTCCACGCGGCTCATGAGCCTGGGCCATGCCCTGGGCTTCCTCGGTGTCTTCGACTGCTGACGGGCCTGACGGATTCTGTCCGGGAGGATCGGCGGGCATGTCGGCACGGCTTCGGGTGCCATGCCGGGCCCATGGGGCGAAGGCTTCGGTGAGACGCGTGGTGTGGCCGTCGTCCTGTCCATCAGTCCGACGGTGACGCCGAACGGATGGCTCGTGGCCCCGGCTCCGCGTGTCCGGCACCCGTCGCTCGGAGGTGGGTGCACCGCGGCCTGGATGGGCGGCACCGACTCGCCGTCGGGCCGCGCGGGGCACCTGGATCCGTCGATCGCAGTGGGGTGGTCCAGTTCGATGGCGGTGAAGGACTCCATACGTGTTCGGGGCCTCGGATGCCGCGGGGGGTGGTCGGTTCCGGTTACTCGTACCGATACTTCAGCGAGTCCGCCTCCGCCTGCTCGATGTCGGCGATCGTCAACTCCGGCATCCGCAGTTGGGCCAGTGTCACCTCGGCAGAGGCCGGTTGGGCGTCCGCCGGCAGCCACTCCTGCGGCTTCCAGGCCGCGCTGCGCAGCAGCGACTTGGGGCAGTGCGGGTAGACCTCCTCGATCCCCACCACCAGCGCGCTGGCCGGTGGCTTGCCCACGGCGGTCAGCTGCGACAGCAGCTCTGGGCGGGTGGAGACGCAGGCCCGGCCGTTCACCCTGAGCGTCGTGGTGCGCCCGGGGATGACGAACAGCAGCCCGGCCCGTCCGGTGGCGATGACGTTGTGCAGGGTGTCCAGACGCTTGTTGCCTGTCGCGTCGGGTATCGCCACCGTCCGTGCGTCCAGGACCGCGACGAACCCTGCGGGGCCGCCGCGCGGGGAGACATCGCAGTTGCCCTCGGCGTCCGCGCTGGCGATCAGAACCAGCGATGAGCAGCCGATCAACCGCCTTGTCTGCTCGGTGAGTTCCGTCATCTGCTTGCGCACGGCCGCGCCGCTGGGGGGATCGTAGACCCGGCGCAACGCCTCCCGGTCGGTCACTGCGTCGAGTCGGAGCGCGTCAAAGGCACTGCTGGTATGAGGCGTTGTCATACTTCCGACCCTAACGGGCCGACCTGCGGCCGAGGACGTCGAGGGCTGCGGCCCGGACTCCGCCGACCTGCGCGAGGGCCGCCAATGCCGCGCAGGTCGGGCAGCGGGTTGTGGACGGTGGCACACTGCCCCGGCTGTCAGGGGGCGCCGCCCGGGCCGACCGGCGTCCCCTGGCGGCAGGATCGTGGAGGGCCACCGGCCCACCATCGAGTACGGCGGGAAGCAGGTGCGGCACCTCGTTCTCCGCCTCGGCGCGGGTGTATCCGGCCAGAATGCGAAGGGTCGGGCTGTCGAGTCCGGCAACGAGTGCCGCGCAGGCAACCTCGACGACATCGTGCGCGCGAGCCTCGCCCATGCTCCAGAGAGCGGCAAGATCCTGCAGGTCATCGGCTGCCGCTTCTGTTGGCGACACCCCCACATGATCCCCTGCACGCGATGGCCCCGTCGAACACATTTCGACCCGGCGTCGATCTGACAGACGGTCCCTTCCACAGACCGCCGCCCACGCCCCTCACTCGGACCGGTTGCCCCGTGCCGGGAGGGCCGCCTCCAGCCGGGCGATGTCCTCGGCGTCCTTGGTCCGTCGAGGCCTGGAAGGATCCCAGATCGGCATCATCCGCTTGATCTCGATCTGGGCCCGCGGACTGACGATCGGACATCGCAGCCCGCCAATCCGGCCCGGCTCGGCATCGAGCATTCCTTCGGGCCAGGGCGCACCGGCCCATGGGCCCCCGGCGACCACCACACGACCGGCCATGTCCCGGCCCAGGAGGGTAAGACTGATGTCCAGCCCGTCCTTGGCGAAATCGAGCTGCAGGTCAGGTGGCGGTCCTGGGACCGGTTGACAGCCGTGCGCCAGTAGCCCTTCCGCCAGGGCCCCGACATCGGCTGTCCAGGCGAACCAGTCGATGTCCTCATGGTCTCGCGTGACCTCGCCGAGGAAGAAGTCCATGGCCCATCCGCCGCGAAGCCACACTTCGATGCGAAGGGCCGCGGCCACCTGCACGATCTCGGCGATCAGGCGAAGTTGTCGATCGGCACGTCCCATGTCCACAGCCGGGCAGGTTACGCGGAGACTACGCACCTCAGCCCGTCATTTGTCTCGGCAGAGCGGGCAAACGACGCGGCAGGACGGGCAAACGATGCCTGATGCGGCACAAACACCGCGGATGGGTGTCTGCCCTCACCACGGATGGGTGTCTGCCCTGTCGTCGCGGCGTACCCGCACCAGCCCCGGCCGGATCGGCCCCACTAGAGTGTGCGCATTCACCAGGGGGAGAAGATCGATGCAGGTTAAACATGTCAGAACGCTGGCCTACGCGGCCGTGTGGGGGGCGCTCGCGGTCGCTGCGGTCACTTACGGCGCGGACGCGTTGGCGGGCTTGAGCCCCGACGCCGAGCCCGCTCCAAAGGCATACGCGAACGCCTCCGAACTGCCGGAGGCACTGTCGGCGGACGGCACGACGATCATGGTGGGGGACCCGAACGCCAAGATGGTCGTCCGGCTCTACGAGGACCCGCGTTGCCCGGTTGTCGCGGACTTCGAGTCGAGTGGCGCCAAGGCGATCCGCACGCACACCATCCAGAGGCAGACGCGGACGGAGTACGTATTCGCTTCGTTCAAGGACGACCGCCTCGGTGGTGACGGCTCCCAGCGCGCGGTCAACGCCCTGCGGGCGGCTCTCGACGCGCAGAAGTTCACCGAGTACCACGCCGTGCTGATGGCAGACCAGGAAGAGGCGGAGGCGTCCGACGGCTACACCACGCAGCGCCTGCTGAGCCTTGCGGACGAGGTGCCGGGTCTGCGGAGCGAGGCCTTCGACACCGCGGTGTCGACGATGAAGTACAGCGATTTCGTGACCGCTTCGCTGACGGCGTACCGGCAGACCGGGGAGGATCCGATCGGACCGGGCACACCCTCCGTCGCCATCAACACCACGATGCTCACCGGTGAACTCTACGATGACCTCTTCGACGAGGAAGTCCTGACGGGTGTGCTGACCGCGGTCGAAAGGGCCCCCGAGGCCTTGCGGAATCGCAGGGTCTAGGGGACGCGGCCCCGCCGACCGTCAGGTCGGCGGGGAGGGTCCGGGTGAGTCCCACCCTGACGCGAAGGCCTCCAACGGGCCTTCTTCTCTCCGCGTTCGCGGCCTGGGTGACCCGGTGTCGCGGGTCTACGAAGGTGCCCGGAGCCGGGCGGGGCAGAGCGGGGCCCGCGTGTGCTGCTTGCCCTGGCTGGACGTCCTGTCGCGGCCGGTGCTGCCGGCCCGCGCCGGCCACGTCCCCGTCCGCTCGGTGCGAAGGCTGACGGCCCCCGGGCAACGGGCCCGAGGTCGCCGTCCGACAGTGGATCTCCGGCTCGGGCCGCGCTGCGGTATTCGCTCCGGATGCGGGCCCGCCGGGAGTGGTGCGCTGTATGCGGATCAGCGGGCGATCGAGATCGCGAAGGGCGCGAAGCCGCTGGTTCGGATCACGTGCGGTACGAACAGTATCGCGGCCTCCGTGGCGCGGGCGGTCTGGATGCCGCCGAGGTCGGTGATCCACTCCTCGCGCCAGCCGAGGTCGCCGAGCAGTCCACGGACCACCTCTTTGGCCTGCGGGTCCTCACCGGAGAGGAAGACGTCGGGCGCCCGCGTGAGCATGGCCGGCGCGGTCATCACCGGGAAGAGCATGGTGTTCAGCGTCTTGACCACACGCGTTTCGGGAAGCGCCACCTGAAGTTGCTCGGCCAGACTTGAGCCGGGATAGATCAAGCCGGCGGGCAGTCCGTCCGGTCCGTCGACGGTCGCGTTGGAGACGTCGACGAGAATCCTGTCCCGCAGTTCCTCGCGCAGGGCCGCGAGCCGCTCCAGTGAACCCGCGCCCGGAGTGGCGTTGATGACGATCCGAGCCGCCCGGACAGCGGCGGCGGCGGCGCCCGCCGCGCGGCCCGCCACGCTCACCTCGTGCCCGGCCCGAGTGAGGGCCGTGGCCAGGTTGCCGCCGACACGGCCGTTTCCGAGTACTGCGATCGTGGTCATGATGTTCTGGTCCTCACCTGGGTACGGAGCATCGAACGTGGAATGTGGTGCGTGGTGCGTGGAGGGTGGTGCGCGGTACGTGGTGCGCGGTCAGCGTGAAAGCGTGGCGGCGGCCTGGGCGTGGACGCCGGGAGCGGCCGCCAGGAAGCTGTCGCTCCGCGGGGTCCAGGGCCGGCCCTCGGCGTCGGAGATCCGCCCGCCCGCCTCGGTGACGAGCAGGGCCCCGGGCAACAGATCCGCGCGGGCCCCGGCGAACTGCCAGAACGCGTCGATCCGGCCGGCGGCCACATTCACCAGATGCAGGGTCGCGGGCACGGAGGTACGAACGACGAGCGCGTCGAAGAGCATCGCCGTGATCGAGGAACCGACGCGCCGCACGACCTCCTCGTCCTCCTCCGGCCGGGCCTGGCTGGTGGCCACGACACTCAGGCCGAGATCCGCGGCCGGCGACACACGCAGCGGACGGCCATCGAGGTGGGCACCCGCACCCAACAGCGCCGTATAGGTCTCCCCCGTCAACGGCAAGTGCACCACCGTGAGCACCGGCTGATTCTCACGCACCAGGGTGGCGGTCACCGCCCAGTCCGGCAAGGCGTGCAAGTGATTGACATTGCCCTCGGCCGGATCCACCACCCACCACTCACCCGACGGCAACGCCCCACCGTCCAACTCGTCCTCCACCCAACCGGCAGCGGGGCGCAGCTCCGTCAGACGCGGACGCAGAATGTCGAGAGCCGCATCGTCATTGGCGGCGAGCGCGCGCATCAGCTCCTCGCGGGTCTGGTGTACGACCACCTCGCCGAAGCGTTCACGCAACACCGAACCGGCCTCCCGCACGGCAATCACGGTCTGCTCGAGCAGATGGGCGTCGGAAACGGCGACCTCGGTGGCCTGAAGCGATTCGGACATGGTGGTACTCCCGTTGTGAGAAGGGGTGTTGAGGCTGGTCGGGCGTTCCGTCCTGCGCTCTTGTCTCGAAGGTATAGAGCCCCTTGATTAACTTCAAATGCATGTAAAGCACGGCTAGGATTACTCTCATGCAATTGGACTTGAATCTGCTCGCCGCACTCGACGCGCTGTTGGAAGAGGGAAGCGTGGCCGGGGCGGCCGCGCGCCTGCATGTCACCGCCCCGGCGATGAGCCGGAGTCTGGGCCGAATCCGGCGCACGACCGGGGATCAGATCCTCGTGCGCACCGGGCGCACGATGACCCCGACTCCGTATGCCATCGCCGTCCGGCAACAGGTGCACGAGCTGCTGCACCAGGTCCAGGGGGTGCTCGCACCGAGCCGTGAACTCGATCTGGCAACGTTGGAGCACGCCTTCACACTCCGTTGGCACGATTCCCTGGTCGCCATGAGCGGCCCCGCACTCCTCGCGGCCGTACGCGGAGAGGCACCGGGCGTGCGCTTGCGCTTCGTGGCCGAATCGAGCATCGAAACACCCGAGTTGCGGCGCGGGGAGGTCGACTTGGAGGCCAACGCCAACCGCCCGAGCGCACCGGACATCCGCGCCGAGAAGGTGGGCGAGACCCGCCTCGTCGTCGTCGTGAGGCAGGGGCACCCCCTCACCCGCGTCAGGACCGTCACCGTGCAGCAGTACGCCGCCGCCGAGCACCTCACCGTCTCGCGTCGTGGAAACCTCGGCAATGCCCTCGACGACGCCCTCGCTCGGCTCAACCTCACCCGCCGCGTGGTGGCGACCGCGCCGACGGAGGCGGCGGCGTTGGAGTTCGCGCGCGGCTCCGATCTCCTGGTCAGCGTCCCCGAGGCCACCACGCGTTCCGCGGTCGCCGATCTCGGCTTGGCTGTGCTCCCGCTCCCGCTCGAACTTCCCTCGGCACCGATATATCTGTCATGGCATCAGCGCTACGACACCGACCACGCCCACGCCTGGCTGCGCGGGTTGGCGCGGGCCGCGCTGGCCGACCGCGGAACCTCATAGAAGTCGTCCGGCCGCCTCACCGGCACATCCACGCGGTCGCCGTGACGCCTCACGGTCGACCGCTGTGCGGATCCGCATCGGGCCGTCGGACCCCGTGTCCGACAGCCGACTCGGTACGGTGCGGAAGCGTCACACCGAGTGGTCGTGTGACGCCGGTGGTGGCCGCAGTACGGTCCGCGCGGGCGATCACTCCGCGAAGCGCCTCTTGCGCGCGTGGGTTCGCGCCTTCACCCGGTTGCCGCAGACCGCCATGGAGCACCACCGGGCGGTCCCGGGTCGGCTGTGATCGACGAGAAACAAGTTGCACTCCTCGTTCGCGCAGGCCCGCAGCCGTCCCGGCAGTTCCGTGGTGACGCGCGACCACGCGAGTACGACACGGACCACAACCTCCTCATCAGGCGCTGTCTCCAGTTGCCAGGACACGCCCGCGGGCGAGACGGCAGGACGAAGTCGCGCCCCGTCGAGCGCGGAGGCAAGGCTGCCGACATCGGCGGACGTCCCCCGAATCAGCAGGTGCAGCGTGTCACGTACACGGCGCAGGCGGTCGCGTTCCTCTTTCGCGCCGCTCCCCCCGAGCGCTCGCAGCCAGTCCGCCGCTCCCGGCTCGTTCAGGGCGTCCGTGGGCAGCCCGTCGACCACCGGCGCGCTGTTGAGAACGGTGAGGAGCAGTTCCTCATCCTCGACCACGACTCACTCTCCTTGACACGCCATGCCCTTCTGAGCATGATCAGCATAGCCTAACCGTTTAACTCACTTTAAGGGGTTACTGTGGTTGCTGTTCATCACCGGACCATGGACGTGGACGGCTTGACCGTCTTCTACCGGGAGGCAGGCCCCTCGGACGCCCCCGTCCTCCTGCTACTGCACGGCTATCCGACGAGTTCCCACATGTTCCGACACCTGATCCCGGCGCTGGCCGGCCACTACCGGGTGATCGCCCCGGACCACATCGGCTTCGGCCGCTCATCGGCGCCCGACGTGACGGACTTCCCCTACACCTTCGACGCCCTCGCCGAAGTGACCCGCGGCTTCCTGACCGGCCTCGGCGTACACCGCTACGCGATCTACGTACAGGACTACGGCGCACCCATCGGCTGGCGACTCGCACTGGCGGCCCCGGAAGCGGTCCTCGCCGTCATCTCGCAGAACGGCAACGCCTACGAGGAAGGGTTCGTGCCGGCCTTCTGGGAACCCATCTGGGCCTACGGTGCGCACCGCAGCCCGGAGAACGAAGCACGGCTGCGGCCCGCCCTGGGCCGGGAAGCCGTCGAGTGGCAGTACACCCACGGCGTACTCGACCCCAGCCTGATCGATCCCGACGCCTGGGAGCACGACCTGACCCTGCTCGCCCGACCGGGCGTCGACCGCGCCCAACTCGCCCTGTTCGGCGACTACTCCAGCAACCGTGCCCTCTACCCGGCGGTGCACGACTGGCTGCGGTCGAGCCGTGTCCCCGTTCTCGCGATCTGGGGCCGCAACGACGAGATCTTCGCACCGGCCGGCGCGGAGGCGTTTCGCCGCGACGCTCCAAGCGCGGAGATCCACCTGCTCGATGGGGGTCACTTCCTCCTGGAGAGCCACCTCGACGCTGTCGCCGCGGCCATCATCCGATTCCGCCCGCGCGTGCTCGGCACACCAGCCGGCTGATGACGCAACAGGTCCACGGCTCGTCCTCAGGCAACCGTGAGCACGATCTTTCCTTGGATGTGTCCTCGGGCGGCGCGCTCGTGCGCCGCCCGGGCATCCGCGAGGGCGAACGTGCTGTCGATCGCGACGTGGACCGTGCCCGCGTCGAGCAGACGGCCCAGTTCGGCGAGTTGCGCGGCGTTCGAGCGGACCTGGGCACTGGAGACGGTGACACCCAGTTTCGCGGTCTGCTCTCGGTCGAAGTCCCCGGGGAGCACGGGGAACTGGGCGCCGCCGCGCTTGAGGGTGCGCAGGAAGCGTTTGCTGTCCGGGCCGCCGACCGTGTCGAGAACGAGATCGATGTCGTGCACGAGTTCCTCGGGACGACTCTTGGTGTAGTCGATGAACCGGTCGGCGCCGAGCTTGTTCAGGAACGATTCGTGCGCGCCCGATGCCACCGCGATGACACGTGCGCCCCTCCACTTCGCCAGCTGGAGGGCGAAGTGGCCCACGCCGCCCGCGGCACCGTTGACGAGTACCGTCGTATCGGCATCGATCACCGTCGATCGATGCCGTGATTCCTGGAAGGGCGAGGGATGATCATGTCCGAGCTCGATCAGGAACTGCCACGCGGTGAGCCCGGCCATGGGCGCCCCGGCCGCGTGTACGTGGTCGACGCCGGCGGGCTTGCGTGCGAGGTCCGACGCGGGCGCCGCCACGTACTCGGCGTACGTGCTGCCGTCGAAGCCGGGAAAGCGCAGCAGGCCGAAGACTTCATCGCCTACGGCGAGGTCGTCCACGTCCGCGGCGATGGCCTCGATGACGCCCGACACGTCCGTCCCCGGAATCACCGGCAGGGTGACCGTCGATTCCGCCTTCCCGGGCATCCTGGTCAGTCCGTTGCGCAGGTACCAGTCAGGTGGATTGACGCCGGCCGCGTGAACGCGGACGAGCACCTCGCCCGGCCCCGGCCTGGGAATCGGTACCTCGTCGTATCGCAGAACCTCCGGGCCACCGTGCTCGTGGATCCGGATGGCCCTCATCGTTCGGGTCGACATCGTCTTCTCCTGCCGTGCTACGGGATACGCTTATTCGGATCAGTGGTCCACATAAGTGGACCACTGATCCGAATATATGGACCACTGATCCGGATAGTCAAGAGGGGCAGATGCGCGCCGACGCCAGGAAGAACCGCGACCACCTGCTCGCAGTAGCGGGCACCGCCATCACCGAGCACGGCGTCGACATGTCGCTGCGCGACATCGCACGCAGGGCCGACGTCGGACTGGCGACGCTGCTGCGGCACTTCCCGACGCGTGAGGCACTGCTCGATGCCCTGCTCCGCACGAGCTTCGACAAACTGACGGCAGAGGCGGGCGAGCTTGAGACGTCGAGCTCGCCTGAAGACGCTCTCGTTGCGTGGCTGCGCGACTGCGTCGCGTGGACAACCGAGTTTCGGGGCGTCACCGATCTGATGGCAGCCGCCATCGAGGACCCCGAATCCGCACTCCACGCTTCGTGCGTCACCCTGCGGGCAGCCGGTGCGCGACTCCTCACCCGCGCCCAGGCCGCAGGCACGGCGCGGAGCGACGTCGATGGCGCCGACTTGTTCGCGCTGGTGGCCATGCTCGCCTGGCTCGGCGATCAACCCTCACTCGCGCCACGCTCCGACCGACTCTTCGAGGTTGTCGCGAGCGCGATTCTGACGAGCGCGGACAGCGACCGAACGCCACACTCAGGGCGATGACCGACGGCGATGACCGACGCGGCCGCACGCGGACCGGCGGCCGCGGCCGCACGCGCGTCATGGGCGGGTTCGGCACCGTGAGGGGGCGGGCACTTGGCGGGTCGGCTGCCGAGCCGTTCGCCGGAGGCGGGAGGGCGTGCCGCTCCACCGGGTTCAGGACTCGACGGACAAGCCGCGCGGAGCCGCGAGACACTGTCGGCCTGTGGAGGCGGGCCATCGCGGTCGGCTCGCCGACGAGCCGACGGGAAGCGGTATGGCGGAGGAGCCCGATCAACTCGCAGCGCTGTCGCGAAGGCTGCGCGCCCTCGTGGCCGGCACGTTCGGAGACCGCTATCAGGTCAGAGTGGTGGCCGACAGGGCAGGCATAAGCCGCAATACCCTCTCCGCCGCCCTCAATGCCCGGCTGGGAGCCGACCGGAAGGATCGCAAGGTCCCGGCCTTGCGCACGCTGGAGCGCATCGCGGACGTCACCGGCGCCGACGTCGGGCCGCTTGAGGAGTTGCGCGAGGCGGCCCTGCGGCAGGTGGACGGCGTCGCACCGGTATCGCCCGGCTCGCCGGTCTGGTCCGAGTTCGCCACGCCACCGGCCGGCCTGGCGGACGATCTGCTGGTCGCCGATTTCGCGTACGGGATCGTCGAACCCCTGGCCCGCGGGTTCGTCGGCCGAAATCGGTACATCGACGCCGTCGAGGCCGCGATCGAGGACACCGCCCTGCCGTCCGGCTACATCCTGATCACCGGTGAACCCGGCATCGGCAAGACGTCGTTGATGGCGGAGCTGGTGCGCCGCCGCAAGTGGCTGCACCACTTCAACGTCGCCGCCTCCGGTGCGTCCACGACCGAGGCGTTCCTACGCAATGTCTGCGCTCAGCTGATCGTCCGGTATCACCTGGACCACACGTCGCTGCCTCCGCGCGCCGGTCGGGACGGCCTCTTCCTGCTGGGCCTGCTGGGCACGGCGGCCGCGCGCCAGGACACCCCGCTCGTCATCGTGGTGGACGCCATCGACGAGGCGGCGGACGACGGGAGACCGGGGATCAACCGGCTGGCGCTGCCCCGCCAACTGCCCGACAACGTCTACGTCGTCGTCACCTCGCGGGGTCGCAACGCCTATGAACTCGACGCGGACCGGATCCGACACATGGAGATCGGGGACGACGACGAAGCCAACCAGGCGGACCTGCTGCTCTACGTGGAGACGTTCATCGAGGACAATGCGGAACGCCTGGCGGACGTCCTGGCGTCCGCCGGGCAGAAGAGCCACGACTTCGCGAAGCGGTTCCTGGAGCGCAGCGAAGGCAACTTCCTGTACGCGGTCCGCGTCCTGCCGGAGATCGCCGGCGGTGAATTGCTCTGGCGGGGAGACATCGACGACCTGCCGCTCGGGCTGCGCGAGTACTACCGGCGGCACTGGGTGACGATGCGCGCGGCGGACCCGGAGCTTTTCGACGAGGTGCACCAACCGGTGATTCTGGGGTTCGCCATCCTGCACCAGACAACGGCCGAGATCATCGCCCAGACCTTGAGCCTGCCCCTCCATCCGGTCCGCACGGCGGTGGCGACATGGCAGGAGTTCCTCAACCGGGGCCGGCCCAGAGCCGACGGACACCCCGTGTATCGCATCTACCACAAGTCGTTCCTCGACTTCCTCTCCACCACGGCGGGGATCGACGCGGTGGAGAAGCGGCTGCTCGACTTCGTCGACGACGCCGTCGAATGGGACGACGAGTGAGCAACCAGTTCGACCGGCTCCACACCGAACAACTGTTGAGTGCCCTCGAACTGCGTTCCGGCAAGCGTGTCGACCACAGCGCGCTCGTACGGATGCTCCGGCAGACCACCGACGACGGGACCGGCCCGCGAATGTCTCTGCTGGAGCGGCTGGAGCGGGACGAGCGCGCCTCGGCACTACCGGTGGCACTGCGCACCGCCCTGGCCGCGTCCCGCCCGGACCAGGAGCGGGCCGCGGTGGGGGCCAGGGCACGGTACGCGTTGGTCCTGGCCTCGCTGCCCGGCGCTCTCATCGACTTCCCTCCGGGGCTGCTGCCTCGGCTGCTCGAGCGCGGCGTGTGGAACTCCGAGCGGGCCCGCCTGGCGGTGGCCCAGATCATCGAACCGCGGGTGCGCGTCCTGCGACTGGCCGAGTTGGTGAGGAGCCTCCCGCGCGATCACGCGCTCGCCGAGGACCTGCACGAGGCCGCCGCGCTGTGCGCGTCGGATGGCCCGTCGGGACTTCGGGCCGTCTCCGTCGCTCTGCCGCTCCTGAGCACCCAGGCGCGGGAAGAGCTGGTCGAGCGCATGCTGCCCCGCCCGGAACCGGGGGCGGACCGCGAGCGGCTCGCCCATCTGCTCAGGTACGCCGCCGGTCTGGCACCGGCTCACGTCCGAGAGGCGCAGACGCTGATCGGCCGGACAGCGGCGTTCAGCGAGGATGAACGGCTCACGGCCTGGGCCCTGCTGTATCCGGTGCTGGCGCCCGAGCGCCGCGCCGCGGTGCTTCCGCGGCTGCTCCGGGCAGCCGTACCGGACGCCTCTCCGGTGCTCGCCGCCGCCCTTCTGGTACTCGTCGATCACACCGCCGGCCCTGCCAGGGAACGGCTGTGCGCATTCGCCGCGACCCGTCACCGCGTGCCGCGCGTCGGCGGCGCGTCGGTCTTCGAACGCACGGTGGCTTTGTGGTCGCACCGGATCGCCGTCGGCCGGTTCGTACCGGCCACGCTCGCCGGTCTTGTACTCGGGTTCAGCCTGGACTTCCTGGGAGGGCGCCGGAACGAGCGGGCCTTTCTCCCTCTCTCTGTCACTGCCTCGGCCAGTGCCGTGGTGCCGGGGCGGCAGGTGCGAGTGGCGGCGGTCGCCTGCGCCATGGCCGCACCGGACCGCTTCCGGGACGCGTTCCCCTACGACCGGTTTCCCGATATGGCCCGCACCGACTGGCAGGACGTCCTGCCCCTCGTGCTCGGCGGACTGCCGAAGTCCTTCAGGGCGTTCGCTCGGCATGTGGTGTCCTGGGTGGCCGCTCGGCTGATGCGGCGCGAGGGGGCGCTCGACATGGAGGTGCGCGGCATCGGCCTGCTTCTGCGGGCCACGGTGGCGCGCGGAGTCCGGGACGAGAAGGAGGCGCTGGACGTGCTCGCCCGTCTCGAAGCCACGCAGGGCGCTCACTTGTTGGAACACGACATCAGGCTGCGCGCCCTGTCCGACATAGCCGGGGGCCTGCCGAACGGGGCCCTGGCACGTGCCGCCCGGCTCTTGGAGGCGCGTGGCGACAGCGACGCGACCTCCATGGCCGTCGCCCATCTCCTCCCCCGCGTGGAGGTCGAGGAACGCCCCGCATACACCGCTCTGGTGCTGGACCGGGTCGTGGCCATGAGCGCGGCCGACCCGGAGGCCACGTGCCGTGTAGTGACGGTCCTCGCGGAGCATCTCGACCCGAGCCAGGCGGCGACGGCATGGGAGGCCGTTCGTTCGTTCGCCCATGCCACGTGGGTGAGAGACCCCGAGCCCGGCGGCCCGGAGCCGCTGCCGCCGCTCATGGCAACAGCGTGCGCGGCACTGATCCCGCGCCTGCCGGCCGGTCTCCTCCCACAGGCTCGACGGTTCCTCGGCCTCTGCCGCATGGGTGTGCCCAAGGTCCAGGGCACGGCGGAACTGGCCCGCCGCGCGCCCGGACCGCGGTCCACCGTGTCGGTGCTGAGGATGGCTGCGACCAGCTTGGTCGAGGCTCCCGATCCGGTGGAGACGGCACGGTGCCTGGCCGTCCTGATACCCGTACTGCCGCCACGGACCTGCCGGTGGGCGGTCCGGCACGCCCTGCGCCTCTTGAGGAAAGCGGCTGATGGCACGTACGAGGACGGGCGACACATCCCGGGAATCCTGGCCGAGCTGGTGCGCGTCGCCCCCGACGCCGTCCGCGAGGCGAATGCGGTGGCCGGCACGTTGCGCGCGAGCGGCCTGCGGGCCGAGGCGACCGTGGCCCTCCTGCCTCACCTCGGGGCCGAGGAAAGGCAGGAGTCGCTCGACATGATCGTCCACACCGTGCTCGGCCGCCCGGGCCTCACCGACTACGGCCACCTGGTGTCGACGGCACGGCTGCTGCCGTGGGTCCAGGAGCCGCCGGACGAGTTCGTACGGCGGCTCCTGGACGGGATCGACGGGCAGTGGAACGCCGCCACGCGCGCGGCAGCGTTCGCGGCGCTGGCGGAGTCGGCGCCGCTCGCACTGCGCCCGGATCTCGTCTCTCGGGGCCTGATCGAGGCAGCGGCCGTGACCGATCCCCGTGACCGCGCCACGTGCCTTGTGCGGTTGGCCGGTGCCGCGTCGGGGTTGTCGGGATATGCGGCGGAGGCAGAGTGGACAGCTCTCATGACCGCCGGCTCCCGCCGGTCCCGCCGTGAACTCCTCGAAGACCTGGGGAACCTGGCGCCACTGATCGCCACGGTCGGTGGCGCCGCTGCGGCGACGGAGGTGTGCCGGGCGCTGGCGGACGTGAGCAGGCTGTGGCCGTGATGCGGACCCACGGTCAGCCGGACTGGTACAGGGCGATCAGCAGTGTGCCGAGCGTGAGAGTGCCGCCGAAGGCGGCGCCGCCGTGCAGCACCGCGACCGGCCATCGGTTGCCGGCCAGCCACGACAGGACCGTGGTCGCCACGGCGACCACGAGGGCGAGAAACGCGGCGATCACGATGCCGAGCGTGATCGCCGCACGCGGCGTCTGAACCATGACGGGGGCTCCATCTCCTTGGGGAGACAGCAGCATCGCCCCGCGAAGACGTCATTCCGCCCAGAGTGGGCACCGCTGGGCGGACTGGGCACAAACTTTCACCGTGCCGCGGCCGCACCTCGCGCTGCCACGTCAGACAGGACCGGGTGGGTTCTGCCGGCGCCATCGTTCACCGTGCCGCGGCCGCACCTCGCGCTGTCACCCCACCCTCGGGCCGATGGTCTCAAGGCCTCGGCTCCGCGACCGGCGCCGGCGGCCGCTCCTCCCGCCCTCCGACGACCGACCCCGCGACCTGCTCAACGGAGATCGCGCGGAGCACTCCTATACCGGCCCGCACACGACCCGACGACGCCCGATGGCGAAACGGTCTCGCCCTGACGGCAGCCGCCGACCCGATCTGGTGTCCGCGACGGGGCGGGCGGGAATACTCCTGAAGGCCGACCTGATCCGCCGAGGACTGCGTGCCACCACCCGGCCACTCACGGTGGCCACTGAGCGGCACGGATGCCGTGCCCGCTGTGCCCCCTGTGCACAGAGTCGCCGCGTGTGCTCCGGCCTCCGCGAGCAACGCGCGGTGGGGCCAACGGCGCGGGCCAGGCGGTCGGGCACGAAACCGAAGGGCGACTTCGGCGAGGCAGGACAGGCCGGCCACGAAGTCCGCCCGACGGGCAAGGAGAAGGACCATGGCAGCGAAACGGACCGTCTACCACGTCTCACCGTCCAGCGAGCGCGCGGCGGCTGCGGGCGTGAAGTGGCAGGTCGAAGGCAGAGAGGGACGTCGGCTCCTGCACGAGCCACACCGTACGCAGAAGGACGCGGTCGACGCCGCACGCCGCCACGCCAAGGAGCACCAGCCCGCCCAGGTCGTCGTCCACGCCCGCGACGGACACATCCGCTCCGCATACACCTACGGAGATGCCCCCGCGGCACCCCCCGACGAGCGTGGCCGCAAGGCGGGGGAACCCGGAGGCATCTTCCAGAGCAAGTGAGGAGACACCCGGTCGGGGCCCTGGAGCGCCCCGACCACTCGCTGCGGCGGCAGACCTGCCCGGGGCCGGCGGGGGGTGCGAGACTGACGGGATGGATATCCGTCGCAGGAACAACGTCACCGTCACGGGCCGCGCGGACGGGCCGGTGCTCCTGCTGGCGCACGGGTTCGGCTGCGACCAGAACATGTGGCGCCTGATCGTCCCCGCGCTGGCCGAGGACTTCCGGGTCGTGCTCTTCGACTACGTGGGGTCAGGCCGCTCGACGCCCGCGGCATGGAGCGAGCAGCGCTACAGCTCGCTGGAGGGCTACGCCTTGGACGTGTTGGAGGTCTGTGAGGAACTGGACCTGCGGGACGCGATCTTCGTGGGGCATTCGGTCAGTGCCATGGTCGGGGTGCTGGCCGCGGCGAAGGCGCCGGGGCGGTTCTCCCGTCTGGTGATGGTCGCCCCCTCGCCCCGCTACATCGACGAGGACGGATACCGGGGCGGGTTCGACGCCGACGACATCGACGAGCTGCTGGAGTCCCTGGAGTCCAACTATCTGGGCTGGTCGGCGGCGATGGCGCCGGTGATCATGGGCAACGCCGACCGCCCGGAACTCGGCCAGGAGCTGACGACGTCGTTCTGCGCGACCGATCCTGACATGGCGCGAGTCTTCGCCCGCACGACATTTCTCTCCGACAGCCGTGAGGACCTGAAGACGGTCACGGTGCCGACTCTGGTCCTGGAATGCGAGCAGGACGTGATCGCCCCCCGCGAGGTCGGCGCGTACGTCCACGCGGCGATCCCCGACAGCCGCCTGGTCACGCTGAAGGCGACAGGACACTGTCCGCAACTGAGCGCGCCGGAAGCCACCGCCGAGGCGATCATCGAGTTCGTCGGGGTTCGCCGATGATGTGCCGCGTCGACGAGGACCGGGAGCCCGACGGAGAGCCGAACGTCGCCGCGACGGACGCGGTGTTCACCTCCCTGTTGGAGGACAGTGCGGAGGAACTGTACGAGCAGGCGCCGTGCGGGTACCTGTCGACCCTGATGGACGGCACCATCGCGAAGATCAATGCCACGCTGCTGGGTTGGCTGGGCCTGGAGCGCTCCGCCGTGGTGGGGCGGATGCGGTTCACCGATCTCCTCACGGTGGGCGGCAAGCTGTACCACGAGACGCACTTCGCCCCGATGTTGCGGATGAAGGGCGAGATCAACGGCATCGCCCTGGACATCAAGGCTGCCGGCAAGCAGCGGATGCCGGTGCTGGTCACCTCGAAGGTGAAGACCAGTACCGGCGGGGAGCCCCTGCTGATCCGCACCACCGTCTTCGACGCCCGTGATCGCCGCGCCTACGAGGTGGAGTTGCTGCGCGGCCGCCAGGCAGCCGAGGAGGCGCGCCGCGAGGCGGAGGAGGCACGCCGGCAGGCGGAGGCCGACCGCGAACGCCTCCAGGAGGCCCTCGCCGTCCTCCAGCAGAACCTGTTGCCCACCGCCCTCCCCACCATTCCGGGACTGGAAGCCGCGTCCTACTACCACACCGCCTCCCCCGACCTGCTCGGCGGAGACTTCTACGACCTGTTCCCCATCGACGCCGGCCGGTGGGCGTTCTTCCTCGGCGACGTGTGCGGCAAGGGCCCCCAAGCCGCCGCGGTCACCTCCCTGACCCGCTACACCCTGCGCGCGGCAGCCATGCACGATCCCGAACCGGTCAACGTGCTGACCACTTTGAACACCGTGCTCCACGAGCGGTACAGCAATGGCGACCCCCGCTACTGCACCGCCATCTTCGGGATCCTGCACGCCGGCCGTGACCGCGTCGATGTGCGCCTGGCCTCAGGCGGACACCCCTCCGCGCTGATCCAGCGCGCCGACGGAACCGCCGACTACCTCCACACCCCCGGCGGCATGCTCATCGGCGTCCTGCCCCGCGTCCGGTTCACGCCGGCCCACACCGAACTGCGGCCCGGCGACACCCTGCTCCTCTACACCGACGGCCTCACCGAGGCCCGCATCGGACCCGATCGCGCCCTGTACGGCGAGGACGCCCTGCGCGCCTTCACAACGGCCCAGCCCGCAGCCGGCCCGCAGGCTCTGATCACCGCCCTGACCGGACTCCTCGCCGGCTTCGGGGACGGACTCGACGACGACACCGCGCTGCTCGCCCTCGGCGTACCCGCCCCGCTCACCACCCCCCTGCGGGCACGGGCGACGTAGGGCCGGCAGGTCCACTCGGTGTCGCGCCAGGGAGTACGGTCGCGGCCCATCCAACTTCAGTAAGGGTGCGGGCAGTGCCGCCGGCGGCGCCGGGTGTACGAGGGCGTGGTCTTCGAGCCTTCTGCTGTCGATTGCTTCGCCTGCCGCGGCGGGGTGTCTTTCCGGTGCTCTCCGCACGCCACTGCATCCTTTGGACTACCGCGTTTTCGGCCCTGCGGAGGACGATCTCGCGGCACCGCCGCGAGAGGGTGGATCCGTGCGAACAACCATCGGATACACCGTCGAAAGCATCGGCTACGTCGTGGGAGCCCAGGGGCTTGTCAGCTTCGCCTCGCAGACCTTCTTCGGCACGGAGTGGGGCTGGATGCACAAGGTCGTCGACCTTCCGCCCGCCGCATACCTCGGCATCGTCGCCCTGGGGCTGGCGCTCATCGTCGGCGGGGTGAAGACGCGGAAGACGCCCCGGCGCCAGACGGCCGCCTGACCGGCGATCCTTTCAGCCCGCGACGCCCATTCGAGGCCGGACGTGAGGCGGGAGATCACGCTCGGATCGGCGTGCCCAGGTGGCAGAGCGCTGCGTGGAATGAGCGTGGTCCCGGTCCGGGGAGAGCGCGGTCGGGGACTTGGAGCCTGCGGGCACCGGCCTTCGTCGCGCGGCGGTGGGCGAGGCACGGGCAGCAGCCGGGGCACCTGGTGGACGGCTCTTGCCGTCAGTGGCGCGGGGCCCACGGGTCGTCATCAGGATCGGGCCGGCCGGGGTGGAGCATCTTTCGGACGCAGCGCCGCAGTCCCGTCTCGCCGGATCCGCCGATGACGGCCATCCATGGCAGGTCGTTCATGGCGTGGGCGCGTTCGTCCGTGGCGAGGTGGTCGACGGCGGCGCGCAGGTCGTCGGGGGCGGGTTCGTCGGTGAGGCAGAGCCAGCCGATCGCGGCGGCCAACCGGACCTCGGGCGCTTGTGTACGGTCCCGCCACCGCTCTCGCATCCACGCGGTGGTCGGCGCGTGGGGGTGGGCGCGGGTGGCTTCGGCGGTGGCGAGGACCAGGGCGGCGCTGACGATCGGGTCCTGCTCGGCGACGAGCCGGGTGCGGAAGGCGGAGCGGACCGATCGGTCGGGGTCTGTGGCCGTGGCCAGTGTGTAGGCGGCGTCGATACGCATCGACGGGTCGGGGTCGCCGAGAAGGGGCTGCAGGAGAGCGGTGTCGGCGGTGATCGCGGCCCGGGCGGCGGCGACCGACCAGCCGGCAGGGTAGCCGGTCACCTCGACGCCGTAATCGTCGTACAGATCACCGTCCTGGGTGTCGGCGCGGTGAAGCAGCAGTTCTTCGCGGGAGGCAACGCCGAAGTAGCGGGCGCGGGCCGGGCAGGAGACCTCGGCGAGCGCGTCGGCACGATGGGGGTGGCCGGTGTCGGCGGCGATCCTGATCAGGAACGGTACGGCGAGAACGGCGGCGGCCCGCGTGTCGTTGGCGCACATGCCGTCCACAACGCCCGTTCCGGCGCGAAGGGAGCCCTCGGTGTGGAGCAGGTGAACGGCCTCCCTGACACGATTCCCCTGTGGGAAGCGCTCCCAGGGGACTTCGTCGAGCAGGAATCCGTCCTTGACCTCGGCCCGGATGGCGGTCATCACCGCCCGCACGTCGAACGGCCCGCCCGCGAAGGAGGACGGTTCCGCCCCGTCCACCAACGCCCGGCACATCGCGAACGTCGGATCGGTTCGCCACTCGCCCATGTCACACCACCCCCACTGCTGAGTCTGACCGGAAGCGATCATGCACCTTCGGGCTGCGCCCCGCCGACGTCGGCGGCCGGCGCCTCTGCCGCGAACGGTGGGTGAAGGAGCGGGTTGACGGCGTCGAAGGCCGCACGCACCATGTCGATGGCCCCGGCCGGGACGAGGGTGGCACGACGCTCGGCGAGGACGTGTTCTTCCAAGGCGGCGCGGGGGTCCCGTACCGGCTGGAGCAGTGGGTCCGGTGGTGGTGGCTGGGTGTTCACCGGCGCAGTCTTGTCGCCGGAGGGCTGCCGGCGCCATCGGATTTGCTCGGGGCGGTCACCGACCCGCATGCCGTGTGTCTCCGCCTGCCCCGTGCGTCCTTGGAGAACTCGCTCTTTCGGCAGCCGCGCCGAACTCGGTGGTGAGGATGCCGTCGAAGACGCCGAGGCCGCTCCAGTCGCCGTTGACCTGGCTCGCGAGCAGGTGCCCGCCGTCACGGGTTCCCACGGCGTAGGTCCACGAGCCGTACGTCGCGCCCGCGTTGCCCCAGACCGTGACCCCGGTCGGCAGTGTCTGGGCGAACACGCCCAGTCCGTATCGGGTACTCGGGATCCACGGGACGGGTCCTGTGGTGTCGACGGTGGTGAACATGTCCTGCTGCTGCTCGGCGGGCAGCAGCCGGCCTCTGAGGAGGGCGCCGAAGAAGCGCTGGAGGTCGCCGGTGGTCGAGATGATGCCGCCTGCCGCCCAAGCGAAGGACTGGTTCATCTCGGTCACGTCATGGACCTCGGGCTGGGCGTCGGAGGAGAAGAGCGTGGAGTAGTGCCGCGGGTGCGGCCCTCGGATCGTCGGTTCCGCGCCGGGCAGGTAGGTCCCGGTCAGCTTCAAGGGCTGGACGATCCACTGGGTGAGCGCCTGCGCGAACGTCCCGCCTGTGGCCTTCTCGACGATCAGGGCGGCCAGGAAGTAGTTGGTGTTGGAGTAGAGGAAGGCGTCTCCCGGGGCGAAGGCCGGCGGGGTGGCCAGGCCGATCCTGATCAGCCGCTCGGGGGCGTAGGTGTCGTAGCGGTGCTGGAACCAGGCCGCGCCGATGCCCCTTTTGAAGAACTCCGGGTCGTTGCCGTAGTTGAGGATGCCGCTGGTGTGGTTGAGCAACTGCCGGATGGTGATCGCACGGCCGTCATGGCCGTTGCCCGCCACCAGCCCGGGCAGCCACCGCTCCATCGTGTCGTCAAGGCCCAGCTTGCCTTCGGCCGCCAGTCGCAGGACCAGCGCGGCGGTGAACGCCTTCGTCGTGCTCCCGATCCGGAACCGCTCGGAAGGCCGGCGTTCGCGCCCGGTCCCGGTGTCGGAGACGCCCGCCGAACCGAACCACCTGCCGCGGTCGTCACGGACCTCTACGACCATGCCGGGAGCGCCGCCCCGGGTCACCGCGTGGTTCAGGGCGCACTGCATCGCGGAGCGGTCCGGGATCGTCGCGGGGGCTGTCGGTGCACTCTGCGCGGTCGTGGTCGTCTCGTTGGAGAAGGGCGTGGTCATGTCGGTTTCCTTTCAGGAGTTCGGATCGTCGGGGTGGGGCGGCGGCGTCAGCACGCCGGTCGGGAGGGCTCGAGGTCTTCGGCCGGTTCGACGGTGGAAGGCCCGGACGTGGTGCGCTCCGACATGGCGGGCTCCGACGTGGCGCGCTTGGCGGTGGCGCGCTTGGCGGTGGCGATGACCCTTGCGGTGGTCGCCACCGCGAGGACCAGCACCGCGGCAAGGGCGAGGAGGGTGGCGGAATCCGGGTGGATCAGGGACTGTCCGCGCCAGGCCTGCCAAGTCACCACCGCGACCAGGCCCGTGTAGCCGAGGGCGGCACTGCCGACCAGGCGGGCCCGCACCCTCTCGTCGCGCAGCCAGACGTGCTCGGCGGCGAGTGCGGCCAGTACCGCGGTGATCAGGAGGAGCACCTGGATGCCGTGCAGGGCGAAGAAGTGCGGTACCCGGAAGTCGCCGCCGGTCACACTCCAGTTCGTGAGGGGCATGCCGTGGCCGTCCGGGTCTCCGATGCCGTGGCCCTGGTACATCCGCACGGAGTGGCCGTTGGCGTCGGTCACCGTACGGGAGTGGATCTCGGTGACCATCCAGAAGACCGGCACGACCATGCCGAAGGTGGCGAGTGCGACACCGGAGCGGATGGCGCGGTTCAGCGCCGCTCCCCCGGTGCGCTGGATCGCGACGACGATGGCAAGGACCAACTGGGCGATGACGATGACCATCACGCCGAAGGTGAGGAGGGGGACCAGGGCCAGGGTGACCGGGTCGGTCTGATCCGCGTTGAAGTGGCTGAAGGTTCCGCGCGCCGCCTGGACGGTGATGGCACCCACTTCGACCGTGGCGGCGACCGCGAAGACGCTACCCAGCCACCGTCCCAGTCGTCTGCCCCTGGTCAGCTTGGTCAACAGCCAGGCCAGCGTGGCGGCGTACAGGCCGAAGGCGAAGGCGAACTTGAGCGGCTTCACCCACACCGACTCATCCAGCAGCATCCGTCCGTCGACGACAGTGCCGACGCCCGAGATGAGTACCAGGCCGAGCATGAGGGCGGCACAGACCACCAGCGCACGGTTCCAGGTACGAACGGGGGTGAGGAAGGTGGTCATGAGAGCTCCGATCAGGGCGACGAGCAACCCTCGTACGGGGCCTGCCCGGCTTGCACCGCTCGTTCGCGGATCACTGAAAGCTAAATTGCTTTCACTCTTTCGTGAATCAATAAGCCGGCAAGTTCGGAATTAATGCAGGTGGTTTAGCAAAACTCTTGCAATGACAGTGAAGGTGAAGGCAAATCCCTTTTCGGAACATTTGCAATGACCTGACCGCGAACGCAATACTGGCCGCACACTCGGACCTGACACGCTCGGACCTGACACGGAGGCGACGCCGATGCCCGGAGGCAGACTGACCCACGAAGAGCGACGGGAGATCGCGGAGGGACTCAGGGAAGGACTCACCTACACCGACATCGCCGGCCGCCTGGACAGGCCCATCTCCACCGTCACCCGAGAGGTGGCCCGCAACGGCGGCCCTGCCGCCTACCGGGCCGACGCGGCGCATCGCGCGACCGCGGGGCGGGCCCGTCGGCGCAACCAGGTCCCGGCCCCGCCCCCCTCACCGGCCGAGAGCGGCGCGCACGGACGCGACCCGGAGGCCGTCCTCGAACTGGAGGCACGGTTCACGGCGATGATGGTCGGCACGGGGCTGCCCCGGATGACCGCCCGCGTACTGACGTGCCTGTACGTCACCGATGGCGGCAGCCTGACCGCCACCGAGCTCGCTCAGCGCCTCCGGGTCAGCCCCGCCTCCGTCTCCAAGGCCGTGGGCGAACTCGAACAGCAGGAACTCATCAGGCGCGAACGCGACACCGGCCGCCGACGCGATGTGTACGTCATCGACGCCGACGCCTGGTTCCGCGGCTGGATGGCCGGCGCCCGGCAGAACACCACGCTCGCCGACTTCGCCCTTCGCGGCGCCGAGGTCCTCGGCGCCGCGACACCCGCCGGCACCCGGATGCGGGACCTCGGCCACTTCTTCGAGCATGTCGGCCGGAGCATGATCCAGGCGGCCGAGGAATGGCGGCAGGCCGATGCCGGCAGGCGCGGCACATCGGACTGAGGAGTTGACGGGCGCGGCCCCGGATCCTGCGTGGAGCGCATGCGTACTGACGGTTGGGCGCACTGCTGCGAGCGGGGATCCGTCTCTGCGCGGGAAACCAGGGCGGCCCGGCCGCCTGGATGCCAGGCATTCGGATATCCGCATCCCCACTGTGGAGGTGGGGGTGGAGGTGGGGGTGGCTATGCGCCGGGCTGGTCGGGGACGGTGGCGGCGCGCGGGTGGCAGTAGGCGCGCTCGGATTCGGTGAGGGGCGGTTCACCGAGGGCCGGGCCTGCCGGTCCCTTGATGACTCCCCACAGGGTGTCCGCGCGACCGTGGCCATGATGGAGGCCACGATGTGAGCCGTGAGATAGAGCAGGATCATCTCGCGGATGAGCGGCGTGCTCGCGTAGTGGACCTCGAAATCCACCAGGCGCTCGGCGGGGGCTTCGCCGGCGACGAAGAGGGGGACGATCCCCAGGATCACCAGTCCGTAGACGGCATGGCGTCGGCGCGCCCAGCGTCGGGCTTCGGCCGGCCGCAGCGGCACTCTGCTTGGCAACTGCCCATTCCTCATCGAACGTCACCGAAGCCCCTCCCCCGCGTGTACGAATCGGAAGGTTTGCCCTAACTACGCGCCGGCGAACGGCTGTTATGTGCGGCGGGTGCAGCTCGGCGGCTACGGTCCGCCGGCGGGGATTCGATCGCGCCCCCAATCGACGGCAGCCGCCTGCACGATGAGCAGGCCGCGCTCCGCCGCGCGATCTGATAGGGCTCCCATCGACTCCGATACGGCTCCCATCGACGACGACGAAACCGAAGGCGCGTAAGAGGCGAGTGTCGGTCGGCAGACGCATCACCGTTCGCGGGAGGGAAGACTTGATCCCGGCCTCGGCCCCGGCGAGGTGATCGCCTGATCCGCGCGTTCCCGGCGTTCACCGGAGCGGCCCGGCACCGACCGTCCGGGGCGGGAGACGCCCGGCAGCCCGTTGGCTCTGCGCTGAGCGACAACCATGCGTGCGCTGTACGCCAATGACCTGGTGTGGCGTTCGGCGGGAGAATTCGAGTGTCACCAAGTGCCTCAGGCCATACGAGGAGGGGTGCGGGCTCGGGGGTGGGGGTGAGGGCGGTCGACCCGTGTGAGCCCCCGAATGGTTCGTCGGGCGCACGGAGCACCCAACAGGAGCCGAGTTGTCCCGCAAACAGGACGCCCTCGCATGTCCGTGCCCTGGCGATCCGCTCGTTGGCGATTCCGGTCGGCCAGTCGGTACACAGCAGAAGGAGAAGCCTTGATCAAGAAACTCTCCGTCGTGGCAGCAGCTTTCACGATGGTCCTCGCCCCTCTTGCCGGTGTCTCATCGGCCGCGGGTCTGCCGTGCAGTGGCGGGG
>NZ_LGDE01000454.1 GCF_001279725.1 Streptomyces sp. WM4235 | reverse complement strand
CCCCACCCCCCGGCGGAGCACCCCCGCCTCAGTCGAACCGTCCTCCCACCGCCGGCCGCACCGCGAGGGCCACCGCGTCCGCGAGCCCCGCCACCTCCTCCACCCCGAGACCGGACACGGTGATCCGTACCCCGGGTCCGCTCTCCACCCGGAACCGCGCCCCCGGCGCCACCGCCCAGCCCGCCCCCAGCAACCGCGCCACCGTGCCCGTCTCGTCGGCGACCGGTACCCACACGTTCATCCCGCTGCGCCCGTACGCCCGCACCCCGCGCCGCTCCAGGGCCGCGACGAGCCCGTCCCGCCGTTCCCCGTACGACCGCGCCACGGCGACCGCGTCCACCGCACCCGTGGTCCACAGTTCGACCACCGCGTACTGGAGCAGCCGGCTCACCCAACCCGGCCCCAGTCGCTGCCTTCCGCGCACCCGGTCCATCGTGACCGTGTCTCCCGTCAGCACCGCGAGTCGCAGGTCCGGCCCGTAGGCCTTGGCGGTGGACCGGACCAGCGCCCAGTGTCGGGTGACCCCGCCCAGGCATTGCAACGGCAGGTCCACGATCCCGTGTCCGTGGTCGTCGTCGAGGACCAGCACCTCCGGGTGGAGTGCCAGCAACTCCCGCAGTTCCCCGGCCCGGTGCGCGCTCACCGCCGCGCCCGTCGGGTTCTGCGCCCTGGCCGTGACCACCAGCGCTCGCGCCCCGTCCGCCAGGGCCCGCGCCACCGCCTCCGGCCGCGGCCCCTCGTCGTCCACGGCGACCGGCAGCACCCGCAGCCCCAGCGCGGGCGCCAGGTCCAGCACGCTCCCCCAGCCCGGGTCCTCCACGGCCACGGCGTCGCCGGGGCGCAGGTGGGCGGCCAGTACGCGTTCGATGCCGTCGAGGGCCCCCGAGGTGAGCCCGACGGGCCCGGCCGGCACCCCGTCGGCGTCGAGGCCGGCGCGGGCGAGGGCCGCCAACTCCGGGGCGACCGGGTCGGTCCCGTACAGGGTGGGTGTCCGCGCGTACCGTCGGGCGGCGGCGGCCAGGGCTCCCTCCAGCGAGGGCAGCAGCGAGACGTCCGGGTTGCCCGAGGCGACGTCGCGCACGCCGGGCGGGATGTCCATCCGCAGCGCGTCGCGGGGCGCGCTCGCCGGCCGCGACCTGATGCGGCTGCCGCGCCGGCCGTCCGTCTCGATGACCCCGCGTTCGCGCAGGGTCCGGTAGGCGGCGGCCACGGTGTTCGGGTTCACCCCGAGGACTCCGGCGAGTTCCCGCATCGGCGGCAGCAGCGTTCCCGGGGGGAGCGCGCCCGATCCGATGCCCGTTTCGACGCTGGCCGCGATGTCCGATGCGCGACGCCCTACGATCCGATAGTCTCCTAGCACAAACGACATTATGCACTAGTGCAACGGAGTTCGCACCATGACCGCCACGCCCGCCACCGAGCCGACCACGCCGACCGCCGCGCGGCCGACCGCGCGGACGACCTCCGCGTACGAGCCCACCGACCGCACCGTCCCGACCCGTTCCCGGGACCGGGCGCGCTACGACCACGAGACCGTGCACGCGATACTCGACCAGGCCTACGTCTGCCACCTCGGCTTCGTGCGCGGCGGCGCGCCGGTGGTCCTGCCGACGCTGTTCGGCCGGATCGGCGACGCCCTCTACCTCCACGGCTCGACCGGGTCCCGTCCCCTGCTCGCGGCGGGCAAGGCCGATCCGGGTCTGCCGGTCTGCGTGACCGTGACGCACGTCGACGGTCTGGTGCTGGCCCGGTCGGCCTTCCACCACTCCCTGAACTACCGCTCGGTGGTCATCCACGGCACCGCCTACCAGGTCACCGACGAGCAGGAGTGCCGGACGGCGCTCGACGCCCTCGTCGACCAGGTCGTGCCCGGCCGGTCCGCCGACTGCCGGCCCCCCACGGCCAAGGAGCTCGCGGCCACCGCCGTGATCCGGCTGGACCTGACCGAGGTGTCCGCCAAGCTGCGCACGGGCGGGCCGAGCGACGACGCCGAGGACCTGGGCCTGCCCTTCTGGTCGGGCGTGGTCCCGGTCGCCCCGGCGTACGGGACGCCGGTCCCGGCCGCCGACCTGTCCCCCGGCGTCGCCGTCCCGGACTACCTCGCCACGCTCTGAGGCACCGGGGCGGGCCTGACCACCGGCCCGCCCGCAGGCCTGCGCGCCTCGGCGACGATCAGCGCCCCGACGGCCGTCAGCAGCAGTACGGTGCCCAGGATCACGGCCCCGGTCAGCCGTTCTCCGAGCAGCAGGACGGCGATCACCGCCGCGCTCACCGGCTCGATCAGCATGATCACCGACACCGTGGCGGCCCGTACCGCGGCGGCCCCGTGGAAGTAGAGCGCGTACGCCAGGGCCGTCGGCACGGTGGCCACGTACACGAGCAGCCAGAGCACCCGCCCGAGTTCGGCCGTGTGCGGAAGCAGGCCCTCCACCGCGGCGAGCGGCAGCAGGCACACCGTGCCCACCGCCACCGACCAGGCGGTGGTGACCAGCGGGTCCCCGCCGGCCCCGCGCTGCCCGAGCCGGCGGGCCCGCAGGGTCATGGCGGCGTAGCCGGCGGCCGACAACAGCGCCCAGCCGACGCCGATCGGCCGCACTTCGCCGCCACCGCTGCCCAGTACCAGCACCGCCAGCCCGGCCAGCGCCCCGCCGACGGCGACGATCCCGCCGCGTCCGAGCCGTTCGCCCATCCAGTACCGGGCACCGACGCTGATCAGGACGGGCCCCGCCCCCAGGGTGACCACGGTCCCGACGGCCAGACCGGTCTCCCGCACCGCGGCGAAGTACGCGGCCTGGAACAGGGTGAACATCAGTCCGGTGGCGATCAGCGAGCCGGCCGAGGGCCGCGGCAGGGCGGCAGCGGGGCGACGGACCGCGAGAACGGCGAGCAGGACCGCCAACCCGCCCGCGCACCGCCAGAACGACAGGGCGAGCGGTCCGAGGTCACTGGCGAGGAACAGCAGCGAGGCGGCCGCCCCGGCGGTTCCCCAGGCGGCTCCGGCGACGACGAGGGAGAGAAGACTGCGCCCGGCTGCGGGCGATTGGTTCGACACGTGTGACTCCGCGCGTGCGTGAAGGATGAGGGAAAGGGGTCATCGCTTCGCGGGCAGCGCGAATCCGCCCGGGATCTCCCCGGGGCGGGGTACTCGTTCGCTCGAAGGCCGCCCGCGCTAGGCGGCGGGAGGCGGAAGCACGGTCGAAGGCATGCTCGGAACCCTAAGCCTTGGCCGTCTCGCGGTCCAACACGGCCGGGTCGGCCGCCCCCGGCGGGGTGGGTCGCGCGGACTGCGCGATGAAGGCCCCGCCCAGAACCAGCGCCCCGCCCGCGATCTGCCAGGAGGAGAGGTGCTCGCCCAGCAACACCCAGGCCAGCACGGTCGCGATGACCGCTTCCAGGCAGGCCACCACGCCCGCCACCTGCGGCGACAGCCGGCGCACCGAGACGACCCCGGTCAGGTACGCGAACACGGTCGCGATCAGCACGACCCAGCCGAGCAGCACCACCGCCGGCACCATCGTGTCGCCGAGCGCCGCGTCGGAGCCCAGCACCGCCCAGTCCATCCGCCAGGGCCGGGCGATCACGGTCATGACCAGAGCGCCGACGATCATGCCGAACGCGATCACGCCCAGCGGGTCGGGGACGTCGTCCCCGTCGGTCCCCTGGTCGGCGAACACGAAGTAGAACGCCTGGCAGCAGGCGGCGGCGAGACCCAGCAGCACCCCGAGCGGGTCCAGGCTCAGCCCGGCCCAGATCTCCACGACGCACGCCAGCCCGACGACGGCCACCGCCGCCCCGGCGGCGGCCGCCCGGGTCACCGGCTTGCGCTGCACGAAGCGGATCCAGCCCAGCAGCAGGGCGGGCCCCAGGTACTCCAGCAGGAGTGCCACGCCGACGGGGATCCGGGACAGGGAGGCGAAGTAGAAGGCCTGCACACCGGCGACGGCGATCAGTCCGAAGCCGGCCAGCAGGAACGGTTTGCGGCGCACCAGGTCGCGATGGCGCCAGGCCAGGGGGGACAGCACGAGCGCCGCACCCGCCACCCGCAACCACACCACGTGCAACGGGTCCAGACCCGCCTCGATCAGCGGCTTCGCCGCGACGCCGGAACCACCGAACGCACACGCCGAGACGAGGGCGAGGCCCAGTCCGGCGTTCTTCCCTGACGCTTGCATGGCCACATGATGGCAGGAGGCGTCAGGACCGTCATCGTCATGACACCTGTTGAGACGCACTCGACACCCGACCCGGCCCGACGCATCGGATCTGACAGGTCGTCAGTATTGAATGTTCCGCCCGCCGGGGCTACCTTCCGCCGCACGTACCCGACGAGAAGGGGTGGTCGCATGGCCGAAGTCACCGCGGAATCACGCATCGAGGCGCCCGCCGCGAAGCTCTGGGCGCAGCTGACGGACTGGGACGCGTACGGCCGGTGGAGCATGACCCACACCAACTTCCCGAAGGGCGGCCCGGAGGCCCTGGCGGTCGGATCGACCTTCGCGGAGAACATGAAGATGATGGGCTTCCCGGCCGAGGTCGTCTGGACCGTCTCGGAGCTGGAGGACGAACGCCTCTTCGCCATCACCGGCAAGGGCCCGATGGGCGTGGCCGTCCTCACCCGGTACACCCTGATCCCGGACGGCGGGGCCACCACCGTCAAGATCGACGGCGAGTTCACCGGAGCCGCCGTGTCACTGATGGCCGGCAAGCTCAAGGACTCGGCCACGGCCGCGCTCAACGAGTCACTGCGCAAGCTCGCGGGCCTGGTCGCCTGACCCGCACCGCCACCGCACGCCGGTACGCGCGAGGGCGCGCCCCGCGGGAGGATTCCCGCGGGGCGCGCCCTCGCATGGTGTCGGCCGACCCAGTGCCGGCCGGCTCAGTGCTCGTCGACTCAGTACTCATCGACTCAGCGCTCGTCGGCCCAGCGCTCGTCGGCTCAGTGCTCGTCGGCCAGGATCAGGTAGAGCTTCTTGCGTGCGTCGTTGATGACCCCGAGGGCCTTCTCGCGCTGCTCGGGCGTGCCGGTCTTGAAGACCTGCCCGAAGGCTTCCATCAGGCCGACTCCGGCCGTCCGGACCTCGTGCATCGCCTCGAAGTCGAAGCCGCGCCCGGCGTCCGCCCACGGGGCGTCCGGACCCGACTCGGCCTCGGTGCGGCCGGCGTCGGTGAGCGTGAACAGCTTCTTGCCGCCCTCGCTCTCGTTCGTGATGAGGCCCTCGTCCTCCAGCAGTTGCAGGGTCGGGTAGACCGAGCCGGGGCTGGGCTTCCAGGCCCCTCCGCTGCGCTCCCCGATCTCCTGGATCATCTCGTAGCCGTGCATCGGCCGGTCCGCGAGCAGCGCCAGGATGGAGGCGCGTACGTCACCTCGGCGGGCCCGACCGCGCGGTCCGCCGCGTCCGCCGCGCCCTCCGAAGGGTCCGCCGCCGAAGGGCGGTCCGAACGGGCCGAAGGCGGCGCGACGCCCGCCGAACTCCTCCCGACGGTCCGGCCCGCAGTGGCCGTGACCCCGTCCGTGCTCGTGGCCGTGGTCGTGTCCGTGCTGTCCGTGTGAACGCATGACCGCGCTCCTTTCGTCATCGAGTGTTCTCGCCGTCCGACCCGATGTCCGACGGCTTCGATGTCTCCACTATCACTGATCGCTCGCGATACGTCAACGATATATCGGAAACTCTTCGGCGGCAGAGCCAGGCACCCCGGATTGGCCTTTGGCGGCGTTCCCCGACCCGCCCTACGGTCGGGGTCATGCGCATCCGAATCGTCGACGCCTTCACGGACCGCCCCTTCCACGGGAACCCCGCCGGGGTCCTGCTGCTGGACGGCGCGTCCCCTCCGGACTCCTGGCTCCAGCAGGTCGCCGCCGAGGTCAACCTCTCCGAGACCGCCTTCGCCCGGCCGCTGCCGGCGGGCGGGGAGGCCGACTGGGAGCTGCGCTGGTTCACCCCGGCCGCCGAGGTGGACATGTGCGGCCACGCCACCCTCGCGACCGCCCACGTCCTCGCGACGACCGGCCGGGCGAGCGGTCTGATCCGCTTCGCCGCCCGCTGCGGGATCCTCACGGCGCGGACCGCCGAGGACGGCACGATCACCATGGACTTCCCGACCTCCTCGCTGACGGAGGTCGAGCCGGTGCCCGAGGTGGAGCGCGCGCTGGGCGCCGCGATCGTCTCGGTGCACGACACCTCCGCCCACGTCGGCGACCTGGTGGTGGAGCTCGCGGACGAGCGGACGGTGCGGGAGCTCACCCCCGACATCGCCGCCCTGCGCGGCTACGCCCGCCGCGGGGTGATCGTCACCGCGGCCGCCGAGGACCCCTCACGCGGCCACGACTTCGTCTCACGCGGCTTCTTCCCGGCGTTCGGCATCGACGAGGACCCCGTCACGGGCAGCGCCCACACCGCGCTCGCCCCGTTCTGGGCGCGTCGCCTGGGCCGCACCACGCTGACGGGCCTCCAGGGCGGATCCCGTACGGGTCTGGTCCGCGTCACCCTCGCCGGTGAGCGCACCCTGCTGACCGGTCACGCCGTCACGGTCCTGGACGGGGAGCTCCTCACCCGCCCCTGAGGACCGCCCGAGGACTCCTCAGGGGGTCGGCAGCCAGCCCACCTTGCCCGCGAGCAGGGCGTAGCCGCCGAAGGCCACGATGTCGAGCAGCGCGTGCGCGACGACGAGCGGTCCGACCCGCCCCCAACGGCGGTAGGCCAGCACGAACACCATGCCCATCACCATGTTGCCGATGAAGCCGCCGATGCCCTGGTAGAGGTGGTAGGAGCCGCGCAGTGCCGAGCTGGCCAGCAGTGACGCCGTCGGGGACCAGCCCAGTTGGTCGAGCCGGCGCAGCAGGTAGGCCAGCACGATGGCCTCCTCGACCACGGAGTTCTGCAGCGCGGAGAGGATCAGTACGGGGAACTTCCACCACACGTCCGGCAGCGCTTCCGGCACCACCGTCAGGTTGAATCCGGTGGCGCGGGCCGCCAGGTAGAAGGCGAGCCCGGCGCTGCCGATGCCGGCGGCGACCAGCGCGCCGCGACTCAGGTCGAACAGCGGCCTGGTCCGGTCGAAGCCCAGTGTCCGCAGCCCCGGCGCGCCTTCGCGGGTCAGCAGGTGCGCGACGAGCAGTACGGGAACGAGCGCGCTCGCGATCCCGAACAGTTGCCAGGACAGGTCCAGCCAGGGCCGCCCGGGCGCGTACGACCCGTTCAGCGTGGCCGCCTGGTCCTTGAGCCCACCCGGCTTGGTGAGCGAACCGATGAAGCTGATCAGGGCCGAGACCCCGCTCGCCCCCAGCGACAGCGCGAGGACGAGCAGCGTCTCGGTCCGCAGGTACCCGCGGCTCTCTTCCCGCAGGTCCTTGACCACCGGCTCCGGCTCCACCCGCACGCCCGACTCCCGTCCCGCCGCGATCGGTGTCGCGACGTGCCGTCACGACACCCCCATACTGCCTCCTCGGCGGGGGGACGGGATCATCGGACCCGGTCGGGGTCAGCGTCGGGCCGCCGCTGCGGCGTCCACCTCCTGCCCGGCGAGCCCGACCGGCCAGGTGTGCACGGGCTCGCCCCGGTGCGACAGCTCGCTGTAGCGCCGGGTGGTGGCCGCCAGCGCGTCGTCGCGTCCCAGGCCGGCCGCGACGGCCCGGTGGAAGGTGTCCACCTGCCAGGTCGCACCGTTCACCCGGAGCCGACACCGCTGTTCGATGATCCCCAGGTAGTGGTCCCGGTCCGCCGGCGCGATCCCCCAGGCGTCCAGCCCGGCCGCCGCCATCGGAAGCAGCTCGTCGAGCACCAACCGCACCGCCGGCACGCTCGCCAGACCTCCGCCCCTGCCCCGACGCGGCCAGCGCAGCCGCGCGTCGATCCCGTACCGGCAGGCCGCGTCGAAGTTGGCCTCGGCCTCCGCGAACGGCAGCCTCGTCCAGACCGGCCGCTGCTCGTCCGCGAGCGTGCGCACCAGCCCGTAGTAGAAGGCGGCGTTGGCGACCACGTCGGCCACGGTGGGCCCGGCCGGCAGCACCCGGTTCTCCACCCGCAGGTGCGGCACGCCGTCGGCGACCCCGTACACGGGCCGGTTCCAGCGGTAGACCGTGCCGTTGTGCAGCACCAGCTCCTGCAGGCTCGGCACCCCTCCCTCGGCGAGCACCCGCAGCGGCTCCTCCTCGTCGCAGATCGGCAGCAGGGACGGGAAGAAGCGGACGTTCTCCGCGAAGAGTTCGTACGCCGAGTCCACCCACCGCTCCCCGAACCAGGTCCGCGGCCGCACACCCTGCGACTGGAGTTCGGGCGGCCGCGTGTCGGTGGCCTGGGTGAAGAGCGGCGGCCGCGACTCCCGCCACAGCTCGTGCCCGAACAGGAACGGCGAGTTGGCGCCGACCGCCGTCTGTACGGCGGACACCGCCTGGGCTGCGTTCCACACGTCCGAGAACCGGGCCGGGGTCACCTGGAGGTGCAGTTGCACGGAGGTGCAGGCGGCCTCGGGCACGATCGATCCGGAGGTCCAGGTCAGCCGCTCGACACCGTCGATGTCGAGGATGAAGTCCTCGCCGCGCATCATCAGGATCTGCTCGTTGAGCAGCGAGTACCGGTCCACGGCGGAGAGGTTGGCCAGAGCCAGGTCGGAGCGGGTGATCGTCGGCAGGATGCCGATCATCACCACTCCGGCGTCGATCGCGGCGGCCTGCCGGTGGGCATAGTGCAACCCCGCGCCGAGTTCTTCGGCGAGCTGGTCGAATACCCGCCCGCCGAGGCGGTGCGGGAGTACGTTCACCTCCAGGTTGAACATTCCGAGTTCGGTCTGGAAATCGGGACTCGCTATACGTTCCAGAACCTCGGCATTCACCATTCTCGGCAACCCGTCGGCACCCGCGAGATTCAGTTCGATCTCCAGTCCCATCATGTTCTTGGGCCGATCGAACCTCTTCTCCGCCAGAAGGCGCTCCAGCCCCTCCAGGCACTCGTGGAGCTTCCTTCGATACCGATGCCGATCGGACAGGTCGAATCCGCCTGCCACGACCTTCTCCCCCATCGAAGCGTCCCTCCTCGAATGGGCCTGGCCCGGTGCACCCAGGCGCGCGTTACGGTCGATGATGCCCCGGCGGAGTGATCGATAACGCGGCGGGGGCGCGCATGGCGGACAGCGCGCGCCGGTTTGGCCCGAAGGGCGCTTCGGCACATTCGCCTGGCAAGCTCGAAAGCGCAAATTCCGCCTCGACTTTGCCTATTCCACATAACCGACGCTTTCCAGCCGAGCCCCCGTCCGGTAACCTCCGAGGTCAGCGCGACATGTCCGCGCGCAACCGGCATGAATGCCATGCCAGAGGGACCGGTAAGCGCCTTGTCGGCAATGGCCGGGACAGCTAGCCGAAACACTGCGTGAACACATGTCGTATAAACTCCGCAAACGAGGCAGAGAGTTGGCGCGCGGCCATTGCCCCTCAGCCCCCCTCTGGCCCCAGAATGCGACAGCGCCGTCCGCACCTTCCCCCGCACCCCAGGTCTCCCAAGTGAGAGGCGACCCACCATGCCGCTGCATGTCCCTCCGGCTCCCGCGCCCGCCCTGCGCTGCGTCCTCGCGGCACTCCGCTCCCCCACCGCCGTGCACGAGGCGCACACCCCGGCCCTGCGCAAGATCCAGGGCCCCCTGACCGCGGAACTCCCCCTGCCGGTCCACGTACTCGACCGGTTGCAGGCCTCGCCGCTCACGACCGGCGGCCGGCCGCCCCGCACGCGGTTGACCGGCTGGCGGTTCATGATCCGCAGCGGGGACCGTTTCGTCGCCGCGGCCGACACCCGGCTCACGGCGGACGGCTGGGCCTTCTCCCACTTCTTCGAGGGCCCCTACGTGGCGGCGACCGAACGCGCCCTGCGTCAGGCCGAGTCGCTCGGCAAGAACCACCAGCCGAGACTCCTGTCCGTACCGGAGCTGTACATGCTGACCCTCTGGCTGCACGGGGCGGTCAACGCCGACGCCTCGGCGGGCCTGCCGGACGCCGCCGACCTGCTGATCCCCTTGGCCCCGGCGCCCCCCGGGATCGCGCCCTTCCGACCGCACACCGTGTCCGAGCTGCTGCCCGTACTGACCCGTCGACTCACTCCGCCCGCCCCTCCGGCACCGCCCGCGGTGGCCGCACCGGCGGCCTGACCGGCGCTCCTCGACCGGCATGGCCCAAGTTGCCCATTCGGCCTAGCCCGCTCGGACCACTGGTGAACCACCCGAAATGACAGGGGAGTTGGCCTGAACCGCCCGCACGAGTGATGCGTCCTCAATGTATGAGGACAGCTGCCGGGAAATACCTACGAAGCAGCCGTCGTGGGGGAACACTGAGGACATGCTCCCCGCAGGCGCGGGGATGACCCAGGGGGACGGCCATGAATCACGCATCGAGCCGTAGCACACAGACCACATCGCAGCGAAAGAACGCATCCATGTGCCAGCACCAGCCAGCCTGCCCGACGTCAGACTCCGCCGACAGGGAGGCCGCGCTGCCCGTGGCCAACCACCCGGAACAGGGCTGGAGCCTGCTGTGCAACGGCGTCCTGCTCTTCGAGGACACCGGGGAGCTGTTGCCGGACGGCCAGATCATCGCCCCGCACCGGCCGCTCGCGGTCGCCTAGGGGCCGGCCCGCACGGGACGACACGGAACACGGGGAAGGGGCCGGTCCCGGAGCATCGCTCCGGGACCGGCCCCTTACGTGTCACCTCACACGGCCACGATCACGACTCAGTTGTCGTACTCGTCGAGCGGCGGGCAGGAGCACACCAGGTTCCGGTCGCCGAAGGCGCCGTCGATCCGGCGCACCGGCGGCCAGTACTTCTCGGCGGCCGTGACCCCGCCCGGGAAGACGGCCTCGTCGCGGGTGTACGGGTGGTTCCACTCGCCGCCCAGCGCCGCGGCCGTGTGCGGGGAGTTGGCCAGCGGGTTGTCGTCGAGCGGCCATTCGCCGCCCGCGACCCGCTCGATCTCGGCACGGATGGCGATCATCGCGTCACAGAAGCGGTCGATCTCGGCGAGGTCCTCGGACTCCGTCGGCTCGATCATCAGCGTGCCGGCGACCGGGAAGGACATCGTCGGCGCGTGGAAGCCGTAGTCGATCAGACGCTTGGCGATGTCGTCGACGCTGACGCCCGTGGCCTTCGAGAGCGGACGCAGGTCGATGATGCACTCGTGGGCGACCAGGTTGCCGGGACCGGTGTAGAGCACCGGGTAGTGCGGCTCCAGGCGCTTGGCGATGTAGTTGGCGCCGAGCACGGCCACCTGGGTGGCGCGCTTGAGGCCCTCGCCGCCCATCAGGCGCACGTACGACCAGGAGATCGGCAGGATGCCGGCCGATCCCCACGGGGCGGCCGAGATCGGGCCGACGCCCGTCTCCGGACCGGCGGTCGGCTGGAGCGGGTGGTTGGGGAGGTACGGGGCCAGGTGCGCCCGGACACCGACCGGGCCGACGCCCGGACCGCCGCCACCGTGCGGGATGCAGAAGGTCTTGTGCAGGTTCAGGTGCGAGACGTCGCCGCCGAAGTGCCCCGGCTTGGCCAGGCCGACGAGGGCGTTGAGGTTCGCGCCGTCCACGTAGACCTGGCCGCCGGCGTCGTGCACCTGGGCGCAGATGTCCGCTACGTGCTCCTCGAACACACCGTGCGTGGACGGGTAGGTGATCATCAGCACGGCGAGTTCGTCGCGGTACTGCTCGATCTTGGCGCGCAGGTCGTCCGCGTCCACCTCGCCGTCGTCGGCGGTCTTGACGACGACGACCTTCATGCCGGCCATCACGGCGCTGGCGGCGTTCGTGCCGTGCGCGGAGGACGGGATGAGACAGATGGTGCGCTGCTCGTCGCCGTTCGCCCGGTGGTACGCGCGGACGGCCAGCAGACCGGCGAGCTCACCCTGGGAACCGGCGTTCGGCTGGATCGACACCTTGTCGTAGCCGGTGACCTCGCAGAGACGTTCCTCCAGCTCGTTGATGAGCGTGAGGTACCCCTCGGCCTGCTCGATCGGGGCGAAGGGGTGCAGCTGCCCGAACTCGGGCCAGGTGACCGGCTCCATCTCGGTGGTCGCGTTGAGCTTCATCGTGCAGGAGCCCAGCGGGATCATGCCGCGGTCCAGCGCGTAGTCCTTGTCCGAAAGCCTGCGCAGGTAGCGCAGCATGGCGGTCTCGGAACGGTGCTGATGGAAGACCGGGTGGGCCAGGTACTCGTCCGAGCGCAGCAGGCCCTCGGGCAGGCTCTCGGGGGTGATCTCGTCCAGCGCCTCGATGTCGGCGGTGACGCCGAAGGCGGCCCAGACGGCCTCGATGTCGGCGCGCAGCGTGGTCTCGTCACAGGAGATCGACACCAGGTCGGCGTCCACGCGGTACAGGTTGACCCCGCCCGCACGGGCGGCGGCGACGACCTCGCCGGCTCGGCCCGGCACCCGGACGGTGAGGGTGTCGAAGTACGAGCCGTGCACGACCTTGACCCCGCCGGCCGCCAGCCCCGCGGCGAGCACGCCCGCGTAGCGGTGGGTCCGGCGGGCGATCGTCCGCAGCCCGTCCGGGCCGTGGTAGACGGCGTACATGCCGGCCATAACGGCGAGCAGCACCTGCGCGGTGCAGATGTTGCTGGTGGCCTTCTCGCGGCGGATGTGCTGTTCACGCGTCTGGAGCGCGAGGCGGTACGCCTTGTTGCCGTCCGCGTCCACGGAGACGCCGACGAGGCGGCCGGGGAGCGAGCGGGCGTGCTTGGCCTGGACGGCCATGTAGCCGGCGTGCGGTCCGCCGAAGCCCATCGGGACGCCGAAGCGCTGGGTGGTGCCGACGGCGATGTCCGCGCCCAGCTCGCCCGGGGAGGTGAGCAGGGTCAGCGCGAGGAGGTCGGCGGAGACGGTGACGATGGCACCGAGCTCGTGCGCCTGGTCGATGACCGGCTTGATGTCCCGTACGGCGCCGGAGGCACCCGGGTACTGGAGCAGCACGCCGAAGACGCCACGCTCGGCGATCTCGGCGGGGATGCCCTCGGACAGGTCGGCGACGACGACCTCGACGCCCGTCGGCTCGGCACGGGTCTCGATCACGGCGATCGTCTGCGGCAGCGCGTCGGCGTCGATCAGGAAGACGCCGTTCTTGACCTTGCCGACGCGGCGGGCCAGCGACATGGCCTCGGCGGCGGCGGTGCCCTCGTCGAGCAGTGAGGCACCGGAGGTCGGCAGGCCGGTCAGGTCCGCGACGACGGTCTGGAAGTTCAGCAGCGCTTCCAGGCGGCCCTGCGAGATCTCGGGCTGGTACGGCGTGTAGGCCGTGTACCAGGCCGGGTTCTCCATGACGTTGCGCAGGATCACCGGCGGCGTGAAAGTCCCGTAGTAGCCGAGACCGATCATGGACGAAAGAACCTGGTTGCGGTCGGCGAGTTCGCGGAGCTCCGCGAGCACCTCGGCCTCGGTCCGCGCCTCGGGCAGGTTCAGCGCCTCTGCGCTGCGGATCACATCGGGCACCGCTGCGGCGGTCAGTTCGTCCAGTGAGCCGTAGCCCACGTGGGCGAGCATCTTCGCCTGCGCCTCGGCATCCGGGCCGATGTGGCGCTGCTCGAAGGGGATGCCTCGCTCCAGCTGGGAGAGCGGAATGCGGTTGGCGGTCATGACGGAGGCCTCCTGGTCGTATGACCTGCGAGGGGCACCACGGCGCGGGCACCCGAACGGCCTCCCCCTCTGTCATCTCAACCTGAGAGCTTCACCGGGCCTCCTGGGGTTCGCCCACGAGATCCGGCTTTCACCGTCGGTGAGGAGAGGAACCGGCACAGATCATCCGGTACCCGCCCCTGCTTTCCAGAGTGGCCTCACCACGTGCGGTACGTATGCCTGAGAGATTCCGGGGAGGATTTGCTCCTTCGGCGCCTCCGTCACGTTCACTCGGAGGACTCTCCCGCACAGGGTCGACAGCCGTGACCCAGCCTACCAGCGAGGTTCCGAACCCTCCCTCGAGTGGCCCCCTCCCCGAATATGCACTTCTGTAGTGAATACGGAGGAGTTGCGACCATGTGGAGGGACCGTGCAGACCGACATCGATCCGCGCAGCCTGATCGGCCGCAAGGCATTCGACCGCAACGGGGCCAAGATCGGCACCGTGGACGAGGTCTACCTCGATGACGCCACGGGCGTACCGGAATGGGCCGCGGTCCGGACGGGCCTGTTCAGCCGCGACGCGTTCGTCCCCCTGGAGCCCAGCGAGGTGGTCGGGGAAACCCTGCGGGTCCCCTTCGAACGATCCCTGATCAGGGACGCGCCCGACTTCGGCGTCGGCCGCCACCTCTCTCCCGAACAGGAGCTGCAGCTCTACCACCACTACGGACTGGACGTGACCCTGCCGACGGAGTTCCACCCCCCGCCACCCCCGCCGAAGAACACCCCCCGCGACTTCGGCCGGCTCGCGGGCGAGGGCTAGGCGGCGCCGGCGCCGCGCGGCCGCTCACCTCCCCCTCCGTCTTCCCCCACCAGCGGCAACGGATCTGACGGCTCCAGCTCCGGATCATCCACCTTGAAGGTGCGCACACGCCCGGGCGCCGATCCCGGCCGCTCGAACCGTACGGTCACCCGCCCGACCCCGCTGCCCTGCACCCACCCCGGCCCGTACACCGCGTGCCGCACGTCGCTCCCGGCCGGCCAGAACCGCCCGAGGGCGATCACGGCCTCCCCCGGCGTCCCGACGGCCCCGTCGCCCTCCGCGCCCCGTACGGCCCCTTCGGCCTCCGCCGGCTCGGCCGGAGCCCCGTCCGGGGTCCCGGCGCCGTCCGCCGCGTCCCCGCCCGACGACTCCGGGCCCTCCGCCACCGGATCCCCGGCGGGCCCGACCGCCTCCGCGCCCCCCTCCGCCTGGGCCTGGGCTTCGGCCTGGGCGAACAGGTCCTCCTGCGTGTAGTCCGCGAGCCCCGTCACCCCGACCCCCAGCAGCCGCACCCCGCCCGTGGTGTCCACACCCTCCAGCAGCCGTGCGGCCGCCTCCCGAACCACCCCCGGATCGTCGGTGGGCCCCCGCAGCGTCTCCGAGCGCGTCAGCGTCGAGAAGTCGTAGCGCCGTACCTTCAGCACGATCGTGCGCCCCGAGTGCCCCGAGGACCGCAGCCGCACCACACACCGGTCGGCGAGCCGCTGCACCTCGCCCCGGATCCGGACCCGGTCGTGCAGGTCCACGTCGAAGGTGTCCTCCACCGAGACCGACTTCGCGTCCCGTTCGGCGACCACCGGGCGGTCGTCCAATCCCAGCGCCATCCGGTACAGCCCCAGCCCGTGCGAGCGCCCCACCATCCGGATCAACTCGTCCTCGCCGGCCTCGGCCAGCTCCCCCACGGTGGTGATCCCGGCACGCCGCAGGTGTTCCCCGGTGACCGGGCCCACCCCGGGCAGGGTCCGCACGGTCATCGGCGCGAGGTGCGCGCGCTCGGTCCCCGGCTCGATCAGCAGCAGCCCTGCCGGCTTGGCCTCCTCGGAGGCCACCTTGGCCAGCATCTTGGATCCCGCGAGCCCCACGGACCCGCTGAGCCCCGTCGCGGCCATGATGTCGGCCCTCAGCCGCTCCCCGGCCGCCCGGGCGGCGGCGGAGTCGAAGGCGACCTCGCCCGCCTCCAGGTCCACGAAGGCCTCGTCCAGGCTGAGCGGCTCCACGAGGGGCGACAGGGCCCGCAGGAGCCCCATGACGCGCTCGCTGACCGACTGGTACAGGCGGAACCGGGGGGTGAGGTAGGCGCCGTTCGGGCAGAGCCGTCTGGCCTGCGCCGTCGGCATCGCCGAGTGCACACCGAAGCGCCTGGCCTCGTAGGAGGCCGTGGCGACCACCCCGCGCGGCCCGAGCCCGCCGACGATCACGGCCTTGCCGCGCAGACTCGGCTTCGACGCCTGCTCCACGGATGCGTAGAAGGCGTCCATGTCCAGATGCAGGATGGTCGGCGCGGCTCTCACAGCCCCGATGCTGCCCTACGCCTCTGACAATCCCGCGGGAGCCCGCCGGAGCGCCTCAGACCGCCCGGTTGCGGCGCGCCGCCAGCTCGTCCGCGGGGTTCTGCCCGACCAGTGTCTCGCCGGTGTCGATCCGCTCGCCGTGGAGCTGGGACAGCGCGTTCTCCACGTCCCGCCAGACCACGCCGATCGCGATGCCGAAGACGCCCTGTCCACCCTGGAGCAGGCTGACCACCTGATCGGGTGAGGTGCATTCATAGACGGTGGCACCGTCGCTCATCAGCGTCATGCGCTCCAGGTCCGAGAACCCCCGGTCGCGCAGGTGCTGCACGGCGGTGCGGATGCTCTGCAGCGCCACCCCGGTGTCCAGGAAGCGCTTGACGATCTTGAGGACCACCACGTCCCGGAAGCTGTACAGCCGCTGCGTACCCGAGCCGTACGCGGGTCGGACGCTCGGCTCCACCAGCCCGGTCCGGGCCCAGTAGTCCAGTTGCCGATAGGTGATGCCGGCGGCGGCGCACGCCGTCGGCCCCCTGTAGCCGATCTGCTCGGGCGCCTGTTCCTCGCTCACCGGCCCGACCGGCGTCGGAACCGACTCCGGCTGACGGCGCGCGGAACCTGCCGCACCGCCGTGCAGCGGGTACGGCCCGCCGTCACTCCGTGCGGGGATGCCCCCGGTCGTACCGTCGCCCGTGATCCTCACGCCGACCCTCCGTCCTTGACCTGCCTCCTCGAAGGTAGGCAGTCACCAGGGGTGCGTCAACGATCGCCACACTCGGCACGCCGAGTGATAATCACCCTGAGAGTGGTTTCCCGTGTCCCTTTACGGGGAAAGGCTACTCGAATGGGCTGAAACTTCACGGAGGGTGACACGGCGCGCGCCGCCTCACTGCGGCCCGGTGCCGAAGTCCTCGGGCGAGATCTGGTCGAGGAACTCGCGGAACTTCTCCACCTCGTCCTCCTGCTCATCGGGGATGGCGATGCCCGCGTCGTCGAGCACGCCGTCACTGCCGTAGATCGGCGTCCCCGTCCGCAGGGCCAGCGCTATGGCATCGGAGGGCCGCGCGCTCACCTCGACCCCGCTGGCGAAGACAAGCTCCGCATAGAAGACGCCCTCCCGCAGATCCGTGATCCGAACCTCGGTGAGCTCCTCACCGACCGCTTCCAGCACGTCCTTGAACAGGTCGTGCGTCAGCGGACGGGCAGGGGCCATGCCCTGTTGCGCGAAGGCAATGGCGGTCGCCTCCCCGGGTCCGATCCAGATGGGGAGGTACCGATCGCCTCCCACTTCACGCAGGAGCACGATCGGTTGGTTGGAGGGCATTTCCACCCGGACACCCACAACGTCGAGCTCGTTCACACAGCAACCCTAGGACCTGCCCGGCAGGTTTGGGTAGTCGGGCTCCCCCTGGTCAGTTGAGCCGGACCCCGAGGGCGGTCTGTACCAGGGCCTCGTGGAGCCGTACGGACAACCCGGCGAGCTCCCTCATGGTGGCCTCCGCATGGGCCCTGGTCTGCGGGTTGCGGTGTCGGCGCAGCGGGGCCACGAGCTGTTCGACCAGACCGGCCTCCCGATCCGCGGCCGCTTTCATGGCGCGCAGATGGCGGGGCTCGAGCCCGAATCGACCGAGATCCGCGATCAACCGGGCCACGGTGACCGTCTCGGCGTCGAATCCGCCGCCCGGCGCCTCGGCGATGAGACCGTACGATTCCCACTCGCCGAGCTGTACCTCGTCCACCTCGGCGGCGGAGATCAGCTCGGCGCGGCCCACCCGGGCCGCGGTGGAGCGCTCTCGGCCCACCTCGCCGTACACGGCGGCGGGGCTCGCGGGGTCGACGGAGTCCCCGTGCATGGTGGGCGACGGGATGCGGACCTGCTCGCCGCGGTCGAGCGCGTCGAGCTGTTCGCGAATGACCTTCAGCGGCATGTAGTGGTCCCGCTGGAGGCGCAGGATCCGGCTCAGCCGATCGACGTCGTCGGTGCTGAACTTGCGGTATCCGGAAGGTGTGCGCCGGGGCTCGACGAGCCCCTCCGCCTCCAGGAAGCGGATCTTCGAGATCGTGACGTCGGGAAACTCGTCACGCAGCATGGTGAGCACCGTGCCGATGCTCACCAGCCGCCCGGCCGAGGCGGCGGTGCCGTTTCCGGCACCGCCTGTCGGGGTGCGCAGCATGGGACCTTCCCTTGACGGGTCAGATGCCCCGCAGGCTCGCGTAGAAGACCAGCCGGTACTTGCCGATCTGCACCTCGTCGCCGTTGTGCAGGGCGACGGAGTCGATCGGCTCTCGGTTCACGTACGTGCCGTTCAGGCTGCCCACGTCCGAGACGGTGAAGCCACCGTCCTGGCCCCGACGGAAGTCGACATGCCGCCGGGAGACGGTGACGTCGTCCAGGAAGATGTCGCTCTGCGGGTGCCGGCCGGCCGTGGTCAGTTCGCCGTCCAAGAGGAACCGGCTGCCGGAGTTGGGGCCGCGCCGCACGATCAGCAGAGCGGAACCGGGGGGCAGCGCTTCCACCGCGGCCTGGGCCTCGGGAGAGAGCGAGGACGACACGTGCTGTTGCCCCGACACCTCGGCCTCGTAGGCCTCAAGGCCCGAGATCGAGATCGTGGACGTGGTCTCCGAAGCACGCTCCGGCGTCAGACCCGGCCGCAGCGGCGCGCCGCAGCTGGAGCAGAACCGGCTGGCCGCATCGCTGCGGTGCCCGCACCTGCTGCAGATCTGCTCGGCCGACATGGACGGCTCCTCGCGCCGCGGCTGCCCCGCGGAGGCATTGGTGGCATACGGGTCGGGGGCAAACCCTCCACCCGCACTTGAGGTTGATGGTTCACCGAAACCTATGCGTCCGGTACCGGCAGGGTCAACAGCCGACGCGCCCTGCGCGCCCGAAACATCACCCGAGCCGGCGACCTCGTCGCGGAAGAGCGGCCGGTCGCCCTGCCCTTCCCCGTCTCCGTGCCCCGCGCGATGCCTCGCGGCACCGCCTTCCTCGCGGTTCTTCTTGCCGAACAACTTCTCAAACAACTTCACGGGCGATTCCCCTTGACCGAAACAGACCCGCCCGTGGGGCAGGACGAACTCCGAATGCACACACCTGCCGATCCGGACATTCTCACAACGTCCGTAACCACCAGACAGTTTCCACCACGCACCGCGACTTCGGTGCCTCGACCCCCCGCAGGCATCCACCCGCGTGAGCCGCTCCACGTTACGCCCCGTGTCACGGTGATGACGACCGAGCGTAGTCAGGCTGCTTCGCAGCCCGCAAGGCGTCCACAACGATCTTCGCCGACCGTGTGACGGCGACCGTGGCTTGTTCCTTCTCCAACGTCTGTACAACGCCGCCGGGGATGTTCAGCGCGGGCTCAAGGTCCTGTGGCTTGCCGATCACCTTGAACTCATAGGGTTGTGTGATCTTCTTCCCATCGATGCCGACCCCACCGCCCTCGTCCGAGAAGAACGACCCGGCCACCACCCGCACACCGTTGATCTGGATCGCCTCGGCACCGGCCGCCCGCAGCTCCTGCAGCGTGTCCAGGAGCTGGTCCGGCTGCACCTGCCCCGTGGGGTCGGTGATCCGCAGCGTGATGCCCGGTCCCTGGGCAGCCACCGTACCGGCCAGAATGCCCAGTTGGCGTTCCTTCTCCACGGTCTGCTTGCGCGCCTCCTCGGCCTGATCGGAGCTGTTCTCCAACTCCTTGCGTTGGTCCTCCAACCTCTGTTTCTCGTCCTCCAGGCGCTTGGTCCGACCGTCGAGCTCGTCGAGGATCCGCACGAGGTCCTCCTGACGGGCCCCGCGCAGCGGAGCACCCGAGTCGCTGTTCGAGCGGACCTGGATGGCCAGACCCAGGCCGAGGACGAACAGCAACAGCGCGACGATCAGTTGGGCGCGGCTCACCCTTGGCGGCCACAGACCGGCCGCCAGGCGCTGCCGACCGGTCTCCTCGGGCTCGGCTGCCTGCGCCGACCCTTCCTTAAGAGGCTGCTCGGGGACGTTCGGTTCCTCCGGCGGGGTGTTCTCCGTAGTCATCGGCGTCACGCCCGGAACACGTGCCGGCGGATGGCCGCGGCGTTCGAGAAGATGCGGATGCCGAGCACGACGACCACACCGGTGGACAACTGCGCGCCGACGCCCAGCTTGTCTCCGAGGAAGACGATCAGCGCGGCGACCACGACGTTGGACAGGAACGACACCACGAAGACCTTGTCCACGAAGATGCCGTCCAGCATCGCCCGCAGACCGCCGAAGACCGCGTCCAGCGCCGCCACCACGGCGATCGGCAGATAAGGCTCCACCACGGCCGGCACTTCGGGTCGGACCAGAAGTCCGACCACCACTCCGACCACGAGGCCCAGTACCGCGATCACGATGCACCCTTCTTCGGCTCTGCTGCTGTAGCTGTAGCTGTACGTACGGTCAGGCTCGACGCGGCCTGCAGCCGGATGTCGTCCACGGGCGCCAGACCGGAGCGGATCCCGTAGCTCTCCTGCAGCACGTGCAGGTACTGACCGCCCACGGAGTCCTGGAACGCGGTCCCGAGCTTCTTCTTGTCGCCCACCGCGAGCACTTCGTACGGGGGGACCAGCGGCTTGTTGTCGACCAGTATCGCGTCACCCGCGGCCCTGATCGCCGAGAGGGCCGTGAGGCGCTGACCGTTGATCGAGATCGCCTCCCCACCGGACTGCCAGAGCCCGTTGACGATCTTCTGCATGTCCCGGTCGCGGAGCCGGCCGGTGTTCGCGAACCCGGCGCTCTCGCGCGGCCCGCCGCCGCCTCCGGAGGAGGATCCCTTGGCGTCGTCCACGGTGAGTTTGATACCCGGCCCGCGCACGTCGGTGGCGCCGGCCAGCAGCGCCACTAGTTGCCCCTGGTCCCCGCCGTGCTGCTTGAGCGCCTCGCGCTGGCTGTCCGCGACCTCGGTGCGCAACCGCTCGATGTCGCGTTCCACGCTGGTCGCGTGCTCGTCGGCCCGCTCCACCCGGTCGATGAGTTCCTGGCGCTCCTTGGCCAGCACCGGCGCCGATATCCGCGCCTCGGCCGCTCCGAGGGTGACGACCATGGCGGCGATCACCAGTCCGGCCGCGAGGCCGAGCTTGGCCTTGAGAGTGCGTGGAAGGCCCGCCGTACCGTCCGCCGCGCGCCGTGCCGAGGCTTCCGCGTAGCCCTCGTCGAGACTGTGGTCCATCACGTGCGTCAGCAGCGACATGGAAGCGTCCGGGCGCGCGGGCGGCGTGGCCGAACTCCGGTTGTTGGGCGGCTGCGACATGCCCCACATCGTCGCATGTCACCACCGTTGCCACCGAATGCGGGCGTCCGGCGGGCCGGCACGGAGGGCTTTCCCCTGCCGGCCCGCCGGACCGGTGTCTCACATGCTTCGTTCAGTGATCGCCGGCACCGTCCACGACCGCCGCCCACTCGTCCAGCAGTGCCTGTGCGGACGCGTCGTCGGGCCCCTCGGCCCAGAGGTGCGTGACGGCTTCGGCCGGGTCGGGAAGGACCAGCGCCCAACGCCCGTCGGCCTCGACCACCCGCACACCGTCGGTGGTGTCCACCTGACGGTCTCCGGCGGCCTCCACGACCCGCCGCATGACGAGCCCCTTGACCGCCCACGGCGTCGGGACGTCCCGCTTGAGCACGTGCGCCCGCGGAATGCGGGCGTCGATCTGGCTGAGGGTGAGCTGTGTGCGCGCCACCAACCCGATCAGCTGCACGAACGCCGCGGAACCGTCGAAGACGCTGCTGAACTCCGGAACGATGAATCCGCCCCGGCCGTCGCCGCCGAAGATGGTGTTCTCGGCCCGGCCCACCCGCGTCAGGTCGTCGGGCGAGGTCGTCGTCCACTCCACCTGGGTCCCGTGGTACGCCGCCACCTGCTCGGCGACCCGGGTGGTGGTGACGGGCAGCGCCACCTTGCCGCTGCGCTTCTCCGCCGCGACCAGGTCGAGGAGGACCAGCAGGGCCCGGTCGTCCTCGATGATCCGCCCGCGCTCGTCGACGAGCGAGATCCGCTCGCCCACCGGGTCGAAGCGCACGCCGAAGGCGGCCCGCGAGGACGCCACGATCTCGCCCAGCCGCACCAGCCCGGCCCGCCGGGATTCCCTGGTCTCGGTCGGTCGGGATTCGTCGAGGCCGGGGTTCACGGTGAGCGCGTCCACACCGAGCCGACCGAGCAGGCTCGGCAGGACCAGGCCCGCACTGCCGTTCGAGGCGTCCACGACGACCTTGAGTCCGGAGTCCGCGACTCCGGTGATGTCCACGCGCCTGAGCAGCGAGCCCGTGTACGCGTCGAAGACGCTGCCCGGGAACTGCAGGTCACCGATCTCGCCGGGGAACGCGCGCCGGTACTCCTGACGTGCGTACACCCGGTCCAGCTTGCGCTGTTGCTGGAGCGAGAGGTCGGCTCCGCGCTCGTCGAGGAACATGATGTCGACCGAGTCCGGCACGCCGGGCGAGGTACGGAGCACGATGCCACCGGCGCTTCCTCGCGCGGTCTGCTGTCGGGCCACGGGCAGCGGCACGTTCTCCAGGTCGCGGACGTTGATGGCGCTGGCCTGGAGCGCCGAGATCACGGCACGCTTCAGTGCTCTCGCGCCTCGGGAGTGGTCTCGGGCCGTGGTGACGATCGCGCCCTTCTTCAGGGTCGTCGCATAGGCTCCGGCGAGCCGGACCACCAGCTCGGGGGTGATCTCGACGTTCAGGATGCCGGAGACCCCGCGCGCACCGAACAGATGCGCCTGTCCTCGCGACTCCCAGATCACCGACGTGTTGACGAAGGCGCCGGCTTCGATCGTCTTGAAGGGGTAGACGCGTACGTTCCCCTGGACGATGGATTCCTCGCCGACGAGGCACTCGTCACCGATGACGGCCCCGTCCTCGATCCGGGCGGCCCGCATGATGTCGGTGTTCTTGCCGATCACGCAGCCGCGCAGATTGCTGTGGGGTCCGATGTACACGTTGTCGTGGATGACGGCTTTGTGGAGGAAGGCCCCGCTCTTGACGACCACGTTCGATCCGATGACCGTGTGTTCGCGGATCTCGACGCCGGCCTCGACCTTCGCGTAGTCGCCGATGTACAGCGGCCCGCGCAGTACCGCGTCCGGGCTCACCTCCGCGCCCTCGGCGATCCACACCCCGGGGGAGATCTCGAAGCCGTCCATGTCGACCTGGACCTTGCCCTCGAGTACGTCGGCCTGTGCCTTGACGTAGCTCTCGTGCGTGCCGACGTCCTCCCAGTAGCCCTCGGCCACGTAGCCGTAGATCGGCCGGCCTTCCTTCATGAGCTGAGGGAACACGTCGCCGGACCAGTCGACCGATACGTCCGGGTCGACGTAGTTGAAGACCTCGGGCTCCATGACGTAGATGCCGGTGTTGACGGTGTCCGAGAACACCTGTCCCCATGTCGGCTTCTCCAGGAAGCGTTCGACTTTTCCTTCCTCGTCCACGATGGTGATGCCGAATTCCAGGGGATTCGGCACGCGAGTGAGGCACACCGTGACGAGTGCGCCTTTCTCTTTGTGGAAGTTGATGAGATCGGTGAGGTCGAAGTCGGTGAGCGCGTCGCCGGAAATGACGAGGAAAGAGTCGTCCTTCAAGGCCTCCTCGGCATTTTTCACGCTGCCGGCGGTGCCGAGTGGCTTCTCCTCGTTGGCATACGTGAGTTCCATTCCGAGCTCTTCGCCGTCACCGAAGTAGTTCTTGACGAGGGACGCCAGGAACTGAACGGTAACCACGGTCTCGCTGAGCCCATGCCGCTTGAGCAGCCTGAGCACGTGCTCCATGATCGGCCGGTTGGCGACCGGCAGGAGCGGCTTGGGCATGCTTGAGGTCATCGGGCGAAGACGCGTACCTTCGCCACCGGCCATCACGACGGCCTTCATGTCGGAAGAGTCCTCCTTGAGAGATGACGGTCAGCCGACCTCACCCGTCTCGGACGGTGACTTCGCAACTCCTCCGCGTCAGTACCGGCGTCGAGCAAGTTCAATCGGCCGTGGCATCCGCCTTGACCAGACGGCGGACCTGCACCACGTAAAGGATTCCTGCCCACCAATAGAGGGTTGTACCCCATCCGGCGAACGCCCATCCGAAAACTGACGCCATCCAGGCCAACCAGCCGGTTCCGTCACTCAGCAGGAGCAAGGGGAACGCGTACATCAGGTTGAAGGTCGCGGCCTTGCCCAGGAAGTTGACCTGGGGCGGCGGATAGCCGTGTCGTCTCAGGATCCACACCATGACCAGCAACATCAGCTCTCGCGCGAGCAGGGCCGCGGTGAGCCAGATGGGCAGAATCTCGCGCCAGGTCAGGCCGAACAGCGTCGTGAGGATGTACAGACGGTCCGCTGCCGGGTCGAGCAGCCGGCCCAGATTGCTGATCTGATTCCAGCGACGCGCGAGTTTCCCGTCCAGGTAGTCGGTGATCCCGCTGAGCATGAGAACGGCCAGGGCCCAGCCGTCGTGCCCCGCCAGGATCAACCAGAGGAACAACGGCACGCCGGCAAGGCGCGCCATGCTCAGGATGTTGGGAATGGTGAAAATTCGGTCGGTCTGAACCCGAGTCTCCTGGACCTCCACCCGGGGGCCTCCACTGTGACTGTAGAAATATTGAAGACGATTGCCCCCTGACCCTACAGGAGACCTCGACCTGGCCCGGAACGCAGAAAAGCCCCGCACCCTGAAGGGTGCGGGGCTTTCCCACAATGATTGTTCGGCGGCGTCCTACTCTCCCACAGGGTCCCCCC
>NZ_LGDE01000453.1 GCF_001279725.1 Streptomyces sp. WM4235 | reverse complement strand
GAGATCAGCCGCGTCCAGGCCGACAGCCCCGGACGCGACGACCACTCCAACCGCTCCCTGAACAACGAGTGGGTCGAGATCCGCAACACCACCCGCCAGCCCGTCAACCTCCGCGGCTGGACGCTGCGCGACGCCGACGGCAACCGCTACCGCTTCCACGACATCCGCATCGCCGGCCGCGGCACCATCCGCGTCCACACCGGAGTCGGACGTGACTCCCGTACCGACGTCTTCCAGGGCAAGCGCGAATACATCTGGGGCAACCGCGCCGACACCGCCACCCTGCGCGACGACCGAGGCCGCACCGTCGACACCGAGTCCTGGGGCCGCCGCCGCTAACCAGATTCACGGCTGCCGCCCCTGAACGGGCGGGAGCCCACCCGCTGGAGATCGTGTGCCGGGCAGCCCGCAACTGCCCGGCACAGTCATGCCCGCCTGGCCTCGGAGACGGGGAAGTTGGATGTGCCTGTTGAGACGGACACCGGATGTCGGCGTGGGGTCAAGGCCGGCCCTGTGGGCGGTCGTGGTGAGGCAGCCTTTGCCGAGCGCGAGGCTTACCGGGCGCCGCATAGCTCGAACAGGGCGTCGCTCCGGGAGGCCAGGCTCGTGTACAGCTCCGACCGGAGCCCGGTCACCGCCACGAACGCGTCTCGTTGAACTCGACCAGTTCCACGATCCCAGCCTCCGTGCCCTCAGCGATCCTTCCCACAGGGGAGGGCTCCGGCCCGCGCACCTCCCGCGAACTGCGGATGAGTCATCCCCGCGCGTGCGGGGAGCAGGACCAGTGCGCGCACTCCGGCGTCCCGTACCTGGGATCATTCCCGCGCGTGCGGGGAGCAGTCCTGACGGGCGGTGGTCATCCTGGGGTTCTTGGGGTCATCCCCGCGCGTGCGGGGAGCAGGCTTGCTGAGCTGGGACGATACCTGGCTCAGCTGCCGTTTTGAAGCACTTCCAATGAGTCCGGCATATCGGGTGATAACTGCCATCGATTGGTGGGCGTGTCCCTGGCCAGGTCGACACGTCGTCCGCGAGCGTCCGGTACTTCTCCGTAGGTCGGATCGGGTCGGCCCAGGTCACTGGTCGGTGTTGGCGAGCGTTTCGGTGAGATCGGCGCCGGCCTCGTAGCCGGGGCTGCCGTCCAGGGCGCTGCGGCGGGGGTTGTAACGGTCGGTCGTGCGTGGGTCCTTGTGGTCTGTCCAGTGTTGGATCCTGTCCCGGCGGGCGCCGGGGCGGGCCAGGGCGTTGATCGCCCTCCACTGACATGGGGACCTACCAGTAGTCCGGCGAGGGCCTGTTGCGAGAGTCCCGCCTTTCTCTCGGTCTGGCGACGGGATCATCGCATCGGGCGCCAGGCATACCGGGCAACCCGGCGGGGCCGGTCAGATCGTCGGCAGCGCGTTGGCCAGGAGGATCTCCGCCGCCGTCCGCGCGTGCCGGCCGTAGTCCGCCTCGTCCAGCACCATGGCGCGGCTGGCGGCGCCGTCCGCGAGGGTCACGAGTTGCTCGGCGAGGACGGCGGGCTCGCGACAGCCCAGTTCCGCTACGAGATCGGCCACCAACCGCACCATGAGCAGTTTCCGTTCGCGGGCGTAGGAGTGGACCGCGTTCCGTGGATCGGGGAACTCCACCGCGGCGTCGATGAAGGGGCATCCACGCACGGGATCCACGCCCGCCGGGAGCGGGTCGAACAGCGCGAGGATTCGATCCCTGGCGGGGACGTCCTCGCGCACCAGCGTTCCCTCCAGGGTGTGCCCCGTCGAGGAAAGGTCCTTGAGGTGGGCGAGGACAAGCTCGTCCTTGGTCCGGAAGTGCGCGTAGAGGGTGCGCTTGGACACCGGCGCCCGCTCCGCGATCTGTTCCATGCCGGTCGCGTTGATCCCCTGGACCGCGAACAGTCCGGCCGCGGCGGCCAGGATGCGCTCCCGCCCTCCGCGACCCTGCCGTGGAGACGCCGTCGTCACTGTTGCCATGACGTAAGTATACGTTCCCGTTTACTTCGGAGGTGTCCGTTGGTTACAGTGCTCTATGTAAACGACTCTGTTTACTTAATCGATCCTGAGGAGAGTTCCATGAGCGGTCCGGCTTTCACCCGGACACGAACAGGCGAGCACGCCGAACAGTTGATCCGCGGGCGCCGCGCGACCCGCGCGTTCCGTCCCGATCCGGTGCCCGAGGACACTCTGCGCAGGGTGTTCTCCCTGGCCGGCGCCGCGCCGTCCAACTCCAACGCGCAGCCGTGGCGGGTCGAGGTGGTCGGCGGCGCACGGCGAGACCATCTGGCCGACGCCCTGCGAACGGCCTGCGCCGAGCGACGCGTCACGGCCGACTACCCGTACTCCGAGGACATGTACGCCCCCGTCCACCGGGAACGGCGGGCCGCCTTCGGTGCCGATCTGTACGGAGCGCTGGGCATCGGCCCCGACGACCACCCGGCCCGCGCGGCCTACGACGCGGAGAGCCTGGGCTTCTACGGGGCACCCCATGCCGCGTTCCTGTTCGTCACCGGCGACGGCGGGCCGCGACTGGCCGCCGACGCCGGCGCTTACCTGCAGACGCTGCTGCTGGCCATGACCGCGTACGGCGTGGCCAGTTGCCCGCAGGGCCTGCTCAGCTTCTACGCCGACACCGTCCGCGACCAACTCGGAGTGGACGAGGGGAAGCTGCTCGTGGGGATCTCTTTCGGCTACGCCGACGAGAACGCGCCGGTAAACCGGGTCGCGACCGGCCGGGCGACTCTGGAGGCAACCACCACATTCCACGTCTAGGGCCTGGTGTGAAAGTGCAGTGCTGGTCACAGCCACTCGTTGATGGCTGCGACCAGCGCTGTTCCTTCGTAGCGGACGTCGAGTTCGTCGTACCGAGTGGCGACGGCCCGGTGGCACTTGAGCCGGTTGATCCCGCACTCGACCTCGTGCCGCGGCTTGTGGTCGTCCTTGTCGAATCTCGGCGGCCGTCCGCCACGCGCTCCACGCTTGAGGCGGTTGCGGACACGGTCGGCCGGAACCGGGATGCCGGCTTTGGTCCCGCGTCCGCGTTTCGGTGAGATCGGCGCTGGCCTCCTAGCCCGGGCTGCCGTCCAGGGCGCTGCGGCGACGGTTGTAACGGTCGGTTGTGCGTGGGTCCTTGTGGTCGGCCCAGTGTTGGATCCTGTCTCGATGGAGAAGTCGAGGACAGAGGAGCGATGCTTTCGCTACGGTGACATTACGTCAGTGAGACTTCTATCGACGTTTGTTGTAACGGGAGTCATGAGCCATGCGCATCACCGTGACCATCGAAGAGCCGAACGAGGCGTTCCGCGCCGACCTCCTCGACCTCCTCGCCAAGCACGCCGCTGTCGTCGAGCTCGACACCGAGTGGACGATGGAGCGAGCCCACCGCTTCTACCAGGCAGTGCCGCAGCGAGCCCAGCGCCTACTCCGAGAGGCCGCCGTCAGGGACGGCTTCGTGTCGGACGAGACGCTGCGCGAGGACCTGGACGGCAAGAATCTGCGTGGCCATGCGGGCCCCCTCAAGAGGGCCCTCGAACGCGGTGTCCGCGAAGGGTGGTGGCCGGAGGGCATGCAGCCGCCTCTCGCCCCGCGGGGCCCCGGCTTCGGCAAGGTCAAGGGCTATCAGATGCCGGAAGAGCTGGTCAGCACCTTCTTCGCGGCCATCACGAACCCGCCTCGGGCCGGGGTCGGCACCACCGCCCCGTAACCGTTACGGGGAACTCTGAACTGTACGGGTCCACCACCGTGCCGGCGGTGGGCGGCGGCCTCGAGCGGTTCACCATGTAGGGCTCGGGAGGGTGTTCGTCGCACTACCACCCTTTAACGTTCAGGTGTGATCTGCGCTTCCTCTGTGCGACTCCGCCAATGCTGAGGGCGGTGGTACCACCTACTACTGTAGTAGGTGGTACCACCGCCCTCAGTATTGCTACGGGTCCCAATACCCATACCAAATACCGCCGGACAATCGTCCGTAAATCCCGCCGGGAACAACGCCAGCAATCCAGTGCTGATTGTTCGCAGTGAAATCGTGCATCGACCTGTGTGCGAGGGGTGGGGTGCAGTATCGTGTGTCGCGTAACTTACGGAACATCCGGTGAATGTGCGCCGCGCAACGCACACACCTAAGGCCCGCCGCAGCACTTGCACCGCGACGGGCCGATCCCGGGAACAGCCCCCCGGACGTGGGTCAAACACGTCCGGGGAGGCTACCCCCGAAGCGCGCGCACGAACTGCGCACTGTAGGCCAGCAGGGCCACGACCGGGACGGCACTTCGTGCCACCCATCGGACCCGTGCCACCAAGCGCAGTCGGCTGCGCTTTGGTGACTTGCTGTTTTCTTCTTCAGGGTCCTTCACGGCACCCCTTTCTCCACCTCGGGGACCGGCCCGCGGCAGCGGACCTTCGGCACGTCGCGGCACTGCGGCGGCGCACAGAAGGGCAGCGGCAAGACGCCACCTGCCCCAGAGGGTGCAACAAGGAAACAATAGCCAGTTGCGGAGCAACGGGACAGCCGAAGCAGAGAATTACGGAATTTCCGTAGACGCTCCAGAGGTCGGCAATTCGATAAAATCGAACAGTGCGAAGTGGGTGCTGGGGTCGATGATTTCTCCAGCGAGCCGCAGAAGGTTGTCGGGATGCGGCCCATGATGAGGTCCGCCGGGCAAGGTGCCCCGGCGCCTGAGCCGTTGCCGGGAGGTCACCCGTATCCAGGGCGGCGTCGGAGGCTCCGTGGCGGGGCGGCGACCTTCACCAAGGCGGCCACGTTGTCCTCCAACGCGTTGGAGGACAAAGCTGGTTCGAGGACAACGCCGGTTCGAGGGCGACGGCCGGCCCCCTGTGAGCCACATGGCGGTGGACCCGGGGAGCGTGTTCGTGTGGTCTCGGGTTCGGACGGCGAGGATCGCGCCGCTGGTGACCAGGCAGCAGTTGCAGCCGATGGCAACGCCCACCCCTACCCCTACCCCATGCTGAAGCCGGTGCCGTGATTCCTCGGTCGGGGTCAGGCCAGTCCCGCCGCGATTGCCCGGCGTACCGCGTCGGCGCGGTCTCTGATGCCCGCTTTGGCAAACAGGTTGTTGATGTGCGTCTTGACCGTCGCCTCGCTGATGAAGAGCTTCTCGGCGATCGCCCGGTTCGGCAGTCCCTGGCCGATGAGGGTGAGGACCTCACGCTCGCGTGAGGTGAGGTCCTGCGGCAGCGGCGAAGGCTGCGCTGTGGCCGTTGGCCGCGCGCGGGCGGTGGCCAGGAGACGGTCCTGGACCTCCCGGTCGAGCACGGCCTGGCCCGCGGCGGCGGCGCGGATGGCACGGATGATGTCCTGCCGTCCCGCGTTCTTCGTCAGGTAGCCGCGAGCGCCGGCGCCCAGTGCGGCCAGGATCGAATCGTCGTCGGCGAAGGTGGTCAGCACCACGACGGCGATCTGCGGGTGCTCCTCGCTCAGTCGGCGGGTCGTCTCGATGCCGTCCATCACGGGCATGCGCAGGTCCATCAGGACGACGTCCACCGCTGCCGTGGCGACGGCTGCCAGCACCTCCGTGCCATCGGCTGCTGCGGCGACGACCTCGATGCCCTCCGCCATACCGAGCACCGTGGCCAGGGGCTCACGGACGGCGGCCTGGTCGTCGGCGACGATCACCTTCAGGTGCTGCTCGCTCTCGGCCGCTCTACTCATACCGGGATCACTGCCTCCACTTGCCAACCGCCTTGACCGTGCCCTTCCGCGACCGGGCCCGCGGTAATGCTGCCACCCAGCAGCGCCACGCGTTCGCGCATTCCTATCAGCCCCATTCCGCTGCCCACGCCCGCGGTCGCTGCGTCGGTCGCGGGTCCGTTACGGATCCTCAACGTCGTGTACCCGGCCTGGAACGTCAGTTCCACCCGGACGTCGGATCCCGGTGCGTGCCGGGCCGCGTTGGTCAGGGCCTCCTGCGCGATGCGCAGCAGGTTCTGGGTGACCTGGGCCGGCAGTTCACGGACGGTTCCGGTGACGGTGAGGGCGTCCCGGTGGCCGGAGGACTCGACCATCGCGGTCAGGCTCTCGAGGAGCGGAAGGGAGTCCTCACGCAGCGCGTGTACGGTCCACTGGGCTTGTTTGAGGCTCTCCCTGACCAGGCTGTGTGCCTTGCTGTTCGCCTCGCGGACCCTTTCCAGGTCACCGGTGTCGAGCAGGGCGTCGGCCAACTCCAACTGCATGTTGATGCCGGCCAATGAGTGCGCCAATACATCGTGGACGTCCCGGGCGATGCGGGCGCGCTCGATGAGTACGGAGGTACGGGCCTCGGCGCGGGCGGCCCGCTCGGCGGATTCGGCGGACGAGATCATCGCCTCCACGGCGCGCTGCCTGCTGCGGCTCAGGATTCCGGCCACGACCGGGACCGCGACGGTAAGGCCCACGGCCCAGGGCAACAGTTCGTGTCCGGGGCCGAGGCGGAAGAACAGGACGCCGCTGCAGAGCAGGCCGGCCAGAGCCGCGAGCGAGAGGGCCTGCCCGAGGGGGAGCCGGTAGCCGATGTGGCCGACGAGGAAGTACGCGAACAGGTAGCCGGAGCCGGTTCGGGCGGTGCCCATCAAAGCGGCGGCCGCCACCACCCCGAGCGTCAGCCAGAGGAGGGCGGCACGGGGCGGGAGCCTGGACTCGGAAAGGTGGCGTGCCATCAGTGCCACCGCGTTCACCGCGATCAGCGCGGCCACGACCAGGCCGCGCCCGTCGACTCCCAGCGGGCGGACCGTCACGATCGCGCTGACGATCACCGCCAGGGTGACGGCCCCATGCAGCCGTGGGTCCTGGCGGGGCGCGACCCGGGGGCCGGGCCCCGAGTCCGGGGCCGACCCGGGGCCGGCGGTACTCACGGATGCGGACACGCCGCGACCATAGCCCACCGTCAGGCGGCGCGATCGAGCACGGTCGCGCGAGCACGCGCGCCCACGGGCAGCTCCTGCTCCCGAGTCGCCCGGCGGCTCCGTACGAAGATCGTGGCCAGCCGTGTGACCACCTCGGTGAGCGCCATCAGGACGAAGGCCGCAACCCAGGCATCGGCGGTGGTGATGTCATGGGTGGCGCTGAACCGTGCCACGTCGTCGCCACCGCCGTGGTCGACCCAGACCTGGAATCCCATGCGTGCGCCCATGCCGAGCACCCACAGGGCCGCCGAGACGGCACCCGCCTTGATGAAGAGGTGTCCGTCCGTACTGCGGATTCGGGTGTACACACCGCCCGAGATGCCGAGCGCCGCGCCGGCCGCGACCAGCGCGCCGATCAGCACGAGGTCATTGCCCGCGGTGGGGACGGTCGTCAGGTACTGGGAGGCCACGAAGGCCACGATGCCCAGCGGGAGAAGGTAGGACTTGGCGCCCAGACGGCCTTCCCGCAGCTGCCGGAAGACGATGAGTACCAGGGCGATGTCGGTGATCCAGTCGGTTGTGGTCATGCCCTCAAGAGTGCTGTCGCGAGGCCTTTCGCACCTGGACCCACGGGTGGAAGTGCGGGTGGAGGTGCGGGTGGAGTTCGACGCGCCGCGTCATTGCCGAGCGGTGGTGGGCGGTGGTGGGCGGTGAGGGCGTGGCCGAGGCGCGGAGGGGGCTCAAGGGCGTCCCGCCTGGCCCAAGGAGCGTAGTCGTGGACCAGGTGGGGGCGCGAGAGCCGGTCGCGCCCCGGCCGTGGAACCCCTGGCCGACAAGCGGCGGCCGGCGCTCGACGCCGCGGGGGCCGGAGAGGTGGTGCGTGCCTCCCCCTCCCCCTCCGGCGAGTGCCGGCCAGGTCCGGGATCTGATCGCCGGGGGTGTGCCGGCGTGGTGGCAGACCCGCCACCTGGCGCACTCCCGAGTCGGCGGCTGGGGCGCAGTTGACGGAGACCCCCTGTAGAACGGCCAGGGACGTTCGGCGTCTCGCCGGGTGACGGACACCATGGTCACTCGCATTCTCGGCGGACCACGGTGAGCGCGGCTTCGACTTCGCTGTCCGACTGGCCCGCTCCACGCAGTACTCCGCCGTACCAGCCGGGGCCGCGAGTGCGGTAGTCCGTGCAGTTGAGCTGCTTGTCGCTCGGGCTCGACTCGTCCCATGTCCTCTGGGCGGCGAGTCTCTGGAGGAAGTCGGGACCGTAGGAACCGGGGTCGGGCGTTGCGGTGGGCGAGCTGTAGTCGTAGGTGGGAGCCGGGGCAGGGGTGTAGGTGAGTTCGGGGGCCGGGGTGTAGCGGCTCAGAGGAGTCGCGGCGGAGCTGGCGCTGGAAGTGGCCTCGGTGGCGCTTGTGACGGCAGCGGGGTCGATGGCGTTCGCGCCCGTGATGGCGAGCGCGGCGATGCCGGCCAGAACGATGATGATGGCGGCGGCGGTTATGTGGTCCGCCCTGCTTCTTCCGTGGATGTTCACCGGGGTTCCTTCACATGGGCGCCGGGACGGGCGGCGTTGACTGGTTTGAAGGGGTGGTGCTGACGAGGCCCCTCTGGCTGTCGGGTTGGATCAGGATCCGGCCCTCTGGTTTCGCGGGATGCACGGGATGCACGGGATGCACGGGATGCGCGGCGGAAGGTGTCCGATGCCGTTCTCGGCGAGCCGGCGCTCGATGGCCTCCACGACGCCTACCGCGGCCCTGACGGCCGGAACGTACCCGATGAGTTCTTGGGCCCGATACTCCCCAAGGGCCTGAACAGACCCCGATCCGAGACGTACGTCATCGAGCTGCTGCCCGAGCGGACCGCCGGCCGGGTGGTAAGGCGGCGCGGTCGCATCTTTTGCGGACGATATGGAACCGTTCGGCCGTCCTTCATGTCACACCATGCAGGAGCGACCAACTCCCATGACGACCAGGGGGAAACATGAAGTTCACCCGTTCCGTCCTTACCACCAGCGCATTCGCCGCCTTGGCCCTGGGGGCCACGACCGCGCTGGCGGCGCCCGCCACCGCCGCGCCCAACACCACGCCGCAGAAGGTCTGCGGAAGCGCCTACAAGACCGTGAACTCGGCCGCCATCGGCTCGCTGGGCACCGTCTACCTGACGTACAACGCCTCGAACGGCAAGAACTGCGTCGCGACCATCCGCAACAACCCGGGTGCGGCCGTGGACATGGCCCTCTGGATCGAGGTCAACGCGACCTCGGAGCGGGGCGAGGACTACGGCCGGTACACGTCGTACGCGGGCCCGGCCTACGTGTACGGCAAGGGCCACTGCGTCGACTGGGGCGGGGGCATCAGCAACGTGCACGTGCAGGTGTACAACTCCAACTGTGGCGCGCGCAAGGAACACCGGGTCACCGAGGTCCGCTGACCCGAGCTCCTCCTGACCGCGACGTTCTGTGCCGTCGTGCGTCGTGCGGTCGTCGGGGGCAGGACCCATGGCCCGACGACCGCACGGGAACCGCCGTGGTCCGGCTCGCCCCGGCAGACTCGCCGAGTTCTGCCGGGGCGAGGGCGCGTCCGGCCTCCTCCCTCGGGTGCGCGGCCGTCCGGTCGGCGCGTCGCCGTACCCGGGGCACCCGTGGCACCTGGAGCAGTTGCGGTCCCGGTCTGTCAGTGTCCGGCGCCGGCATGCTCACCTGGGTCATGTCCCAGGTTGTCCGTCACGGGCAGGCACTCGGCGAGCAGGTCGATGACGTCGCGCCAGGCTCGCTGCGCGTGCCGTGGGTGGTAGCCGACGCCGGGGACCGTGGGGTGGTCGACCGGTGGGTGGTGGAAGGCGTGCAAGGCACCGCCGTAGACCGCGAGGCGCCAGTCGACGCCCGCGGCCTGCATCTCGGCGGTGAACGCGTTCCGTTGCGCGGGCGGCATGATCGGGTCTTCCGACCCGACCCCGGCCCACACCGGGCAGCGAATGCGCGCCGCCTCGCCCGGTCGGCCCGTGGTGGTTGCGTTGACTGTCCCGATCGCGCGCAGGTCGACGCCGTCGCGCCCGAGTTCCAGCGCGATGGCGCCCCCGGTGCCGTAGCCGACGGCGGCGATCCGGTCGGGGTCGGTCCGCGGTTCGGTGCGCAACACGTCGAGCGCCGCGTGGCCGATGCCCCGCATCCGGTCGGGGTCGGCGAGCAGCGGCAGGCAACGGGCCAGCATCTCCTCGGGGTCACCCACATAGCGCCCGCCGTGAAGGTCGAAGGCCAGCACTACATATCCCAGCTCGGCAAGAGCATCGGCCCGGCGGCGCTCGACGTCGCTGAGCCCCATGCCCTCTGGTCCGAGCAGCACCGCGGGCCTGCGGTCGACACCGGCCGGGAGCGCGAGGTGCCCGATCATCGTCAAACCGTCGGCGGGATATTCGACCGTACGCGTCGTGATCGTCGTCATGAGACCGGACTGTAGTGATCGTCGATCCCGGTCCGGCCGCTGTTCCGCCGCCGGCAGAACAGCGAGGGTATCCCTCTGAAATACGGCGAGGGCTCACGAGAACCGTCACCAACCACGTCCCCACGGCAGCGCTGTCGGATCACCTGCCCAGGCCGCGGTGTTGGTGGCCAACCCTCGCATCAGGGTTCCGGGGTATACCGGCCCGCTCCCGTGAAGGGCGTCACCAGCTGGTTCACCTCACGGTCCAAGCGGCCTGGCCGAGGCCGGCGGGGGTCAGGTCGTGCTCGCGCAGCGGGATGAAGTCGACATCGAGTTTCGGATCGTAGGCGTCGGTCTGCGGGTACCGGGAGTTTCCGGCGGCCGAGGACGAGGTGCGGGAGTTCGTGGCGGCGCGGGTGCGGGCGTCGTTGGAGGGGCCGCGGGCGCTGTTCGACCGGACGGTGGTGTGGCTGGTGGACAACCGGGTGCTGCTGCCCGGCATCACGACGCTGACCCGGCTGGTAGCGGAGGTGCGGGCGGCGGAGAACGCTGCCTTGTACCGGACGCTGGACGCGGCGGTTCCCGATGATCTGCGGCAGTCGATGCGGGACCTGCTGAAGGTCCCGGAGGCCAAGCGGGTCTCGGAGTTGGAGCGGCTGCGGACGCCGCCGATGCGGGTGTCCGGGTCGGCGATGACGGCGGGCCTGGAGCGGGCGAAGGACGTGCGTGGGCTGGGTGCGCACCTGGTGGCGACGTCGGTGGTGCCGGCGGCGCGGACAGCAAGACCGTTCCCTCCGAGCGGACCTACTGGACCGACGAAGACGGCCGCCTGGTGGGCAAGAGCAAGGGCGGCCCCGGCCAGAGCTTGACCCTCGCCTCCTGGAAGCCCACCCCGCAGGCGACCGACCCGCTACGCGCCGTCGTACTCACCGGACTCTTCGGTCCCCTCGGCGCCATTCTCGGCCATGTAGCACCCGGCCGGCCGCCCCGGTTCACATCATGGGCCCCTGCACCGCCCACTGCAGGGGCCCTGGAGTTGGTTGCATCCACGAGAAGGTGAACATGCACAGGCCGCCCGTGGATGGGGGGTCATGCGGCGTGTTCGGTGCACGGGCAGCCGTCGCCCCGGTTGATCCAGTCCTGGCCGACCCACTCGGGATGACGCTCGATCAGCAGGGCCCGGACCTCGGTGACGATCTCGTCCTCGCCCATCGCGGAGTCGCGCCGCCGCCACGTCTCGTCGCGCAGGTAGTCGCGGACGTCGGCGAGCACCTGCGGGCCGCCGAGGTCGCCGTGACCGGGCACCACTACCCGGGGGCCGGCGTCGGCGAGCCGGTCCAGCACCGCCAGCCAGCGCACTCCCGAGACGTCCGTGTCGTACGGCGGGAACCACGGGAAGATGGGGCACTGCCCGGTCTCAGCCAGGTCCCCGGTGAACAGCACGCCGGCGTCCGACACCTCGACCACCTGGTCGCCCGTGGTGTGGCCTCGGCCGGTGGGCCGCAGCCGTACGACCCGGCCCCGTTCTCGTATAGCTGCCGCCAAGTGGTGTGTAGCGCTGTGTGACTGCCGCGGTCCTCGTTTCCCTGTACTGACCGCCTCGTTGAGCTGAACGAGTGACTGCGGGGGGTGGGGCAAATGCGGCAGGACTGGCAGCCGGAAGACCTGATCGAGGTCTGGACGCTGCTCGAAGACGACATGAAGAAGGTGCGGAACAAATCCGGTGCAACCCGACTGGGCTTCGCGCTGTTGCTCAAATTCTTCGAGGTGGAGGCCCGGTTCCCGGAGTCCGCCAAGGAGGTGCCCGCGGCGCCGGTGGACTACGTGGCCCAGCAGGTGAAGGTTCCAGCCGGTGCGTGGGCGGACTACGACTGGCAGGGCGACCGGATCAAGCGGCATCGCAAGGAGATCCGGGAGGCGTACGGGTTCAGGGCGAACACACCGAGAAGGACCAGGAGCGCCTGGCCGAGTGGCTGGCCGCTGAGCTGTGTCCGGTGGAGCTGTCGCGGCAGCGGCTGGCAGCGGCGGTGGTGGCGCGGTGCCGTAACGATCGCATCGAGCCACCGGCGCCGGGGCGGGTCGGGCGGCTGGTGGGCAAGGCGGTCAAGGACTTCGAGGCCCGGTTCTGCCGCAGCAGGGTGGAGGGCTCACCCACGCGACGCGCTCGCGCCTGGAGGACCTGGTTGCCGGAAGTGAGGACGAAACGGGTGAGGGAGCGGACGGTGAGGGCGCGGTGTCGGGCGGCGGGCGGTCGCACTTCGCCGAGCTGAAGGCCGATCCGGGGGCGCCGGGGCTGGAGAGCCTGTTGGCGGAGGTGAACAAGCTCCAGCGGGTGCGGCAGCTGGAGCTGCCCGCGGACTTGTTCGCGGACGTGTCGGAGAAGCTGGTGGACGCGTGGCGGGCGCGGGCGTCGAAGGAGTACCCGGCGAACCTGGAGCGGATGAAGCCTCCAAGGTGCCTGACGTTGTTGGCCGCGTTGTGCCATGTGCGGCAGACGGAGATCACCGACTCGCTGGTGGACTTGTTCATCCAGCTCGTGCTGAAGATCAACACGGGGGCGGAGCGGAAGGTCGACAAGGAGCTGAACGCCGAGCTGAAGAAGATCCGGGGCAAGGAGGGGATGCTGCTGAGGGTCGCGGAGGCCGCTTTGTCGGAGCCGTCCGGCACGGTGCGGCGGGTGATCTACCCGGTGGTCGGCGGGGAGAAGGCGCTGGCGGCGGAGGCCGCGGCGAACGAGGCCCGCTACAAGGCCCGGGTTCGTACGGTGCTGCGGTCCTCGTACTGGGCGCATTGGCGGCGGATGCTCTCGCCGCTCCTGGGGGCGCTGGAGCTGAAGTGCAACAACACCGCCTACCGGCTGATGGACGCCATCGACCTGCTCCAGCGCTATCTGGATCAGCCGCTGAAGGAGGGCTCGTTCTTCGATCCGGCGGAGAGCGTGCCGTTGGCGGGGGTGGTGCCGGAGCACTGGCGGGCGGCGGTGGTGGACGACAAGGGCCGTGTCGAGCGCATCCCGTACGAGCTGTGCGTGCTGGTCGCGGTGCGGCGCCGGGAGATCTGGGTGGTGGGGGCGAACCGGTGGCGTAACCCGGAGGACGACCTGCCGGCGGACTTCGAGGACAACCGGGACGTGCACTACGCCGCGCTGGGCCAGCCGCAGGATGCCGGAGAGTTCATCGCCGCCCTGCAGGGCAAGCTCCGGACCTCGCTCGACCGCTTCGAGCAGGCCCTGGTGGAGGGCACGACGGGCGGCGTGGCGATTGTCAAGAAGCACGGCGAGCCGTGGATTCGTGTCTCCCCGCGCGGCAAGCGGGAGGAGCCCGAGAGCCTGGTGGCCATCAAGGGCGAGATCGAGCGGCGCTGGGGCACCATCGACCTGCTCGACATCCTGAAGTACGCCGAGTTCGACACGGGCTTCATCGCCGAGTTCACGTCGGTCGCCACCACAGAGATGCTGTCGAAGGACGTGCTGCGGCGCCGACTGCTGCTGGTCCTGTTCGGGCTGGGCACGAACATGGGGATCAAGCGGGTCGCGGTGACCGGCAAGCACGGCGAGAGCGAGGCGACGCTGCGCCGGGTGCGGCACCTGTTCGTCAACCGGGCCAACATGCGTGCGGCCCTGCGGAAGCTGGTGAACGCCATCTTCGCCGTCCGGGATGAGATGTGGTGGGGTACCGGCACCGCGTGCGCCTCCGACAGCCGCAAGTTCGGTGCCTGGTCCTCGAACCTGATGACCGAGTGGCACCAGCGCTACCGGGGCCCCGGGGTGATGATCTACTGGCATGTGGAGCGGAAATCGGTCTGCATCTACTCCCAGCTCAAGTCCTGTTCGGCCTCCGAGGTCGCCTCGATGATCGAGGGCGTACTGCGGCACTGCACCGACATGGACGTCGACCGGCAGTACACCGACACGCACGGCGCCTCCATCGTCGGGTTCGCCTTCGCGCACATGCTCGACTTCAAGCTGATGCCGAGGCTGAATAACATTGGCTCCGCGAAGCTGTACCGGCCGGCGGCCGGTCAGGACGACCAGTGGCCGAACCTGGGCCCGGTGCTCTCCGCCAAGACCATCGACTGGGACCTGATCGCCCAGCGGTATGACCAGATCGTGAAGTACACCACCGCCCTGCGCCTTGGCACCGCCGAGGCCGGGCAGGTCCTGCGCCGGTTCACCCGCGGCGGCCCCAAGCACCCGACTTACCGGGCGATCGAGGAGCTGGGCAGGGCGGTGCGTACCTCGTTCGTCTGCGACTACCTCGCCGATGTCGAGATGCGCCAGGAGATCCACGAAGGGTTGCAGGTGGTGGAGAACTGGAACTCCGCGAACAAGGACCTCTTCTACGGTTAGGACGGCGACCTGGCCGGTTCGGACAAGGAGTCCCAGGAGGTCAGCATGCTCGCGCTGCACCTCCTCCAGTCCGCTCTGGTGCACGTCAACACGCTGCTGATGCAGGAGGTCCTGGACGACCCGAAGTGGGCGGACAAACTCACCGACGCGGACCGCAGGGCGCTGTCGCCGCTGTTCTGGACCCATGTGAATCCGTACGGCCGGTTCGAGCTGGACATGAACAGCCGTCTCGATCTGGACCTGTCCATCCGGGCGACGGTGCCCGGCCCGCGCACTCCGCACGGGGAGGCGGCAAGCATCCCGGTGTGATGCTCCGGGCCTGGCCGGAGTCGTGGTGAAGACGAGTTGCCCAGAACGCTTCACCGTCTGGGCAACGTCGTGAGCGGCGGCGGCAGGGCTGTGCGAGGAGCGGACCAGAAAACCGGTGTCGCTTTCATACGCGCTCAGCCGGGCAGTGTAACGAGCCCCGTCTCATAGGCGGTGATCACGAGCTGAACCCGGTCCCGGGCGTCCAGTTTGGTGAGCAGGCGGGACACGTGCGATTTGGCGGTGGCCACCGTGATGAACAGGTCCTCCGCGATCTCGGTGTTCGACCGGCCGCGCCCGACCAGGGTCAGGACCTCCCGTTCCCGCTCGGTGATGCCCTCGACTGGCCGTGGGGAGCGTGCCGGTGCGCTCGCGGGGCGACCGGCGAACTCGGCGATCAGGCGGCGCGTGACGCCGGGCGCGATCAACGCGTCGCCGGCGGCGACCACGCGGACCGCCGCGAGGATCTCGTCGAGCGCCATGTCCTTGACCACGAAGCCGCTCGCTCCGGCCCGCAGCGCGCCGTAGACGTGGTCGTCCTCGTCGAAGGTGGTCAGGACGAGGACGCGAGAGGCCGCCGGTCCGGCGGTGATCAGGCGCGTGGCCTCGATCCCGTCCATGCCCGGCATCCGGATGTCCATCATCACGACGTCGGGGTCGATCTCCCCGGCCAGCCGGACCGCTTCCGCGCCGGTGGAGGCCTCGCCGACGACCTCCAGGTCGGGGTGGTGGGCCATGAGCATGCGCAGCCCGGACCGCACCAGCGGCTGGTCGTCGACGAGCAGGACGCGTACGGGACCCCCGCTCATCGGGCCTCCACCGCAACTTCGACGGGCTGCGGCAGTGGGAGTCGTGCCGCCACCCGGAATCCGCCCTCGGGACGGGGCCCGGCGCTGAAGCGGCCGTGGAGCAGGGCGACCCGCTCGCGCATGCCCACGATGCCGAAGCCGTGGGCCGCGTCGTTCCCGGCACCGCCGCCGTGCCCGTTGTCGACGATCTCCACCGACAGTTCCTCGTCCCCGTAGTCGACGGTCACCCGGCACCCCCCGGTGCCCGCGTGGCGGACCACATTGGTCAGCGCCTCCTGGACGATACGGTAGGCCGAAAGGTCGATGTCGGCCGGAAGCGGGCGCTGTTGTCCGCTGCGCCGCAGTTCGACCCGTACGCCGGCGTCGGCCGTGGCCGCCGCCAGCCGTTCGAGGTCCGCGAGGCCGGGCGATGGTGCGAGCGCGGCCCGCCCCGAGGCCCCCGTGTCCGGATCGGCCTGACGGAGCGCCGCCACTGTGCGCCGAAGACCCGACAGGGCCTCCCTGCTGGTCACTTCGATGGCACACAGCGCCTCGCGGGCCTCCTCGGGGTGGGTCCGGACCACCCGGCTCCCCGCCCCCGCCTGGATCGCGATGATGCCGATGCTGTGAGCGACCATGTCGTGCAGCTCCCGGGCGATCCGAAGCCGTTCGGCGACGACCGCCTCGGACACCTCCCGTGTGCGCAACGCCACCGCGTGCTCGCGGCGTTCGCGGCTCAGCTGGCCGGCGGTGCAGGCCGCGGCCATCGCCAGGACGGTGATCACCACGTTACCGATCATGTCGCTCCCGTGCGTGAACCCGCCGATCATCAGGAACTGGACGAGGAACGATCCGGCCGCGGCGAGGACCGAAGCCCGCCGCGCGAGCGTGGCGACGACGAACCCCAGGAAGAGGTCCGCCGACAGATATGCCAGGAACAGGCTCGGGTACGCGTCCGAGAGGTCCGCGGGGGCGCCCGCCAGAACGACGGAGGATCCGAGCAGCGCCAGCACCAGGGCCAGGAGCGGCGCGCGGCGCAGGACGCCGACGAGCAGGGTCGCGGCGAGCATCGCCCCGAGGCCGTGGACCGTGCCCGAAGCCTCCGGCGCACCTCCGATGAGCAGACCCACCGCGAGGAAGTACAAGACGCCCCCCGCCCAGGCCGCGAGGTGCGAGGGCGGCGGGGCGGTCGGTATGTCGCTCATCCCGGGAGGCTATCCAGCCGCCACCCCTGCGGCATCGTCCCGTGGGCTTACGCCCCCGGGCGAACCCGGCCCGGCGATGGTCGCCCAAGGCCCCATGACCGGACGGGGGTTCTCCCGGGAGTGTTGCTCCCGTGATCGAAGTCAACGAACTCACCAAGCGCTACGGCGCCAAGACCGCCGTCGACCACCTCTCCTTCACCGTACGGCCGGGCCATGTCACCGGATTCCTCGGCCCAAACGGAGCCGGCAAGACCACCACGCTGCGGCTGCTCCTCGGGCTCGACGCGCCCACCGGCGGCTCCGCCACCGTCAGCGGGGTCGCCTTCCGCAGCCACGCCCGCGGACTGCGGCACGTCGGCGCGCTCCTCGACGCCGGCCGGGTCCACGGCGGACGCACCGCCGCGGCCCACCTGTCCGCCCTGGCCCGCAGCAACGGGATCTCCCCACGCCGCGTGGACGAGGTGCTGCAGGAAGTGGGACTGGCGGAGGCGGCGAACCGCCGCATCGGCGGCTTCTCGCTCGGCATGAAGCAGCGGCTCGGGATCGCCACCGCTCTGCTCGGCGACCCGCCCGTGCTGATGTTCGACGAGCCCGTCAACGGGATGGACCCGGAAGGGGTGCTCTGGATGCGCCGCCTCTTCCGAAGCCTCGCGGCCGAGGGCCGCACGGTCTTCCTCTCCAGCCACCTCATGTCGGAGATGGAGAACACCGCCGACCGGCTCGTCGTCATCGGCCGGGGCCGGCTCATCGCCGACGAGTCGGTACGGGACTTCGCGGCCCGCGGCGCCGGCCTCGGCGTCGTGGTGGGCACGCGGCAGGCCGCCGTACTGACCGCCGTACTGACCGCCGCGGGCGCATCGGTCGACCCGGAGGGATCGCGGGGCGCCGAGAAGCTCGCCGTGACTGGGCTGCCCGCCGAGCGGATCGCGGCGCTCGCCTTCGAGCACCGGATCCTGCTGACCGAGCTGACCACCCGAACCGCCTCGCTGGAGGAGGCCTTCATGGAACTCACCGCCGAAAGCGTCGAATACCAGGCAGGACAGCCCCGATGACCTCACTCACCTCCGCCTCCGCCTCGGTCGCGTCCCCCGCCGAGCCGCCCGCCCGGTTCCGCGACCTGCTCGCCTCCGAGTGGATCAAGACGCGGTCCCTGCGCTCCACCCCGTGGACCCTCGCACTCACCACCCTCTTCGTCATCGGATCCGCCGCGGTCTCGGCCTTGGCGGAGAACGACGACCTGCGACGGATGAGCGCGGCCGCACGGACCAATGAGGGATTCCACGTGTTCGCCGCGTTCCCCCCGGCCGGCTACATGACGCTGATGCTCGTCGCGGGGAGCGTCGGCGCCCTCACCGTGGTGAGCGAGTACAGCAGCGGCCTGATCGCCACCACCACCGTGGCCGTCCCCGCCCGCGGGGCGGTGACGGCGGCCAAGGCGGTCGTCACCGCCGCGCTCTGGACCGCGCTCGGCACGGTCGTGTCCACCGGTTCCTTCCTGGTGTCCCAAGCCATCCTGAGTGAAGAGCGGGCCGGGGTCCCGCTCAGCCATCCCGGAGTGCTCCGCGCGCTGATCGCGTCGGCCCTCCTGGCCCCGGTCTGCGCCCTGGTCGGCCTCGGCTTCGGAACGCTGATCAGGCACAGCGCCGCCACCATGGTCACCACGGCCTTCGTCCTGGTGATGCTGCCGCCGATCTTTTCGCAGAGCGTGCGCTGGTCCGCCGCCGTGAACCACGCGATGCCAGCCGCGGCATGGCGGCGCCTGGTGCAGACCTGGGAACCGGATCCCCACTCGCTCGGCTACGACGCCACCGTCCCCGGCTCCTGGGCCGTGTACGTCCTCTGGCCACTGCTCGCGGTCGTCCTCGCGATGGCCCTCGTACGACGCCGCGACGTGTGAACGTGCCTCCGAGACGCGCATATCGCGCCCCGGAGACACAGGGGCAAGGCCCCCGAAACTTGTCGCAGCCTCAGGTCGCAGCCGATGATGTTCTTGCCCGGCTCCGCGAACAGGGCGTCGATGCGCACGTACTCGCTCTGCTTGGAGGGCCGGTAGAACGCCACCTTCCGCCGCGCCTCCCGCGAAACCGCCCCTTTGGCGCGTATCTCGGTCACACCCCCGATCAAGGTGAACGACTGCCCCTCGCGGCGGCCGGCTCGAGGGGGCAAACGTCCTGCCGTTCCTGCGCCGCCTCATGTCACAGGGATTGGGCAATCTTCCGGAACTTGCTCAACGAGAGAAGGTAATCCTGCTTCCCGGCGTCGGAGGGCGGTAGTGTGCTGACACTTTCGGTCAAAAAATCTTCCGCAGCCAGCAGGAGGGCTCCTGCCAGCTCGGAGGGATCGAATCTCCCTACAGGTCCAGAGGGGAGGAGATCATGATTCCCTTCTTTCCGCTGTGGAAGACAAGCCGAAATGATGTGTCCACTCCGACGAAGGAAGCATTCTTTGTGCGACCTTCCAGTACCGGGCGGAGGCAGTCGAGAACGTGCGCGATGGACAGGTGGATCATCATTCCCTGGTCGGGGTTCTTGCCGGTGGAGACGGCTTCCCCCAAATCTCCTGACCAGCGCATGTCTCCCATGTCGAATCCGCTTGGATCCCCTTGGTTCGGTCGGACGGTGAATTCTGCGATCATGGGGTATAGGTATTCCCTACGGGGAAGAGGGTGGTGATTTTGCTCCCGCCCTCGGAATCCATAACGAGACGGAAACGCGCCTTCATTCCGTTGACGATCATGCGTTTCTCCAGCATCTGTCGGGCCGACGCTCCCTCGGGAACACTTCCGGGCCCCGTCATCGGGATACACCCGCTGATCTCAATTCGTGTGATCCGCCAGTGAAACTCGCACTACTCTGAGCTGAAGGTTGATGTGCTCAACCTTCACTCCAACTTCGCTGCCGATTTCAACATGCCCGATACCGGCGTTGCTCGGTCCGGTGCTGGGAAGCAGGCCTTCGATTCCAAACGAAAGGCTTACGAAAATGCCAATGGGGGTGACGTTCGTTACTTTGCCGATGCAGCTCTCACCCAGTTGCGTGCGCGCAAATTCGATAAATGGGTCGGCGGTGAGATCTTTCATCGAAAGAGAAATATTGTTCCGATCAGGGTCAAAGCTCAGGAAGACGACCGAAACTTTCTCTCCGACGCTGACGACTTGTGATGGATGGTCCACTTTTCGCCATGAAAGGTTGGCCACAGAAACCCTCCCGCACACCCCTCCTTCAAGGGTGACAGTCAAGCTGGCGTCGTCAATTCGGGAGACCACCCCCCTGCATACTTGACCTGACTTAAATTCCATAAATCACACCTCCGGGAGAGTCGCTGGATTTTGTCAGACAGGAAGGAATGCGAGTCTGACGTGCCGGCACCGCTACTCCCGCCCCCCATGATCATCCGCAAGGATACGGAACTTCTCGGAGCCACTCAGCGGGGTAAATGGCCAAACAGTGCAGGCCGTCGGCGCCTGGCGGGTCTGAGCCACAGTCGCCGCCCCGAGCCGACTGCTCGTCGCCGAGTTCGCCAAGGTCCGCGGCAGTCCGGACTTCTCGGCACCATTCCCGTCAAGGGCGTAGCACTTCGGCGGGGCTCGTCCAGACGTCACTCGTGGGCATCGGCGCCGGGGAGGCTGACGCGCAGCTCCTTGCGGCCGATCCGGCCGACTCCCTTGCCCATCAGGGTGACCTTGGCGAGCGGGCCGCGGCGTTGGGTCTCCGGGCGGGGCGGCCCCGACTGCTGCGGCTGAACCGACGCCTGGTCAGGCCGGGTGCTGCGCGGCGGGCGAGTGGGTGACGGCGTCGGCGGACAGTTTGGGGGCCAATTCCTCGAGGTCGGGGTGGGTGGCGGCCACTGCGCGCAGGATGCGGATGAGGGACTGGGGTTCGAGCGGGCGGCCGTTGACGGTGGTGAAGAGATAGCCGTTGTCGGGAAGGGCGCCGGCCCGGTGCGGGAGGTATTCGTCGATGGCACGGACGGCGTCGTGGTGGACGGGCTGGAGGCGGGTGGCGTCGGAGGCCGCGTTCTTCTGGGGGACGTCCCAGGTGGTGCGGTGCTGCTCCTGGTGACGGCCGCTCAGGCGCATGGCGGTGATCTGGCCGGGGCGCAGGACGTCGGCGTCACCGTGCCGGCCCCACAGGTAGTGGTTGAGGCAGAGGTAGACCAGGGCGCGGGCGCGGTGGGGGCCCTCGCGCCGGGTGCCGGGGTAGCGGTCGGCGGCCTGGGCGAGCCAGCGGCACTGGTCGGGGGGGAGGGGTTCGCGGCCGGGCAGGCCGGCGGCGAAGTTGCCGCCGCGCTGGAACTGGAGGGACTTCGCGGTGCCTGCCGGTACGAGGTCGGGCCCGCCGGCTGCCGCGGGGGTCTGGGCCCAGCGGTAGAAGGAGCGGACGGCGCCGCAGGCGGCGTCGCGGGAACGGGCCGCGGTGGCGTAGTCGATGGCCCAGTCCTGCAGCGCCGTGGGGGTGGGCCGGAGGTACAGGTCGGGGTCGGGGCGTCCTTCGAGTCCGCAGCCGACGGTGAGCCAGTGCAGGACGGCGGGCCGGTAGTGCTCGAGGGCCTGGTAGCCGAAGCGCCCGTTCGCCTCGGAGTTCGGGCCGGCGAGCCACTCCTCGACGAGCCCGGCGACGTCGTGTTCCAGATCCATGCGGCCCAAGTTACCTGTACGGGCTTCGTCGGCGTGGTCTCGTGTATCCGCTGCCTGCGTTCTGGCACGCCGCCCACACCCACCTCACCGACCCCGATGACCTCGGCAACCCCACCCAAGCTCCGCTGTAGTTGGCGGCGGTATTTCGAATCCTGGCTCAGAGGCCTCTGGTCGGACCCCGGCGGTCTTCCGGCGGCGATGGCTGGATCCGCGGCGTTGGTGGAACGATACGCCTCGGCTCCGCAGCGGATGCCGCAGTCGGCAAGGTGGTGGTAGCGGAGAGGCGACGTCCGTGCACGGTGGCAGAGGTGCCTACGCGGGCCAGGGCGGCCAGATCCGTACTGCTGAACCGCTCGGCGTCCACCGCTGACCTGTGGAGCTTCTGGACTTTCAGCCCGACAGCCGCGTAACTACCTGCGGCCCCCCTTTCTGCGGTCGCCGACAGCTTCTGCCACGCTTCGCGGAATGATGTCACCGCGGGGTGGGTGGACCCCATCAGCTCGGTCCCCATGGCGGTCTGAGACCACCGCTGGAAGTCGGCGGAGACGTGGTGAGCGGCGCGGGTCCTCTCGTCTTCTCGCGTGTAAGGAGCAGCCGAGCCGGCCAGCTGCTCAAGCCGCTCCGCGATGCTGGGGTGCGCGTAGGGCTGGGCCGTCTGTACCGCGTGGGAGAGCAGGTCGTGCCACCGTCGTTGTAGCCCTGGGCCCAGCTGTTCCTGCTTGGCCTTGGCCACTCGTTCGGCGGTGTCGGCGAACCAGGTTGAGGACTCGATGGCCCACGGCCGTTCCCGAGCCTCGCTGAAGGCGCTGTCGGCAGTCGAGGACGGCCGCCACCGGCCACTGGGGTCCGCCTCCGCTCGGAATACGGGCGTGGACGAGTCGCGCGTGTAGACGGCGACGCTCCGCGCCAGGTTCTCGTTGATGATGGTCTGCACACTGCTCAGGATGCCCGGGAGCAGGCTGTTGGGGTCGCTCACGAACCGGGCGCCACCACGCAGAGCGCGATCGGTCAGGTACCGGTCCAGAACACCCAGCTCGCTCGTGGCGGCCGGAGCCGCGACGAGGGCAATGTCGGTTTGGTAGCCGGCCTCTCGGTACTGCGTGAGTACCGTGCGTGCGCGATCCGCGTTGGCCAGGGCTGTGTCGAAAAGGACGTCCCTGCGAAGTTCACGCGCGTAGCCAAGCGCGTCGTCGACCCAGCGCACGGCGTCGTCGCGTACGTGGAAGCCGGCACTGCTGTCGTCGTCGCGGAGCAGTCGCGGCCACCGGGGATGGAACTCGCTGAGGCTGTCAGCCGAGATCTGAACCGCGTCACGGCCGGCCAAGAGTGTCCCGGCCAGCGTGGACTTCCCCGATCCGGGGATGCCTCCCAGGACGGTGAGAGTGGGCATCGAGGAGGCAGGCCCGTCAATGAGCAAGCGGCGGATGTCCTGCCGCACCTGCTCGTGTTCCTCGGGCGGGAGGACGTGCTTCCGGGGATCGAGCGGCGTGGTCACCGGCTGCCTTCGACAACCGCACGTGCCACCGGCGCGAGCTCTTCGACCAGACGGTGCACATCGTCGGGAGTGTGCCGGTAGAGGTCACGCAGAAGCTGGGCATAGCGATCGCGATCCGCTGCGAGGCGGGCAGCCGTGGCGGCGTCGTGGTCGGCGTCGTGCTCTGTCCGGCGCGCCTCTGCGGCAGACCATCCGGCCAGCTGACTCAGGATGGCTCGCAAAGAGTCCAGTTCGGAGGCTTGGCTGTAGCTGAGCGGCTGATCGGTCACAACGTCTCCTTGATGGCTTGCGCGGCGCGGTCCAGTGAGGGGAAACACGCATCGGCTTCGGCGAGCAGTTCCACTCCATGCGTGGTGGTCACGGCGTAGACGGTGCAGCCGGCGGCGCGGCCGGCCTGAATGCCGGCCGGTGAGTCTTCGACCACCACGCATCGGCGCGGGTCCACACCGAGCTGCTCCGCAGCGGCGAGGTAACCGTCGGGCGACGGCTTGCCGCTCTGGACGTCCTCGGCGCAGACGCGCACGCGGGGGACGGGAAGCCCCAAGCGTTCCATCCGCAACCGGGTCGCCTCCCTCCGGCTGGAAGTGACGACTGCCCAGGGCAGCGTCAACGCGTGCAGGACGTCGGCGGCGTCAGGATAGGGACGCATGGCCTCTTCCTCGGTAGCCATCAGCCGGTCCAGCACCCGGTTCTCTTCTGCGACGTCGAGGTCCGGGCCCACGATGCGCAGGGTGTCCAGGCGTCGTTTCCCCTGGGTGACCTGACGCACGTACTTCGGGTCCAGGCCGCGCAATATTGCCCACGAGGTCCACACGCGGTTGTGAGCCGCACCGGAGTTGATCAATACGCCATCCACGTCGAACAGAGCAGCGTGCAGCGTCGTCGTCATGCCCACACCCTCCTGCGGCCGCGAAGCGGTATGCAAGCGATATGCCCGGCTCTGGCTCGGCTCTGGCTCGACTCTGGCTCGGCTCTGGCTCGGCCTGATGTCTCTGGGATTCGGGCAGGTGGCTATGACGTGTCCCTACACGGTGCGCCGAATGGATACCCGTAACGATCATCCGGACGCGGGCCGGCGACCGAAGTCCGACCGCGAACCGAGATCTCCCGCTTCCAATGGACGCCGTCCTGGATCATCGGTGCGCCTATCCGAGTGCCTTCCGGATCTCCCGTGAGCCAGCGACGCACGGTGGGGGTAGGTCGTTTCGCACGAGGCGACCTTGGGATCCGAGAGGAGATCAGCCATGTACGCAGTGGTTCGACGGTATGAAGGGGTGACTGATCCTGCCGAGGCGGGGCGCCGGGTGGAAGAGGGATTCGTACCTCTCCTTCGCCAAGTGCCTGGATTCGTGGCCTACTACTGGGTCAACGCGGGGGGTGGAGTGATGCTCTCTACCAGCGTCTTTGAGGACCAAGCCGGGGCCGAAGAGTCGGTCAAGAGGGCCGCTGACTTCGTACGGGACAACCTCGCATCGCTGCTCCCTGAACCTCCCCAAGTCACGGCCGGCCAGGTGGTGGCTGCTGGATAAACGGCCTCCGGAGTGGTCTGTATCCATGCGCCCTCCATACCGGCGACCAGGCATTTCACGGAACTCCGGCCAGAGCCGTGAAATCGGCCAGTGCTGCTTACCACGGGGGCGGCGGGTCAGGTTCGGGTGACGCCGTAGCCGGTGTCGTTGAGGACGGCTAGGCCGACCGCCGTGACCGACGTCGAGCTTGTTATGCGGGCCGTGTCCGTTCCAGAGCCGCTCGCGTGGCAACAGCCAGCGGATGGTTATCGTGCAGCACCCGCTCGCACCTCTCCAGGGCGCGCTCGTACTGGGACATCGCACCGTTCGCGTTTCCTGCGGAGTACTACACGCGAGCGAGGTTGAGCCGAGAGGCCAGTGTCCGCGGGTGGTCGTAGCCCAGGATCCGCTCCCGATCGATCAGGGTGGTTTCGACATGTCCAGCGCCGGTCACCAAGCGCGGCCGGGCGCTCCACGCTCCCGGTGCGGCTGATGCCGAGGGCCCGGTTGCGTGGCACGGCGGGGCGGGCGACACTCCCTGGACGTCACCGCTGATCGGCCGCCGGCCCGGTGCAGAGCCGGCGGCGGGACGGCTTTGCCCGCGCTCTTGCCCGCAGTCCTCACCTCGATCTCGGTCAGGTCGAACGGGTCGAAGACCAGCTCGACCTTCATCCCGACCAGCATCGGGTCGACCTCGTAGGTGTTGCCGTGCAGGCTGACCGTCGCGGTCTTCGTCACGGTCCTGAACTCCGATCACAGAAACGCCTCCCGAAGATCAGTGGGGCTGGGCAGCGGCAGCGGCCGGGGAATCGAACCCAGCCACCGTTCGATCGGAGGCTGCCCCGTCTCCGAGTGGACCGTGCGGTGATAGACCGTCTCCACCCACGCGGTGAAAAGCCTGTTCAGCTCAGCGAGATGCTCAATCTGACCGACACGTTCCTCATCGAGCTCGACCAGGAACTGGTCACGGACGGTGCGGAAGAACCGTTCGATTTTTCCTCGGCCCTGAGGCCGTCCCGGCTTGGAGTGCGTGAGGCGGACGGCCAGGGATGCGCACGCCCGCAAGAGCCACGTGTCGACGAAGGCACTCCCGTTGTCGACGTAGATCGCTTCGGGGACTCCGCGAGCGGAGAGTGCGGGCCGCAGGGCGGCGGCCAGGCGGACGGTGTCCTCGGCGAACCCGAACCGGTGGCCCACGATCGCCCGGCTGTGGTCGTCGATGAACGCGAACAAGTACGTCTTGCGTCCGCCGATCTTCGGCCCGTGAAGGGCGTCCCCGGTCCACAGCTCGTTGCCGCGGGTGGCCTCGAACCGGCCGAACACGCTCTTCTCGCCGCTGGCGCCGGTCAGTCCGGCATCGGCGAAGTGCCGCTGCAGCGTCCGATCGGTCGGCGACCAGCCCTGCGCCGTCCGCAGGATCCGTTGGATCTGCGCTGCCGTGCGGGCAGGGTTCTCCTTCTTCAGCGCGGCCGCCAGGTCCAGCACCTCCACCGGCGTCCGCGGGGTCACCTGCCGCTGGGCCGGCACCAGCGCGGGAAACCCGCCCGCGCGGTAGTGGCGGGCCCAGCGGTCCAGCGTGCCGCGGGCGACCCGCACCTGCCGGCCGAACGGATCGGTGTGCTAGTCCGCGGTCAGCAGGCGGCCTTCGCGGATGCGGTTGGCGGTGTCCCGGCCGAGGGCGGTGAGTCGGAGGTCGTTCATGCCGAGGCTGCCGTCGTGGACCGTGCCCCATGTGGGTTCTCGTTCGACGATCTCGGCAAGCCGGCCTCGGACCAGGTTTGAGAAGGCCCATTCCATTGAGGTTCCCCCGCTGTGCGGGAGGTGCTGACTAGCTGGTCAGGGCGGGGTGACGTGGTTTCAGGTTCGCTTGATCGGTCGCTGCCTGGTTGGCGTAG
>NZ_LGDE01000452.1 GCF_001279725.1 Streptomyces sp. WM4235 | reverse complement strand
GTGTCAGGGTGTGGCGGCATCCGTAGCCGGGCGGCCCGGTGGTGGGGAACACCCACAGCTCCTCGGCGGATCCGGCCAGCAGACGCGCCAGGTTGGGGAACGGCCCCGCCACAGGTGTGACCCCCGTGCCGGCGGCGCGGGCGGTGACGGTGGCCGCGCCGCACAGCAGCGTGGTGCCGGTCGCGGTCCGGATAGCCGCGTCCCGGCTGCCGGGGAGGCCGAGCACCTGCCGGGTCTCGCCCGTGCGCGCGTCCAGGCGGAGGACGCCCTCGCCGGTGGTGAGCAGCAGATGGTCGCCGTGGCCGGTCACCCGGTGACAGCGGTGCCGGCCGGGGCGGCCAGGACCGCAGCGGCGCTTACCCCTGAGGCGCGGTGGACGACGTCCGGCGCGGGATCCGGTCGGGACCACTGGTCGGCACCAACCCCAGAGGTGGTCATGGACAGGAGTTCGTCCAGCGGCGGGTAGGAGCCGCCGCGGCGGGTGGCCCAGGACAGCATTCGACTGATGAGCTGCGGAGCGGTGAACAACCCGGTCACCAGGGCCTCGACGTGGCTGCGGTCGAGCAGCATGACGCCCGCGAAGAACTTCGCCTTCTCCAGCGCGGGCTCGGTGTAGCCCTTCATCGAGACGAAGACGCCGATCGTCCCTGGCGGCCGCAACCCGCAACAGCACCGGCTCCCCCGCCCATCCTGCACCCGACTTGGGCTCTACGACGCACACGCGGAAGCTCTCATACAGGGAACAGAACCCCGACGCGCGCCAGCACCCGGGCCGACATACATCCGCCGGATTGTGGGCTGGCCCTGCCGGACACCGGCGAGCAGCGGACACAGCCATCCTGGCCGTTCACGACCTGATAGGGCTGGCAGCAATTCGTCCACACCCCGGTCCCGCCCGCACCCGATACCCCGCCGCGCAGCCTCGAGGAACGCCGATGATGCGGTGGGAGAAGCGTTCACGACGAACGCGACGTAGGCAGTGCCCGCCCAGGCGGCGACATGAGAAGTCGGCTACCCGCGGGCAGTTCGGCGTCGGGGCGACAAAGCCGCGGTCGACGCGGTCCGGGGGCCGGTGCGGCGGCAGGTCCGGGATCGCGGCGAGGACTCCTGCCGCGGACGGCGCCGGCGATGCCGGTCTCGCGCAGGAGGCGTTCGACGGTGCAGGTAATTTCATGCTGGTGTCGGGACGGGGATTCGTTCAACCTATGCGCAACAGCCCTCCCCAGACGGTTGTTGCGGGCGCACTGGGCATCCTGCGGCAATCCGTCCAGACTCCCTCCATGCCATCGGCCGGCAGACAAAGCGCCAGCCGGTAACCCGGCCGGCGCACCGAGTTGTTCTGCTCGCCGATCGAAGGCGATCTCATCCAAGCGGCATGCACTCCACCGGCAGAAGCCCCCTCCCGTCTCACGGACGGGGAACACACGTTACGGCCGCCGCTCTGCCACCACATCGGCAACGAACGCGTAACCGGAAAGTGCGCCCGACGACTCCATGGAGGACCAAGCCGCCAGAGGAAAGACCCTACGCAGTCCGAGGGATTCACGCGCATTTTCAGGTGACAATCTTCGTACAGAATGCAGGAATCTTCATGACCATACGTCACATGACGCAGAGATGGCGGCTTCTGGCGCTCATTCTCCCTGTCGTGCTGATCGCGACCGGAATCTCTGTCGTGCAGTTCAGTCAGGCAACCAGCGCGTCAGCAGCTCCCCCTCCGCCGCCCGACCTGGGGAAGTGGCAAACCGATCCACGCGCCAGGTTGATTGGCATGCCCGGCACGACAAGCACCAGATCGGCGGCGAGGAACGGGTATCAGGTCCTTTGCTTCGAATACATCCTCCCCTCGGGGGAGGGGACCGGGGTCGCCGTGTACCCGGGAGTGGTGTACGACACGGTGAACGGCGGCCTGTTGACCAATAGCAGATGGCCTGCGAAGGAGGCATCCGGTCAAGATGCCCAGGACTTCGTGACTCGCATGTGGGGAGAGCTCGACGAGATCGCGACGAATCCCGAGGGGCTGCGCCTCCTCAAGTCGATAGGGAAAGCCTCACCCATGGCAGGAAAGGACGGCGAGCCGGCCTTCGGATTCCACAATCCATCAGACGCGTCCGGCGGCCCGTCACCTGTCAAAACGTTGATCACGCGCGCGGCTCGGGGAGGTGAATACAAGGCAGTAAAGATGAATGGAGCAAGGGGGGCGATCGACTTCAAGAATCCGTGGATTCTAGAGGGAACCGGAACCGGCGCCAACATCATCACGGTCCCGGACAATCACATCGTGGGAGCGTACACGAGTAAGGGCCGGCCCTTCGGGATGCGCCCGGCCACCACGCTCGCTCACGAAATGATTCACACCCTGAACGGCCTTACCGGAATCACTCCCATCGAGGGGGCGAGGAATGATCCGGTCAAAGCGGAATATTTGGTGCATGACCCGAAGAAGACCGGAATCCTTGAGGGAGACGAGGGATGGATTGTATCCACCAACGTCGAGGAGCTGGTCACGCATGGCGGCAAGGCCGGTCTGAAGGGCGCCTTCGGAACCAAGGTTCTCGGGGGTCCGAAGGCGAATCCCTACGCCGTCAGATCGGTCGTGATCGCCACGGCCGCCAAGAAGGCCAATCCCGGCGATCAGGTCCTCGAGCGGACGTTGGAGGTTCGATCCGATCTCGCGGCCAAGCCCATCTCGGAGACGTCCTTCGTCAAGGCCAGCACCATCCCCCAGTCCCATCGCCCCACCTACAACCAGCCCCAGGACCTCCCGAACATCGACTTTGAGCCAGCCCCGGGCAAGTCGTGGGCTGATCTGAAGCCGGCCGACTACACCGAAACCGGCAACAGTTCCGCGCTGGTCGAGAAGTCGAAGGCTCCGTCTGTCAGAGGGGCCGCATGCGGCGGCGGCGCTCCGGCATCCGGTTGCGTCCACTCCGAACGTCGGGCGACCGCGAAGGAGATCAAGGAATCTGCGGAGTTCGAGGCTGCGGACAAGGCTGGCAAAGCCTTGCCGGAGTCCGCTGAATCTCGCATCATCTCGGATTTGCCGCCCGATCAGCTTCCGACATACGCCGAAGCGCGGGTGCGGCACGCGATGGCGGAGTACGAGGCAGCCCCTTCCAAGTTCAGCCCAGGGGAGTTCGGGTTCACATCGGACATGAAAGTGGCGATGAAGAACCCCGCCGTGATATTCCAGCCGTTCGGCGGTGCGACCGCGGTCAAGGGTGCGGCCCCGGCACGCTTGTCGAAAAGCCTGACGAAAGGCTGGGGGACTTTCAACACGGCGATGACGCCGGCCATGGCGTACATGTGGATCAACTCCATCACGGAGGCATTCAGACAGGACACCTCCGACCTGACCAAGTCGGCTGTTGTCATGGCCCCTGTTCCGGTCGTCGGTCAGCTGCTGGGAATCGCCGATTCGATGGAGAGGAAGGACGGCGTAGGCCTCACGGTGAACGTGCTGTACCTGCTGGCAGAGGCGTCGGATTTCGCAGGGCAGCCTGAACTGGCCATGCTCTTCGGCGTCGTGGCGCTCGCCACACAGATCGTCGCCGGAATCGTGGACTGGGCGAACGGGAGGAGCGAGGCCGACAAGCAGATCGAAGGCCGTAACACGGCGTGGCATGACACGATGAAGAAAGATGTGATCGACAAGAGCATACCGGCACTGCTCTCGGCTGCTCAGAAGGCGTTTGACGCAGCGCAGCAGAAGCTGATGTTCGGTGCGTACGCGACCATGGCGCAGCTGAACGTCACTGCGGAGAAGTCCGGAAGTTCCGTGGTCATGGAAGCGGCTCGGACGGCCAACGCTCTGACCATGGCGAACGCGAAGGCTTCTGTGGAGTCGCTGCGCAGTGGGTTCATCAACGGCGTGCACCAGGCGGTCATCGAGCTGTTCGGATCGCTCAACAAGGGCACGGGCTCCGATGTCTTCACCAAGGCGTACTTGGACAAGGCCGCCTTCCCGGCCTGGTATGAGAACACCTGGAAACCGAACCGCCCGAAATGCGCGGGGAACGGGATGCCGTTCGGTCCTTGCCCCAACGACTGGAAGAGCACCCGGAGGGCGCGAGTCGACTGGGAGCGAGATGTCGTTCCGGGCGTACTGGCCAACACACCGAAGGACGTCTTCACGACAGGCGACCTGAAGGATGTCCAGGGCGCCGTCGACAGTCAGCTGAGCGGGGGCAAGATGTTCGCTCCGCTGCCCATCACGGACACCACGCCGGTGGCACCGATTGGTTTCATCCCCTGTGCGGACGACGGCGGCACCTGCGCGGGGATCGAGGGCCGGACCGGCCAGGTCGCCTTCGGCGCGGCCGGCAAATACGTCACCGCACCCCTGCCACCCGGCGGCATCGCGTGCAAACCCTCCTCGTTCCCCACGGATCCGAATCCGTCGGCCCACAAGTCATGCTTCGTCCCCGCCGGGGACAACACGAGCGGAGGCGACGGAGGATCGTGGCTGTCGTCAGTGGGCGGCTGTGCCGACGAGGGCGAGAAGTGCACGGTCTCCGGCACACAGGAGGTGGCCTTCGGAGCCGGGGCGCATTGGATCGTCAAGCCGATCACGTCCTCGGTCGCGTGCGACAGCAGCGAGAAGGGCTTCGGTGCCGATCCGGCCCCCGGCAGGGCCAAGGAATGCCGTGTCCTTGCGGGTTCGCCTCCGGGACAGGCTGCCAATGCCGGCGGCCCGTACCAGGCGTGTGCAGTGCAGGGCGAGGACTGCCACGTCACCGGCAAGGTCCGACTGGCCTTCGGCGCCCATGTCTCCGACGACGAACGGAAATGGGCGTACAAGGTCGTCGACGGGGACGCGTACCCCAACGGCGTGCCCTGCACCACGTCGACCTTCGGCGAGGATCCCCTGCCAGGAGATGCGGAAGGCTGCTACATCGCCAACCCTCCGGCTCCGTTCACCTTCTGCTCCGTCCCCGGAGGGACCTGCTCGGTGCCCGAATCCGGCGCCTACCAGATGGCCTACGGCGGTGACGGCTCCTGGACCATCAAGACCGTCCCGGCAGGCAACGCCGCCTGCAACGACGCCACCTTCGGTGACGCCGCCATCCCGACGAGCAACGACCTGAAGGGCGGAACCCGCAAAAACTACTGCTACCTCTCCGGCACGAACCACGACCTGGTCCTGGGCGGGGAAACACAACACGAGACGAGTAGCGTGCACTCCGACTGGGAGTCGGACGCATGCGCCCGCCCAGGTCAGCCATGCAAGGTCAACGGATCCACGGTCCTGGCCTACGGCACCTACCTCGCCGGCCGTGGCACCTACCTCGTCAAACCCATCACCCCCCGCACCGACCAGAGCGCCATCAACTGCGACTTCGCCGCTTTCACGCCCCGCGACCCGCAACTCAACGACGCCCAATGCTTCCTTCTCACGACACCGACCCTCGGATTCGACACGGCCCAGACCGACTTCGTCTACAGGGAAACGAAACGCACCAACCCTCCCGCAAGCCCGCCGGATCCGGGGCCAGGCGTGCCCGACCCGCACGAGGACCACGGCAAGATCTTCAGTTCGGGCTTCGAACCGCATGACACGAAGCCGACTTGGACCGACACCATTGACGAGGACAGAGGAGGCGTCGACAACGTCGCCGGCAGAAACGGTGGTCCAGGGCCTGTGGCGAGTCCGCGCACCGGTGAGAGAGCGCACACGGGCGATGGGTCACTGCTGTACTCCGGTTCGACCGGCGGCGGCAGCCATGCCCACGCCTACCTGAAGGTCTTCGACCTCGCGGACAAACCGGTGAGCATCGGCAAGGCGAGAACCCTCAGCTACTGGATCTACCCCAAGAGCGCGGACAGGTGGGACAACGCGGACTGGCCTGTCGACAACAGCAGTTGTGTCGCCCTGGACCTGGTGTTCACCGACGGCACCACGCTGCGAGACTCAGGCGCCGTGGACCAGAAGGGCAACAGCATCGCTCCTGCCGCCCAGTGCGGGAATCTGAAGCCGAACGAGTGGAATCACATCACGGTCAACCTCGCCGGCAAGAACAACGACAAGGAGATCAGCCGCATCAATCTCGGCTACGACCAGAACTATCCGGGCAACGCCACCTACAGCGGATACATCGACGACATCAGCATCAGCCGAGAAGCCGCAGTCACATCGAGTGGCGGGATATCCGGTCGAACAGGTTCCTGATCGAACGATACTTCCGCGATCCGGACATGAAGGCAGGGCCTCTTGGCAGCTCGGGGCACAACCCCAATCCAAGCGCCGGGAGGCCCTGCTGCAGCATCCTGACGCGCTTTCCATTGCCGGAGGCCAACGCAGCGAGTCCGTGAACGCCCGCATACACAAGGCCATCCGGGCCTAGGGACACTTCCCCAATGAGGCCACCGCCCTCACAAGTGCGAGCAATGCTCAGGACTTGTGGATCAGCTCCTTTGGAGGACGCGCGAAGGGCGTACCTTCCCGAGCGAGTGATCGTCAAGTCACCGAGTAGGCCCGCGCTACGAACGCGGGTCGGGAAGGCACTCCCGTGCTCAGAGTGGTCAACGAAGAAGGCACCACCGAGGCCGGTTCCCTGATCGACGAGATCGTCCGCGAGGGTGCTCGGCGGATGCTGGCCGCCGCCCTGGAGGCGGAGGTGGACCAGTACATAGCCGACCTCGCCGGGCAGCGTGACGAGGCAGGTCGCCGACTGGTGGTCCGCAACGGCCGGCACCGGCCGCGGACCGTGACCACGGCTGCTGGGCCGGTCGAGGTGGCCGCCCCACGGGTGAACGACAAGCGGGTCGACGAGACGACGGGTGAACGGCAGCGGTTCTCCTCGAAGATCCTGGCGCCGTGGTGCAGGAAGTCCCCGAAGATCAGCGAGGTGCTGCCGCTGCTCTATCTCCACGGCCTGTCGTCGGGCGACTTCGTGCCCGCGATGGAACAGTTCCTGGGCTCCTCGGCCGGGCTGTCGCCGGCCACGGTGACCCGGCTGACCCAGCAGTGGACCGTCGACCACGCCGAGTTCCAGCGCCGTGACCTGGCCGGATCCGACTACGTCTATGTCTGGGCCGACGGCGTCCATCCCAAGATCCGCTTGTCCCAGACGCACTCCTGCCTCCTGGTCCTGATGGGCGTCCGCGTCGACGGCACCAAGGAACTTATCGCGATCACCGAGGGTCTGCGTGAGTCCACCGAGTCCTGGGAGGACCTGCTGCGCGACTGTCGGCGGCGCGGGATGCGCGACCCGATGCTCGTGGTCGGCGACGGTGCTATGGGCCTGTGGAGGGCGCTGGCGGAGGTGTTTCCGCAGGCCAGGCATCAGAGGTGTTGAGTTCACAAAACAAGGAACGTCTCGAACGCGCTGCCGAAGTCCGCGCAGCCCGGCGCGAAGAGGGCTCTGCAGGAGATCTACAACGCCGAGGACCGTGCGCACGCGGAAGTCGGTCTCCGCGTTCGAGAAGGCGTACGGAGCGAAGTTCCCCAAGGCTGTCAAGAAGATCACCGGCGAGGTCGACGAGCTGCTGGCGTTCTACGACTTCCCCGCCGAGCACTGGGTCCATCTCAGGACAACGAATCCGATCGAGTCGACCTTCTCCACTGTGAAGCTTCGGACCAAGGTCACCCGCGGCGCCGGCAGCCCGGCCGCGGCCCTCGCGATGGTCTTCAAACTCGTTGAGTCCGCCCGCTGGCGAGCGGTCACCGCACCGCACCTCGTCGCCCTCGTTCGAGCCGGCGCCCGCTTCGAGAACGGCCTCCTCGTCGAACGAGACGAGACCCTCGCAGCGTGATCCACCTCAACTGAGGGCCACCGACGAAATGTGCTGACCTGCGGTGATGGCTTCGGTCACGTATGTGGGATCCCGAGCTCGTCGTGGGGCGGCCACGAGGGCCGTTGTCAGAGGTCATTGGCAAGATTGCGGCCATGAATGTCACTCCGCCACGGCCGATCGACGTTGTCGCGGTCTTTCCCCAACTGGCTCCGCTGGCCCGCACGGCGACCCGCCTGCACCCCCGCCCCGGGGCGCCGACGTGGCACGACAGCTCGATCGGCGGGCCGCTGCTGTGGCCCGCCGAGGAGCCGTGGCCGCACTGCGAGGAACCGCATGTGGTGGACGGCATCAACCCAGCCCGGTCCCCGGCGGATCTGCGGCTGGAACGACGGATCTTCGCCGCCTCCCACGGCCGGGAAATGACTCCGGAGGAGCGGGAGACTCTGGCGCGGATCCGGCCCCCTCAAACGTATCCGGTGAAGGTGGCGGTCCAGCCGTACGAGGGCCCCATAGCGATGCTGCCCGTCGCGCAGCTGTACGTACGGGATGTGCCCGATCTGAGCCCGCCGGAGGGCAAGGACCTGCTGCAGGTTCTGTGGTGCCCTTTCGATCATCCGATCATGCCCAGGACCCTGCTCTTCTGGCGTTCGGCAGCCGCCGTCACCGACGTCCTCGACACGCCCCCCGAGCCGCCCGCAGTGCAGTTCGACGGCTATCTACCGGATCCGTGCGTACTCGAACCGGAGCAGATCACCGAGTACCCCGACCATCTGGAGCTGAGCGAAGAACTGCGGAAGCAGATCGAGCAGTGGAGTGTGCCGCAGGCAGCAGAGGAAGACCTGACCCCGGACACGTACTACGACCTTGTGTTGTCCAACGCGCCCGGCTGGAAGGTGGGCGGCTGGGCTGGCTGGAGCTCTACCGACCCCAACCCGCAGCACTGCTCCGAGTGCGGCACCGGCATGGAGATTCTGATGACCGTCGCCACGTTCGAGGAAGGGGACGACGACGCGAACAGCTGGTCACCGCACCCCCACCCAGGCGCTGGACCGTACCCCGGCCACCGCGGCTACAACGCGACCGGCGTCCAGATAGGTAGCGGCTACCGGCAGCACCTGTTCGTCTGCCCAGCCGAGCCCGAGCATCCGCACATCGAGTTGATGACGTAGCACGTCCGCAGTGTGCAGCCGGGGCATCACGGTGCGGGCATGCCGTGACGCCGGGTGGCCACGAGGCGCAGGGTCTCGAACAACCGACGGAGTTCGTTGACCTGCAGGAACGTGACCTTTGACGCGTGGAGTTCCCGCGCAGGTGGGCCAGCATGCCCTTCCACGAAGGTCGGTAGGGCACGAACGTAGGCACATCCTGACGGTGCTCGACCGGCCCCTGCCTGCGTTTCGTCACTCGGTAAGGCCCACTTCTTCGGTGCCTCACTGATCCACAGGTCTTGACAATTACTCCTCAAGTGCGTCTACATGCCCCTGTTGAGCCTCGACCCGCCCGGCAAGGGTCGCAAGCGATGAACCATGCGCTGGAGGGCACCCCTGAACGCGTTCCACATCGCCTTCGAGGACCGGCTCACCCCGGCCAACAACAACCACGATCAGCCGTTCGTTGGGCTCCTGGCCCGAAGTCGGTGTAACGCGGGGTGTCCGTCAGGGCAGAAGAATGCGGTGCCGGAGAAGGACGAATCCGACGCGTCCGTGCATCTGTCTCATGATTCTCTTGGTGCGTGTGTGGACACCTTCGGTGCGGCCGTTGTGGTGGGACAAGGTGAGGCTGTCGACGGCAGCCCGGTCGATTTTTGGGCCGTTGGTGAGACTGCGCAGGTGGGGCAGGTCAATGGCGCGGATGGTGCTCGAGGAGTTTGACCTCGTTGTCCTCGGCCGGCTTCAGCAGGGCGGCGGAGCGGCATACGAGATCGGCGAGCGCGGTCACGGGGCAGGCCGCGGTGATCTACTCCAGCAGGGCTGTTTCCTTCGGGTGCAGGTTCTCGGGTCGGTGAGCAGAAGGGGCTGGCGCGGCGCGGGGTGGACGGGGCGGTCGCCTTCGGCGCAGACCTGGTTGAGGTATCGGACCAGCAGGTGGCACTGCCGGTGTAGTCCAGCTCTCGGACCTCCCGCAGTTGGTGGGTGACGGGCACTGCGGGATCGGTCCGGCGCCATTCGGGGAGGTGGTCGCGGTAGGTGTCGCATGGCCCCCGGCCGCATATGACCCACGCCTGCGGCTCGAGCACAGCCCGGAGCTGCGACCACAACATCCCCTGAGGGCTGGGGCTATGCGCTCACCACATGGCCCTGGAGATTGGGCATGAATCTCGTCACAGGCCGTTGACGCGGGCCATCCTCTCCACGACCGGCGACGTGGCGTCCACCGTGACCACGCGGCCCGTTCTGCGGCCCAGCCGGGAATGCTGAAGCCGCATCTGGCTCATCAGCCGGCGGCTGCGCAGTGCCATCTCCAGCTCGAATCGGGTTCGAGGGTCACGCAGCCCAGCGCCGAAGAGCGCCTCCAACTGACGCAGTCGATACCGGACGGTTTGTGGATGCACACTCAGGGCCTTGGCGGCCTCAGGGGCGCCACCGCCTTCGAGCCAGGCGAGCAAGGTCGCCTCCAGGCGCTCGCTCTGACGTGAAGTCAGGCCCGCCAGCGGCCGCAGGCACTGGTCGGCCAGCGCGTGAGCCAGGGGTTCGTCCTGGAGGAGTAGCAGGGTAGAGAGATGGTCATCGACGAAGACGGGTCGGGTCTCCGTGCAGTGGCGGTCGAGGGTAAAGGTGAGCAGACGCAGTGCCCAGCGTAGGGAGGAGGCGGTGTTCCTCGGCGAAACGGCGTGGCCGACGGCTGCGAGGCGGCCCCGCAGCGGCAGGTCCAAGGGGGCTCGGGCATCTGGGTTCGGGCTGGGTACGAGCAGGCAGGGCAGGCCGGCGAACATGCCGGCGAGGGAGTCGTCCAGCACGGCCGCCAACTGTTGCGTCTCACCGGGGGTGGCCAGTACGACGGCCCTCACAGCTGCCGGGAGGGGCCAGCCGACCGCCTCGGCAAGTTCGGCGAGGGAACGTTCTGAGGCGGCTCTGTCGTCGGTGAGGGCATCGAATAGTTCTTGGCGCGTCCGGTCAGGTGGTGCGGCGCACTCCTGTCGCTCTCCGGCTGTGGTTCCGGCACCGTGTCCACCATCGTGTCCGGCAACGGGGCCGTCGTCCCGTACGGCCTCCTGGATGTCCCTCCGGCCTCCCTCGCGCCTACCGTCGTACATGACCTCGCTGTAGTCACGGGCGCTGGGACTGTCTCCGCGAGGCCCCCGGTCGTCCGATTGCCGATGGCCGAGAGCGGTACGCAGGGCCTTTTCCACTGCGTGATTGAGCGCTTTGTCATCGATGGCGCCGTTGTTCCTGAGGAGTGCCGAGAGTCCCGGAGTTTGACGTAGGAGTTCCTCCAATATCTCGTCAGCCAGCTCGGGAAGTTCACTGCTGCGCAGGACGCGGGTCCACTCGCCGCGGGGCGGGATGGGACGCGGTTCGGGAATTCGCACTCGTTTCCTCGTTCATGCCGGGTGGCTGGCCGGTCCGGTCGTGGAGCGACAGGCCCCGAGGACGGCCGAGTCGTCAACTTGTGGCTGCCGGGCGGGTGGGGCCCTTGGTGCCGCCGTACCGCCTCTAGAGGACTCCCAAGCTCGTGGTCCCTCAGCCCCGCCCATCTGCCGTCGAGGACGCGTAGTGGCAGGGCGCGGTGTCACGACTCCGGATGGAGGGGGGTCTTCCGGATTGTTCGACGGACCGAAGACGGGCTGCGAGAAATTGTCACGATTCGATAAACCATATGGGGCTGCCGCTCGGCGATGCTGTGATCCGGTGCCCAAGTCGTCTTGGAGACGCCACAACCCAGCGCATCTCGGGCACTACCGCCCACCGCACCCCGGCCACCCTGATTCAGCTGGAGTGTACGCAGCCCACGCGTACAGCGGAACAGCGTGGGCCCAGTGACGGTGTGGAGGTCGCGACGGAGGCAGCCGCGGATCCGCTACCCGGCCTCGGGGACGTCCTGCCCTCCAGCAGAAGGGATTCACGACAGTCGTGGCGGCGCGGGCGATCCGCGATTCGACGGGCGTCTGTGGGGCTCAAGTTGACCCACACAGGTGTCGCGGTGGCGCGGCGGGATGATCTCGGCGCCGAGGTGGTCGCGCAGCCAGGGCGTCGCGAGTGAAATGCGGTCTGCGGGACGACAAGGGGCTTCACGTCGACGAGGAACAAGCAAGCAGTATGTCGTCGGCCAAACAAGCCCCTGACAGGCATGTTCCGTACGCGCGGCGACCGCACAAACGTAGTAGCTGGCTCCTGATGACGCGTGCCGATTCTTGGGGCTGTTGTTGAGCACCCACGAGATCTCTGCCGGCTGGTAGGAACTGATCCGGTCGACGGGAACGAGCGCCAGACTTCCTCGGTCCCGCCGGGGACCACCCCACTACCAACGCGGTCTGCGAACGCGCCCCCATAACAGGGGGCCGCCTCCGCCTGCGGCCTGCTCGTGCAGGCTGCCCCGAGATTCGGCGGACCGTGCCTGCGCACGAGGTCCGAGAACGCGGGTCATCGCCGACGGTCGCGTGCACTGTTGGTGACCACGTCAGCCACTATAGGAATGCTATGGTCAAGCTATGGCCAATACGACGATTCAAGTGACAAAGCAGACTCGCGATCATCTCGCCGAGCTCGCCGAGGAGCGAGGGCTGAGTATCGGCCAGCTCGTCGACGCACTCGCGTCCGCGGAACCCACGGCCGCGCAACGGGCGGAGCAGGTCGCGGCAGCGGGGGCGCATGCGCGTGAGGTGATCGGTATCGGCGTCAGCGACGAGGAGTTCGCCGCCTTGGACGTGCTCGGCAACCTGCGGCGGATCGCGGCGGAGAAGGTGCTGGCCATGCCGGGCAGGGACGCCGCGTGATCATTCTCGACACCAGCGCCGTAGCCGCCCTGGCCTCGGGGCACAAGGCGCTCAACGCGCTGGCGGTCAACGTCACCGCGAGTGGGGATCGGCTGCTCGTGTCGGCGTTGTGCCTCGCTCAGGCCGAGGCAGCCCACCCGGGAGCCTCCCACGCCGTTCTCGGATACCCGTGCACCGATGTCGAGCCACTCGGGCAGATCGACGCACCGGCCGTGGGCACCATGTTCCGCGACGGCTACGGCGGCATGGACACCTGCCATGCCCTTTACACCGCCCTGCGCCGCACCGGCACAGGCGGAATGCCGATCCTTCTGACCGACGACGAGAACCGCTACCCACCCGGCATCCTCGCCATCGGCATCGAGACGCCCGGCATGCTCGGCTTCCACTGACCCCGCCCCCGCGAGCGCGCCCGAGACGCATCCCTGCCGCCGGCGGGCTCCGAGCCCACATCGATTGCCCGTGACACTGATCAAGCTGGAGTCCTTGTGTCCCGCACGCCAACGGTGTCACAGGATGATCTCAACCGTCGCGGAGAGCGGCGGTCTGCCTGCGGTAGGGGCCGGCGACATGCGTGTTGAGAGCTGATTGGCGGGGAGGGTCCTCTGCGATCGGGTGTTGCAGGGCGGGCCGAGCCGGAATGTCACTACCGTCGCAGGGCCGGCAGGTCGTGTACTGACACGAAGACTCGGCGATGAGGGCGTTGCCGAGGCCGATCCGACATGTGGCCTCGTCGGGGGCCGGCGCCGAGGCCACGCATGCCGCGAGGCGTAGGGGACCTGGTGGTGACCTCAGGCCCCGAGCCCGGGGAGGGGCGAGCGCACGGGCGCTCAGGGGTCGAGCCCGCTTCGCGGGGCGGTACGGCCGTCACGTATCGGCGCGTCGGCCCGCGTGGAGCCTTGTGCGCCCGGCCGGAACGGGTATGCATGAGGAATGGGCGGGTCCGCCCGCCGCCCCGGAAGAGTCTGGAGCGCCACGCACCCATGAGCACTGACCCCGGGGTTCCCCGGGTCTCCCGTCAGGAATTCGATGCCCTGTTCGCCTCGGTCCGTTCGTGGGGCCGCTGGGCGCAGGCAGATCGGGGCGCCTGGAACCGAGTCACCCCGGACCACGTGCGCCGGGCCGCCGCGCTGGTTCGGGAGGGGACGGCGGTACCTCTGGGGCTGCCCTGGAACACCCGGTCCGGTCCTGACAACAGCAGGCCTGCCCTTCACTACATGTCCGACCTCGGCGACGTCGAGGTGCCGGAGCCGACCGTCCACAAGGACTTCCTCGGCGTCGACTACCACGGCAAGGCGGTCAGCCACCTCGACGCGCTGTCACACGTCGCCTACCGGGGGCGGCTCTACGAGGGGCATGTGGCGCGCGACGTCGTTGGCGCCGCCGGTGCCCGTTTCGGTTCGGTGGAGGCGCTCGGGCCGCTCGTCACCAAGGGTGTGCTCCTCGACCTGCCCGCCGTATTGGGGGTCGACTGGCTGGAACCCGGGCAGCCGGTCCACGCCGGTGATGTGGCCGCCGCCGAGCAGGCCCTCGGCGTGACGCTCGACGACGGGTGCGCGGTGCTGGTGCGCTCCGGTCGGTTCCGGCGCCGCCGCGAGCTGGGACCGTGGGACGTTGACGCGGCCAGCGCGGGCCTGCACGTGGACGCGTTGCCGATGCTGGCGGAGCGTGGCGTCAGTCTGCTGGGCGCGGATGGCGACAGCGATGTACGCCCGTCGCCGGTCGAGGGCGTCCACTCCCCCGTACACGTCCTCGCCGTGGCGGCGATGGGGGTGCCCCTGCTGGACAACTTGGACCTGGAGGCGCTGTCCACCGCGTGCGCGGGGGCGGGACGCTATGAGTTCATGATCGTCGTGGCTCCGCTCAACGTCCCCGGCGGGACCGGATCGCCGGTGAATCCGGTCGCTCTTCTCTGAGGTAGGTGGTACGGCGGCCTGATCCTCGTTGCGCTGCCGGCCTGGGCGTGGGGGCCTCGACGCCCCTGCGGCCGGGCAATCTGGTTCGACGTGGATGAGGCATAAGCACCGTCATACGTGGAACATCCCTAAACTACCCATAGCATCCTGCCTGTCCCACTCTCCCGGATGGGGGATCCGAGGTCGGCCCTGGAGACGTCCATGCATGACGCCCACGACCCTTCCGACACCTCGACGAACGACGCGCCCGGGCGCTTGGACGGGGAGCCGCTCGTGCGGATCCGCGGTCTCGGCAAGCGGTTCGGCGGCACCGTCGCGCTGGACGGGGTCAGTCTCGACCTCCACCGCGGCAGCGTGCTCGCCCTCCTCGGCCCCAACGGCGCCGGGAAGTCCACCCTGATCAAGGTGCTCGCCGGTGTGTACCAGGCCGACGAGGGCGAAGTGACGGTGGCAGGGCGTCCCCTCGGGTCCGATGCCGCCCGCGCGAAGATGTCCTTCATCCACCAGGACCTCGGTTTGGTGGCGTGGATGACGGTCGCCGAGAACATCGCCCTGGGAACGGGCTACCCGCGTCACCACGGTCTGATCTCCTGGCGGCGGACCCGGGAGCGCTGCGCCGAGGCGCTCGGGATCGTCGCCGGACACCTGGACGCCGATGCCCGGATCGCGGACCTCGCGCCCGCGGAGCGCTCCTTGGTGGCCATCGCCCGGGCCCTCGCGCGCCGGGCGGAGGTCCTCGTCCTGGACGAGCCGACCGCCATGCTGCCCGCCGCGGACTGTGCCCGGCTCTTCGACGTCCTGCGCACCCTGCGTGATCGGGGGCACGCCGTCCTGTACGTCAGCCACCGGCTGGACGAGGTGTATCGGGTCGCCGACGAGTTCGCGGTCCTGCGCGACGGTCGCCTGCTCAGTCGAGGGCCGCTCGCCGGGTACGAGCCCGCACGCCTGGTCCGTGACATCGCGGGCAGCCTGCCGACCGGGCGGGGGATGGCCGGCGCCGTGCCCGCGGGCCGACCTGCCGTGCTGCGCCTCGACGCGGTGACGACGCAGCACACCGGGCCCGTCAGTCTGGATCTGGCGCCCGGGGAGATCCTCGGCATGGTCGGACTGACCGGCGCCGGCCACATGCACCTGGGTCGCGCTCTCGCCGGTGCGCTGCCGCTGCTCGGCGGCCCGGTCCTGCTCGACGGCGAGCCGTACCACCCGCCATCCGTGGCGGCCGCTCTCGGCAGAGGGGTCGGCTTCGTGGCGGCCGACCGTCAAGAGGAGGGCTCCGCACCCGATCTGACGGTCCGGGAGAACTTTCTGGCCAACCCCAGGGCAGGCGGTGTGCCGCCGTGGCAGTGGCTCGGTCTCCGGCGGGAGCGGCGCGAGGCGGCTGCCCTGATCGAACGGTTCTCGGTGAGCCCCCGTGACAGCGAGGTACCCATCACCACGCTTTCGGGAGGCAATCAGCAAAAGGTGGTCCTGGGGCGGTCGCTCCGCGCAGGGCTGCGGCTGTTGATCCTCGAAGAGCCGACCGCGAGCGTGGATGTGGGGGCCAAGGCCGCGATCCACCAGTTGCTCGATGAAGCGGCCTCCGAGGGCTTGGCGGTCCTGCTGGTCTCCACCGACTTCGAGGAGGTCGCGGACCTCTGTCACCGCGCTCTGGTTTTCGTACGCGGCTCGGTGGCGGCCGAGCCGGCCGGTGCCACGTTGACGGTTGCCGAACTCACCCGCGCCTCGTCGGCCATGCCCGCCATCACGGGAAACGCGGCGGCTTCATGACCCTCCGGTCCACGCGCGGGCACGTCGTCGGGAACTACGGTCTGGTGGGCTTGACGGTCCTGCTCTTCCTGGTCTATTCCGCCGTCATGCCGGACACGTTCCCCACCCACGACAACGTGTCCTCGATCCTGTCCAACCAGTCGGTGCCCGCTCTTCTCGCCCTCGGTGCGACGATCCCGATCGCCACCGGCAAGTTCGACCTCTCCATGGGCTACGGGTTGGGCCTGGCGCACGTTCTGGTGATGCACCTGATCGTCGAGGAGGGGATGCCCTGGCCCCTCGCCTGCCTCGTCGTCGTCCTGGGTGGGGCGTTGAGCGGTGCCCTGAACGGTGCGATCGTCGAGTTCGCCCGGATCGACTCGTTCATCGCCACGCTCGGCACCGGCAGCATCATGTACGCCCTCACCGGATGGATTACCAACGGCGCCAGGATCGTGCCCGGGCCGGAGGGCCTGCCGGCCTCCTTCACCCGCCTCTACGACGCCCGGTTCCTTGGTCTGCCGGTTCCCGCCTTCTACGTCCTCGCCGCGGTCGTCGCCCTTTGGGTGGTGTTGGAACGGCTGCCGCTCGGCCGGTATCTGTACGTGGTCGGATCCAACCCCCGCGCCGCCGAGATCATCGGTATTCCCGTCCGTAGGTACTCCGTCTACGCCTTCGCCGGATCGGGCCTGTTCACCGGCGTTGCCGGGGTTTTGCTCGCCGCGCAGCAGCAGATCGGCAACCCGAGTGTCGGCCTGGAGTATCTGCTGCCCGCTTTCGTCGGCGCGCTGCTCGGCTCCACCACGATCAGGCCCGGCCGCGCCAATGCGTTCGGGACCCTGGTGGCCGTGAGCGTGCTCGCTGTCGGGCTGGCCGGGATCGGTCAGCTCGGCGTCCAGTTCTGGGCCACACCGCTGTTCAACGGGGCCACTTTGTTGGTGGCGGTCGGGCTGGCCGGCTACGCGTCCAGGCGGCAGCTGCGCGCCCGGGCCACGAAGGACCGGCTCCCACCCGTCGACACGCCGGGGCCGTCGGGATCGCGGGCGGATGGCACTCTGTGATCGCTGTCGGCGACTGCGTTCACCGTCGTCACCGGGCTCCGGAGGCGCCCGCCCTTCGCGGAATTGTGCGGCGGCCCTGTTTTGCCCCTGTCCCCGGCAGCAGTTGCCCTCTCGTGGGCCGAGCGGACGATCGAGGCGGTCGCGGCAGCCGCGCGCACAAACCTCGCGCGGAGTGGCCCGAGGGCCGGATTGCGACGCCGTTTCCCGCGACAGGATCGTTGCCCGTGTCGGCTCGAACCATGATCACTCCCCGTGTCGTCGGGGCCATTCACGACGTCCGGCGAGCACGGATGACTGTCAGCTGGTATGGGGCATTGCTCCTAGTATGGTGTTAGAGCAGAGGTTCTTTCGAAGGCCTTCGAAGAGTCATCGAGGTGGCGTCGTGGCACGTTCGGTGAAGGAAATGATCGAGTGGGGGTTGGGGGGTGAGAACCTGAGCCCCACCGGTGCCCGGGAGCGGTTCCTGGAGGGGGAACCGGTCGAGGACGGCGTGCGAAGTCTCATCCTGAACTCCTGGAGGCGCTGTCACCTGATGGGGGTCTCGCCGGACACCTCCGATCCCCCGTACTGGGAAGATCTGGACCTGACCGGCCCTCTCGTTCATGCCGCCGATCCGGTGCTCGACAGGCTGCAAGCGGTGTTCTCCGGGAGTCGCGCGAATGTGGGCCTCGCCGACCGGCGCGGGGCGGTGCTGTCACGGCGTTTCGGTGTGGCGTCCCTCGAGCGTGATCTGCCTGCACACCACAGCAGGCCCGGTTTCGTGTTCGCCGAGCAGTTTGCCGGGACCAACGGCATCGCTCTCGCGCTCGCCGAAAGGCGGCTCTGCCAGGTCTATGGTGCCGAGCACTTCTCCGAGCGTTCCCAGTCGAACGCCTGCTGGGGTATGCCGATCCGTGATCCGCTCAGTGGCCACATCGAGGGCGTTCTCGCTCTTGGCTGTCCACGCCTCGAGGCGAACCCCGCGATGACCACGGTGATGCGCAACGCTGCTCGTGCCATCGAGCATCGGCTGTTGGAGCGCAGCACGGAACGCGAGCGGTCCCTGCTGCGGGCCTATTTCGACGCCCGGCAACGGTCGAACGGCGACGGGGCGCTCAGCGACGTGTACCGGTTCGGAGTGGACGATCTGGTCCAGAGCGGCCTTGAGTGGCGTGACCAGATGATCGTCCAGGAAAAAGCCGCCGAGTTGATCTCCTCAGCCCAGCGGGCCGCCGCCGTGGTAGTCCTGTCCGACGGCCGACGCGTCACCCTCCTGAGCCGCCCGCTGACGAGCGCGTCAGGCGTGGCAGGATTCGTCGTCGAGGCGATACTGCCCCTCGATGTGCCCTGGCAGCGTCACCTCCTTTCACCCCACTTCCCCGAATCCGCCCCGCTGCTTTCCGCGCCCGTGCAGGCCCCGGCGACACCCGTCCCGCACTCCCGGCCTCCCGCGGCGCCCGTTCCGGCGGCTGGCCGGGCCGACGGCCTGGTGCTGGTGGGAGAGCCGAGTGTGGGACGGCTGGCCGTCGCGGCGCGACGCCGCCTGGAGCTGCTGGCCGAGGCCAGCACCCGCATCGGGACCACGCTGGATGTGCGCCGCACCGCGTGGGAGCTGGCCGAGGTGGCGGTCCCCCGTCTGGCGGACTTTGTCACCATCGACCTCCCCGAAGCCGTACTGCGCGGGGATGAATCCGCGGACCCCCGCACCGACCTGCACCGCACAGTGGTCCACGGCATCCGTGAGGACTGCCCGTTCTACCCGGTCGGCGAGCGGGTGGACCTTCGTCCGAGCACACCCCATCTACGCTGTCTGGACAGCATGGAGGCAGTGCTGGAGACGGATCTGAAGACCGCCGCCGGCTGGCTCGCCCAAGACTTCGAGCACACCGAGCGACTGCTCACCCAGAATGTGCACTCCCTCATCAGTGCCCCCCTGCTGGCACGGGGCGTGGTCCTGGGCATTGCCACCTTCTACCGTGCACAGGACTCCGCTCCCTTCGGCAACGACGACCTCTCACTGGCGCAGGAATTCGTCGCCCGCGCGGCCCTCTGCATCGACAACGCCCGCCGCTACACCCGCGAACACGCCACGGTCCTGGCGCTTCAGCGCAGCCTGCTTCCACACTCCCTGCCCGAGCAGGGCACCGTCGAGCTCGCCCACCGCTATCTGCCCGCCGAATCCAGCGTGGGAGGCGACTGGTTCGACGTCATCCCCCTCTCCGGCACCCGTGTCGCGCTCCTCGTCGGCGATGTCGTCGGTCACGGACTGCACGCTGCGGCAACCATGGGCCACCTGCGCACCGCCACTCGCAACTTCGCCGAACTCGATCTCGCCCCCGACGAGGTCCTCACGCACCTCGACAACCTCGTGGGACGCCTTGACGGAGGGGACGGCGGCCGCGAATCCCTCATCGGCGCCACCTGCCTTTACGCCATCTACGACCCCACCACGCAGATGTGCACCATGGCGCGCGCGGGCCACCCTCCACCCGCGCTGGTGAGCCCCGACGGCAGCGTGAGCTTCCCGGACCTTCCCGCAGGGTTGCCCCTCGGCCTGGGGGGACTCCCCTTCGAAACAGCCGAGATCCATCTGCCCGAGAACAGCAGCCTGGTCCTCTACACCGACGGACTGATCGAAGACCGTCATCGCGACATCGACGAGGACCTCGCCCGGCTGCGGCGCGCGCTCGCCCACCCCGACCGCGCGCCGGAGGAGACCTGCGACGCCATCATGGCCACAGTGGCACCACGGCACCCCGAAGACGACATCGCCCTGCTGGTCGCCCGTACACACGCCCTTCCGCCCGACCGGATCGCCACCTGGGACCTCCCGGCCGACCCGGCTCGCGTCTGCGACGTTCGTGCTGCCGCCGTGCGCCGGCTGGCCGACTGGGGCCTGGAGGAAGTCGCGTTCGCCACCGAACTACTGCTCAGCGAGATGGTCACCAACGCCGTCCGCTACGGCGGGGAACCGATCCGGGTCCGCCTCATCCACGACCGGTCCCTGATCTGCGAGGTCTACGACGGCAGCAGCACCTCACCGCGCCTACGACAGGCGACCTCCACCGACGAGGGCGGCCGCGGACTCTTCCTCGTCGCGCAGCTCGCGCAGGCCTGGGGCACCCGCTATACCGCCGACGGAAAGGTCATATGGGCCGAGTTCACTCTCGCGCCGACCGTCGGAGCGTCATCTGCGGGGTGGACCGATGTCATCGCCGCTTAACGCATGCGCCGAGATCCTCGAACGGCAGGGCCTACGGAAGGGCGCATCCGGCCAACCCCTCGAAACGCGTCGCTGGGAATCGGCCGGCGCCCTTCACAACTGACGGGCCGGGCATCGGCATCGGCTCCCGACCCGGCGCGGGTGTTGCCTGCCGGGCAGCCCGGGGACCGTCGTGCGGTCGCGCCGTTGAGCGCTCGGCACCTCATCGCGTCGGCCGCGATTTCAGGCAATGCGTGCGCAGTTCACCCACGGGACGTCTTCTTCGCGCTGTCCACACCTCAGCAAGGACAATGCCCATGCACCCTCGCCGTAGGACCGCCATCGCGGCAGCCGCAGCCCTGCTTGCTTTCGCCGCCACCACAAGCGGATGTACGCGAGGTTCCGCCGCCACAAGCCCGTTGACGGCCGACTGCCCAGCCGCCCTCGCCAAAGCCAAGGGCAACGTCGCGCAAGCCATGAACACCACCACCTCCTGGGACGGCCCCACAAGCGGTCCCCGAGCGGTCTCGAACAGGACCATCGCCTTCGTGGCCCAGACCATGATCAACCCTGGAGTGGCGGGCGTCACCCAGGGCGTGAAAGAGGCGGCGAAGGCCATCGGCTGGAATGTCAAGGTCATCGACGGGCAGGGCCCCCCGGCCGGAATCCAGGCCGCATTCAGTCAGGCGATCAACCTCAACCCCGCGGGCATCGTCGTCGGCGCCTTCGACCCCGCAGTGACATCCCAACAGATCGCACAGGCCAACGCCCGGAACATCCCTCTCATCGGATGGCACGCAGTCGACTCCCCAGGACCGAGCAAGCACCCCAAACTCTTCACCAACATCACGACCAAAGTCGAGGATGTCGCGAAGATCAGCGCCGACTGGATCATCGCGCACTCCCAAGGCGACGCCGGAGTCGTCATCTTCACCGACGCCTCGGTCCCCTTCGCCAGGAACAAATCCGAACTGATCCGCAAGGAACTCGCCACCTGCTCCAGCGTGAGCCTGCTCTCCTACGAAAACCTCCCGATCACGGACACGACCAGCCGCGTCCCCCAGGCGGTCTCCTCCCTCCTGGCCCGATTCCAGGACGAGTGGACCTACTCCGTCGCCATCAACGACGTCTACTTCGCAGACGCCGCCGCCCCGTTGCAAGCGGCCGGGAAACAGGGCGACGGTCCTCCCTTCAACATCGGCGCGGGCGACGGCGACCCCTCCGCCTTCCAACGCATCAACCACCAGCGCTACCAGGCAGCCACCGTTCCCGAACCGATTCTCGAACAGGGCTGGCAGATCATCGATGAATTCAACCGAGCCTTCTCCACCGCGCCCGCCAGCGGATACGTCGCACCCGTCCACATCTCCACTGCCCCGAACAGCAAAGGCGCCACATCATGGGATCCGACGGGCTACCGGGAGGCATACCGGAAGATGTGGGGCAGGTAGCACGATTGGTTTCGGGGCCGCCGAAGACACGTCCGAAGCGAGGCCCCACAAGACCACGGCCAACACGTTCAAAGGCCGGACGGGGTGGTGTCGATGAGACTGCGTACCGTGGCCTCGCCGTCGGGCAACTTGGCCTGCCACGTTTCGTGCGCGGTGTGGGCGAGCAGCCCCTCGGTCGGGCCCTCGACGAACTGACATACGACGTGGTAGGGCTCTTTCCACGGTTGGCTCGGAAGGATGAGCCTGCCCGTGTTCAGCTCCCACCAGCGAGTGGTGACATTGGTGATCGCGTTGGCAGGAACGCGGCCGCCGCCTGGCACCGTGAGTTCCTGGTCGAAGCTGCGGAAGGTGGCGACGCAGCGTCCGTGATCGAAGGCTCCCTGAGTGCGGCTCAAGCGTGATACCCCCACTCGTGCCTCCCGAGATCTCCGGCGCCTCGAGAAATCCGATGGCCAGGGCTCTCAGCCAGTCCGGCAGTTCTGAGCGGCCGATCGTCCGGATCTCACCCCAGGTTTTTGCAGGCCAGCCGACGGCGGGTGTGCCAAGGCGCCCGAGAGGGCCCTCCACCGTACGTTCACCCATCGCGGCCAAGGTTTCGGCGTCCACTGCGACCCGGCCGGCTGTCGGCGTACAAGCGAACGTGAGTGCGCCAGCGCGTACGGATGGGAGCACCGATTCTTGGTGCGCGTCTACACCGCAGCCAGCCCTGGGCCTCGACGGGCGAACGTGTTCGCCGACTACAAGTCCATCGCCGCGCCGACGTTCGCGGACTTCAAGCGCCGCAGAAGCCGGACAACTCGTCATTCCGGCGCTCCAGGGATCGATGCCACCTCCACTCAAGTTACCACCCGAAAGTTACGGGTGGTAATATCGCCTGTCAGGGCGAGAGGAACGGCATACATGGACGCGATGTCTACGGGGAGTCCGGCGCGGCGGCGCCGGGTGCCGGCTGCCATGCGGAAGGAACTTCTCCTGGAGACGGCTCTGCGCATGGCGCGCGAGAGCGGGGCCGGGTCACTGACGCTGGCCAAGGTGGCGGACGCCTGCGGTGTCAGCAAGCCGATCGCATACCAGCACTTCACTTCCCTCGCCGGGCTGCTGCAGGCAATGTTCCAGCGGGTGGGCGCAGAGTACGAGGAGACGGTCATGGAGGCGATGGCCGCGCACCGGGATGCTCCCGCCGCCGCGGCGACCTCAGAGGTGCTGCGGGCGCTGTGTGATGCCTACATCGCGTGCACCGTGGAAAACGGTGCCCTTCATGCCGACATCGGCGCCGCCCTCATCGCCTCGGGCCGCTCCAGCAACGTTGTCCATGTGGACGACGCAGAACGCTACGCCGGACTCGTGGCCGAACTGCTGTGCCTCGAACCGCGAGTCGCCTACGCCCTGGCAGCGGGATTCCTGGGATCCGCGGACCGCCTGTGCGAGGCGGTCATTGCCCGTCGCCTCACCCGGGACGAGGCCGCGGAGGTCCTCATGCGGCTTTTCCCTCCGCAGGGCCAGTAACCGGCCTCAGATCGCCATAGGGACCCGCATAGAGGACGGAGAATGCCGCATGGAAGCAGTGCTCGTAGATCCCACAAAGAAGGGTGCCGAGAAGTTCCGCCTCGGAACGGTCCCCGACCCGCGCCCTGTCGAGGGCGCGGTGCTCGTCGAAGTGAAGGCCGTTGCCCTGAGCGCCTGGGAGAAGGAGTTCGCGCAGGACGACGATCCGCGTTCGCTGACCCGCAGGACCAGGAAGAAGAACGTCAATCTCGGCCTGGAGTTCTCCGGCATCGTTCGATCCGACGGCCGGCGCTTCAAGAAGGGCCAGCGGGTCATGGGCGGCCCGCACCTGACCAAGGACGAGAAGTCCCTGGCCCAGTACGTGTCCGTCTGCGAGGAGTACCTCGCGGAACTGCCCGACGCCCTCGACTACGCTCGGGCGGCAGCCCTGCCGATCGGCGCGGAGACCGCGCTGACGAGCCTCGACAGGGCCTCCGTGCACAGCGGGGACCACGTTCTGGTCGTCGGTGCGAGTGGAGGCGTGGGCGTGTATGCCGTGCAGATCGCAGCGGCGCGCGGCGCCACCGTCACCGCCGTCGGCGGACGGCGCTCCGCGGCCCGGCTGAAGGACATCGGCTCGACAACCAGCCACTACTACGGCGACAAATCCTTCGAGGACCTGGCCGGCCCCTTTGACGCGGTCCTTGACCTCTCCGGAACGTTGCGATTCAGCCAGGTGAGGAAGAAGCTGTCCCGGCGGGGGACCTTCGTCAACGTCAATCCACAGAAGGACATCACGGGCATGATCACCTCGCGGTTCAGCAGAAAGAAGACACCCTTCATCTTCATCCCGCGCTCCTCGGCACCGATGCAGACCCGCATCCTGGACCTGGTCACCCAGGGGAAGATCCAGCCCATCGTGGAAGCGAACTACGACATTAGCCAGTTCCGCACCGCATTCAGTGACCTCATCCACAACGACCGGTTCGGAAAGATCGTCATTTCCCACTGAAACGCGACGGAGCCATCCTCATCGAGGGACGGGCCGCATAGATCGTCTCCGATCTGCGAGGGAATCGACACTTTGGCGACAACTCTCAGGAAGATCAAACCAGTAGGTTGATTCTCCGTTCGCCCATGCCAACCGCTGAGAGTGTCCTCACGTCGCGCCGCCGAATAAATTGATCGCGACGTGATCCGCTCACTGCGACGAACATTGTTGAGCACTGCCCAGTAGGGTGGCCGGCCTGGCGGGAGCGCCCGTCTTGAGCGCAAAGGACACGGCTTTGTAATTCACCCCGTCACCGCGCTCGCATGACTTCCCGGAGCGGGTTGACTGCCCAGAAAGGCAAAACCACGATGCGCGCAGTACAGATAGTCACACTGGATGGACCGGATGCGGTGCGAACCGTGGACGTCGAGTCGCCCGTACCCGGTCCCGGCCAAGTGCTGATCGACGTCCATGCAGCAGGCGTCACCTATCCAGACGTGCTGCAGACGCGCGGCGCGTACCAGCTCAAGCTGGCATTGCCCTTCATCCCCGGATCGGAGGTTGCCGGCATCGTCCTCGACGCTCCGGTGAGCTCGGGATTCCGGCCGGGCGACCGTGTTGCGGCCTTCCCTGGGTTCGGGGGCTTTGCCGAGCAGGTCGCCGCCGATCCCGCAGTGGTCTTCCCATTGCCCAACCGCCTGACCTTCACGGCCGGAGCCGCGCTGCCGATGAACTACCTCACGGCACATTTCGCGCTGACCCGCCGTGGCCGGGTGCTTCCCGGCGAGACGGTACTGGTCCACGGAGCAGCGGGTGGCCTGGGCACGGCCGTCGTGCAACTCGCCCGGGCATTGGGGACACGAGTCATCGCCGTGGTCTCCAGCGACGCCAAGGCAAAGACCGCCCGTCAGGCCGGAGCTCACGACACCGTCCCAGTCGATGGCTTCCGTGAGGCTGTCGCCGAACTCACGGGGGGCCACGGAGTGCACGTGATCGTCGACCCAGTGGGAGGCGAGCGCTTCACCGACTCCTTGCGGTGCCTGGCACCGGAGGGACGTTTGCTCGTCCTCGGATTCACGGCAGGCGAGATTCCTACGGTGAAGGTGAACCGGCTGCTGCTGAACAATGTGGAAGTCATCGGAGTGGGATGGGGCGCCTACTGGCTCTCCCAACCGACGTACCTGCGGGCACAGTGGCAGGAGCTCACGACTCATCTGAAGGCCGGTCGGCTGGACCCGGTCATCGGCTCCACGCTGCCACTCGCCCATGCTGCGGACGCACTGCGTGCACTCGACGAACGCCGCACGCTCGGCAAGGTCGTCCTCGTCCCCCGCACAAACGACATGGAACGGGGAACCAAGAGCGTCCGCGAGTAGGTGGTAGTCGCAAGCGGCCCGGACCGATGATCACGGCCACTGCCCGAGGTGTCTTGCCTATCCCAGCGGACGTTCCACCGGAGCCGGTCCGCGTAACCGCCTCTGGCGTTGGCTTCAGCGCTGCTCGACCATGACCAGGAATTCCCGGATCAGCACGGCACCGCGATCGGCTGTTCGAGGGTGCTGCTGTCGCCGCGGGGTCAGCACCTCCAGGCGAGCCCCTTTGATGCTGGCAGCGACCCGCTCCCCTCGGCTAGCGGGGTGGCGATGTCGTCGGCGCCGACCATGACGAGGGTGGGCACGCTGCGGGCGAGTTCGTCGTGGGCACGGGCTGCGCGTCGCGGGCTGCGGCATAGGCACCGGCCAAGCATTGGCCAATAGATTCGGTGAGAGGGATGCTTCTCGGACGGCAGGGCCAGTCGTGGTCCCCCAGGTCGTCCGCACGCAGGCCATGTTGTCGAGCATCGCTCGACAAGCTCGGGTCCGGACGTGACTGCCGAGTCAGCACAGCCCCGCGTGCGCCTGAGGCCCGAGGAGCGGCGCGGGCAGCTGATCAACATCGGTCTGCGCCTGCTGGTGACCCGCCCCATCCACGAGATGTCGATCGACGAGGTGGCAGCCGGGGTGGGCATCTCGCGCGGCCTGCTCTTCCACTACTTCCCGACGAGCGGGACTACTACGTCGCGGTCGTCCGGGCGGCCGGACGTCGACTGCTGTTGCACGCCAAGGCCCCGGAGGAGGGGCTGCCCACGGAGCGGGTGCGAGGGGTCGTCGACGGCTTCGTGTCGTTCGTGCAGCGCCGAGGGCAACTATGTGGCGCTCGTGCGGGCTGG
>NZ_LGDE01000451.1 GCF_001279725.1 Streptomyces sp. WM4235 | reverse complement strand
TGCCATGAGGGGGCTCGGGGTGCGCGGTCGTGTGGGACGCCCGGTGGTGCGGGGCGGTGCGGGGGCTGCGGGCGGGATGCGGGGCGGTGATGCCCGCGGGGGCCGGGGTCGCGGTCGGGGTCAGACCGCGGCGGGCTCGAAGGGACGCAGCGCGTGGGTGAGCGCGTCGAAGGCCCGGCGCGCGGTGTCGTCGTCGAGCACCGCGCGGTCCCACACCATCCGCAGGCGGATCTCCGCTCCCTGGGTGACGGAGACGGCGAAGGGACCGCGGACGGGTCTGCCGTCGACGTGGACCTCCCGTCCCTCGACACCGGCCAGTTCGAGGGGTGGGCGACGGCTGTCGTCGTCCACGGTGAGCAGTCCGTCGAGGCCGCCGGTCCAGCCCGAGCCGGCGGCCCGCACGGCGGTCACGACCGCGTCGAAGGGCACGTCGGCCCGGTCGAGGTCGTCCCACCACGCGTCGGCCGTCGCCTCCGGGTCGGGTGCGGGTCCGGTGTCGGCGGGGAAGACGACGGTGTTGAGGAAGCAGCCGATGACCGGCTCCGCTCCCGGGGGACGGCCGCCCCACGGGTAGCCGAGCGGGATGAGGAGGTCCGGGCCGTACAGCTCGCGGGCCGCGGCGCGGCATGCGTCGAGCAGTCCGGGGAACGGCACGCCGCCGTCGTGTGCGGGCAACCGGATCTGCGCGATACCGCCGGCCGTCGCGCCGGCGGGCACGCGTGCCGGGCGGGGTGACGGGGCGTGGGCCTGGAGCGGACGCAGCCGGTCCGCCCAGTACGCGGCCGCCTCGGGCGTCTCCGCCCGTTCCTCGGCGGCGAGTTGCCGCAGGACCGTGTCCCGGTAGGCGGCCGACTCGGCATCCGTCTCCCCCGGTGCGACCCGGGACGCGGTGGTCTCCTCGCCGTACGCGGCGCCGAGTTCGTCGACGATCCGTGCCAGCGAGCGGCCGTCGCAGGCGGCGTGGTCCAGGACGATGGCGAGGATGTCCTCCTCGCGCTCCTCGTCGCGTACGAGGAAGAGCCGCAGGGGTGAACCCTGCGCGTCCCAGGAGGCGAGCGCGCGCCGGAGCGTGTCGGCGGGCCGCTCCCCCGGCATCGGGGCCGGCCGGGTCACGCCGACGTCCGGATCGGCGACGCGCAGGACGGGAGTGCCGCGCACAACGGCGGGCCGCGAGCGCAGGGCGGTGTGCCGTGCGGCGAGCCTGTGGGCCGCGGCCCGCAGGCGTTCGATGTCGATCGTCCCGTACGGGAAGGCGAAGAACATCGGCACCAGGTCGGGGCGGCCCGACGGGTCCAGCGAACGCACCAGGAGGAAGCGGCGCTGTGCTCCGGTGACGGGCAGCAGGACGTCGGACCGGTCGCCGGCGGCGGTGAGACGCCGGTATCGGGCCAGGTACTGACTCGTGATGCTGAGCACGTGGTTCTCTCTGTCGAGGCCGCGGTCGCGGTCGCGCGGAAGGGTGTGGCGGCGCGGGTGGTCCCGCGCGCGGTACGGGTGGTCAGCGGGTGGGTGCGGGGGCCGGGCGTTCGTCGCCGTCGGCGGTGGCGCTCTCCGGCGTCGTCTCGTCCGCGGCGCCGGCGCGGTCGTCGTCCTGCGGACCAAGGGCCTGCGGACCGGGGGTCCGCGGAGCGTCGTCCTGCGGACCGGGGAGGTCCCGCATCCGGCGCAGCGGGGAGAACAGCAGGGGCAGCGGTACGGCGAGGATGCCGACGGCGCACCAGGCGAGTGCCGTACGCGACCCGTGGGACTGGGCGAGGGCGCCGCCGATGAGCGCGCCGAGCGGCAGGGTGCCCCACATGAGGAAGCGCAGGGTGGCGTTCATCCGGCCGAGCAGGCGTGGTGGGCACAGCCCTTGGCGGAAGCTGACCTGGGCGATGTTGTAGACGACGGCGCCGAAGGAGACGACCGCCGATCCGGCGGCGAAGAGGGCCGCCCCGGAGAGGCCGTGCCCGGACAGCGGCCACAGCAGGGCGAACGGGCCGGTGACCAGGACGGACAGGAGGATGACCCGGGCCTGCCCCAGACGGGCGGCGAGGCGTCCGGCGCACAGGGCGCCCAGCAGCCCTCCGACGGCGGAGGCGGACAGCACCAGCCCGAGCCCGCCGGGCTCCAGTCCGACGACGCGGACGAGGTGCACGGTCTGTGTCGCCATGAGGACGGCGGTGCAGAGGTTGGCGAGGCCGGTGGTGAGGGCGATGACCCGGAGCAGCGGATGGCCGAAGACGAAGCGGACGCCTTCGGCGATCTCCTTGCGCAGGGAGGCCCCGGCGGCGGGCTCGGGTGTTTCCTCGGGCTGCTTGACGCGCAGGAGGAACAGGGCGGAGAGCAGGTAGCCGATGGCGTCGGCGACGACGGCGAGGTGGGCTCCGACGAGCTGTACCAGTCCGCCGCCGACGCCGGGGCCGGTCACCTGGGCGGTGGAACGGACCGTCTCCAGGGCGCCGTTGCCGGCCACGAGTTGGTCCCGGGGCAGGATCTGCGGCAGGTAGCTCTGATGGGCGACGTCGAAGAACACGGTCGCCACGCCGATCACGAGCGCGACGACGTAGAGCTGGGCCATGGTCAGGGCGTGGGCGAGCGCGGCGGCGGGGATGCTCGCCATGGCCACGGCGCGGACCAGGTCCGCGCGGATCATCAGGGACCGTTTGCGCATGCGGTCGACGAGTGCCCCGGCGGGCAGCCCGACGAGCAGGAAGGCGGCGGTCTCCGCGGCGGTCAGGAGGCCCACCTGGAAGGCGGGGGCGTCGAGTTCGAGGACGGCCACGAGGGGCAGCGCCACGAGCGTCACCTGGGCACCGAGCTGCCCGGTGGCGGCTCCCGCGAGCAGCAGCCGGAAGTCGCGCACACGCATGGGGCCACCGGCGGCGGCTCGGGATGTTTCGGACATGTGACCGACATTCACCGACCCACCGATCAGGAGTCAAAGCAACCCTGTCAGTTTCGGACTTCTTTTGCGTCACCGTGGGGGCAACTCGGGAAATCTTTCGCCCTACCCGGGGTACGGCCGCGTGAATTCCTGCCGGTCGGGCTCGAACGCGGGACAGGTGGGGCAAGGGAGGGCAGGGGGCGCGGGGAACACCCGAACGACCTGCCTCACGCGGAGTGACCGGTTCAATCCTGACCGAAAACGCTCATCTATGATCACGCCCCTCCGGAATCACCCATTCCGTCCGCTATGAACGTCACGCGCCGTCGACCAACGCCGTATGACGTCGACACCGCGGGCACGGCGGCCGGCCTCACGCCCCCACCGCGGTGACTCGACCCGGTCGCCGACAGCGGCTCGCTTCGGTTGGTGGCGACGGAGGTTGGCGGCGAGGACGCGGTCGAGCGCGCGGTCGGACAGCATCGGACCCAGGCGCATGATCAGGGCGGCGTCCCGGCCGGCGGTGTAGCGGGTGCGCGGCCTGCGCGCCGTCACGGCCTTCGCGATGACCAGGGCGGCGGCGTCGGCGGTCGGACCCGATGCGGTGCCCGAGGCCATCAGCTTGTTGTTCGCCCGGACCAGGTCGCCGTAACGCGCCTCCTGCTCGGGCGTCATCCGGGCGGTCAGGTCGTTCGCCGTCGCGATCCCGCGAGCGGCGATCTCCGTACGGACGCCACCGGGCTCGACCACGACCACCTGTACACCCAGCGGCGCGACCTCCCGGGCGCGGTGAGTCGCTGACCGCCTCCTCGACCTCGGGGGCCCCGAAGCCGTCACCCTGCGCGAGGTGGGCGCGCGGGCGGGCGTGAGCCGGGGAGCGCCGTACCGGCACTTCACCGGCAAGGACAGCCTGCTGACCGTCCTCGCGACCGAGGGCTGGGAACGGATCGCCGACCAGGTCCACGCCCTGCGGGCCGATCCGGCCCTGCCGGCCTCCGACAAGCTGCGAGGCGCTCTGCGCATCCTCGTCGGCGTCGGCCGGGAGCGGCCGCACCTGTACCAGATGCTGTTCAGGCGCCCCGGGCACCGCCCCGAGGAACTCGGCGAAGGACTCGATCACGTCCGGGGCCGGCTGTGCACGCCCGCGGGCGACCCGGCGGCGGACCGCGTCCGCGCGGCCGGACGCTTCCAGGACGAGTTCCTGCCCCTCGTCGCCGAACTCGTCGGGGAACCGAACGCACGGCACTACGGCACCCTGCTGCTCGCCGGCACGCACGGCATCGCGGACATGGAGCTCAGCGGCCACCTCGGCACGGGCATGTCGCGCACCACCGCCGACGAACTCCTCGACACCCTGGTCCGCATGGTCGCGGACGCCGGCGAAGCGACATGACGACGCCCGCGCCCGGGCCCCGACGCGGCGGACTCGCGGGGCGGCCCTCCCCTTCGTCGCCTCCGCGATGCGTACCGGCACCATGACGAGCCGGAGGATCTCGGCGCCGACGGCCTGCGGGTCGTACGCGCTCGCCGCTCGTCTCCACCACGGCGATGCCCTGCGCGCGGGTCGCGACCTCGGTATCCGTCGATCAGTCCAGGCTGAACTGGAAGTAAGCCGTCTCCCGGAAGCCGGCCGTCGGCGGGTCGACTTCCACCGTGATCGGGATCCCCTTCACGCTCGGCTTGACGCGGACCGGAACGGTTCGCTTCTTCTCCGTGCCCAGCGGTGGCACGAGGGCGGCGGCGGCCTCCCGCCGGTTCAACCAGGTCACGCTGTATCCGGAGGCGTGGTCGTCGAGCGACTTGCCCGCGCGGACCACCAGGGGCGCGGGGCCGTATTCGGACGCGCCGGCGTCCGATGACTCCCCGCCGGGGCGCAGCTCTTCGTCGGTGTCGTTCTCGTAGGTGACCGTGAGGCTGTAGGAGCCGTCGGGCTCCGGGCGCGGTCGGCTGACGGTCACCTTCAGGCCGTCCTCGTACCGCGCGGTCGCGCCGGGGCCGAGCGGGTCCGCCACGTATCCGGAAGGGCCGCTCTGCTCCAACTGACCGTATCCGTCGAAGCCCTTCTCGAACTCGGCCAGTGCCCAGGCAGCCAGGATGACGAGGCCGGTGAGGACGACGACGGCGACAGCGCAGCCGTTGAGTCCCCGCGGCCTGTCCGAGGTCGGGGTGCCGGGGGGCGTCTGGTCCGTGTCCATACGGGTCACGATAGGGAGCGGCCGGCGCGCGGATCATGAGCGGACGTACTCAAAGACCGCCTGAGTAGTCGGCCTCGTGCGCCGGCACGGGTCCGCCCTACGAAGGCGCCATCTGCGCGGCGCCGCCCGATCCCCCGTCAAGGTCGCCGAGAACAAGGTCGCCGAGAACGGAGCACAACAGGCACGCCTGCTGTACCGGCCCTCCTTCGACGTCGTCGACAACGTGCAGTACCAGGTCGTCTTCTCGTCTGGCTTTGGGGTGCCGGGGCCGCCGCACGCCTGGCCCACGCCTGGCGCCCCACCGCCGACTGACACCCGTCGTTCCCCGCTTCGGCTTCCGTGCCGTCACGTGCGGCCGGGGCGGGGATGCCAACCGGTGTCGAAGCGCGCCGAATTCGAGCGCGACCGCCCCCGGAGGCGACGTGCGCGGTAAAGCCGTGTGCATTCCCACCCACCTGAGAGATAGGCACGCAGTCGGCGCCGGGGCGGCTCGTGATCGACGACTGGAGTCGGGTTCCTCCGCCCCCGGGACCGGACCAGGGGATTCCTCATGGACGGACGGGACCGCTCTGGCGTACTTTCCCTCTGCACGCACATCCGCGGGCCCTTTCCGCCTTCCTGCCCGTGGGGGTTCCACCGTCATGTCCTCTTCCGGCGTTCTCCGCCCCCGCCCGCCCATTCCCCGGCGAACGCCCGGCACTTCGCGGGGCCTGCTCGCGGGCCTGTGCGTGGTGCTGGCGGCCGTTGCCGCCGGGGACCTCTTCTCCCTCTACATCGGGGCCCGGCTGCGCGCCGATGTGGAGACGGACGGGGGCTTCGCCTTCGTCTCCGAGGACCGGCTGGACCAGGCCGACCACCTGTTCCTGGTCTACGACCAGATCCACGTGTTCGGGCTCGCGGCGTGTGCGGCCGTCTTCATCACCTGGTTCCACCGGATGCGCCGCAACGCCGGCTCACTGGCCCCTGACCGGTTCGGGAGGGGACCGGGCTGGGCGATCGGAGCCTGGTTCGTGCCCGTGGCCGGCCTCTGGATGCCGTACCGCATCGCCGTGGACATGTGGAGCGCCGGCGCCCGGGCAACGCCGGCCGCGGGCCCGGCCGGCGTCTCCTTCTGGCCGGTGAACCTCTGGTGGGGCTCCTTCACGGGCTCGGTCCTGCTCGGCTGGTACGCGAACACGGGCTACCGGCGGGCCGAGGACCTCCACCCCCTCCTCGACGCGGGGAAACTGGGGGTGGCGGCAGCGGCACTGAACATCGTCGCGGCGGCGTCGGCGGCGTACTTCGCCTTCCGGCTGACACACGTGCTGAACCTCGCGACGGCCGGCGGGAGCCGCTGAGCACCGGCCGGACTGGGGTCATCGCCTCTCGACCTCGGCCGCCACCGCGGGTGACCGCGGCCGACGCCCTGGCGCTGGTTCGCGGCGGCCTGGTCGCGCTGAGCGCGCTGCGTGCGGGACGTTTCGACAAGGGCGACTCCGTCCTGGTCGCCGCCGTCAGGTCCGCGGACAAGGCCGAGTTCGTGCGTGGATGCGGCGCCGACGAGGTGGTGATCTATTCGCAGGACTCCTGGGGAGACCCGGTGGACCTGGTCCTCGACGGCGACGGCGGCGGCGGCGATCTGGTGCAGCGGGGCGTGGACGCCCTCTCCCCCCACGGCAGGCTCGTGGCGTTCCAGCGCGGGTGGCGGCACTGTGGACGCGGGCAGCCTGCTCGGCGGCCTGTTCAACGCATGCGACGTGCGCCGATGTTCAGCCGAGGACCGCCGATGGCCGCCGATGGCCGCACCGACAGTATCGTCGGGGCAGGCCCGCCGAGGTGTTGCCCGGCCGTGTGGGTCACAGTGTGGAAGCGACGTGGAGCGACGTGGAGCGACGTGGAGCGACTGCGGGACCGACCCTGCCGGAGCGGGTGGCTTCCACCCGCTCCGGCAACGAGTCACCGTCAGAACAGCTCGTTGTAGATGTTCCAGCCACCGCCGAGCGAGGCACGCGGCTTGAACTTGCCGCCGTACGCACCCTGTCCGTCGTACCGGTATCCCTGACCCGACGCGTCGATCGCGATCAGGTCGGTGGTGCCGTTGCCGGTGGCGTCGGACACGGTGGCGAGCTTGTTGTAGGCGTTCCAGCCGGCACCGAGATCCTGACGCGGGCCGAAGGGGGCCGCGCTGTTGCCGGTGCCCGGCAGGAGGTACAGCCGGCCGTCGGTCGAGCGGGCCAGGACGTCGACGCGACCGTCCCCGTTGACGTCACCGGAACCGAGGATCTTGTTGTACGCGTTCCAGCCGTCGCCGACTCGGATGCGGTCGCCGACCTTCTGGGCGGACCCGTCACCGGGGTAGATCCACAGGACGCCGGTCTTGTCGCGGGCGAGCAGGTCTCCGTGACCGTCACCGGTCACGTCGCCGGGACCGGTGACGGAGGTGTAGGCGTCCCAGCCGGCGCCGAGGTCTCCGGCCCCGTAGAGGTAGCCTTCCGTCAGGAGCCTGCCACCGCTCAGGCGCAGCTTGGTGACGATGCCCGAGCCGTCGAGCGAGGTGGCGTAGCCGATGGTGTCCTTCTCCAGCCCATCGCTCGTGGGGGTCGAGAACTGCCCGTTGTTCTGGGCCCTGCGGCTCCAGGTCCGCCCGTCGGCGTCGCGGCCGATGAGGTGCTTCTTCCCGAAGTCGGGCCGACCGCCCGCCCCCGCGAGCACGTCGGCTCCCGCCCAGCCCGACCGGTGGAGCACCGGGTCCGCGAAGCGGCCCTGGCCGATGGCCCGGTAGAGGTAGAGGTCGCCGTTCAAGGTCCGGGCAAGGAGGTCCGACAGTCCGTCACCGTCCCGGTCGTCGGCGCTCAGGAGCTGGTTGTACGTGTGCCAACCGGCGCCCAGCTCGACACCGGCCTTGAACGGCTGCGCGGCGTCGCCCGTGCCGGCGAAGAAGATCAGGTCGTCGGTCGTGTTGCGGGCGTAGACGTCTCCGATGCCGTCGCCGTCGGCGTCGGCCACCCCGACGATCTGGTCGAAGTCGGACCAGAGGCCGGGCGCCTTGATCCGTGCGCCGAACGGCGCCTTGAGGTCGCCGGTGCCCGGGAACAGGTACAGGTCGCCGCCGTAGGTGCGGGCGAGAATGTCGTTCTTGCCGTCGCCCGTCAGGTCGCCCGCCGCGACGATCTTGTTGTAGATGTCCCAGCCCGTGCTGCTCCAAGCGGCCTGGTACGGGCCGTTGTTGACGTCGACGAAGAGCTTGAGCGTGCCGTCGGTCCTCACGATGAGGAGTTCCGACATGCCGTTGCCGTCCAGATCGCCCGGGGTGATCAGGTCCTGGGTCCCGACGAGGTCCGCGTCCACGAGCAACCCGTGCGTGTCCGTGGAGTTGGGCTGTTCGACGATGAGGGAGCTGCTCGGCGGGCCGATGTGGCCGTTGCGAACGATCTCCCCGATCCCGTCCCCGTTCCAGTCGAACCGCGGCTTCACCTTGCTCGCGGCCGCCTTCGGGGCGGCCGGGGCCTTGTCGGCCGCGAGGGCCGGTGTGCTCAGCAGGGTGCCCGCCGCGACGGCTATCGCCGTGCACAGCGCGATGCGCCGAGCGCGGCCGGACATACGGGTGTTGCGCATGAGTCCCCCCAGGACATGTGTGTACGCGAATGACGTACGGAACGCAGCCGGGCCATGAAGTACGTGTGCCCGGCAACCAATGAGAGCGTATGTGGGGAAAGCGGGGCGGTACAGGGACGTGTGTGACAGATGTGTCACAGACGGTTCACCCCGCGTTGATGCAGGTCCCGGACGGGCCCCTCACCCGTCAGACCACATCGCGGAGCCGCCTCACCCCGTCAGGCCGAATGGCGGGCCTCGTCGCCGATGTACGCCAACACCTTGTCCAGCGAACGCCGTTCGCGGTCTGCGCGGCCGGCCAGGAGGGCGCCGCGGGCGCGCTCGCGGTCCTCGCGCCGGAAGGGCTGCGGCTGTTGCGGGGTCAGCCAGAGGATCAGGGGTCTGACCCCGGCCCGCTGATAGGCCGTCAGCTTGTGGTGGCCGTCGAGGACGTAGCCCACCCGGCCGGCCGGGGTCGGACGCAGCGCGATCAGCGCGGGCAGACCGCCGGCCCTGATCCGCCGTGCGTAATCCCGCACGACGGCCTCGCGGCGCGGCGGCCAGTGGTCCGTGGTGAGCAGCGCGAGGTCTTCCTCCGCGTACCACTGCTCGACCGCGTGGCCGCGCGGGTGGACGACGCGCGTTTCGTGCGGAGCCGTCTGAACGGTCATCACGTACCGGCCCGGCGCCAGGAGCGTCAGCAGCGGGCGGAGTCGCTCCGGGTCGGGTGGCAGGTGGTGGCCGGTGACAGGGTCCACCGTGAGGTCCGGGCAGCCCAGCCACTCGGTGAGGGCCTTGACCTCGCCGGTTCCGGGTGCGTCGGCTCCCGCGCGGGCGGCCAGCCAACCAAGGCTGCCGCAGCCGTCGTTGCCCTCCAGCAGGACGGGGTCACCGGCGAGTACCAGCAGGCTCGCCGAGGCGTCCCCGGTGACCTCGATGACGCCGAGCCCGTCCGGGACCTCACACACGACGACGGGCGGGGGCGGAAGGGGTTTGGTGGCCATCGACACAGTCTTTCAGAGGCGGTCAAGGAAGTCCGGGGGCCGGGGCGGCTCGCCCGCGCGGCCGGTTCCGTGGAGACGCCGAGCTTCGCGATGAGCGGTGTGGACAAGCAGTCCAACGAGCTGTATCTGTACTTCCCGGACCGCAAGGGCGCCTTCGAGGACCGGCACCACGTGGCGACCAGCTTCGACGCCTTCGCCGACTCGATCGATGTCGACAACGACAAGGACGGGTACAGCGACGGCTCTTGGAGCCTCTACAAGGACGGGGTCCTGAACTACAGCTGGATCGACGACGAACTCCAGTACCACAGCAAGAACGTCGGCACGGCCTGGAACATCTACACCACGGTGCTGTCCCCCGGCAATCTCGGCGGAGGACAGGAGGCCGACCTCATCGGCCTCGACAAGTCCGGTGACCTGTGGGGCTATCCCGGCTACGCGGACGGCGCGCTCGGCGAACGCACGCGCATCGGCGGCGGATGGGGGCAGTACACGCAGCTCGCCGGTCAGGGTGATCTGACCGGCGACGGCAAGGCCGACATCGTCGCGCGGGACAGGTCCGGCGTCCTGTGGCTCTACAAGGGCACCGGCGACCACAAGGCTCCGTTCGCGGCCCGTACACAGGTCGGCGGCGGCTGGAACACGTACGACCGGCTGCTGTCCGTCGGCGACCTCGACGCCGACGGCCGGGCGGATCTGATCGCGCGCAAGCCCAATGGCGACCTGTACCGCTACTCGGGCACGGGCGACGCGGGCGCCGTGTTCCAGAAGCCGGTCAAGATAGGGAACGGGTTCCAGATCTACAACCTGCTGTAGCGACAGGCACCGACGGGACGGGGCGCGCCGCCTCATGCGGGGACGGCGGCCCCTCGTCCCGTCCCACGCGTCGCCCAGTGGGTCATCGCCTCGCACGCACGGGTAGGGCAGTCCGGCGGCGGTGAAGTCGCCCACCTCTCGTTTCAGGGGCGTTCAGCGCGTGGCGGCACTGCCGCTCGACGAGGTGGCGGCACTGTCGCTCGGCGAGGTGGCGGCCGGCGTGATGGGCGGCGTGGTGGTGTGCCCCTTGCGCTCTGCCGCCACGCCGAGGCCGGCGAGGAGGAGTCCGGCGAGGGTGACGAGGGCCCCGGCCCAGTTGAGGGCGGGGTAGCCGAAGCCGGCGTCGATGATCCTTCCGCCGAGCAGCGGGCCGGCGGCGTTGGCGAGGTTGAAGGCGGCGATGTTCGACGCCGAGGCGAGCGTGGGAGCGCCGTCGGCCTTGGCCATGATCCGCATCTGGAGCGGGGAGATGGTGGCGAAGGTGGCCGCGCCGAAGAGGAAGACGGTCACGCAGGTGGCCGCCTTGTCGTGGACCGTGAAGGTGAACGCTCCGAGGACGAGGGTGAGCAGTGCCAGCGCCCCGCACATGGCGCTCCTGGGGGCGCGGTCCGCGAGCCGGCCGCTGACCAGGTTGCCGACGAACATGCCGACGCCGAACAGCACCATGATCAGGGTGACGGCGCCGTCGGTGAAGCCGGTGACCCCGGTGACCATTTCGGCGATGTAGGTGTACGAGGTCATGACGCCGCCGAAGCCGAGCACGGTGGTGAGCAGGACGAGCAGCACCTGCGGGCGGCGCAGCACCTTGAGTTCGGCGCGCAGTCCGATGCCCTCGGGCGCCGGGGTGCGGGGCACGAGCGAGACGATGCCCGCCAGGCCCACTGCGGCGAAGAGGGCGACCATCCAGAAGGCCCAGCGCCAACCGGAGTGCTGGCCGATGAAGGTGCCCGCCGGGACGCCGAGGATGGTGGAGAGGGTGAGGCCCGCGGCGACCATCGACACGGCGCGGCCCTTGCGGTCCTCGGGCACGAGATCGGAGGCGACCACCATGGCGACGCCGAAGAACGCGCCGTGGGCGAGGGCGGAGAGCACCCGGCCCGCCATGAGCAGCCCGTAGGTGGGGGCGAGGGCGGACAGGATCGTTCCGGCGAGGAAGACCAGCATGAGCCGGATCAGCAGGGTCCTGCGTTCGGTACGGGCGCACAGGACGGTGAGGCCGGGGGCGCCGATGACGACGCCGAGCGCGTACCCGGACACCAGGAGTCCCGCGGTGGGGATGGAGACGGCGAGGTCCGCTCCGATGTCGGGGAGGATCCCCGCGATGATGAACTCGGCGACTCCGATGGCGAAACCGCTGAGGGAGAGGGCGATGACGGCGATGGGCACGGCTGTGCTCCTGGGTTGACTTCGGCGGAACGGTGGGAGGGCGAGCGTGGCCGCGATCGGGGCCGTGGCCGCGATCGGGGTCGGACGCGATCGGGGTCGAACGTCTCCGGGCGGTTCCCGGTCGCCGCGATGACGCGCATGTGCCGGCGACTGTCGATGGCTGCCGGCGCACGCCTTCCTGTTCATCTCAGCTAACGATTCGACCGTAAGTGCGAGGTGAGGGGCTGTCAACTAGGATTGGTCACCATCGCCTTGCCGGTTCATGCTGGCGAACAGAAGGAGTGTTGATGCCCCCCTTGGCCGACAAGGTCGACAAGCTCTTCAGGACCATCCGCACCGACGGCCGGGAGTACACCTACGACGAGGTCGCCCGCGGCTGCAGCCAACTGAGCGGCGGCACGTTCTCCAAGACGTACGTCTGGCAGCTGCGCACCGGACAGCGCGACAACCCAACCAAGCGGCATCTGGAGGCGCTGGCGGCGTTCTTCCGGGTGCCCGCCGCGTACTTCTTCGACGATGACACCGCCGAGCGGGTCGACGCGCAGCTCGCCATCGCCTCGGCGATGGGCAACGCCGAGGTGCGCGACATCGCCCTGCGGGCCATGAGCATGGACGACTCCGGCCGCAAGCATCTGGCGCGCATCATTCGCGAGGTCAGCCTGCTGCACTCGGCGGCCTCCTCCCGCGGGCAGGCGGCCCGCGTCAAGGGGACGGCCGACGACCCGGAGGGCAGAGACACCGGCGGGGCGGCGGGCGGCGGGGAGTAGGCCGCCGGTGCGATTCCTCCAGCGACACCGGCGCGGGTCCGATCTCCGGGCGATGCGCCGGGAGAGCCGGCGGCGACTGGCCTCCTTCGGGCTGCCCGAGTCCTACGACCTCATGACCCTGTGCGACCACCTCGGCGGTTCCCGGGGCCGGCCCGTCCATCTGCTGCCCATGCCCCTGGACGCGTCCGGTCCGTGCGGCCTGTGGCTGGCCTTCTCGGACGCGGACTACGTCGTCTACGAGCAGCACACCAGCCGGCACCATCAAGAGCACATCATCGCGCACGAGTTGGCGCACATGCTGTGCGACCACCGCAGTGGGAGCGCCGACTCCTCCCGGGCCGTGGCCACGCTCTTCCCCGACCTCGACCCGTCGCTGGTGCGGGACCTGTTGTGCCGGGACAACTACTCCGACACCCAGGAGCGGGAGGCGGAGGTGATGGCGTTCCTCCTCGGCGAGGGCCTGCGCTCGCGGCCCGGCACGGCCGCCGTCGAGACGGACGGGGTGGTCGGCCGCATCCGGGGCTCGCTCGACTGGCGCCGCGGAACCGGACGTGACGTGACGTGAACAGTGTCCGCTACCCGCTGGGCGCGCTGGTCTGCTGGGCGGCGTTCGCCCTCACCCTGCGGCCGCTCCTTCGGCGCGGGGCGCGGCCGGCGCTCGTCGCCCTGTGCGCGTCCTTCGGCTGCCAGGGCATGTACCTCGCCATGTCCACCCCCACCCGGCTGACCGGTCGGCTCTTCGGCACGGTCACCTGGTACAACGTCTCCGTCCAGATGTGGATCATCGCGGCCATCGCGTGCCAACAGGTGTTGCTCATCCACTGGCTGTACGCGCGGGAGGAGGCCCGCGTCCGCGCGCGCCGCCGGCTGGCCCTGCTGTCCTGTGTACCGGTGGCGATGGCCGTCCTCTTCGAGCTCGCCGTGCTGCGCGGACACCCGCGGAACACGTTCACGGACCTGGGGGAACAGCCGTACTTCGTGGCCTACCAGGTCGTCTACCTCACGGCGTTCGCCCTCGGGAAGGCCGTGGTGGCCAAGGCGTGCTGGTTCTACGCCCGGCTGACCGAGGACGTCTGGGTACGGCGCGGCCTGCGGACCGCGGCGGTCGGCGCGTGCCTCGACCTCGTCTACGCCCTGGGGCGGTTCGCGGACGTGTTCCTCGTGCACCGGGGCTGGGATCCATCCGCCTGGGCGAACGCCACACGGACCTGTCTGACGGTGGGGTTGGCCCTGAATACCATCGGCTGGACGGCGCCGTTGTGGGGCTCGCGGGTACAGGCGGTACGGGCGTGGTGGGCCGACTACCGCCGGTACCGCCGGCTGCGCCCGCTCTGGTACGCCCTGTATCGGGCCCACCCCGAGATATCGCTCCAGCCCGCTGCCCGCAGCGATCTCTTCGCCCTGTGGGACCTGCGGTTCCGCCTGCACCGGCGGGTGATCGAGATCAGGGACGGCTGCCTGGCCCTGGGCGGGCAGGTCTCCCCCGGGCTCCCCTCCGCCCCGGGGCCGGAGAGGAGCGTCGAGGAGCGGGCGCGGTGGGAGGCGGCGCGGATGGCGGCCGCCCTCGCGGAGCGGCCCGGACATGACGGAACGAACGGACATGACGGAACGAACGGGCGGGGCGGAACGAACGGGCGGGGCGGAATGGAGGACCGGGTGACCGACGCCTCACCCGTGTCGGTGATGAACCAGGGCGACCTGGACTTCTCCGCCGATGTGCGGTGGCTGGTCCAGGTCTCCCGGGCCTTCGCCTCAACTCCCGCCGCGCGGGCATGGGCTCAGCGCAGGGTGAAGAGCAGGTTGACCGAGTTGTAGTAGTTGGGCAGGTGCACCATCTCCGAGCCCGGACGCGGCGGGTCGGCCTTCGGCCAGTTCCGCGGGCCCAGCAGGTGGTCGGAGTAGTCGCTGTGCGGGACCCTCGGCACGAACCAGACGCGGTACGCGCCAGATCGCGCGTCCGGATCGAACCGCCACAGCTGGGTCGCGCGGTCCGCGCCGGTCCGGCAGGGGCGAAGGGTGACCTCGACGAGGTTCCCGCCGCCGGTGGTTCCGTCGAGGCAGGTGCCGGTGTCGGCGTTCCGGAGTTGGTGGGTGTTCTTCCAGGCGGGCAGCCGCTGCCATCCCTGGGAGGCTTTGCCGGTGCACTTCTCAAGCTGCACACGGCCGTCGGAACGGCCGCCGCCCACGCCGACGCACAGCCCCGAACCCACGTTGACCAAGGCGTCGCCGGCGGGACCCGTCGAGGGCGATGCCGAGGTCGGTGTGGTGGTGGCCGAGGAGGAAACGGAGGTCGAGGCGGAGGGGCCGGCTGTCGCGGAGGCGGAGGCGGAGATGGCCGACGACGACGCGGGCGTGCCGATGGCCACGAACGGTGTGACCGCCGGGAGCGGGTCTCCGGGGGCCGCGGCCGTTCTGGCGGGTACGGCTACCTGATCGGACCGGTTGTTCTCGGCCTCGGCGGGCAGCAGGGCGACCACGGTGGCCGTCGTTCCCACCACGGCCACCGCCGCGGCCCACTTCGCGGCACTGATCTTGGCTCCGGCGAGCTGGGTACCGTTCAGCGTTCCCGCTCCGGCGGCGAGGTGGGCGCCGTTCTCGCCCAGGGTCGCCAGGAAGGAGGCGGGTTTCCACAGCAGGATTCCGCCCAGCAGCAGCACCCCCAGACGGCCGTTGACGTCGCGCAGGTCGCGCTCGGCCCGCGCGCAGTCGCCGCACCCCTGGAGGTGGCGGCCCAGGTCCCGGGTGCGGCGCTTGCCCGGCCGACGGAGCATGGCGGCGATCTGCCCGCCGTAGTGCCGGCACTCGTCGCTCGCACTCTGATCCAGGTGGGCGCGCAAGTACGCCTCCCGCAAACCTTCCCGTGCACGCGCGACCAGCGAGCCGACGCCTCCCGCCGAGATTCCGAGGCGGCCGGCGGTCTCCGCCGCCGGCTCGTGCTCGACGACGGCGTGCCACAGCACGGCCTGCCAGCGCTCCGGCAGCGACCGGTAGGCCCGCAGGACCAGCGACCCCTCTTCCGCCGAGAAGACGCTCTCCTCCGCGTCCTGGCCGTCCGCGAGCTGCGCGGCCCATTCCTCGAAGTCTTCGGACAGCCGCGTACGAGCGCCCTCCCGCGCCCGTGCGGCCGCCAGGCGGCGCACGCAGACCAGCAGGTACGGCCGCCAGGCGTACTCGGGTCCGGCGCCCCAGGCGACGGCCCGGTAGGTACGGGCGAAGGCCTCGGCGGCGAGGTCCTGGGCGGTGGACAGGTCCCTGCAGCAGCTACGCGCGTAGGCGAGCACCGAAGAATGGTGACGCGCGAACACCTCGGCCATCACGTCGCTGACGTCGGCGTCGGACTCGGAGGTGTGGCCACGCAGCAGGGCGCAGAGCTCCCCGTCGGTGAGGCTTCGGAGATGCTGCTGACGGGCAGTACCCGGTGTACTCAACACGTACTCCTGTTTGGCTTGCTGATGACCCGCAAGGCGGCTTCCGGGGACATCCGTCATGAGGAGGGTGCGGCGCTGCGCCCGTACCGGAATTCGCGCAAGTGTGCACTCTCGCAGGGCCGCAAGCAAACGAGTGCTCGTCGGCGTGACGCGCGGACGGTGGCGGTCGCCGTGGGCGGATCGACGGAAGAAGCCGGGCGGACGGGCCCGGATCCAAGGCCACTGAGACCCCCTTTCGACACCAACAGCCTTGTCCTGTAGGCCTGTTGCCATTCACGGCCGGCATCCGACAGCGCCCTGGGAGTGATCGCGATCCTCACGGCCGACTCGCTCTTGCGCGGCGGGGACGCTCCCCGGATCGGGCTCTCCTTCCGGAGAGTTCTCCGCCTCAAGCCTCCGGGCCGGTCGGGAGGATCACGCGAACCGGAATGCCCGGCTTGTTGCGAAGACGGTGCGATCTCCGCTCCGCTGGAACGGACTCGGCGTCCGGGAAGCCCGGATCGTCGGGAGGCGCGTCGCGACCGGCCCGGGTACGAGCGGGCCAGGCGTCGCTTCCCGATGGGGACGTACCTGACGCATCTGGTCGCGGACCGCCGGGCCGGATTCTGGACCGGGTACGCCGTCGAAGGGATGTTCAGCGGTGACCGGGTCAGCGCGGGTGGGTTGGTCCGTTTTGGACGCCAGGGGCAACCGCGCATCAGCCCTGCGCCCCCCGGAGCCCTACCGGCACCTGACGGAGGCCGTCACCGTCAACGTCGCCGACTCCGCGGTGCACGCCCTGTACTGGCCCGACGCGGCGCTCGTCGAAACGGGACCCGGCGGGATGCTCCGGATCCGCGCCCTACCTGTCTCGGATCCGGTCGGCCTCGCGATCCGCGGCGATCGGCTGCTCCTGCTCGCAGGGGTGGAGCGGGGCATCGACAGAGCCGGCCGCGTGGGTGCCGTCCACCACCTCCGAGGGACGGACGGCGGAGCGGTCGTCACCGGCCGCGAGGGCCTCGTCTTTCCGAACGGCGATCCCACTGTTCTCCGGGGGGAGCGGGTCGGCCCTTCCGTGGCAGGTGAAGTGCATGGTGGGGTTGCGGCGTGGGGCAGCACGTCATTGTTCCCCTACGAGGCTCCCGTACAAGCGGAACGGCTCCGCCCTCGCGAGGAGGGGGAGCCGTTTCCGTCTGCGGTGGGGCTGTGTCACTCAGGCGTGGCGGTGGTGACGGTTGTTGCCGGTGACGAGTCGGTAGACGGCGAGGAGGATGACGGAGCCGATGATGGCGGCGATCCAGGTGGAGAGGTCGAAGAAGCCGTCGATGGAGTCGACGCCGAATATGACCTTGCCGAGCCAGCCGCCGAGCAGGCCGCCCGCGATGCCGATGAGCATGGTGATGATCACGCCGCCCGGGTCCTTGCCCGGCATCAGAGCCTTGGCGATGAAGCCCGCGAGCAGTCCGATCAGGATCCAGGCGATGATGCCCATGACGCTTCTCCTACCTCGATGAATAAAGCTGGTGTCAACGAGCGTCTGCACCGAGCGGAGGTTTCCAAACGTCCCGAGTTCTTGATCGTTCCGCGGGGCGGGAAGCGGCTTCGGCGGCTCGAACCGGGTCGTGTCCTCATGACGCAGGGTCACGCCATAGGGTGCGCTGATGGAAACAGAGCAGCGCCGTACCCGCCGAGTGCCGCGATCAGCCCTCTACCCGGTCATCACCGCGGGGTGCCTGCTCCTCTCCTGCGCCGCGGGCTGGAGCAACGTGCTGCTCCTCGTCGCGGGGCGGGTGATCCCGAGTTGGGCGATGAGCGCGGCCCTGCTCCTCGTGTCACTGGTCCTCATGGGAGTCACCGCCGTACGGCGCCGCTCGGAGGATGAGCGGAAGACAGGGCGTCGTGTGGCGCTGCCACTGTTCCTGCGGGGTCTGGCGGTGGTCGTGGCCGTACTGGGGAGTGTGTTCGGCGTGTTGGGCGACGTCGGTGCCGAGTACCACGTGCTCCACCCCACGGGCCCGCACGGTTGCAGAGCCGTCGTGCGGGAGACGTCGTTCCTGCTCGTCGGGGGCGGCGACGTGTACGCGGTGGGCCGGACCGGCATTGCCTGGCGGCCGGCGGGTTCCTGGCGGGTCGACGACGCCTACCGCCCCATCGCCAAGGGCACGTACGAGCTGGAGTGGGGCCCGGAGAGCGGCACCCTGGAGCTCCGCGGCAGCACGACCGATCCGGTCATGGACGGGGTGCACGGCGTCGACTGCGACTGAGGTGTCCTCCTGCCGGGCCCCGGCGCGCTTCACTCGCCGCTGAGTTCCTCCGCCGTGTCGGTGAGCTGCCGGACCTGGTCCTCGGTGAGGTGTCGGACCTCCCGGACGAGCGCGGCCACGTCGGCGACCTCCGGTGCGGGTGCGTGGTTTCCTTCCGTGCGCGCACCCCGGACAGGGATGCCAGGACGGTGGCCGGGACACCGAGCACCGCGCCGAAGCCGTCGAGGAGTTCGGCATCGAGTTCCTTCACGCCGTCGCGCACCATGACGATGGTGGAGGACGCCTTGCAGACTCCGGACATCAGGCCCATCACCTGGGCCACTGTCGACCGGTCCAGGTTGCGCAGGGCGAACATGCTCATCAGCGACCGGCCGCTGCGCGGGAATCCCGACAATGAATCGCGCGCGTGAATCCGCTCGCGGCTCGGGCAGCCGAGACGGCTCGGTAGGACGCTCGGTGCCACGACGTCATCGCACAGCGGTAATTGTGCCGGCGCCGGCATTACCGCTCACCTCAACCGCCAATGCCGAGCCGCCCGGCGGCATTGACTTGCCGCCCGCTCTCATTGGCTTGGCCGTCCGGCCGCATTGACTTGTCGTCCGGCCGCATTCGAATGGAGATGTGGAGGGCGTGAATGAATGGCAGTCACGGCGGCTTCCGCTTATGGGCGGAGCCGTGCACGCGACCCTCTCGTGGTGTGAATGCGCCCCGAGTCATCACGGCGCATGGGCGTATACCCGTCGGCCATCAGTTCCCCCTGCGTCTCGGCGCTCCCCGCGCGTGCACGGCTCACCGGAGTGCGATGACTCCGATGATTCCCCTCCGGCGTACCGACCGGTCAAGTCGGTCTTGTCACCGTAACGGCTGCGCCCATCCCTCGCAATGATCTATTCAAGAGGCTCCCACGAGAGGGAAATGACTGGTATTACCGCTGGACAGAGCCATGAATGACGGGTTGTCAGGTCGACGGGAGCAGGAGGGGCCGTCGCATCCCGAGCGGGACACCCGGCGCCAACGCGCGACCGACCCCTTACCGCCGGTAGGAATACGGCGAGATCCGGCCAATCCGCCGGACCCCTTCCCGAATGAGATCGTTGCCGCATCCGGCATATTCAAAGTAAGGTCGCCCTGCATCCGGTTGGAACGGCCGGAGTCGGGGGGAAATTCGTTCACCGCCGGGGGGATTCGTGCGGGCCGTCCACACTGCCGTCATCGCGATGTCGGCTCACTGACGCGCCCTTTTCCGGAATTCCGCTCCCATGAAGGAGCGGACGATCCTGCCTGCGCCGATTTCACCCTGCATTCATCAAGTCGTCCTCAGGCGACGGCAGTAGGGATCACTGAAACAGCATGCACAAGAGCTCTGTCCCGTCCGCACGACTGCGTCGGACCGTCACACATGGCATCGTCACCACCACCGCGGTGGCCGCGGCGCTGGGCGTCGCCGCTCCGAGCGCGGGTGCCGTCACCACCGCACCGAGTGCCTCGACCAGGGCTGCCGACATCGGCACCACCGATGCCCAGCGGGTGAGCGCCGCCGCCGTGGTGCGTCTCGACCCGACGGCCGATGTGCTCCTGCTCAGCGACTACGACTTCATCCACGCCCTGTGGCAGAAGGCCCGTGACGCCGGAGAGTCGTTGGACTCGGTGCGCGTCGCGGCCGAGCAGGCCATGTTCAGCTCGGCCGCCGCCGACCACGTCCGGTTCATCACCACCGGAATCCACGACGCGTACCGGCTCGACCAACAGCGGGAGCGGGACAGAGCCGAGGCCGAGCGGGCCGCCCGGCTCGCGAAGACGCAGGCCCTCCAGGTCGTGGGCATCCCGAGCACCCCCGAGCTGCTCGGCCTCAACGACGACAACTTCATCCGTGCCGTGATCAAGCACACCGCGGCGGGTCCCGAGGTACGGGCCGCCGGCATCCGTGCCCTCGCCGGCGAGCCGACCGAGTGGCGGGAGTTCATCGTCAACGGAGTGCGCGACGCCCACAGGATCGATGTCGCGAACGAGCTCAAGGAGTTGGAGGAGAGGGACCGCAAGGAGGCCGAGCGGCGCAAGGAGCTGGCGGCCCGCCAGAGTACGGCGGCCCTGTTCCGCATCACGCCGACCGAGGGCATGCTCGTCCTCGGCAGCGACAACTTCATCCGCGAACTGCTCCGTCTGGCCCCGGCCGACCTGCACGGCTCGGAGCTGTACGCGGCGGCTCAGCGGGCCGTACTGAGCTCCGACCCGGAGGAGTGGAAGCGGTTCGTCCACACCGGGGCCGACACGGCCTACAAGCTCGACGACGAGAACCGCCGCAAGAAGGCCGCCGAGGCCAACCGCAAGCTGGCTTTGCAGATCCAGGCCGCCGCCGAGAACGGCGGGGTGCACCCAGGTCTGGTCGCGGCCGCGAAGAAGGCGCTGGCCGGGACCGACGAGCAGGTCGCGGAGTTCCTCAAGGAGGACACCCAGTACCGGCTCAAGCGCCAGTCCATCCAGTCGATGGACGTACAGGCCACCGGCTGGCACATCCGCCAGTCCACGGTGGACAAGGGCGAGGCGTTCATCACCCCCGTGGACTCCAGGAGTCCGCTGGCCGACCGTCAGGACGCCACCTGGACCATCGTGCCCTCGCTCGCCGGCCAGCCCGGTTGCTGGTCCTTCGAGTCCGTCCGCAAGCCCGGCCACTACCTGATGACAACGGTGGGCCCGCTGCGGATCCGGCTGGCACCGGACGACCGCACCTCGGACTTCCGCAAGAGCGCCACCTGGTGCAAGCGCAAGAACGGCACGGCAACCGGGTTCGTCTGGGGTGTCGGGCCGGAGGAGCGCTGGCTCGTCCACATGTCCGGGTCCCTCTACTCGGTCACCTCCAACGCGAGCGCGTGGGTCAAGGACAGCGGCGTCTGGAAGGTCACCGCCCCGCTCGCGCCCTGACCCGAACCGGACCCCGACCGCACGACAGAGAACGGAACCCACCCATGACACGGATCGCCCGAGTCGCACTCTCCGCAACCGTCGGCCTCGCCGCCCTCGCGGGTGGCGCGACCACCGCACACGCGGAGCAGAACACGCCCTACTTCCGGTTCCAGGTCGAGCACAGCGACAAGTGCCTCACCGTGGCGGGCGGCAGCCTCGCCAACGGGGCGACGGCGACACAATCGACCTGCGCCGCGGGCCTGGACAACCAGCTGTTCGCACTCAAGCCGGACGGCAAGGGCCGGCTCCAGGTACAGGCCAAGCACAGCGGTAGATGCCTCGCCACGGTGCCCGACAAGGGTTGGACCGTCCAGCAGGCGTGGTGCGTCACCACCGCCTCCACCGTCACCAACCAGAGCTGGCGGGTCATGCTGGTCGACGTCGCGAAGGACCTGTACGAGCTGCGCCCCAATGACCAGCTCGAATACTGCCTCACGGTCCCCGACAACAGCACCGCCGAGGGCGTCCAGCCGTTCATCGGGAAGTGCGCAGGTCTGGCCCCGCAGCGCTGGCGCATGACGCCGGCCACCTCCTGAGGACCGTCCCTCCCGGCCGGGTGACCCGGCCGACTGGACCGCCGAGTGGCTGACCGCCCGGCCTTCCATGCACCTTCCATGCACCTTCCATGCACCTTCCATGCGCGGCCGCGCTTCCACCGGTACCCACACGCACCCGAGCACTCAGCACTCAGCACTCAGCACCCGACACTCGCACTCGCACTCGCACTCGCACTCGCACAGAAACGGAACATCACGATGGCACGGATCGTCCCAGCCGCGCTGGCCGTCGGCGTCGGCCTTGCCGCGCTCGTCGGCGGCACGACCACCGCGCACGCGGCAGACAACGCGGCAGACAACGCGGCAGACAAGACGTACGCCCAGCTGGAAACGTCCGACGGCCGTCTCTGCCTGGGCGCGTCCTTCGACAACTCGGCCTACCTGGACGACTGCAGGACCGACTGGATGTTCCCCGCGGTGTGGGAGGTGGTCGCCACCTCCGACTCCTCCTTCGAGCTGCGCTGGTCCGCCAACAACAACTGCCTGGAAGTCGCGGGCGGCGGCGCCCAGATCGGTACGCAGGTACGGCTCGGAGCGTGCTCAGGTGGCAAGCAGACACGCTGGCAGATGGACCTCGTCGACCCGGTCCGCAAGCTGTACCAGCTGCGCCCCACCCATGCCGAGGACCGCTGCCTGGACATTCCCAACGGCGAAATCGTCCAGAACAAGCAGCCGCAGAGCTGGTCCTGCAACCAGTCCGCCGCCCAGCTCTGGCACGTCAAGAAGTTCCAGTGGCCGTCCACGTGAGCGGGAACGCGCGCGCGGCCACGGTCCTGACGGTGGCCCTGCTGACCCTGGCGGGTCCGCTCGCCGGCGCGACGCCGGCGTGGGCCGGGCCGTCATCGCCTCCCCGGGCCACCCTCGCGGCCGACGAGGCTCCATCCGACGCACCCCCTTCCGTCGAGGCCCTGGCGGCCCAGGCCGCGCGCGACGAAGTCCTGCGCATCGCCAAGTCGGGGCTCCCCGCGGAGCTGCGCACCTCCGCGTGGAACGCGCTGCGCAGCACTCTGGGCGACGAGGCCATCGCGGCGTGGCTGGCCCCCGGCGGCGGCTACGACCTGGCGAAGCAGCGACTGCGCGACACCCGTACGCGCAACAGGCTCTTCTGCGACCGGGTGGTGGCCACGCACACCCCCGAGTTCTCGCCACAGGTGTACGCCGCCGCCAAGAACGCGGTCCGGGGCACGGACAACGACCGGGCGGTGTTCGCCCGTACCGGATACGAGCAGGCCCGGCAGCGCGACCGCGACGCCCGGGCCGCCGACACCGCCCATCAGCAGGAAGTGGCGGCCAAGGAGCGGGACTTCGTACGGACTTTGGCCGCGACGGATCCCGGCGCGGAGGTCAGGGTGTCGGCGCAGTGGGCCGTGCGGCCCGGGGCGACCGACGCGGACGTTTCGGAGTTCTTCGGCTACGGCTGGTCCAGCGGCGCCACCCTCGACCTGGAGGGCTACCGGCTGCGGGTCACGGACGGCGAGACCCGACGCCACCACGCGCTGTCCCTGCTGCTCCGGAAGGCGGTCGCCGCCGAGGCGGCACTCAAGGACGCGTCCGACGCCGCGAAGGCCAAGGCCGAGGCGCAGGCCGCCTGGCACGCCGTGGCCGGACAGGCCGACGAGGCACGCGGTACCTGGCTGGCCGAGCAGGCGGTGACCTCGGCGCAGGCGGAGAACTGGAGGCAGGTCGCAGAGGCCGCCCGGGCGGGGGCGGACGGGATCTGGAAGAACATCGCGGCGCCCGCCGGGCTCAACGAGCGGTTCTGGACCGCGGAGGGCAAGAGCGCGGCCGAGTCGGCGGCCTACTGGCAGGGCGTGTTCGACCGGGCCCGAGAGTCCGAGAACCGCGTGAAGGGAACCGCGTGAAGGGAACCGCGTGACCGGTACGGCGTGACCCGCCCCTGAGGCCACCACCGGCGGGCTCATCCCGCCGTACGCGCCCCACGAGGCCTCGCCGGTCGCCCGCAGGAGTACTCGGGCGGCCGGCCGGCAGCACGTCAGCCGTGAACGGCCCTCGGGCGTCCTCGTGAACCGGACCCGGCGACCACGCCGGCCGTTCCCCTGTCGGCCGTTCCCCGGCCGGCCGGGGACAAGTCGATGGCGCACCGGGTCGCCGAGCAGATCTCCGACGGGTCCCTGCATCGGTCGAGGGCCTCGCGGCGGTTCCTGAACGGACGCTCGGCGGCTGAGGCAGGGACCTGACCGGTGGTTTCCGGGTCAGCGGCCGGTGGTGGAGCGCGGCCCCGGGGTACCGGTCAGGCGCCGCCCCGGAGTTCGTGTTCCGAGGCGGCGCCTTCGACGGGCGGGTCAGGCGGCGGTGATGTTCTCCGCCTGCGGGCCCTTCTGGCCCTGCGTGATGTCGAAGGTCACGGCCTGGCCTTCCTGGAGCTCGCGGTAGCCCGTGGAGTTGATGTTGGAGTAGTGCGCGAAGACGTCCGGTCCGCCGCCGTCCTGCGCGATGAAGCCGAAGCCCTTTTCGGCGTTGAACCACTTCACGGTTCCGCTGGCCATGTTCATGCCTTCCAGTCGAGGTCGGATCCGCACCACGCGGACCCGGAGGTGATCGCCCTGGTCCGGCACTGCACAGCGAAACACCCACGCCAGGGGCGCGGGCAGGTACTGCGAACCACGACAGCTGGAGCTGAAGTTACACGCCGGAGCCGCCCGTCACCAGAGAGCTAGGGGCACTGAGGTGGAAGTTTGTGTCTGGGGCGGCGATGACCGTGAGCCGGGACAGGAGGCGTCCCACGCGCGGTCGCCTGCCGGCGACCGCCTGCCCGCGCGTCCCGGGGAGGGAGGTCAACGGGGCCACGACACGGAAGCCGCTCGATATAGGACAAGAGCTGTCCTGATTGAGTTCTACTGTCATCAGGCCATGAAGAACCTCACGAGGGGACGATTCCGATGGACCTCACTGCGCCCGCGGGCTACACGAGCGTCGCTCCCTGGGTGGTCACCGACGACACCGGCGCATTGCTCGACTTCATCGCCCGAGCCTTCGATGGCGAGGAGATCGCACGAGTGGCGGTCGAGGACGGCACCATCGGCCACGGCGAGATCCGGGTGGGCGACACGGTCGTGTTGGCCTTCGACCGAAGGCCCGACTGGCCGGTGATGCCCTCGCTGTTGCGGGTTTACGTCCCGGACGCGGACGCGGCGATGACCGCCGCCGTCGCGCAGGGAGCACAGGTGATCACCGAGGCCGCCGACAGTGCGTGGGGGGATCGCGTCGGCAGGGTGCGGGACCCGTTCGGCAACATCTGGTGGGTGACGAGCCGGGTGGAGCATGTCGCACCCGATCTCGCCTGGGAGCGTATGTCCGAGCCGAAGTACGCCGAGGCGATGCGCACGGCCCAGGAGACTCTGGACCGCGCGCTCAGCGGCCGAGAGGCAGGGCTGTCAGGCGTCCCTCGGCGCCCGACCGACTGACGCCCGCCTTTCGGTGGGGAAGACGCCCCGAGCGCCGTCACACGGACGGGCTCGGACTCGTACGGCGCGACTGACTATTCTCGATGCATGAACGTGTTCGAGGGCGGTGACGGCCGGTATCTGGAGATGACCAACGGCGGAACCGCGGTGTTCGTGGATGTACTGATGTTCGCCGTGTCCACGCTGGCCCGCGAGCCGTGGGACTTCCGCTTCGCCGCCCTGCTGACGCTCCAGGACCAGAACGTGATGGGACGTGGGGTGGTCGGTTTCGATCTGACGGACCTCGACTGGGGGGACACGCCCCAGGAGCGGGCCGCGGCCAAGGACTTCCTGCTGCGCGTCCTCGATCTCGCGCTGTCCCGCCACCGGTGGAAGGAACTGACGTACGATCCGCCCCGGGTCGAGGGGTACCTGCGCACGTATCGGGCGATGGTGGAGGAGTTCGACCCGGCCGTCGCGGGGGCCGGCGCGGGCGTTCTGCCCGGGCCGCACGAGGCCGCGATGGCCTCGTGCGTACGCCACCGGGTGCTGGACGCACTGCCGTTCTGGGAAGCCTGCGTCTTCTGCACCGCAGGGGTCTGAGGGTCCGCCCCTTCGCGGACACCGCGCCCACGGATCGCAGGGCGACCCTCAGGGTCGGGTGACTTCGGCCAGGATCTCCCCGATGAGCTTGGCCGCCTCGAGCTCCTCAAGCCGGACCAGGGCCGCCCCCTCGGCCTCCGCTCCGGTGCCCGGGATCAGCTCCGTCGGCTCCCAACACAGATCACGGTCGAACCGTTCGTCCGACTGCTCGCCCCTCAGTACGCGCCGCCTGAGGAGGGGGCCCCGGCGGGCCTCCGCGGTGCAATACACGACCTGTCCGTCGGCATCGAGCGCGTCGAGGACCGTGTCGCCGAGCAGTGTGACGGGCGGGTTGCCGAGGTGGCTCTCCAGGGTGCCCGGCCGGAACCGCACACCCGTCAGGTCGAGGAAACCCGCATTGTCCCGGGTGAACTCCCCTCCCCGCTCGTAGAAGAGGACCAACGGCTCGTAGAGATCGGGAAGGTCCGAGAACGCGGCCGGGTTCCGCTCCCGGAGCCCTGCCGCGCGCACCGCTCCCGAACAGGTCTGCCGAACCTCCCCGTTGGGCAGCCGCCCCAGGAAGTCGGCCAGTTCGGCTGCCAGTTCGGCTGTCAGTTCAGGGGGCGGTCGGAACTCGGGAGCCACATACGAGGTCACGTCGAAGAAGGGCCAGGCGCCCTCGGCCCCGTACGCCCGGGCCCACACGGCCGCCCGTCGCATGTACTCACGAAACAGGATCCGGCGGGACGTGGCGTGCCTGAAGGCGACATCCCACTCACTCGTCCAATCCACCGCGCGGAGGCGATTCAACGCGGCGGATGCCGTCCGATCGGTCACGTGAGCCCGGTTCCCTTCGCGCGCAGCCCGCCCTCGTGGTCTGAGCCTTCGGAGCGAGGCTACGCCGGCTCGCGGCCTCCCACCCTCGGCGAGTTGACTTCCGACCCGCCGAGCCGGGCGTATCGCGCCACGGGGTTGCCGCCGCGAATGACGGGCGGGTGTCCAAGACCTTCCGGACGGGGCGGCACCACTCAGCCCGCTGTCACGGCGCCACTCAGCCTGCCCTCAGGTGCCGCTCAGCCCGCCGTCAGGGAGAAGCGGCGGACCACCTCGATGCTGAGGTTGTCGTGGATGGTGAAGAACGGGCAGGCGGCCAGTTCCGTGCCGCTCGC
>NZ_LGDE01000450.1 GCF_001279725.1 Streptomyces sp. WM4235 | reverse complement strand
CTCCAGCGGGTACTTCCTCGGGGCAGACATCGTCTGGGTTCCTCTCATACGACCCATCTGACAGCCTGTCACCACTTCCCGCATCTCGGGGGAACCTCAACCGTCGCCGATGCTAAAACGAAGGCGACTGACGGCACGCCAGTGACCCTCACAGGCTACGTCATCCAGGAAGTCGGCCCCGGCCAATACAAATTCCAGGACGTAACGGGCACCATCACCGTTGAAATCTCAAGAGAAGACCTTCCGCCCACCGAGTTCAACGAGAAGACCAAGCTGAAGATCAGGGGAGACGTCGATAAGAGCGACACCCACATCCGGGTGAGCGTAGACATCGTGGAGATCACGGCCTGATCGGACGTATACGGGCCGAAAGGAAGACTGCGGCCCGTAGCCGCCAGCAGGTGCCGCGGCCGCCTCACCTTCGCGCAGCTCGCCGCACTCGCCCAGCTGGGGGTGGAGTGGGCGAGCAGCCCTTGGTTGGGGTGTTCAGCGTTATGCGATTTGGACCTCCTGGGCCTGCATGCCCTTCTGTCCCCGGGTGACGACGAAACTGACGGCCTGCCCTTCCTTGAGGGTCTTGAGGCCGTCGGCCTGAATGGCCTTGAAGTCTACGAAGAGGTCATCACCCGCCTGAGGCGTGATGAACCCGTACCCCTTCTCGTCGTCGAACCACTTCACCGTGCCGCTCTGCCGACTACTCACGCTTCCACCCGATCTCTCCGAGGATGATCAACGCCGCCATCCCTGCCCCACCCCGGCCCCAGGAAACCCAAGGCCGTGAGCAGCGCGGGGCCTCGGCCTGGCTTCACGGGCGCGGGTACTCCCGGCCGGGGAGTTCGGCGACCCTGTAGAGGACGATCCGATCGAACCCCGAGGGCGCCACCAGCGGCCCGGCCGGAAGCGGGGCTGGCTGAGGCCGGTACACGGCGCCCCGGTACAAGGTGGCCACGCCCGCCGTGCCGGCCAGGACCGACAGGACGAAGTCCGCCTGCACCAGACCGACGTGGCCCGCCCGCAACGCAGCCGCGAACAGCTGGCCGGTCAGCAGCAGGCCCTCGACGGCGATCCGGTCCCGGCCCGACAGCGCCCACCAGGCCGCCCGTCCACGCCCGGACCCGCCGTCCGGGCGTGGGTGCCTTCGCCGTCACCGCGTACGCCCCGCGCCCCTGGCCGGTGCGGTCTGCTTCCGGTGGGCGGGGACTGCGGCGTCCGTCGGGGCCGGCTGTCCGGGGGCCGCGGCGGCGAGCGTGGTGGTCGAGCGGGAGCGGGCAGCCGTCGGGGAGACGCGGAACCGGGACACGGGCGTGGCCGGGGCGGAGGGCGGTGACGTCAGGGAGTGCAGGGCCGCGTCCACGAGACGCCCGACCGTGGTGGAGGAGGGGCCGTCCTTGGAAGGAGGTGTCCACCCCCACGCGGGCCAGGTGCGCGCCGAGAAGTGCGGTGCCACCCGCGCCGCGGTTCCGGTCCATGCGGGCCGCGAGCAGGGGCCACTGGCGGGTCCAACCAGGCGACCCCCCTCCGACTCGGGCAGGACGTCCTGGACGCCGCCGACGATCGCGGCGTGCGCGAGCCGGTTCGCACTGAGCTACTCGAGCGCCTTGGCGCGGTCGCCGAGGCCCAGGTCCTGCGGCACGGTTCAACCACGCGACAGCCAACCTTCAGCGGGAAACGACACCGGCTTTCAGCAGAAGAACGACACGCCTTGGCGAAAGATCCCAGCCCTCAACGCGCCGCGACCTGGTGTACACCCCTGTCGCAAAGCGACGAAGAATCCATGTTGACGGCGGCCGTGGCAAAGTCCAGGTGTACGGCCAGCCGAGTCCCGGCTGATGGCCACCGGAATTCCAGGTGGATGGCCGTCTGACCTGTGGTGTTCCTGATCGCTTCCTTGCCTGGAGGAGACCCCTCCGCCCGTTTGCTGGTGTTTGCACGCATCAGCTACCGGCCGGAGAGGTCCTGTGACGAAGTCTGACACGGAGATTATGGAAATCCTTGAGGCGTACGACCTGACCGGGACGGTCTGGTCCGCGGCGACCTTGACGGGGCACGACCCGAAGACGGTCAAGAGGTATGTCGAGGCCCGCAACGGCGGGCGCAATCCCTATGAGCGAGAGCCGCGGCCGAAGATGATCGACGCGTTCCTGGAGAAGGTCGAGGAGTGGGTCGAGCAGTCGAAGGCGACGATCCGTGCCGATGTGGTCCACGAGAAGCTCGTGAAGATGGGCTACCGGGGCAGCGAACGCTCGACGAGACGGGCGGTGAACACGGCAAAGGCCGCGTGGAAGGCGGGCAAGCGACGAACGTACCGGCCGTGGATTCCCGAGCCGGGCCGCTGGCTCCAGTTCGACTGGGGCGAGGGCCCGCGCATCGCGGGGCGTCGGACCTGGCTGTTCTGCGCGTGGCTGTCCTGGTCGCGGTTCCGGGTGGTGATCCCGGTCTGGGACTGCACGTTGGGCACGCTGGTGGCCTGCCTGGACACCACGCTCAGGCGGATCGGCGGGGCACCGACGTATGTACTGACCGACAACGCGAAGACGGTCACTGTCGAGCACATCGCCGGGATCCCGGTACGTCATCCGCAGATGGTCGCCGCAGGCCGGCACTACGGCTGCCAAGTAGTCAGCTGCGTCCCCTACGACCCCGAGTCCAAAGGCGGCGCGGAGGCCACGGTCCGGATCGCGAAGGCCGACCTGGTGCCCACAGATGCGAACCTGCTTGCCGCCTACGATACCTTCGCCGAGCTCGCCGATGCCTGCCTGACCTGGTGCGATGCGGTGAACTCGCGCCGTCACCGGGCGACCGGGCAGATACCCGCGAGCCGTCTGGACGTGGAGCGCACCACGCTGCATGTCCTGCCCATCGAGCCGCTCGCGCTCGCGCTGGGCGAGGAGAGGCTGGTCGGCTCGGACCGCACCATCAGCTTCAACTCAGTGCGCTACTCGACCCCGCCGGGCTATACGGGTGCCAAGGTGTGGTGCCGGGTCGTCGGTGGGGAACTGTCCATTACTGCCCGCACCCACTCCGGTGATCTCTCGGAGATCTGGCGCCACCAGCTCTCCACCCCGGGCCTTCCGCAGATCATCGACGCGCACTATCCTGACCATCCCGACGGCCGCAGTATCCACCAGCCCAGGCTGCAGCCCCGCTCGGAAGCCGAGATCGCGTTCGTGGGCATCGGCTCTGGAGCCGGGCGCTGGCTCAAGGAAGCCGGACCCGCCGGCGCCACCCGCATCCGCGCCAAGATGGCCCGCGCGGTCGAGCTGGCCACCGTCCTGGGCAACGACAAAGTCGACCAGGCCCTCGGGCTTGCGGCCACCGCCGGGCGCTTCGCCGACGAGGACCTGCTCTCGATCCTGGGACACATCGCGGACAGCAAGCCCGTCGGCGAGGTCGTCCGCGCGGACGAGGCCCACTCCGTCCAGAACGGAACCATCGGCTGGCAGGCCCTGGGCCAGTAGGCCACGGCCCAGGACAGTTGAAGCCCAGCCGATCGGGGTCAGTCGCCGATGAACCACAGATACAGGTGCAGCCCGCGCTCGACGACCTGGCACAACTCGCGGGCCTGAGCGACCCATTCACCATCACAGGCGGCGGGAAGCCGGTCGAGTTCCGCCAGCAGCAGCGGCATCTGCCGCTGGTTGAACACCGCGTCCCCATACGGCGTCAGAGCGAAAAGCATCGGGAATTCCGAGGGAGCCAGGCCCGCAAAGGCGTTTGTCCACTCCACCCCGGCCTCGGCGCGAGCCACGACGTCCCCGAGATCACCACGCACCGCCAGATTAATCACCCACCGAGCCTATCGACGTCCACCCCGACCAGCGAAGGAATATACGACCGTGACGTTTCCCCAGGCCCCGGCCCTGCCCGAGGAGTTGGACAGGCTGATGCGCCGGATGCGCTTGCCTTATATGCGCAAAGCCGCCCCTGACGTGCTGGCCACCGCCCGCGCAACGCTGGGATCCCGCCGAGGTCCTGCGGCTGCTGATCGCCGAGGAAGTCACCGGCCGCGACGCCGCCACCCGGCGTCTTCGCCGCCACTCGGCGAACTTCCCCACCGGCAAGACCCTGGGCTCCTGGCGGGCCGAGGACTCCACCATCCCCGAACCCACCCAAAACTCCCTGATCACCCTTGAGTGGATCGGCCGCGCCGAGAATCTGGTGATCGCCCGTCGGGGACGGGCAAGAGCCACTTCACCGAGGGCCTGGCCCAGGCCGCGATCGAGAAGGACCTGCGGGTTTCCTGGTTCACCCTGGAGACGCTGAGCGCCGCGATCGGCAAGTCGAAGGTCGACGGGTCCACCGCACGGACCGTCGCCCGGATCTGCCGCGCGGACCTCATCGTCATCGACGACATCGGCCTGCTGCCCGTCGGAGAGGACGCCGCCGAGGCGTTCTACCGGATCATCGATGCTGCCTACGAACGCCGGTCCATCGCTGTGACCAGCAACATTCACCCCTCGGGTTTCGACACGATCATGCCTAAGACTCTCGCGGGCGCGAGCACCGATCGCCTCATGCACCACGCTCACCTCGTGACCACCACCGGTGACTCGCATCGCCTCGCCGAGGCCCTCGCCGGGAAGGGAGTGGTCCCCTTGAACTGACCCACTCCGGGAACACCGCTGGCCACACGTCTGGGTTTCTGATGGCCACCAGACTGGACACCCAACGGCCACCCACCTGGGCATCTCAATGGCCGTTGACACATGTCGCCCATCAGCCGGGGGGGGCGGAGTCCCCTATAGCTCTGACCTGCCGGTATTCGGCCCGAACGGGCCCCGGGGGAAGTCATAATGGGGGCATGGGACAGACCATGGTCGTCGCAGTGTGACCCGAGGGCCTCGACCGGCTCGATGCCCTCGTGGACACACACCAGAGCGCCGAGACCCGGTGGCAGGCCGCCGCCGAGCAGGACACCGGGCTGCTCAACCTCCGGGGCGTGGCCTGGCGCCAGGCACACGCGGAGCTCCGGTACGGGCGGGATCGGCTTCGCGAGGACGGCCGCCACCGGGTGAACCGGTGGCGGGCCCTGGCCCCCACCCTCCGCGCTGAGTTGGAACGGCTCAGCCTTCTGCGGGAGTGGGAGCCGATCCCCGAAGGCGCCGCGCAGGCCAGGCAGACGGTGAGGTCGACTCGGGGCGCCCTGCTGATGTTTCCACCAGTGGGTTTCCCCGAGCCGCCTCCCGAACCCGGCGTGCCCGTCTCCGGGCACCGGGCTCTCCACAAATCTCGTTCCGGGGTGTTCAGTTCCTCATGCCGTAGTGGGCCACGGAGACGGAAGGAGTTTTCCCCGGTATCGGTATCTGGTCGTGCTTACCTTTGCCGGGTTGAGCAGTTCCGCTTCCTCTGTGACAGGCCACCAGCCGCCGCCGTAATAACGTCGGCGGAGCTGCTTCCAAGTGATTCCGGGATGTTTGCGCCGGATCCATCTAGTCACCCTCATCCACGTGTAGTGGCTGAGGTAACAGAAAGCGACGTTCGACACTCCGGGACGGAAATAAGCGCACCATCCTCGCAACACCGAGTTCAGTCGGTGGAGCAAGGACTCCAGCGACAGGCCGACGTTCTGTCGTCCGGTCAGTTCCTTCACCTTGCCCGTTACGGAACGTACTGACTTCCGTGCGGGATAGGTGTAGATGTACTGCCGGTCAGTGCCCCGTTTCCAGTGGCGCTGGATGCGCCATCCGAGAAAATCAAGGCCCTCGTCAATGTGCGTGATCTTTGTCTTCTCCACCGACAGGCGAAGGCCCATCGACTTCAATGCCTCTGCGACCTCGTCGCGTAGTTCCTCGGCATGTTCGCGGCGCCCGAAGACGAGTACGAGGAAGTCGTCCGCGTACCGGACCAGCCGGTAGTTGGGCAATCCTCGGCGCCGTCTCCTGCGCCGGTCCTCGGAGGTGCCATCTGGCCCTCCGGGGGCCTGGGCGATGTGCTCGTCCAGGACCGAGAGTGCGATGTTGGCCAGCAGCGGCGACAGGATCCCGCCCTGCGGGGTCCCGGTGCGTGTGTCCGTGAAAGCTCCGTCACGGGACAAGATCCCGGACTTCAAGAACGCCTTCACCAAGGACAGCACCCGCTTGTCCCCGATTCGATTCCGCACCCGTTCCATGAGGGCCGGGTGCGCGATCTCGTCGAAGCACGCCGTGATGTCGCCCTCCACCACCCACTCGTATCCGTGGCTGGCGAGGTAGCGACTCTCGGCGATCGCATCGTGGGCTCGGCGGTTCGGGCGGAACCCATAAGAACACGGGAGGAAATCCGCTTCGAATACCGGCTCCAGCACCAGCTTCAAGGACGCCTGGACCACTCGGTCCGCCACGGTCGGAATCCCGAGACGACGAAGCTTGCCATTCGCCTTGGGAATCATCCGCTCGCGGACAGGGACCGGATAGAAGCTGCGGTCTCTGATCTGGGTCCGCAGCTTGTCGAGAAACGTCTCGACCCCTTGCCCGACCTCGATGGAGCGGGCGGTCTTCCCATCCACTCCGGCCGTGCGGGCACCCTTGTTTCCCCGGACACGGTCCCACGCCACCAACAGGAAGGCGGGATCGGCCACGAGGTTGAACAGGTCGTCGAACCTGCGATGAGAATCATCGACAGCCCAACGGTGCAGCTTGGTCTGGATCTCCAGTACCCGGCGTTCGGCCTTCATCAAGGCCCATTCCAGCTCGTCGGTATTCACCGGCGACAGCCTCCTGGCATTCCAGTCTCCTTACTGCCGACTTGCTGGCCCCCTTCCCCATGTGACCGGCTTTCCCGGCCTCGGAGTACTACGGAGCCTTCGTCCTGCCCGACGGCCATCAGCCGGCGATGGACCTGTCCCCGACCGGACTGGATGTCCGATACAGGGACGACCGCGGACAGTTCCCACGTTCACCACGAAATCGATCGACAGGTGAGGTGCCCAGCTCTACCCCGGCAGCATCGCCACGCTTACGCCGCAGACTTTCGGCGTGGCCTCCCCACCGATGAATGGAGTCGGCTTCGGAGTCGACCACCGAAGAGCGCTGGTGGTCGTGCACTGCGTCCGGCCCAGATCCGCCAGGTTCGAGCCGGTGTCGTAATTACGGGGCGTCAGGCACTGATTTCTCGCGTGCACCTTCCTGTCTCGCTAGCCGGACCCGGATCGTCTGGCAGTACCAACCCGTCCCGGCGTTGTCGGGGCTGCTTACCGCTCGGCTCGGCATCCCCCGAACCGAACTGCCCCCAGCTTCAACCGGATTGCTACGACAACCCGGTGGTGAAGGTCTCTCACCTCACTCGATTCCATGGCGCCTCGTGGCGCACCCACCCGCTACGACAAACGCGGCTACGTCTTCCTCGGCACCGCCACTGCGGCAGTCCTCGTGGTCGGCTCCGCAGCTGAGTACCGGTGTCACAAGGCAGTGGCCCGGTGCGCCAAGCCCAGGTCGACCACTTCCTCGGCCGGCAACTCCCGCTCCGGCGGCCAAAAGACCAGGCCGCTGACGTGACCAGACGGACAGGCCAGAGCTCTGTCGAGCCTGACCGGCCATTCGTTCGCCTCATCTTCGGAGACGTTGTCCGCTTCCATGATCCGCTGCACGAGCGCAACGGCTTCCGCCCGACTCAACTCCACTGCACTCATCAGGCCCCTCCCTCGACGTCACCAACGAGCGGCATGATCGGCCGGACAAGTCCTAGCAGCAGAGGCTGCTTGCGGCCCGCGCCTTCGAACCGGCCCGACACCCGCCGGCCAGGCAGGCGTGGCCGGTGACGTCAAGGGGTGGGGCCCGCCGGCACCTGCTGGTCGTATACCCGTGCCCCTCCGGGCTTTGACCAGGCGCTGCGTCGGTAGAGGATGGGGAAGTGAGTGGGTCTGCGTGGTGGATGTGGGCCTTTGACCATTCCGATGGCAGGGAGCGTTTCTTCCGATGTCCGCACAGCCCTCCCACCCTGCTCTCGGTGGCCCCGAGAACGCCCCGGGCATAGATGTCTCACCGTTCAAGCCTTCCCTTGTCAAAGCGGTGTTCAGGGACGTGACCTCGATGCACGTTGCCCGGTCGGCCGCGTGGGCTGCCTCGTCGGTGACGCGGACGGTGTTGACGGCGATCATCGACGGCGCGCGGAAAGCGGCGGGGGAGGAGGCCCGGGGGAAGCTGGTACCTGGGGACCTTGTCTCGTCGATCAGCGCGAACGTCGAACTTGAGGTGGGAGAAGGATGGTATGAGCACAGCCCGACGTTCAAAGGCCTGACCGGTGTCATGTACGACGAGGAGGGTGTCGTCGTGCCTTCCCGTAAGCGCAGCAGGTCGCGCAAACCGAGTGCCGTGGTCGGCGCTCACAGGTTCGAGGCCGGCGTCAAGAAGCTGCTGTGGAGCCGGGGTGCCACGGCCGTTCCCGCGATGGTCCGAGACCTCGACGGGATCGCGAGCATGCTCCTGACGGGCCTCGCCCGGGACGCGGCCATGGTCGTCCGCGAGGGCGGCGTCAAACGGTTCGGCAGCGTCACCATCGGCATACCGGGCGAATCGGCCCCACCGCCACTCCCCAACGACTTCTCCCATCCCCTGTCCACCCGCAGCGGGGACAGGCGCACCATCGGCAGGGATGACATCCTGGCCGCCACCACGATGCAACTGTTCGGCGACATCAGGCAGCAAGCCCTCAACGAGGCACGCGAGGCGACACAGAGCCCTCCGACCGGCTGAGCGGGCATACTCACCAGCGCCGCCCACCGGATACCCCGCCAAATCAGACGGTTCTGCAGACCGCTCACGACCGCAGCCGTTTGCCCCTCTGGAGAACCCCGATCCGGGCGAAGCTCTCACCGTCACCCGCGCCGAGATCAGTACTGGCGCCGTCAGGCGGTCACGGTCGCCCGTCCCACCTCGGCGATCGCCGCGACCACGGCCACCGTGACGACGTCGCCGGCCGCCTCAGGGATCAGCCGGGCGGGAGGCCGGGCGCCCACCCCAACACCCGCAAGTCTGGCCAGTCGAGTTCGGGGCGCAGCAGGGGGAGAAGGGCGACGTCCAGGGCCCGGTAGAGGTTCACGTCGACTTCGCCGCCGCGGGCTTTGCCGTAGTCGACGGTGACCGTTCGGATCGGGCGCAGGAGGCCGAGGCGGACGAGTGGTCGACATCGCTGCGCAGCATGCCGAGGCGGACGGCGACCTGGTCGGAACAGGGGTGGCGCCGGGTCCGCTACGACGGCGTCGCCATCGGAGTCGCCCACCGCCCCGAAGACATCCGAGTCTTCCTCGCCGCCGCCGGCCTGGAGAACGCCGAGGACGTGGATCGCACCGACCCCGACCTTCGTGGAATGGCGGGGAGCGGGCCCCGAAGCCTGGGAGCCGGCGCCGTAGTGCCTGGCCCCTGCGCGCGGGGGTGTCGGCAGCGGCCGTACCGGAAGCCCGGCCGGGCCCGCGCACCCGACGTCCGGAGCGGGTCAGTCCTTTTCGGCGCTGGGGTGCCGAGGAGCAGGATCAGGGCCGGGTCCACTGCTCCGCTGGCGGTCGTGTAAGGGAGGGTGCCCTCGACCGCCGCCTGGCGCAGCACCTCGAAGTCGCTGGGGGTGAAAATGTTGGCGGTCACCGCGCCGATGCGGACGGCCGTGTCGTCGTCCAGGTGCTGCATCGCCTTGCGCAGGTCTCCGACGGTCAGAGCCCGGTGGCCCTCTCCCTCTCGGCGGTCCCTGTAGTCGAACTCGAAGGTGTGGCGTCCGACGTGGTCGGCGTGCAGCAGGCACGGTTCCGGATCGGACGGGATGTTCTCGGTCTCCCGTGCGGTACAGCCCGCCAGGATGACCAGTTCACGCGCCCCCGGCCGCCAGCGAAGCCACCAATCGTCCGCGCCCGCCAACCGCGCGTGGGCGTAGTGCCACTCACCGTCGTGGCCCACGTGCAGGTCGCACCAGGTGAAGTCGTCCCGCACATTGGCGCCGTACGGGGAAGCAGCCCCCACCGCGGGATCGGCGAGGGGGCACACCAGGCCAACGCGCCACCCGCTCACCAGGTACCGGCACAATCGGGATCGGCCCCGTCCCTCGACGAGCTCGCGGTGACCCACGCATCGTGGACACGCCAGCCGCCGGCATCCGGGACCTCGGCGGCGGCCGAGGTGGCCGCGGCGGGGCAGCTGTCAGGACTCCTGAAGACCCCCGACAGCAGCGACCGTGGCTGCCACCATGCGATAGCCGGCCTGGACCGGCGAGGTCAGGCGGCGGCGAGGCTGATCTGGTCCTTGAAGATCACCCAGCGCTGACCCTGATCCTTCGGGTCGCAGGGCTTCGTCGAAACGTTCGGAGTGTTCCAGGCATTGGCGAAGCAGTAGGCGGGGGCGTAGCTGAGGGCGATCTGCTGGCCCGAGACATTCCAGTACTGCCCCTGGTCCTTCGGGTCGCATGGCTTCACCGAGACGTTCGAGGCGTTCCACGTGTTGGCGAGTCAGTACGCCGGAGCGTTGTTCAGGAAGATCTGGTGACCCGAGACGGTCCAGTGCTGGCCTTGGTCCTTCGTGTCGCACGGCTTCGTGGAGACGTTCGGGGTGTTCCAGGCATTCGCGAGGCAGTAGAGCCCGGGAGCACGCAGCGCGGGGGCGGCGGTTGCCGCGGCCTGCGCCCCGGCGGCCGGCAGGAGGGACGCGGCCAGCGCCAGCGTCGTGAGGACGAGCGTCTTGCGGAGAGCGATTGCCATGAGGGCGAAATCCATTCTTGGTGCGGAGTGGGATTCACGCCCGAACGCGAGATGGCTTCCCACTCCGCTCCGAACGCAAGGTAATTGGTAGCAGCAGCCAAGAGTTGGCCAACGGTTTCTGCGGAGCACCTTCACCCTTACGGGCAGCTACATGTGATGACCCGACAGACAGCCGAGAAGAGCCAGGGAGTACTCCGAGACACCCCCGGCCCCTCGCACCGCCCCCGGAACGGCTTCTGTGGAGACGGCTCGACGATCGGTTCACCGGGACACCGAACGATGGGAACCGGCAGGTCAGTGCTCTGGTTCGACGCGGGCACGGGCATGTACGGCCCGGTTCCACAGAAGTTGGGCCAGAACCCGAGAACGGGCGTCGGATGTTCACGACTTCGGGAGGCACGGCGAGGGGCCGTCGTTCGAATTGAGTGATGGAGTCGGGTCGTATGCCAGGTGCTTGGGATGGGGCTGTCGAGCACGAGGTGCCTCCGGCCGAAAGCCGGAGGCGCCTGTGATGGTGGTTCTCAGTCGAGGCGCTTGGCCGACTTGATGTAGACCGGGTCGGTGGGAACGTCGCGCATGCCGTTCTTGAGCCCCGTGGGGGTAGCCACGATCTGGTCGACGATCTCCATGCCCTTGATGACCTTCCCCAAGACGGCGTAGCCGCGGTCCCGGCCGGGGTTGAGGAAATCGTTGTCGGCCACGTTGAAGAAGAACTGCGAGGTGGCCGAATCCGGGTCCGAGGTGCGGGCCATGGCGACCGTGCCGCGGGTGTTCTGCAGGCCGTTGCCGGCCTCGTTGCGGATCGGGTCGCGCGTGGACTTCTGGACCAGCTGGTCGGTGAAGCCGCCGCCCTGGACCATGAAGCCTGGGATCACGCGGTGGAAGATCGTGTTGTTGTAGAACCCGCTGTCGACGTACTCCAGGAAGTTCTTCGTGGAGATCGGGGCCTTCTCCGCGTTGAGTTCGATCTCGATGTCCCCGAAGCTCGTGGTCAGCAGGACATGGGGGTTCTTGTCGCTCATGGTCGCGTCTCCTGTCACCTAGGGATGTGGATCATCCGTGGTGCCAGCCTGCACCATCATTTGGAGCCGGCAGCGCCAATCGGGCCGAAGCCCGCCGCAGACCTTGACGTTCGATTCCTCAACGGCACGACTGCCTCCCGGATCCGTGTCCAAACGCTGCTCAAACTCGGGTTCTGGCTCAAGTTCCGTGACCTGTGCACGCTGAGTCACAGTTCGTGGTCGTGTCGGGCTTCTGAAAGTCGCCCAAAAATGATCTGTGGTGACCTCGGGTACCTGACAGTTCGGGACCGTGGAAGAAGTGGTCCTCCGGCTGGAGGAGTTGATGTTCCCGTCGATCGCGGACCTGTCGGTGGTGTCGGTGGACGTGAGCAACGAGACGATACGAGTCGAGGCCCGCAGCACAACGACCGGTTCGGTGTGTTCGGGCTGCGGGAACTGGTCGATCCGGGTTCATAGCTCCTACCTGCGGTTTCCTGCGGATGTTCCCAGCGCGGGACGCCGGGTGGTGCTCTGTCTGCGGGTCCGCCGCTTCGCCTGCCCGGTCGCTGCGTGCGGGCGGCGGACGTTCGTTGAGCAGGTGCCTGGATTGACCCGGAAGTACGGCCGGTGGACCGAGGGTCTGCGTTCGACGCTGGCGGCGGTCGGCCTCGCCCTGGCCGGCCGGGCGGGAGCTCGGATGGCCGGCGTCTTTGGGGGTGTCCGTCAGCCGCAGCACGGTACTGCGGTTCGTCGAGGCTCTGCCCGAGCCGGATCTGCCGGCCCCGAGAGTGGTCGGCGTCGATGAGTACGCGACGCGCAAAGGCCGCGGCACTACGGCACGGTGCTGGTGGACGTCGAAACGCGACGGCCGGTGGACCTGCTGCCAGACCGCGAGGCATCGAGCCTGGCCGCATGGCTGGCCAAGAGGCCGGGGATCGAGGTTGTCTGCCGGGACCGGGCTCCCTTCTTCGCCGAAGGCGCCACCGCCGGGCACCGCAGGCGGTGCAGGTCGCAGACCGCTGGCATCTGTGGCACAACCTCAGCGAAGCCGCCGAACGGTGCGTCGCCGACCATCGGGGCTTCCTGAGAAGGCTGACCCCACTGGCTCACCGTGGCCCGGCCACCGGTTCGCCGACAGGACCCGGTCCAACCATGCCGCCGTCCACGCCCTGCTGGCGGCCGGCCACAGCCGCCGCGCGATCCAACGCCAACTCGGGATGACCTACCGCACGGTCAAGCTCCTCGCCGACGCCACCACCCCGGAACCCCTCTTCCACGGCCAATGGCAGGGCCGCCCCTCCGTCCTCGACGAGTACAAGCCCTACCTGGACGACCACTGGAACCAGGGCTGCACCAACGCATGGAAGGCATGTGAGGAGATCGTGCCACTCGGCTACAAAGGCAGCTACCAGCGAGTTCGCGCCTACTTCCGCACCAAACGCCTTTCGGCCGATCCGGTCACCACACCCCCGCCCTCACCCCGCACCGTCGCCGGCTGGATCCTGCGCCACCCCGACTCCGTCTCCGACGTCGAACAGCTCCGACTCAAGGCCGTCCTGGCCCATTGCCCCGAACTGGAAGCCTCACCGGACATGTCCGCTCCTTCGCCCAGATCCTCACCGAGCGACAGGGCCAACGGCTGCCCGAGTGGCTCGATGCGGTCCGCCAAGACGACCTGCCCGGTCTCCACACCCTCGCCGCCGGCATCGATCGCGACCGGGCCGCGGTCATCGCCGGGCTCACGCTGCCCTGGAACTCGGGCGTCGTGGAAGGGCACGTCAACCGCATCAAGATGCTCAAACGCCAGATGTTCGGCCGAGCAGGCTTCGCACTCCTGAGGAAACGAGTACTCCTCGCTCCATGACTGATGACCACACGTGAAACGCTTCCGACATCGATCGACCCCACCGGAGGAGCCACGAATGTCCAGGACCGCCGACATCGATCTCGTGTTCGCACGTGCTGTCACAGTGGATGCCGTGGTGCGAGCCCTGGCCGGTGAAGGGTGGTCGCTGCAGGAACCGTTTGGCATCTCCTACGTGGTCAACAACGACGACATGTTCGACTGGCAGTCGGCTTCAACCGACCAGGCAGCTGAGGTCCTGACCTTGGTGGGCTCACCGGACAACATCGACTGCATCGTCGGCGTCTGCATCTATCACTCAACTGCCGGAACTGGTGGCCAGCTACTTTTTCATGCCGGCCGATCGCACTGTTCCTTCACCCCGACGATCGACCGACGGGAGCTCTCAGGAGCGCCGGCCCTGACTGACATGGCGTGGTATCTGAATGTACTGGTACCGCCCCTGCTTTCCATGGGGCTGACCAGCTACGAAGCGAGGGACCTTGTCGACTGAGACTCGTTCGTCAGCACCTCGATCGGCATGCGGGCAGCACACGCGCTCGGACCGATCCTCGCCTGACCAGCCGGTGGCACTTACGGCTACGAGATCACGGAAATTGCGCCAGATCCCGAGTTTCGACAGCACCTGGGCCTGCTGGGGCGGTCTCGTAGCAGTGGACCTTGCAGAGGTCGGATCCACCCTGCGTTTGATCTTGCGTGGGCGGGAAAGATCCCCGCATGACCGATCCCGTGAACGACGGCGTGGCCACGCCGACAACCGTGCCGATCTCGGTGAAGGGCCTCGCAGACGCCGGTCTGGAACCGCAGCTGCGGTCCTGGATCAGCTCCGGCCCCAACGAGCCCGTGACCGCCGAACAGATCACCCGGGCCATCGGGGAGGACCGGCTCGCCCAAGCCGCCGAATCCCTGGGCCGCGAGCCCGGCGACCTCGCCGCAAGCCTCGCCGCAGATCTCCCCGGCCTCATCGACACCGCCTCCCCCAACGGCCATGTCGAACTGGCCCGCGCCCAGGACGAAGCCGGCGCCATCCAGGCCCGAACGGCAGGCAGCATCCACGCCTACATCGAAGGAGGACCCGCCGCCCTCTACAACGGGAGGGACGCCATCGCACTGACCACCAAGTCCCACGGCGTGACGCTGACCGCACTCCCTCAAGAGGTCGTGGACGACGCGACCTCCACTCCCGGAACCCAAGCCGACATGACGATCGTGGCCGCACGCCCGCTCGACACCCGGAACGGCCTCTACACCGCCGACATGACCGTGATCTTCGACGCTGTGCCCCGCACCCAGTAAACCCAAGACCGAAACCCGCGCCCTCGTAGCCACGGCGTCGGCACCGTGTGTGACGCAGCGCCGACGCCGTGGATGGAGTCCCCCGGGGCGCCCTGACCGCCCGGTCCCGCGCCACCCCACCCGCTCCGCGGGGGGCCCGCGAGGTGCCTCCCGTTCTCGGGTTCTGGCTCACCTTCCGGACTCTGTCGCAATTTTGGGGGTCGCGAGTGCGGGCGGGAATGTCGGCGCGTAGCGATGGCGACTGAGGTGTTGATCCCGTTGTCGTGGCTGGAAGTCCGCAGGCGCGGTAGGGGCAAGCGTTGGGACGACTCCGCCCCCGCTACTGACGGCCCGGCCCGGGCATGCGCAGGGGGATCACCGGGCCCTGCTCCGGCGGCACGGCCGGAGCATGGGTGCCGGGCACGGCGGAAGCATCTCCGAAGGAGGGGTCCACCACGACCTTCTCGAAGCAGGAGTATGCCCAGTCGTCACGGCTCCCGGGGAGTGCCACGTCACCGGTCACCACCCCCCTCAGGAGCCATCCCGGTCCGTCGCACCCGATGAACCGCACCGTTGCGGAGTCACGTCCGTGAGCGTTACCCACCACGGGGATCACCGCCTGGAGCTCGATGCCCGCTCGTCCGGACCATGATCCGGCCTCACCACCCCGTGCCCGCACATCCGCTTCGAGCTGGACCCGGGCCTCCTCCCACCCCGGCTCTCCGGCTGAGCGAAACGCCTGGAGCTGCAACCCTGCGGTCGTGTCGCGGATGAGGACCACCTCTGCGTACTCCGCACTGGACCGCATCCGATTGAGATGCACCTTGCGCGCATTCTCACGGGGGATCTGTAATCCTCCGAAATCGAGCAGATCCAGCGCCTGCCATCCCGTCTCACTCACGTCCCAAGGCCCGACATCGACTCCGCGGCGCCGGTGTCCCGCCTGCAACGCATCCTCGTTCATCTGCCCCGCCCCCTCGCCTTTCCGCCCTTCCCATCAATGTATGCGGCCCGGTGGCTCTATCGGCGAGTTGCGGGTTCTGGCACAGATCTTGGGGACAGTCCCGGAGCGTGATGTTTGCGTTCGATTGGGAGGATGGCCGGGGTTCTGCCTCACTTCTCGTTGCCGTGGTCTCGGGCCCCGCCGTCCGACCTGTGGTGGCTGCAGAGTCATGTGAGGCTGCCGTGCCGCTGTCCTGTCTCAGGCAAGTCGGGTATATCGGTTCAGAGCTCGGGCAGTCGGTCGGCCGGGGAGGGAGAGCGGCGTTCCTGTAGCCAATAGAGGTAGATCTGCAGGTCCGTCTCCACGCTTCCGGAGTCGGTGCCGCCAGCGATGTAGGCGGCGAAGTCCAGGGCGCCCTCAACTGCTCGTTGGTTCGGGATCCACCGGTCGTACCGCTCCCACTCGTGCACCTGGTCTCTCAGGTACTCCAGGATCCGCTCCCGGTCCCGCCACCACTCCCGGACCAACTCCAGTGTCCACCGGTGGTCTCCGTCCCAGGCGTAGCCGTCCATGGGGTCCGCCTCGATGACCATGACCACAGTCGTGCCGTCACCGTGGCGAGCCAAGAGCCGGCGGGCGCGGGCGGTGTAGGAGTCGCGGCGCATGAGGCCAGTCAGCGGGTCGCGCTTGGTGGCGGCGAGCTTTTTGTGCAGCGCGACGGCGTGGACGACCCAGCCGGTCAGTGGCACGGCGGCGGTGGTGATCAGGAGGGTGCGCGGGCCGATCCGGCCCGAAGCGTGCAGGACGGAGTCCATACTGAGGATCTCCCTAATCCGTAGTGAAGGTGGCTCCAGAGGCTGTAGTTGGTCTTTTGGACCTCCCTGGTGACGGACGTCTGTAAGGCCCCGGGCCCATGAGGCCTTCCGATAGAGCGGCGCCGTCACGCTGGTGGGTTTCACGGGGCATGTGGACGTCGGGCAGACGCCTGGGAGTCTCCCCGGCCTTTGAGGCCTCACGAGAGAGCGACGCAGCCCGGCGTCTGCACGTCCTGTGAAACCCACCGCCGTATGTCGTTCGTTGCCGTCGTGGCGCGAGCCCGCCGCAGGGCGACCTCTTGTTCATCTCCGCGAGCCGTGAGCTCTGGCGCAGACAGAGGCCCCTGGGGTGCGCTGGTGTCGCGAACGGCTACCGAGATGGCGGACCGAATGAGTCCTGGGATTAGGACGCCGCGTGACCCGCATGAGCTCGTGACCTGCGCAAACAACTCGATGACGGGAGAACCTGTGACTGTGTTCTGCGGAATTGACTGGGCAGAACGGCATCACGACATCGCACTGGTCGATGAGGCCGGCGGGCTCGTGGCCAAACGCCGGATCGGTGATGACGCGGCGGGCTACCGGATGCTGCTGGATCTCCTGGCCGAGCATGGCGACAGCCCTGAGTCGCCGATACCGGTGGCCATCGAGACCAGCCGAGGCCTACTGGTCGCAGCCCTGCGAACGGGCAGCCGCAAAGTCTTCGCGATCAACCCCCTTGCCGCCTCCCGCTATCGCGACCGTCATGGTGTCTCCCGCAAGAAGTCAGACCCGGGTGACGCCTTCGTGCTGGCGAATATTCTCCGCACCGACATAGCCATGCATCGGCCGCTGCCAGCGGACTCCGAGCAGGTCCAGGCCATCGCGGTGCTGGCCCGAGCCCAACAGGACGCCGTCTGGAACCGCCAGCAGATCGGCAACCAGATCCGCTCTCTGCTGCGCGAGTACTACCCCGCTGCCCTGGACGCCTTCCTGCCCAAGCAGGGCGGCCTGGCCCGCGAGGAAGCCCGCATCATCCTGGCCAAAGCACCGACACCCACCCAAGGCTCCCGGCTGTCGCTGAGCCAGCTGCGTTCCGCTCTCAAGCACGCCGGCCGCGTCCGAAGCGTTGAGGAAGAGGCCGCCCGCCTGCGCGGTGTCCTGCGAGCCGAGTACGCCCACCAGCCTGTGGCTGTCGAGGATGCATTCGGCAAGCAGCTTCTCGCTCTGCTGAAGCAGTTCGAAGCAGCATGCCAGGCCAGTGAAGATCTCGCCGACGCCGTTGACAGCAGCTTTCGCGAGCATCCCGATGCCGAGATACTCCTGAGCTTCCCGGGCCTCGGCGTCCAGCTCGCGGCACGAGTTCTTGCCGAGACGGGCGACGACCGCAACCGCTTCACCGACGCCCGCGGGCTGAAGGCATACGCCGGATCCGCACCGATCACCCGCGCCTCCGGCAAGAAGCACTACGTCGGACGCCGCATGGTCAAGAACAACCGGCTCCACCACGCCGGCTATCTCTGGGCCTTCTCCTCCCTGCGATCGTCGCCCGGCGCGCAGGCCCACTACCGCCACCGGCGCGACGTCGGCGACTGGCACGCGCAAGCCCAACGGCACCTGTTCAATCGCCTGCTCGGGCAGCTGTTCCACTGCTTGCAGAAACGAGCCCTCTTCGACGAAAAGCTCGCCTTCAATCAGCCCGCGTCCTCGCCAGTGGCAGTGGCTGCTTGACTTCTTCAGATCCCGAGATGTCTCTCGTCTCGTACGGGTTGGGTGGGCCCGGGACGGGCGAACTGGTTTGGACGCCTTGAGCGCCCGTCCCGGGGCAGAGCTACAGGTCGTAAGTGCTGGGCTTGGTGCAGCGGTTGGGGTTCGTCCAGCGGCCGGCGGTCGCGGCGGGCCAGTCGAGTTCCCAGCCGGGCCGGTATCCGCAGACGCCCCAGCCGTCCGGCCGGCCGTGGGGGAGCTCAAGTCCGGTCTCCTGGTCGGCGCGTGCCGCGTCGTAGACCTCGTGGGCGATCCGTACGGCGGCGCTGGGGCTGTCGGCGCGGCCGGTGAAGACGTGCAGACCGTGCTGCTCGGTGCTGTGTATGGGGAAGTCCACCTCGAAGTAGGCCAGCTGCACGTCCGTTTCCTTTCTGTGTTGAGGGGCCACTGCGGCCGCCCCGGCCCCGTCGGGTGTGGGGTCCGGGGCGGCACAGAGTGTGCTCAACTCGGGCAGCGGTTCAGCTGGCCGTCTCGATGGCGTCGCGCAGGTGGGTGCGCGCGCGGGCCAGGAGTACGGGCCGATCGGCGCCGGGCTCGGTCAGTGCGTCGGTGAGGTAGGTGGCGGCGGAGTCCAGTTCGTCGCTGGCGTCCTGGAGGTTGCCGAGGCTGGAGTCGGCGAGGACGTCGCGGACCTCTTCGATCAGGTCGAGGAACCGGTTCGGGGTGAGGCTGCGCGGCGGTTCGCTGCCGATGAGGGCGGCGAGCTCCGTGGTGAAGCAGGTGTCGAGCGCGGTGAAGGTGTCGGACTGCACTGTCTGGACGGCCATGAGAGCCTCCTTGTCAGAAGTCGAGCTGGATGGTGATGGGAGTGCGGGCTGGGGGCCGCGCGGCTCACTGCGGGGTTCCGGCCGTGTCGAGTTCGGAGATCCGGTAAACGCCGGTGAAGCCTTCGTCGTACAGGCGGGCGGGGGTGGGGAACAGTTGGTGGTGTTCGCGCACGCTGTGGACGGGCACCGCGCGGTCGCGGCCCGCGTTCTGCGCTTCGACCGTGACCAGCGGGACGTCGAACAGGACGGCGATGGCGGGGCGTTGCCAGTAGCGGGCGCGGGCAAGTAGCCCGTTCCTAACGTGGACGTGCACGTAGGTGCTGTCGACGATCGTGGTGAGGCCGCGGGCGAGGCGGGCGTCCAGGAGGAGGTTTTGGATCTCGACGGCGACGGGGGTGGCGGACTGGTCGGTTTCTGAGTCGGTGGCCAGGTGTCGGTAGAGGTCCAGGGAGACGCGCCAGGTGTCGGGGTAGCGGGCGGCGAAGGTGGACTTGCCGGAGCCCGGCGGGCCGACCATCACGCACACGGCGCCGGCGGGGAGGTTCAGCGGGTCCATTTCGGGTCCTTTCGATCGGTGGGTCGACGCGTGGTCGCGGAGGTGGTCGACCCGGGCCGCGTATGCGGCGAGCCGGCCGGCGATGTCGCGGAGGTGGCCGGCCGGTCCTGCGACGCTCTCGGGGCAGACGAGGCCGGCTGTGAAGTTCCACGACTTGTCGGCGAGTTCGGTGGCGGTCTCGGCGAGCACGCTCAGCGCCTTCTCCGCTTCCGGTCCTGGTGCCGGATTGGGGTCGTGCCGGTTCACAGCGTGCCTCCGTCCTGGAGGTCCGCGGACGCGGGCCGGTACGGGCAGAGGATCCAGGGCACCGGCTCGCCGGCCGTGTCCTGGCAGCCGGGGCAATGGTCGCCGATGGGGCTGTCGAGGCAGATCAGGACGTCGTCGTCGCAGCCGGTGTGCCGGGCATGGGGGCTGCCGCCGTGGGGGCAGGCGCCGGTACCGGCCTCGGCGAAGTACGGGACGGCACGGTGGGGTTCGCCGTGCCGGTGCGGGCTTCCCGTCGGGGTGTGGTCGATCGTCGTGGCGCGGACGGTGTCGGCGAGCAGCAGGGTCAGTTCGTGTCCGTGGTCGACGGCGTCGGCCAGGCGCTCGATGAGTTCCGGAGCCAGGCAGCGGCCGCGGGCGCCGGTCAGGATGCCTTCCAGGTAGAGGGTGTCGCCGAGGATGCGGTCGTGGATTTCCAAGACGCCGGGTTGTACGTGCAGGCCGTCCACGTTCCGCACGACGGCGAGGTAGGCGTGGTCGACGGCGGCCGCGTACGCGGCCGCCGTCTGCTCGGCCAGGATCGTGTCGACCCCGTCGAGGGTGTGGTGCGCGAGCTGCCAATCGCCCGCACTGTCGGTTCGGCGGATGTGTAAACGGCCGAGCCGGCTGGTGACGGTCTTGATTCGGCCAGGCGCTCCAGTTCGCCAACGATCCACTCGTTGGTCCGTTGGAGGGCCAGACGCTGGGTGTCGAGCAGGTAGAGGTAGAAGTTCACGCGCTCATCCCGCTTCCGCATGGCGCGCACGGTGGTGCGCAGCAGTTCGCGGGAGGCCTCCTCGTCAGGGCGGGCGGGGATGTCGCGGGGCAGCGCCCGGCAGCCGGCCGCGTGGGTGTTGGCGAGTTCGGCCGCCTCGTCCAGGGTGAGCATGGTGCTGTAGTGCGCCTTGAGCTTGGTCGCCTGGTAGTGGCAGCCGAGGCAGGACACCACGTGGCAACCGCTGGCGAGGAAGACGAGCACGACCGCGTGGCCGAGGTTGTAGTACCGCTCGACGACGGTGACGCCCTCGGGCTTCCAGGTCTCGCCGGTCTCCGGCCACGGCTCGGGGGCCGGCGCTTCGACGGGCTCGGGACGGCGGGCGAACAGGGTGAGGGCCATGGGTTACTGCTCCTTGTCGGTGTCGGGGCGTGCGGCGGGGTGAGTGTGCCGGGCGGCGACGGCGGCCACGGCGGTGAGGACCGGGGCGAGCGCGTACGGCCGGATGCTCATCCGGTGACCGCGAGGATGGCGGCGACCAGGAGCAGGGCGAGCGCGGTGAGGATCGTGTCGACCGCGCGGGCCAGGCGCGTGAACTTGGTGACCGCGATGGTGGAGAGCGCCTTGATCCGGGCAGTGCGCGTGTCCTCGTTCATGGAGGCCCGGATGCCGGCCTCGTCCAGCCGCGCCCAGAGAGGGAATCCCTCCCGAACGCTGCGGCCACGGTCGCCGAGGTTGGGCCGTACGACCAGGAGCAGCAGCACGGCGGCGGCCGCGAGCGCGAGGCCGGCGGCGCCGCCTGCGACCTGGGCGGGCAGTGGCAGCTTCTTGCCCGCGAGGCCGGCAAGTCCGGCGAGGACCGCGCCGGTGAAGGCGAGCAGTAAGGACGCCTTGCCGTCAATGCGGGCGATCTCGCCGGTGACCGTGACGCAGGCCTCGTCCAAGTGCCGGCCCGGGTCGCTGGTCGACGTCGCGGTGGCGGTGGCGGTGTTGAGGGTCATGTCGTAGTCCCTTCCGGCCGGGCTGTCCGGCTCCCCGTCGCCACCCGGCCCGCGCGGTGCGCGGGGCGGGTGGATCAGGCAGCCGCCAGGACCGTCAGCGGAGGATCACGTGGTCGGGGTGGCCGTTGGCACGGCGACTCTCCTTCCAAGGTGGTCGTGGATCAGGCGGCCGGGCGGTGAGTGACCGGGGCCGGGAACGTGAAGTAGGTGTCGGGGCTGGGCTCGTAGCCCCTGGCGCAGGGGTCGCAGCGGCCCTGGGTGCGCAGCGGTACTGGCGGAGTGCACTTGTTCCGGAGATGCGGTATTCAGGTGTTGGCTTCGTTCACGTGAAGTCGTGAAGTAGCAGCGTTTGGCCGGCTGTTTGGACAGCAGTTGGCGATCTTGAGTGCTGCAGATGCACACGAGAAATGACGTCGCCGTGCTGCGATGTCACCGGAGTGCGGCAGAAGGGTCCGCCCCTTGATCACCAGTCGTTAGAATCCCCGCGTTCGGATGCTGTCAATGGGGTGGAAGGCCAAGCCGTGGACGATGATTTCTGGGCCGGCTGGCCGGAACGATGGGCCGGCACGGACTGCGACGTGCGGACGGCCTTGGGCGCGGTCCCGAGGGAGGTCAAGGACCGGTTCAGGTATGACGAGGTCCCTTGGCAGCAGTTCCGGCACTTCTACGGCCCGGGCGAGGAGATCCCCGGACTGCTCGCCACGCTCGCGTCCGGGGACGCCAACGCAGCCGACAGGGCCTTGGAGCGGCTTTGGAACAATCTTCATCATCAAGGCGGCACCATCGCGGTGGGGGCACTGGCGGTGCCGTTCCTGCTCCGGGTCGCGGCGACTGGGCGCCCCGAACTCCGTGCCCAGACCCTTCGCCTGGTCGCCGAGATCGGCCGGTGTCAGCACATGGGGGACGGAACGCGGGAAGGCTTGCTCCAGGTCGCTGAGGAGCCGTTGATGGTCGAGGGCAGCACGATGTGCCCGGTGGACTGGACGATCCAGGCGGCCCGTCAGGCCGTCACGGACGACCTGCACCTTCTACTCCCGCTTCTCGCCAGCCCCGACCCCGAGGTCCGTTCCGAGATCGCCTACGTCCTGGCGGCGGCGACCGGCGAGCTTTCACACGTCCTCTCTGCTCTGCAGTCCAAGCTGGCGAGAGAAGATGATGCGGTGGTCCGGGTGAGCCTGATCCTGGCGATCGCCCAACTCGCCCGCGAACATTCAGATGAAGACGCTCCCAGGTGGGCCCGGGATCTGTGGTCGGATCCCGGACGGCCGCCCGAGGTCCGCATCGGCGCTGGCCTGGCCTGGCTGTGCCTGGTCACCGACCCCGCCCCCGACGAGCTTCGCGCCCTCCTCACCGACCCCGGCATCCGTCAATACGACGACCTGCTCCAGCCGGTGCCGTGGCTCACCTGGATCGACCCCACCGGCGTTGGGTTGCGCAGCTGCATCGACGAAATGCTTACGGCGAACTTCCCCGAAACAGTGCTTGACGACCCTTGGGGTGGAGGACCAGCAAGCGGGACTGACCAACAGTCGGCGGCTTCTTGATGGCGAGTGACCTGAGCCTTTCCTGGAGGCTCAGCGGCAGGGGCTGGGCTAACTGCACCATCGCCGACCACGAGCGGGAAGCAGACCTCACAGCGTCCTCCATCAGCGAGGCACCGGAAGACCTACTGAACGCCGTCAGCCGCGTGCTGACCGGGCAGACCGAGGTCCGAACGCAGTTCGAAGCCGAACCCACTGCCTACCGGTGGGTCTTTTACCGGCAGGACACCACTGTGTGGATCCGCATCGTGGAGCTGAGCCACGGCGAACTGCACAACAGCGCCGGCACGGAGGTGTGGAGCAGTTGGCAGCCCGTCGACCGGTTGGTTCGGGCAGTCATTCGCTGTTTCGACCAAGTCGCCGACACATACGGGGAGAGCGCGTATCGAGGCAAATGGGGTGAGCACTTTCCTCGTACTGAGCTGGAAGCCCTCAGACGTCTCTGGCGTCGGCGGGGCGCGGCGGGTGGTGCGTAAGGCCGGGCGGCCTGTCCAGCCCTCGCCCCGTCCCGCGGCTGCGGGGGGTGGGCGAGGACCAGGCGGAGCGACCGGGGTCAGCGCTGGAAGCGGTGGACGTTGTCGGGGGCGTCGTCGTCGGGGGCCGGAGCCGAGGTGGGGATGTGGATCTCGGGCCGGATCTCGATCTGCGGTTGGAAGGCCGGAGCGGGCTGGGCGGGCGCAGGGAAGTTGTTGACGACCGGGCGCAGGCTCCAGCCGCGCAGGGCGACGGTGGAGGCGATGGTCCAGGCGAGGACGGCGATCGCGGTGGCGACGGTGCGCCCATCCGCGGGGGTCGTGTACTGGTGAAGGGGTGGTGTTCCAACTGCGTGCTATTCGCCTCTGGCCCGCGATTGCCGCGGGCCAGGTGTGCCTGCGTGAAGAGCCGTCCGGGTGTCACTGGGCGGGGGTAAGTTGCGGCTCATGACCGTTGGTACCTGACGGATGCCGCGTTCACGGTCGCGGTCACCGGGCCGGCCCGTACCACCGAACTCGTGGGCAGCGCGCTGCGTCGTCCGGTGTTCTCCCTGTTCCTGGGTCGCCGTTCCTGCACCCCGGATACACCGATCCTCCTGTTCGACCAGGTAGCGGATCCCGTCGCCGAACTGGACCGGCTCCCGATCCACCGCGCCGCGCTCCGGCGGGGGCCTCGGCAGCCGGCGACGTTCGTCTACGACACCGCCCCCGAGCCCGGCGCCCTCCCCGACGGGGAAGTCCGAGACACCCCGGCCCCCGGCGCGCGAAGGGGCTTCACCCGCCGCCCCGTGTGGGAGCGGCAGCGGGAACTGCCGCACGCCCCCGACAGTGGGTCGGGAACGCAGTGGATCAACGCTCTGACCGCATACAGGCCGGAGGTGACCGTGTGAGCACGGTGCCCGAAACGCTGACCCGGACCGTGCAGCTGGCCCAGCTGAGGCTCGAGGAACGCAGCCGAGACGTTCACCGGGACCTGACGGACGCGACCAGTCTCCACAACAGGGTCCAGGCGCTGTTTCCCGACAACCTCGGCCCGCAACCGCGTGCCGCGACGAACACCCTGTTCCGCGTGGAGCGAGAGGCGGCCGGACCTGTCCTGTTGATCCAGTCGACACTGCCCATCAACCGCAACGGCCTTCCCGCCGGATACGCGCGGGACATCGCCTACCGCGACCTCAATCCGCTCCTGGACTGGGCCGCCGAAGGACGTGTGATCAGGTACCGCGTCGACACCCATCCCTCGATGAGTCAGTCGCTGCCGGGACAGCGAGGCAAGCGCGTTCCCCTGCGCGGTGAGGAAGCGCTCCAGTGGTGGGCGCGGCAAGCCGGCAAGGCAGGCTTGGACAACCAACTCGCCCTCGACATCCCGCAGCCCGACGTGCGGGCCCGGCGCGGTTCGGCCAAACCGGTCCGCTACTCCGTCATCCGGTTCGAAGGCGTCGCGCGCGTCACCGACCCGACCGCGTTGAGGGAGACGATCACGACCGGCATCGGCCGGGGGAGGGCCTACGGCCTGGGGCTGCTGTCAATCGCCCCATACCGGCCCTGAACCGAACATCGCAATCCCTCTTCGGTGGCCTCGCACCGGTCAGGCACGAGGCCACCACCCGTCTCGGAAACCGGAGAAAGCCGAGTGTCGGCGCCATTCGAAGCAAAGCTCTGGGCCAAGGACCGCGGCCTACCAAGCCCCTATCCCGCCGGCTGCCACGCCATCGACGCCGCCGTCATGGCCGATGCTCTGTGGAAGCGCTACCTGACCCCCAGACAGCGCCACGTGATCGCCGACGGCTGGGGCCTGACCCAGCAAGAAGCCCGACTGTTCATCGTCACTCTCGCCGGCCTCCACGACCTCGGGAAGATCACGCCCGGATTCCAATCCTGCGCTCCCGGGGCAGACCAGGTGACCGGACTGCCCGGCTACGAGCCGGCCCCCGCCGAAACCAGAACACCCAGCCACCAGCGGGCAGCCCACCTCGCCCTCCCGGAATTGCTGCACCGCATCCACGGCATGCCCCTGAGCGGCCGCCCCACCCATCAGGCCGCCCACCAGATCGGGCAGCTCATCAGCGGACACCACGGCACCTACGCCCCCGCACTCTCCCACCAGGGCAACGAACTCACCTGCCCCCTCGGCGCCGTACCCGCCCTGGGCGACAAGGCATGGGACGAGCAGCGCGAAAGCCTCATCCATCTCATCCACACCCTGTTCGGAACGCCAGCCCCACCCAAGCGGACCGCCGGCGGACCCGCCGCGGTCGTCACCACAGGACTGATCATCCTCGCCGACTGGCTCGCATCCCAGATCCCCTGGATTCAAGCCCGCCAACGACGCTGGCCCCGAAACGGCACCGCAGACTGGGAAGGACACGCCCGCCGCGCCCGGCGGGCAGCACCCGCGGCCCTGCGCGACGCGCAGCTCAGCCCACCTTCCTGGCGCCGAACCCGCGCTTTCACGGAGCTCTTCCCGCACCTGCGCGGCCAGAGGCTGCACCCCGTGCAGGAAAGCCTGACCCAGCACCTGCCAGGCCTCGCCCGATCCGGCGCCGGCCTCCTTCTGATCACCGCCCCACCGGGCGAGGGCAAAACCGAAGCGGCTCTCTACGCAGAAAGGGTCATGGGACCTGCCGCCGGCACCAAAGGTCTCGCTTTCCTCCTGCCGACCATGGCCACCACCGATGCCATGTGGGCTCGCGTCCGCGACCACGCCCGCGCCAACTGCCGCACCCCGCCGCCCGTCACGCTCCTGCACGCGATGGCCTGGCTCGACGCCTCCTACACCCCCGACGACCTCAACACCGCAACCTGCGAACCCGGCACCGTCGCCGAATGGCTCCGCGGCCGCCACCGAGGCCTCCTCGCCGGCATCACCGTCGGCACCTGGGACCAAGCCGCCCTCGCCGTACTCCCACACCGCCACATGATGCTCCGCTGGCTGGGCCTGTCCGGCAAAACCGTCATCATCGACGAAGTACACGCCTACGACGCCCACGGCCACGCACTCACCCTCAGGCTCCTCCAGTGGCTCGGCGCCCTCGGCGTACCCGTCGTCCTCCTCTCCGCCACCGTCACCGGCGACAGCGCCGCCTCCCTCGTCCACGCCTACCGCCACGGCGCCGGCCACCACGACACCCCCACCCTCACACCCAGCTACCCCGGCTGGACCTACACCGACCACACCACCGGCACCGTCACCACCAGCAAATCCCTCGGCTCACACCGCGCCCACCAACTCACCATCGACCTCCACCACAGCCGCCACACCCCACGACCCCGACCTCCCCGAAGGCCGCGCGGGCGCCATCCTCAAACTCCTCATCCCCCTCCGAGAGACACACAGCGGCTGCGCCCTCATCGTCTGCAACACCGTCGCCGACGCCCAAGCCACCCACGACCTCCTCACCACCACATGGAACAGACCAGGGCAGAAACCTCTCGTGCGACTCCTGCACGCCCGCATGCCCGCACGCCAACGCACCGCGGTCACACGACGACTCCAACGCTGGACCGGACCCCGAGGCACACGACTGGCCCGCCCCTTCGTCATCATCAGCACCCAGGTCGCCGAACAATCCCTCCACGTGGACTTCGACCTCGTCATCAGCGACCTCGCCCCCCTCGCCCTACCCCCCCAGCGAGCAGGACGCGGACCCCGCCACCATCGAACCGACCGACCCACCTGGGCCCCCACCGGAAGCCCCCGCCTCGCCGTCCTCACCC
>NZ_LGDE01000449.1 GCF_001279725.1 Streptomyces sp. WM4235 | reverse complement strand
CCCCGACACCACCCCCACCTGCGACCCGGACCCCGCCACCGCGCCCGCCGACCAGGAGCAGGCCCGGATCTGGCTGGAGGCAGAGCGCGCCCAGTGGCTCACGGCCCTGGACCGCGCCCAGGGCCGCGGGCTGCACCAGCAGGTCATCGACACCGCCGAAGCGATGCACTGGTTCTCCGACCGCACCCCGCACTGGGAACTGTGGGCCCAGGTCTTCCAATGGGCCGTCAACTCCGCCCGGATCCTTGGTAGTAGACGTGACGAGGCAGTCCACCTCAACTACCTGGCCTGGGCCTACAACATGTGCCTGTACGATCACGCCTCCGCCCTGACCACCGCGCAGGACGCGCTGGGCGCGGCGCGCGAGAGCGGCGACCAACTCCAGGTCGGCTGGGCCCTGGGTTACGCGGCCGGAGCCCTTCACCGGCTCGGACGGACCGAAGAGTCCATCACCCGACTCCAAGAAGCCGCGCACCACCTCAACCATCAGACCGGCGCGCCAAGCCGCCTTGCCGAACTGACGGTGCTCAACACCCTCGGCCAACACATGCGTCAGGTCGGTCGTGCGCCCGAAGCCTTGACCATTCACCGACGCAGCGAGGCCATATGCTGCGCCGGCGTCCCTGGAAAGCCACCAGAACTGATCGGCCTCTACCTGGCGGTGACCCGCCAGCACATCGGCAACGACCTTGCGGCCCTGCACCGATGGAACGACGCGGAGGACCCGCTGCGCTACGCGCTCACCCACTTCGAGGCGGCCCGCATGCCCGCCTGGAGCGAACCGGCACGCCTCGACCTCGGCATCGTCCTGCACCGTCTCACCCGCCACCACGAAGCCCACACGACCCTCACCATCGCCCACGACGCCCTCGTCCGGCTGAACAACCCCCGCCAGGTCGAGGCCGCCAACGAACTCCACGAACTCAACGAGGTGTTCGACGTCGCCGGCCATTCCACCGACTCCGATGGCTCGGACACGCGTCCGCCGAACCGGTCCCGACTCAGGTGATCAGGTCCCGTGCGGTTCGACTGAGGTCGTCGCTCACACGGGGTCGCGAGTCATGCGCACATTCGGCAGTCTTCCTCGCCAGATCTCGCGCTCGGTCGTGGTCCAGAATCCGTGGCGCTCGTAGAACCGGATGGCTTGCACGCGGTACTCGGTGACCCACAGCCGCATGGGTGAGGTGCCCGCCCAGGTGAGGAACTCGCCCATCATTCGGCCTCCGACACCTTGGCCCCGGGCCACGTCGAGCAGATACATCGGCCCGAGGGTGACCACCTCGTCCCGGGGCCACAGAGGAAGCCGACGATCTCCGTTTCGGAGCGGGCGACACGGCAGTGGAGCTGCTCCGGTCGCTGCTTGGCCGCCTCGATGAACTCCCGCCACTGGGCGATGCCTTGCGGTGTGGCGGACACGCCGCGGTGTTCACGGATCCAGGTCTCATCGATCCCTGCCGCCTGGTTGGAGCCGTACGCAGGACTGGCCCACTCGGCGTGGCACTCCCCTGAGAGCGCCAGAACCGCGATGGGCGTGACGGGCGTGACGCGGCCCGGCCACCGCGTTCGGCGCTCGGCGTGTTCGTCGTCAGTCGCAGGTGGCCTGGTAGAGGGTGGTCCAGAAGTCGTGGATGAGCCGCGCCGAGTCCGGGGTGGACATTCCGACCTGGGTGAGCAGGATTCCGGTGAGTTGGTGGTGCGGGTCGGCGTAGGCGGTGGTGCCGGTGCCGCCGTCCCAGCCGAACTGGCCGAGGGGCCCGTAGTCGCCACGGTGGGTGCGTACCGCCATCCCGAAACCCCAGCCGCCGTGCTGTCCCTGACCAGCCGTCATGTGGGCGATGTTCCTGTACATGGTGTCCCGGGCGGCTTGCTGTCCGGGTGCGAGGCGGTTGGTGGTCATCAGCTCGACGGCCGGCCGGGACAGGATCCGTTCGCCCCCGTGCGTCCCGTGGTTCAGCAGCATCCGGAAGTAGACGTGGTAGTCGTCGACGGTGGAGACGAGCCCGCCGCCGGCGCCCTGGAACGCCGGAGGCCGGCTGGACCTTCCGCCGGCCGCCTCGTCCCACACGAGGAACTCGCCGGTCCGAGGATCGGGCCCGTACAGGGGTGGCAGCCGGTCGATCTTGTCGGCGGGTACGTGGAAGGCGGTGTCCTTCATTCCCAGGGGATCGAGGACGCGTTCGCGCAGGAACGCCTCCAATGGCCGGCCCGTGACCCTGGAGACGAGAACGCCGAGCACCTCGTTGGAGAGGTCGTACTGCCACCGTTCGCCGGGCTGGTACGACAGCGGCAGCTCACCGAGGCGGCGCATCCACTCGTCCGGGTCGGGCGCCGGCCCGGATGCCACGCTGTAGTCGAGGCGCTCGAAGGTCGCGGCCCTGATGGGGGAGTCCATCGACTCGAAGTCCACTCCGAGTCCGAAGGTGGAGGTCAGCAGGTCCCGTACGGTGATCGGCCGCCGTGCCGGGACGGTGTCCTCCAGTGGGCCGTCGGGCCGCTTCAGCACGCGCCGGTCGGCGAGTTCGGGCAGCCACGGATCCACGGGGTCGTCCAGCCGCAGCCGGCACTCGTCGAGCAGCACCATCGCCGCCGCCATCGTGACCGGTTTGGTGGTGGACGCCATCCGGAAGATCGTGTCCCGGCGCATCGGCGGGCCACCGTCGTGGCGCATCGTCCCCATCGCCTCGACGTGAGTCTGGCCGCCACGGCCGACCAAGGCGACGAGCCCGGGAATCCTCTTGGACTCCACATGCCGTGCCAGCACGTCGTGAAGTCTGCTCAGTCCTGCTTCGGAGAAGCCGCTGTTGTTCGTTTCCATCATGAATCTCCTTGTCCACGGTGCTCGATCCACGGCTTCTTTCGCCGGCCGGCCGGCCCCTTGAGGCGGCCATGCGAGGAGCGTGCACCCTGACCCAAGGTCAAGGTCAACACGTGTCGCGATCAGGGAGTCGTCAGGGGCCCGGGTCCTGACCGGCGCCGTTCGCAGGAGTCCCGTCGCCCGACCAGCCGTTGGTCGCGGTTTCGCGCCGGCCGGTACGCCGAGATCGCCATCCGGGCCCACGAGCTGAACGCGGGCCTGGGCCCGTACCTCGACACGTTGACCCTCCCGGTGCGATCCCTGGTGCGATCCTTGGTCGCCTCGGACGCCGACCTCGACGGCGAGGCGATGACCTGGAACGGATGCGCGATACCCTCGCCCCTGTGACGGCCCGCGACCTCCACCTCAAGGTGAGCGCGCAGGCCTTCGGCGACCACGGTTCGATCCTGCGCGAGGACCACCGTGCCGACGTGTTGCGCGAGACCGCGGCAGCCCACGATGGAGCCGCCCACGATCCGGAGGTGAGCTGAGCCGATGGCAGACGGACTCACGATCGGTCAGGCGGCGGCGTTCGTCGGCGTCACGATCAAGACCGTGCGGCACTATCACCGGCTCGGCCTGGTCGCCGAGCCGGAACGTGACGGTTCCGGCTATCGGCGCTACGGATCGGGTGACCTGCTCCGGATGGTCCAGGTCCGGACCCTGGCCGGGGCCGGCGTGCCGCTGGCCGAGATCGGTGACCTGCTCGACGCCGACCCCGAGCGGTTCGCCGCCGCCCTGGACGATGTCCATCGTCGACTCACCGAACGGATCGAGGACCTGATCGGGCGCCGCGACACGCTGCACCGGCTCGCACATGGCGACCGGGTCCTGCTGCCCGACCGGGCCTGCGCGGTCTTGGACCGACTCACCGAACTCGGCTTCCGTCACGACTACGTGGCCACTCAACGGGAAGCCCTGGTGCTGACCCGGGCGCTGGTCCCGGAGATCTTCGACACCTTCCTGACCAGGCTTGAACACGGTCTCGACGATCCCGAGTTCGTCGAACTGACCAAGATCGGCTCGGATGCCACGTCCTGGGACCCCGACGACCCGCGGATCGAGGAGCTGGCGTCCGCACTGACCGACAAGCTCCTGGCCAACCCCACACCACTGACGATGCCGACCGGGTCTCGAAGCCGCTCCGACACCGCCTCCCGGTACGGACTGGTCAACCGCCACCGGGAAGACCAGGCGCCGGCCATCGCCCGGCTGAACGCGCTGATCGAGGCGAACCTGCGCGCAGCCGGCATCGACCTCCCGCATCAGTGACGGCCACCCTGTGGAACCGGCGCCGCGCCGGGACACCCACCCCACCGCGTCGGGACCGGGCGTGACCGCTCCACGAAGGCACGATCACAAGACACGCACCACACCGCGCCGTGGCGGTTGATCCTTCACCCGAAGTCATCGCCACGAACCCCATGATGTTGGATGGCGGCATGGTGAGACGCAAGAAGGTGAGGAAGAAGCGGCTCGTCCTCGGCATTCCGAAGGGGATCGTCCTGTTGGGGACGCCGGAGGGCTGGCGCACCAGCGTCCACACCATGGACGGGGGAATACTTTGCGGGCGCCTGAGCGTGCCGATCAACAGTGACTCGCAAGACGCCCGGGACGCGGCTGCGGCGATGGTGACGGAACTCGCGCGCGACTGCCACGACATCGACGTCGAGGTGAACTGGGATCCGCCCGACGAGCCCTGGTCGTGGACCGCCCACGTCACCACCCTCACCGCCGAAAGCGAACCTCCGTCACCGGACACCGCAGGTCAAACGGCGAGCTGAGCAGGGGCCCCATCCCGACCACGTGTCCCGCGGGCATGGGCATGGGCATGGCATGGGCGAGTGCGGCAGGGCGTCAGGGCGTCAGTGTGACGGGGTGTCGAACGCGCCGGCCTCGTCGTGGTCCAGCCGGGTCTACTCGCCGCCACGGGGACGCCATCGGGCTGCTTGCGGGACGGAGACGGCCGCTCCCCAGACCCAGGCGACGAGACCCACCACGGTGACGGCCGCGGCGAACGGAGTTCTCGTCCCACGACGACAAGGCCCTCATGGCGGTCGGCCGGGCCGGCACCCATTGGAGCTTCGCCTTCGAAGGCGACGGCGATACGAGTGACGGGCTGGAAGGCCGCGTATGTCGGGATCGTTCCCCGATCCCACCTCGACGGGATGACGGTCGAAGCAGATACTCGGCGGCGTCGACAGCACTTCAGGGAGTCGAAGGCGGGTCCGACCAACCTGGTGGCGGTCGACACCCTTGGACGGGTGGTGGGTTGGGCTTGCTTCGGGCCCTTTCGCGGCGCCGGAACACCTGCGGCCACGGGTGAGCTTTACGCTCTGTACGTTCAGCCCTCACTCATCGGGTCCGGAATCGGCCGCACACTGCTCGAAGCGTGCATGCCCACGCACTTGCCCGCGGTCTCGACCGGATGCGGTTGTGGGTCATCGACGAGAACACCCGAGCACATCGTTTCTACGAGCGGGCTGGCTACGTCGCCGATGGCGCAGTCCAGGCTGACGACTATGACGGAGTGTCAGTGTCCGAAGCCCGATACCAGCGGACCCTGAAGGAACAGCTCCTGTAGCCGGAGCAATGTCTCCGCCACGACGCTGGACTGTCGCCCGCACCCGGATCGGTACTGGTTCCGCGAGCGCTGGACTACGTGGTCGACTCGCTCGATCGGCCGGCTTCCGCTTGCAGCTTGCGAGCTCGTTCGGCCGGGTGGTAATCCGGCCCGACACCTTCGATCAGCAGTAGGTCGCCTTCGATGTGGTCGGTACGCAAGCGCAGGATGCTCCGATAGGCCAGAGAGTCGTACCAGGCACGGGCATCGTCCAGACTGGGGAACTCGATCAGCACCATGCTGCCGGGCCACGTGCCCTCCACTACTTCGGCCGGCGGACCGTGGATGACGAAGCGGCCGGCGTAAGGGTCGAGGGTGTCCTGGATGCGCTCCAGGTACTCGATGACGTCGGAGTGATTCCGGCGGCTGCGGAGATGAGCGAAACCGTAAGCGGGCACCACGGGTTTCCCTTCGTGCGGGGGTGTGAGCGATGACCGCGAACGTAGCCGAGAGCGGTCGGGCGGTGCGATTACCCCGGAGGTAATTGCCACCGGTGCCACGCACGCCACGTTGCGGCAGGTGAGGCACCTGCGCCCGACTGAAAGTCGGGCGCAGGGAGCCAAACAGGGAGCTACGTGTGGGATTCAGGGCTGGCTGCCGGCTTCCTTCGGCCCGCCCTGCCCGAAGATCTCGTCCATGGCCATGGCCATGGCCTCGGCCCCGTCACGACTGGTTGCCGTACGCGATGTAGACCTTGTCACCAAATGCCGGAATCTGCGAAAATGCTGCAAAACGACAGTCGGCCCGGATATCGTCCCAGCTCAGAAAGCCTGCTCCCCACACCCGCGGCGACGTACACGGGGATCGTCTGACCCTCGTGTGGCGTCAGGCCGCATGATCGGTGACGTGGAAGATCACTGGGCCGTGGGGCGCGTCTCCACCGAAGCGGTCGCGCACCTGCGCCGACTACGCGGCCTGCTGCTGGAGCTGCGTGATCCTGCCGACGCCATGGTGGCGGCCATCGACAGAGAACTTGAGGCACAGGCGAAGGGACTGAAGGTGACACCGGAGGAGCAACTGAAGATGCTGGAGGCCCGGCTGTACGACGCGATCGGCGGCGCTATACCGCGACACGGCGCACCGAGCCGCGGATCGCCGCGCAGATCTGGCATGCGCTGGGGACGCGCAGACGGTGTTGAACGTCGGGGCCGGGACCTGTCCTCGACGAGTGGTATGCCGGCCGACATCAGCTACCGTCTGCTGCCGGTCTGACGGCCCGGCCTCACTTCAGATGTCGGTTGAAGAACAGGGTCGCGGCGTCCCCCGCGAACTGCGGGACGCCGGTGTGCCCGCCGAGGTTGGCGTGCAGGGACTTCTCCTTGGAGCCGAGGGCGTCGAACAGGTCCAGGGCCGCCTGCCGGTCATTCCCTTCGTCGTCCCACTGCAACAGGACGTGCAGTGGAATGGTGACCTGCCGGGCCTCCTCGAACATGGCGCGCGGCACGAGACTCCCGGCGAACAGAACAGCGGCCGAGATGCGAGGCTCGACCACCGCCAGCCGGATGCCGATGGAGATCAATCCCCCCGAGTAGCCGACCGGGCCGCCGATCTCGGGCAGGGAAAGGAAGGCGTCCAGGGCCGCCTGCCATTCCGGCACCGCCTCTTCGACCAGTGGGAGGACGAGGGCGTCGACGATCTCGGTGCTGACGGGCTCGCCGGCCTCGATCGCCCGGCGCATGTCGGCACGGGCCCGCTCGGTGGCGGGCCGGCGGGGCCGGTCGCCGCCTCCGGGGAGCTCGATGGTGGCCGTGGCGAAGCCCTCCGCCGCGGAGTGCCGGGCCCGGGCCACCAGTCGGGGGTACATCTTCCGCAGCCCGAGGGGAGGGTGGCCGAGCAGGATCAGCGGCGCCGGTGCGGATGCGGATGCCGATGTGGGTGTCCACAGGATCCCGGGGATCTCGCCGAGGTTGAATTCGCGTTCGAGGACGCCGTCGTCGAGGCGTTGCTCGGAAGTGAAATGCATGGTCGTGCCTTTCGGGAGTGCACTGGAACGGCGCTCCCGGACGACCTATCGCCCGACCGTGACCCCGGAGGAGAGCACCCATGTCGATACTGCGTTCACGGGTACCACCTCCTCGTTCTCTCGCACGGCCTCCGAGAACGTAGCAGTGGTCGCGGTGGTCCGCCAAACGAGTTTCTCTCGCGGATGCTCCGTGTCCGCGTCGGACGCCACGGACACGGAACCTCACCGCGGAGTTGCTCGCGGTGTGGTCGCCACTTTCCGACCGGCGGCTCTGCGAACGCGGGGTGCACTGGCGCTGTCGTTTCTCATGGGCATCGAACACGAGGTGCCGCAGACGCCTCCCCAACTCGTATGCAGGTGCTCCCGGTTATCGTGAATCCAACCAACGGCCCGCTGGCGTGACGGGCGTCAAGCGCAACGACCGGCGGCGAGCGGACATTACTCGGTGTGGACCAGCAACTGTTCGCCGCCATCTACGATGCGCACGCGCGGGCGGTGTACGCGCATGCCGTCCGCATGACCTCCTGTCCCGTCGGCGCGGAAGACATCGCCTCCCTCACCTTCCTTGAGGCTTGGCGGCTCCGCGAGACCCTCGACGGTGTCACCGGCCACCGAGCCTGGCTGCTCGGGGTCGCCACCAACGTCATGCCGCAGCTCGTACCCTGCCTCACTGCAGGGTCAGGGGCGCACACCTGGCACACTCGCCGCTGACCCAACTCCCGCGAACGCCCGAGCCTGCAAGGCCGGGCATTCGGTGGCAGCGGCGTCACAGCCCGGGTTCGTGAGAATCGAAGCGGAGGTCCACGTCGTAGCCGACGGCACGGTGACCCACCTCTGCGGCGCGTACGGCCAGTGGAAGCCCTGCCCCACGTGTCCCTGACCAGCGACAATCATCTGCATGGCAGCTCCTACTCGATTGCGGTGCTTGAATGGACCGTCGTTCCTGGTCTGGCAAGGAGAATCGCTGTGCCCCTGGTGTCTGTCGTGATGCCCGTATACAACTCGGCAGCCACTCTTGGCGCAGCCGTCCGATCGGTGCTCACACAGACCCACAGCGATCTGGAGCTACTGGTCACCGACGATCAGTCTTCCGATGGCTCCATGGACCTGCTCCGCGAGTTCGCGGAGCAGGACGAACGCGTCCTGCCGGAGTGGGCACCCGAGCAGGGCGGTGCGGGCCGGGCCCGCAATCTCGCGATCAAGCGGGCCCGCGGGGACTACATCGCCTTTCTCGACAGCGACGACATGTGGCTTCCGGAGAAGACCGAGAAGCAGCTCGCCTTCGCCGCGGAGGCCACTGCGCCTTTGACGTTCACCTCGTACTTCAAGATGGACGCCGACTACGACGGTGAGAGCACCGACTGGGTCCCGAACGGCCGGGTGGTCCGTGCCCGGGAGCACGTGGACTACCGCGCGATGCTGGTCCAAGACCACATCGGTGCTCTCACCGCCATGTACGACCGCAATGTCCTGGGCACGAGGCTGATGCCGGAGATGCGCAAGCGCCAGGACTACGCCCTCTGGCTGTCGATCATGCGGGACGGCGCTGACGCTCGGGGTCTGGCTGAGCCGCTTGCGGTGTACAGGGCCCACCAGGCGGGATCGCTGTCCTCCAACAAGCTGTCGCTCGTGCAATACAACTGGGCCCTGTACCGCGAGCACGAGCACCTGTCGATTCCGCGGGCGACGCGGGCGCTGGCCGGCGCCGCGTGGCAGTCGCTGCGCAACTCTCGCATCTGAATCCGTGCACGGGCCCGGGGGCCCGGTGCGCGACTGTTTCCGGGTCATACCCGACCGGGCCCCGCCCCGTGTTCGTTCGGTGGCTGGGATCGAGAGCGGGATTCGGTCGGTCTCCGGTGCCGGCGGCCGGCTACGTGGCCGAGCCGTCGCCGGCCCTCGCGCGCGCAGGAACAGTTGGAGGAGCAGCCGCCGGTCGGCGACGGGGGTGGTCTCCTGACCGCTGTGGAGAGCCTCCCGACCGTGCAGGAAGCGGCGCTGGGCAACGTCGTCGGGCTCACCAAGGACGGACTGCTCCCCGCACCCGCGGGGATACTGCCCCAGCTCACGGCGGACTGTGCTCAGCTCCGCCGTCAGTGACAGTCACCTGAGGGGCAAATACGGGGGACCACGATGTACAACGGGCCCAGATCATCGAGCTGTTCACGCGCCTCGTCGGCCCGGGCGTCGAGGCCGCTGATACTCCCCGGCCGGTCCGGCCCGTCCCCTGCTTCGTGCGGCCTCGAATCCACCACTCTGGTTCGGGACCGCAGCAGGAAGGGGTCCGTCTTCACGTTCCACGGGCCGGCTACGTGGCCGAGGTGTTTCGGCGCGGCTCGGCCAGTCGGTCCTGAAGCTCGGCGGTGAGCTCGGCGGTGGTGAGGGTGCCGTCGAGGATGAGATGGGCGTGGTCGCGGGTGGGTGCGACGTGGCGGGTGTACGAGCGGTGGCTGATGTCGTACCCGAGGAGTCCGGGAACCGGGTCCTGGCCCTCCTGGAGTTTGCGGAGGGTTTTGCGGACGACGCGAATGTCGGCGGGGGTCTCGACGTAAACGGCCAGTGTGGCGATGGCGGTGAGCGCGGGTAGGGCGAGCGCAAAGATGCCTTCCACGATCACGAGCGGAGCGGCGGCGTGCCCGGCGAGCGCGGCCTTGATGCGGTCGCTGTCGAGAGCGAGCGGGTCGCTGAAGTCCACGACCCGGCCCGGCCCGTCGAAGCGGGGGAGGCTGGGGGCCAGGTCGGGGTCGCGGTGGTAACAGGAGTCGAGGTGGACCAGCGCTGCGCCGGGCACCGTGTCGGCGAGGGCCTTGGCGAGGGCGGTCTTGCCGGAGCCGGCACCCCCACCGATGAGCAGGATTCGTGGCGAGGAGTGCTGGTTCGCGGTCACGTGCGCGGCGCCTCAATCCAGGGATCGGGTTGAGGTCGCGAGTCTAGCCGCGGAGTGGCCCCGGGGAGGCGCGGCTTGGGGACCATCGGGCTCTTGCTTCGTACGGCCGCTCGCGCCGGCGAGCCATCTGTCGTCGACACCGTGTGAGCTTCTCGCCCCGTCATTTGCCCGTTCCTGAGAGCTGGCGCGTGCTTCCCGAAGTGCTGCGCATTTCTTGACGAAGAAGGCGACAAAGGAGCGCGGAACGGCGCCTGACCGTTTCCAGGCCTCCGGCCGCGTGACGACCAACATGCGTGTCGGCGGGGCCCAGAAGGTCAAGAGGACAGCCGGGCTCTGTCCCGGCAGCAAGTGCGAAGCTTCGTCGGCGAGTTGTCGTCGGTGTGCGGCGTCGCGGGAGCCATCGAAAGGTGCGGATGATACCCCGCCCGTGACACCGATGATCCGGTGTGTGCCTGCACACATTTCCCTTACATCTCTCCCGCGGCGGTGCGGCTGAGGCGGTCCGGCAGCGTTCGGAGTGCCGCAGCCCTTGTGCCGTCAGGGCGCAAGGACCGGGGGAGTGTCGCGTGGCGACTCGGTGCGTGTCGCCCTTCGCGCGGAATCAACACTTCCGGTGGCCGGTCGGAGGACTCGCTGATCTCGGCAAGTCGTCTTGTGGTCGAAGTTTGGCGGAAAGTCGACGCTTGGGTGAACAAAATGTGTTCCTTGAGTGGACAGGGTGGACAGGAATTGTCGAATCCGTTTTGACGGTCTCTTTGCGATCTTCAAGACTGCCCCTCCGACCGCCCGTACTCATCAGTAACTGTGTGCGGGAGCTAACAGGGGGATCCGAAAACAGAATGAAGAAGAGCCACTCGAACTCCGCTCGTGTGCGGATGGCTGTCACCCGAGGGCTGGTGACCGCAACCGCTCTGGCTTCCGTCACCGGCATGGCCGCGCCCCTCGCCGTCGCGGCTCCGTCGGGCACCGTGGTCTCGGCCGCCGGGATCGGGACCACCGAGAAGCAGCGGGTGGACGCCGCCGCCGTGGTGCGCCTCGAACCCGGCCCGGACGTACTGCTGCTCAGCGACCACGACTTCCTCCACGCCCTTTGGCAGAAGGCGCGGGACGGCGGGGAGAACTTCGAGTCGGTACGACTGGCCGCCGAGGCCGCCATGACGAGCGAGGTGGCCGAGGACCACGTCCGGTTCATCACCACCGGCATCCACGCCGCGTACGCCGTCGACAAGCAGCGCGAGAAGGACAAGGCCGACGCCGCCCGCGCGGCCCGCCTCGCCAAGTCCCAGGCACTGATCGCGGTCGGTATCCCGAACGGCCCCGACCTGCTCGACCTGAGCGACGACAACTTCATCCGTGCGGTCATGCGCCACGAAGCCGCCGGTCCCGAGGTCCGCACCGCCGCCGCGCGTGCCCTGGCCGGTGACACCGCCGCCTGGCAGGAGTTCATCACCAACGGCGCCCGGGAGGCCCACCGGCGCGACGTCGCCAACGAGTTGAAGGAACTCGAAGCCAAGAATCGCGCCGAGGCCGAGCGTCGCAAGGAGCTCGCCGCACGTACCGATACCGCCGCCCTGTTCCGCATCACGCCGTCCGATGCCGCGCTGGCCCTCGGCGACGACAACTTCATCCGCGAACTCCTGCGCCTCGCACCGGCCGACTTCAAGGAGAGCGAGCTCTTCGCGGCGGCGCAGCGCGCGGTCCTCAGCCCGGATCCGGCCGTGTGGAAGCAGTTCATCCACACCGGCGCCGAAGAGGCGTACAAGAAGGACGACGAGGCGCGCCGCAAGACCGTCGCCGCCGCCAACCGCCGGCTCGCGCTGCAGGTCCAGACCGCCGCCGAGAAGACTGGCATGAACCCCAACCTGGTCGCGGTCGCGAAGAAGGCGTTGGCCGGCAGCGACGAGGAGGTCGCGCGGTTCCTCAAGGAGGACAGCCTGTACCGGGCCAAGCGGCAGTCGCTGCAGCCGGCGAGCGGCAAGCCGGTCGGCTTCATCATCCGGCAGTCGGGTGTCGACGCCGGTGAGGTGTTCCTCGCCCCGGTGTCGGTGAGTTCCAAGCAGGCCGACCGCGAGGACGCCACCTGGATCGTCGTTTCCGCGCTGGGGGGCCAGCCGGGCTGCTACTCCTTCGAGTCCGCCCGCAAGCCCGGTCACTACCTGTCCCTGCAGGACCTGCGGGTCAAGATGATCGCGAGCGACGACAGCGTGCAGTTCCGCAAGGACGCCACCTGGTGCGCCAAGAAGGGCCTCAGCGGCTCCGGTACGTCTTTCGAGTCGGCGAGCCTGCCGGGCCGCTTCCTGCGCCAGTACTGGGGCGACCTGTACGCGGTCGACAAGGCGAGCGGCAATCGTGACGACACGCCGAAGGACTTCGCACAGGACACCTCCTGGAAACTCACCACCCCGCTCGCGCCCTGATCGCAGCCGGCCGAGTCCTTTCCTCCAGACCTGAGTAGAACGGAAACACCCCATGTCTCGGATCGTCCGATCCGTCCTGGCCGCCGGGGCCAGCCTCGCCGCGCTCGCCGGCGGTGTGACCGCTGCCGTCGCCGATGAGCAGCCCGCCGCGCTCGCCACGGCCCCGTTGGCCGTACAGCTCAAGGTCGAGCACAGCGGCCAGTGCCTCACCATCCCCAAGGCCGGCATGCGCAACGGTGTCAATGCCGTCCAGTCCGCGTGTGCCGACGGCGCCGACAGCCAGCGGTTCGACCTGGTGTCCACCGGCGCGGGCACCTTCGAGCTGCGGGCCGGACACAGCGGCAAGTGCCTCGACGTCGAGGGCGCGGGCACCAGCTCCGGCACGCTCGTCCAGCAGTGGTGGTGCGTGGAGGCGCCGCAGCAGCGCTGGAGCCTGGCCATGGTCGACATCGCCAAGGAACTGTACGAGCTGCGACCCGCCCACACCCCGCCGAACGTGAACCGATGCCTGGACATCGCCTCCTCCGGCAAGGAGGACGGCGCGAGCGCCCAGTTGTCGGCCTGCAACGGCAAGGCCTCCCAGAAGTGGCGCCTCCAGCCGATCACGGCCGCCTGAGAACCCCGAACACGCGAAAGGAAACGGATCCCATCATGTCTCGGATCATCCGGGCCGCCCTGGCCGTGAGCGCCACCGTCGCCGTACTCGCCGGCACGGCCACCGCCGTGCATGCCGAAGGAAGCATCGACGGCCGCACCACCTCGGGCGACGCCGCCGCGGCGGCGCGCGAGGCAGCCCTCAACGCGGCCGCCGCGGCGCAGGAGGCCAGGTCCCGCGCCGGCATGCCTCAGACGGTCATCCAGCTCACGGCATCCCACAGCGGCAAGTGCCTGGACATCGAAGCCGGCAAGACCACCAACGGCATCCACGTCCAGCAGCACACCTGCGGCGGCACCACCGCCCAGCAGTGGACCGCCGTCGCCACGGCGGGCGGGAGCTTCGAACTGCGCTCCGTCCTGAGCGGCAAGTGCCTCGAAGTGGAGAACGCCGGTACCAAGTCCGGCTCCGTCATCCAGCAGTGGGCGTGCGTGGGCGAGGAGCATCAGCGCTGGCAGCTGATGCTGATCGACCCCGTCCGCAAGCTGTACGAGCTGCAGCCTGCCCACGCCGACGGCATGTGCCTGGAGGTCGCCGGCGGAAAGAAGGACGACGGCGCCAACACACAGCTGTACACGTGCAACCGCACGGCAGCCCAACTGTGGCAGGTCCAGCAGGTCAAGTGAGTCGCCGCTCGGGCGCGTAAGCGCGTCCACCGAGCGTTGTGGAGGGGCTGGGCAGGCTGTGTAGCCCTGCCCCTCCACCGTTTAACACGTTGAACACGATTCTTGTTTTCCCAAGGGGGGTCTGAGTTGAGTCGTCAGTGGTGGGGCACGCGGGCGCTGGGCATCGGTCTGTTGGCCTGCGGGATCGCGATCGGGGGCATGGGGCCCGCGTGGGCCGATGCCCGCGCCGGAACGGTCGCCGCGCCGTCGGCCGTCGTCACCGGCGAGCCCTCCGCCTTCACGGTGCCGGTCGGCGCGGACGGGCAGGCGCTCTCCCCCGAGCTGGCCGCCGCCATCGAGGAGGCGCGGCGACAGGTGACGTCGATGGCGAAGACGCACCCGGCCGCCGAGGTGCGCACGTCGGCGTGGAACGCGCTGCGCAGCTCCCGCGGCGACGAGGCACTCCTGGAGTGGTTCGCACCCGGTGCCGGCTTCGACTACGCGAAGCAGCGGGCGCGGGAGACCCGTGCCCGTAACAAGGCGTTCTGCGAGCGGGTGGCCGCCACGCACACGGCGGGATTCTCCCCAGAGGTGCGGGCGGCCGCGACGCGGGCACTGAAGGGCAGCGCCGCCGAGCAGGCGGCGTTCGTGACGACGGGATACGCGCAGGCACAGCAACTCGACCGGGCGGCGCGCGAGTCCGGGGAACGGCAGCGGATGGAAGTCACCGCCAAGGAAAGGGACTTCGTACGCGACCGGGCCGATCAGGATGCGGGCGAGCAGGTACGGGTCGCGGCGCGGTGGGCGTTGCGGCCGGGCGCCGCGGACACGGACGTGGCGGAGTTCTTCGGCTACGGCTGGGCGACCGGCGCCGCGTTGGACCTGGAGGCCTATCGGACTCGGGTCGCCGACGCGGACGCGGTCCGACACTACGGATTGACGCGCCTGATCAAGGAGGCCACGGACGCCGAGGCGGCCGTGCGGGGCGCGGTGGACGCGGCCAAGGCCCGCGCCGAGGCGAGGCGGGCCTGGAAGGCGGTGTCCGAGCACTCCGATGCGGCGCGGCGCGCGTGGCTGGCGGAGCAGGCCGCCGCGACCGCCCAGGCGGAGAACTGGCAGGCCGTCGTCGCACTGTCCCGGGAGCCGGCGCAGGAAATCTGGAAGACGATCTCGGCCACCGCCGAGACCAACCAGAAAGCCTGGGCCGGCGAACAGGCCCGGGCACAGGAGGCCGCGGCGTTCTGGCAGGCCATGCACGACCGCGCCCAGGACGGCGAAAACCGCACCCGCGACTGACCCGACATCGTGCGGCCGGCTCGTGACCGGGACCGGCCGCACGGCATTCGACCATCCCGCCCCTGACCAGGGTGGGCAATTTCCTGATTCATTCGTCTAGGGGGTTTTCCCGTGTGGGGAAGTTTCCGGCCCAGGGCCGGAAGGCCACGCCTCGGCGTGGCCGCGAACGTACGAAGAGGCGTGTCCATAGCGGTCGCCTTGGCGGTGCTGGGCACCGTCACCGGTGAGGCCGCTGCCGCGACCGCCGGACGCGATGAGAAGCCGTCGCTGACGCGGACGGTGCAGTCGCTGGACCAGCTGGTGGCAGCGCTGAAGCCGAAGGACGCCGCCGCGCCGTCGGCCGTCGGAAAGTCGCAACTCGACCGGATGAGCGACGAGCGGGACCGTCAACTCGTCGAGGACTTCGTCGAGTTCGACGAGGACGAAGAGGTCCGCGAGGCCGCCAAGAAGGCCCTCGCCAGCTCCGACCCGAACGCGATCCGCGATTTCCTGCAGCATGGTGTGGCCGAGGCCCGCCAACGTGCCAAGGACAAGCGGGCCGGCGCCGACGTCGAGAACCGCCGGAAGATCGAGGCGCTGCGCGGCACCGGTGGCCCGTTCTTCAACACCGAGGTCGAGCGGGTGCTGAAGGGCACGCCGCAGGACCGCGCCGACTTCCTGGCCTTCGGCGCCGAGATCGCCAAGCAGCGTGACGAGGCGCAGAAGCAGAACACGACCAAGCGCGCGGAGGAGCTGCGCAAGCGCGTCCAGATGCTGGCGTCGGTGGGTGGCCCCGCGGTGAAGGTGGCCGCGCAGGCCGCGCTGGACGCGGGCACCGACGCGGCGATCACGGAATTCCTGGAGAAGGGCTACCAGGCCGCGTCGAAGCAGGACGCCGACAACCAGGCCGCACACCTGAAAGCGCTGAAGGACGCCACGGAGGCCGCGGAGAAGCTGCGGGATCTCGCCCACAGAGCCGCTGTCGCCGCCGAGGCCCGTACCAAGCTGATCGCCGTACACGGCGACGCCGTCAGGGCGCTGGAAGACGCTTCCAACGCCATGTCGTCGGCGGCCTCCGCCTCCCGCGAGGCGGACCGGATGCTGGCGGCCGACCGGGCGGGCAAGCGTCTGTCGAACTACGACAAGGTCAAGGCCGAGGTCGCGCGTCAGGTCGGGTACGCCCAGGACGCCGCCAGGGCGGCGCAGGTCGCGGCCGCCCGGGCCAAGATACAAGCCGATGTCCTGGTGCAGACCGGCCTGGAGCACGGCGTCCAGTGGTCCGAGGTCGCCTCGGGCATCGCCGCCGCGGCGGACGCCGCGTGGAAGGCCGGCCAGACGGCTCAGCACGCGGTGGACGCCACCGCCGCCACCGCGGCCGGCCTGAACGCCAAGAACCAGGCCGAACTGAGCGAGCAACAGGCCAAGTTGTGGCGGGCGAACGCCGAGGAGCACGCCCGGGCCGGGGCCCGGATGGCCGAGGCCGCGGACAAGCAGGCGAAGATCGCCGCGAGTGCCGCGGAGCGCGCCAAGGACGCGCGCGTGGCGGCCGAGCAGGCTGAACGCGAGGCGTGGGAGCACGCCCGCAAGACCCGCGAGAACCGCATCGAGGCGGAGCGTCAGGCGGTGATCGCGGCCGAGCAACGCAAGATCGCCGAGCGTGAGCGCGACCTCGCCGCGGCGGCCCGGGCCCGGGCCGAGCACGAGCGGGACATCGCCGCGGCGGCCCGTGCGCGCGCCGAGGCCGAGGCCCGTACGGCGTCCGCCGCCCGTGCGCAGGCACAGGCGGCCGCCGCGACGGCCGCGTCCGCGCGGGCGGACGCCGCCCGCCAGGACGGCATCGCCGCCGAGTCGGACCGCCAGGCGCGGGCGGAGGAGACCAACGCCCGCAACGCCCGTGACGCCGCGCGCACGGCCGAACAGCGACACCAGGCGCAGGAATCCCGTGCCCGGGCCACCGAGTCGATGGCCGCCTCCGGCCGCGGCACGATCCACGCCGCCGAAGCCCGGGCCGCCGCAAACGCGGCACGCGCCGACGCCGACACCGCCGGAACGGCGGCCGGTGAGGCCCGCGGCGCCGCCGACACCGCGAGCGGTGCGGCCATCCGCTCCCGCTCCGCGGCGACCGAGGCCGCCGGCGCGGCCGCCCGGGCGCGGGCCGCGGCGGCCGAGGCCACCGCACACGCCGCGCGGGCCAACGCGGCGGCCAACAAGGCCGAAGCCGCAGCGTTCGCAGCGAATGCCGCGGCCAACAAGGCCGAGGCGCAAGCCGCAGCCACGCACGCCGCGGCCCAGCGCGCCAACCAGAAGGCCGCGGAAGCCACGGCCCAGGAGGCCCGCGCCGGCATCGCCGCGCACGAGGCCGGCCGACTCGCCGGACTCGCCGCCATGGCGGCGAACAACTCCTACCAGGCCGCGAACCGCACCAAGGATGAGGCACAGGGAGCCGTCCGCGAGGCGGCCATGGCACGCCTCCAGTCGACCATCGCCGTCAAGGCGTCCGACGCGGCACGCAGCACCGCCGCCGGCATCGCCGACCCCGCGAACACCGCGATCACACTGACCGCGCCGTTCGCCGGGAAGGACGTCGACGCCGACTTCGCCGCCGAGGTCGCCGCCGCCGCGGAGCAGATGGGCGCCGAGCAGGTCACCGCGGCCGAGGCGAAGGCCGCGGAGGCGGTCAAGGCCGCCGAAGCCGCCGAAACCGCGGCCAAGGGGGCCAACGTTCAGGTCGCTCCGGCCTTCAAGGCCGCCGCGGACGCGGCGCGTTCGTCCGCGAACGCCGCGCGTTCCGCCGCCGCGGCCATGAGGTCGGCTGCGCAGGCCGCCGAGGACGGCGCCAAGGCCCGCACGGCGGCCGCGCGCGCCAACCAGGCCGATGCCCAGGCCCAGGCCGACGCCAAACTCGCCCGCGAGGCCGCCAACAGGGCCTTCGCGGACGCGACGGCCGCCCGCAACGCCGCCAACCAGGCGGAGGCGGAAGCCTCCCGCGCCCGAGGCGCCGCCGCCGAGGCCGACAACCACGCGGTCGCCGCGAACAGCGCCGCCAACCTGGCCGAGCACGAGGCCGGCGTCGCCCAGGGCGCCGCCGCCCAGGCGGAGAAGGACGCCGCGGACGCCAACAAGTTCGCGGAGTCCGCCGACGGCCACGCCAAGTCCGCCGAAGCCGCGGCCAAGAACGCCAACACGTACGCCAGAGAAGCGGACGAGGCGGCGAAGAAGGCCGAGGAGTACGAGCTCGAGCAGCAGCGCAAGGCCCGCGAAGCGGCGGCCAAGGAGGTCAAGGAGGTCAAGGAGGGCGGCGACCAGCACCCGAAGCTGACCGACGAGGAGATCGCGGCGCTGAAGGCGGCCGGCATCACGCCGGAACAGTGGGCGATGGCCCGCCAACTGGACAAGAAGAACTTCCTCGACTTCCTCGTCGAGAACGGCGGTCAGATCATCGTCGACCTCCTCTTCGAAGACATCGAGAAGTGCTTCGAAAAACCCAACTTCGAGGACTGCTTCTGGGCCGCGGTCGGCGCCCTCCCCTGGGGCAAGGCGCTGAAGATCATCAAGGAAATGCCGGCGATCGCCAAAGCCCTCAAGAGCATCGTCACCGGCCTCAACGACTTCCTCGACAAATCCGCCGAAGCCAAGAAGCTGTTGGCCAAGGGCGAGGAAGTCCTCGAAAAGCTCCGCAAGAAGAACCCGCCGTGCGTGCCCGGCAAGAAACACAGCTTCGCGCCCGGCACTCCGGTCCGCATGGCCGACGGCACCAACAAGCCGATCCAGGACATCCGGGTCGGCGAGCAAGTCCTGGCCACCGACCCCGAAACCGGCAAGACCGCAGCCCGCGCCGTCACCCACCTGATCACCGGCGAAGGCGACAAGAACCTGCGCGAACTCGCCGTCGACACCGACGGCGCAGCCGGCCAAGCCACAGGCACCATCACCGCCACCGACATCCACCCCTTCTGGGTCGAAAACCGGCACACCTGGGTGAACGCCGCAGACCTCAAGACCGGCGACCGACTGCGCACACCCGAAGGCGAACTCAAGGAACTCATCGGCATCCGCGCATGGACCGAACGAATGCGCGTCCACAACCTCACAGTCGACGACCTCCACACCTACTATGTACTCGCCGGGGAAACGCCGGTCCTGGTGCACAATGACGGTGATGTATCCGGAGTTGTCTTCTATCGCGGGGTGAAGTCAGGCGAGCAGCTCTCATTCGCAGGGAGATTGGGTACCGACTTCAAGGTTGACAAGGTGACCGGGTTTGTTATTCCCGGGCGCGGCATATCACTTACGACGCAACCCGACTCGCTGGGGAAGTTTGGTCGAGTTGGCGTTCCGGTCGATGCCTCCAGCATTCCGAACGGACTGGAGATTGTTCAGGTGGGCAAGCCCGGGCACTATGAACTGGCGGTTAAGCCGGGCGTCAACATGACGCCGGACGAGTTTCAGGGCAAGCTTGGAGCGGTCCGCCCAGTTGCCGGTTGCCCCTGAGCGATGTCCGACGTTACGTAGGAGGTGTTCAAGTCGAAGTATCAGATAGTTTTTCCGGAGGGCCTCGATGAATTCGACTGGTCTGAGATCGAGAATAAAGGTTGGATTGACGGCGTCCGGATTTCATGGAGTGGTAAAAGCTGGACGCTGTCGTTTTTCGACGAAAATCGACTGCCACAGGCCGTTGCCATCGACATCGATCGAATGGGATACTTCTCGGCCAGGAATGTAATTGTAGTTCGACGAGTTGCTCGCGATGAAATACGTCGCGCAGTGTCAGCAATGGCGGATAGGGGATTTGCCGATCTCCTGATCGACTGAAGGCGAGATGCCCTGCTGGAAATATCCACCAGGGCATCTCCTCTCTCACGAAAGACCCTGCCCCGTCAGACGCGAAATGGGAATCCCTCCCTATGTTGCGGGGATGGTTACGTCCTGCAGTACTGACGAAGGCCGCCGGGATCGGACTGCCGCATTTGATGACCCCGCTCGAGTTCCCAAGGCAAGCGCCGATTGGTTCGAATTGGCAACGGAATTCGGATTGTTCTCCGCCGACCGTCAGTTCCTGCTCTCCATCAGCGTGCCGCACCCCGATGCGGCTGATGACACGGATGTTGAGGGAGTCTGGGGGCTTGTCGAACTTACGGATGGTTGGGACATCATGGGTGCAGGCTGTGCGGCCGGTATCACAGGGAGCCCATATGGCTGTCCCGCGTTCGTCATGTCTGCTCTCGACGGATCTGTCTTCGTACAAGGCACGGTATGGCAGGACAGTATCGGGACTGCTGTCCTCCCTAACCCTCGTCGTGTTCAGTCTCTCCGCGATATTGCCCGCCTGAGCCTCGGTAAGCCCTACCAGTCAGCCGCTGAAAACGAGGACACGGTGGCTTGGCTCGCCAGGTTAGCCTGATTGGATTTCTTGCTCTCTAGCAGAGCCGGAGACAGGGGCCCCACCGAGTCGCACTCGGTGGGGCCCTTGCGTGTTATGGCGCAGCGGCAACTTCCTTATGCTCGAGCCCGTAGCGGAAGAGTTCGCGATTCCGGCTGGCGATCACATCGTCGTGGAATGGATAGGTGAAATGGGGGAGATTTCGTTGGAGTCGGATCACGCGGTTATCCACAGCCCCATGGGTGGCGACATCCGAGCCTGGGACTCGAACGGGGTCGAGATCAGGATCTGGTGACTTCTTCAACCGCGAGACTGCGGCGTCCTCATCGGACCCTCGCAGCTCGACACCCTGCTCCCCGCAGCCGCGGGGATGGCGCCTCGGGCTTGAGGCGCAGTGCACGAGGCTCCTCGGGTGTCATCGCGTGCGCCGCCCGACGGACCGTCGGCACGCCGGCGCGCGGCGCCGTTGCCAGCCGTTGGCGGTTGGTGGTCAGGCGGCGCCAAGGTGCTGGATGTGGGGCCCGGTCGGTTCGTGGACGGGCCAGCCGGGATCGCCGGTCTCGGCGAACCGTATCCACGAGTGGTGCATGAGAGTGGCGAGTGGGGCGGGCGGTTCGGCGTTGCCGAGAAGTCCTCGTGGGCCGTGCAGCGATGGCAGGGACAGGCGGTCGAAGACGAACGGCAGCTCCATGACATGGCAGGCGCCCAGTTGTCCGTCGATCGCGTCGGAGCGCCAGGCGAATTCGTAGAGGTACGTCCGTCCGGTCGTGGCGCTCGCGTGTGCGGCGGCCATCTGCCGGGTGCCGTCCGTGAACAGCCCGTCGCCGAGGATGGCGGTGCGCAGATCGGCGGCTGAGGCGGCGGGGTGCCGTGTTCGGTAGGTACGGACGGCTTCGTCGGGGTCCCGGTGGAACTTTGCCGCGGTGTCCCGGACATCGGCATCGGTGGTGCTCGCGAGAAGTCCCGACGGGGCCAGGTAGAGGGCGCCCTCGTCGCGATTGGCGCCGATCAGGAGGTCGATCTCGCCTCCCTGGCCGGCGGCGACCGCGGTGGCCGGTTGGTGCTCGCCGACCAGGCTGAAGGAGGAGATCCCGCCGAGCGGGTCGTGGTGGGTGGAGGTGCGCAGGTCCAAGCCGGTCAGGCCGGCCGTGACGGTGACGAGGTGCTCGTCGGGTACGTCGGCCAGGGCCTTGGCCGTGGGTTCGAGGTCCAGCCCGCGTCCGACCGCCGCGGTGACGATGCCGGCCTGGTCGGGGGTGAACGCGCTGGTGCCGCTGCCGCTCTGGATGATCGCCCGTCGGAACAGGCCTGCCGAGGCCGGGTCGGCGAGGACGCCGCCGACGATGGTGGCTCCGGCGGACTGGCCGAAGAGCGTGACGTTCTCGGGGTCGCCGCCGAAGCCGGCGGCGTTCTCACGGATCCAGTGCAGGGCGGCCTGGACGTCGAGCATGCCGCGGTTGTCCGGGGCGTCGGGCAGGTGCAGGAAGCCGGGGATGCCCAGGCGGTAGTTGACGGTGATCAGCACGACGCCGTCGCGGGCGAAGGCCGTGCCGTCGTAGAGCGGCGCACGGTTGGAGCCCGCGACGAACCCTCCGCCGTGCACGAACACCATTACCGGCCGGGGCGTCCCCTCCGGCCGCGGGGCCCAGATGTTGACGGTGAGGTAGTCGTCACCCCGCTGCCAACCAGGGCCGAAGTAGGGCGACATGTCGAGGGTGCCGAAGGAGTCCCGTGCGGGCTGGGGCGCGGTCGGTCCCGGCCGCGTGGTGTCACGGATGCCCGTCCACCGTTGGTGCGGGGTCGGCGCGGCGAACCGCTCGCGGCCGACGGGCGGTGCGGCGTAGGCCACATCGAGGAAGACGGTCCCGTGTTCGTGGCGGCGACCGCGGACAGGGCCTGAGGTGGTGGTGACGGTGGCGGGATCTGGGGGTGCCATCTCTGATCTCCTGGTTGCTGGTTGCTGGTTGCTGGTTGCTGGTTGTTGGTTGCCGGTTCCTGTTTGCCGGCTGCTGATTGTCGGACGTCGGTTGCCGGCTGCCGGCTGCTCATGTGGGTGGTGCCGACGCTCCGGGGTGGCCGGAGCGGCGGCGGGCTGGAATCGTGGTCAGTACCGGGTGATCGGCGCCCACTTCTTGATCGCGAATCCGCTTCCCTGGTGCTCGACCTCCAGGGCGCTGTGGCCGCTGAAGTGGGCGGGTAGGACGAGGGCGCCCGTGTCAGCGGCCCAGCCGAGGAGCCGGCGGCGGGTGCTGCGGGACTGGGCCGGGTCCTCGCAGAAGCAGCTGTTGTGGTCGGGATGCGTGACCTGCAAGGGGGTGTGCATCAGGTCGCCCGCGAACAGGGCCCGGTCGCTGCCGGAGGTCAGTGTGACGACGCTGGATCCGGGCGTGTGGCCGGGGGCTGCTTCCAGCCGCAGGCTGCCGTCGATGGTGTGGCCTTCCTCCCACAGCAGCACCTGGCCCGCGGCGTGGACGGGGGCGACGCTGTCCTCGAAGACGTTCTCGTTGACGCCGCCGGCGATGTCCGGGTTGTTCGCCGGGTTCCAGAACTCGAAGTCGGCCTTGGGCATCAGGTACGTGGCGTTCGGGAACGTGGGTACCCAGTCGCCGTCGACCAGGCGGGTGTTCCAGCCGACGTGGTCGACGTGCAGGTGGGTGTTGATCACCAGGTCGACGTCCTCGGGCCGCACACCGGCGCGTGCGAGGTTTCCGAGGTAGTCCAGCCGCAGGTGGTCCCACGCGGCGACGGCCGGGCGGCTCTTGTCGTTGCCGACGCCGGTGTCGACCAGAATCGTGCTGCCCTCGCTGCGCAGCAGCCATGTCTGCATCGCCGCATGGACCATGGCGTCGTCGGCGCCCAGGTGGTCGGGCACGAGCATGGCACGCTGCTCCTTCCATGCCTGCTCGGGCAGGTCCGGGAAGAACTGGTCCGTGGGCATGATCGGCCCGTGCGTCTCCTCGATCCGGGTGATGGTGACATCTCCCAGGGTGATCTCGTGGGTGTCCTGCATGGTGCTTCTCCGTTCGGTGGGCGGGCTGGGATCAGGCGGGGGCACGGGTACGGGTCCGGGTACGGGTGCGCTGGGGTTGGAGTGTTCGGGCTTGGAGTGCTCGGTCTTCGAGTACTGGTCTTCGAGTACTGGTCTTCGAGTACTCGGCGTGGCATGACGGGGCGGCCCGACGGGGCGGCCGGATGACAAGGACGCGGTCGTCCGGGAACGGGCCGCCGGTGCATCTCCTCGCCGGGTTCGGTGCCCGCGACGTTCAGCGGTTCAGGTGGGCGCGGAGCAGGTTGGGGTCCTGGGCCGTGACGTAGGCGGCGCTCGTCACGTAGACGGATTTCCCGCGCAGGGCGATGGCCGTGGGGTTTTGCAGGCCGTCGGCCCGGGTCAGCGCGATGGAGTGGCTGCCGTCGGGCTGGACGAGCGCGACCTGGCCGGGGCCGTTGAGGGCGGCCAGCAGCTGATCGCCGCGGCCGGTGAAGGCGAAGTCGTCGATTCCCGGCAGGCCGGTGGCCTTGGTCCGGACGCGGCCGGCACGACCGTCCGGGAGGACGGGGATGCGCAGTACGGTGCCCTTGTCGAGGTTGGTGGCCCAGACCGCACCGTTGTGGATCTTCAGGCCGTTGGCACCGAGGAAGCCGGTGGGGGCCAGTTCGGGCGCGGTGGACCAGGCGGTGGGTGTGCCGCCGGTGGTGGGCACGCGCCAGATGGTGCCGAGCACGGCGTCCGTGACGTACAGGGTGCGGGTGCGCGGATCCAGGGCCAGGCCGTTGGGCAGCCCGGCCGCGGGCAGTGCGGCGATGCGCTGCGGTTGGCCGCCGGGGCGAAGCCGCCACACGCCGGTCAGATCGGGGGTGCCGGTGGCGTACAGGAAGTACAGGGTGCCGTCGTGGGCACGGACGATTCCGACGGTCAGCGGGAATCCCAGGGCCGGGGTGTGGATACCGCCGTCGGCGGGCTTGGGCAGGGTGGCGAGGATCCGGATGGTGCCGTTGGGGGAGACCTCGGCTATCTGGCGGGCCTTGGCGAAGGTGACGTACGCGGCGCCGCCCGGTGCCAAGGCAAGATTCTCCGGCGTCTGCCCCTTGGGCAGCTCGAAATGCGCGGCGATCCGGGCGCGGCTCAGAGTCGCGGACTCGGCCGACGCCGAAGCCGACGCCGAAGCCGACGCCAATGCCGACGTCGGAGCGAGTGCTGCGGTGGCTGCCGCGACAAGAACGGCGGCCGACGCGGCGGACCTTGAGAGCTTCTTGAACATGGTTCCTTCACTGGTTTCGGGCATGCGGCAGCGATACGCCGACGCACGGGTCGGGTGGGATGGGGTGGATGGGCCGGCTTGACGGCATGCGCCCCCGGAACTGCTCCCGGCGGTGATGGTCGAATGACGCGGTCGAGTGTCAGGTTGAATGACGCGGCCGAGCGACCGGCCGAGCGACCGGCCGAATGACCGGCCGAGCGACCGGTCGCTCGGCCGTATCGGGTGGGGACGGGTGCTCGCCGTTGTCGCTGGAGGGCCCGGTGACGCGGCGCGAGCGAGGTCAGGCAGTACCGGCCCGGCGCCCCCTCCGCGCCGGGTCGGCCGCGGTGGTGTCCTGGGTGATGGTTTGGGCGAGCAGGGCCAGCGCGGCCCGCGAGGGCGAGCCCGCCTCCGTGGTGGCGACCACCGTGTTGGGGCCCGGCCCGTGGTTCATGGTGTGCTGAATGACGGTCAGTGGGCCGATCAGCGGGTGCCGCATCTCGTAGGTGGCGACGGTGCACTCCTTGACCCGATGATCGGCCCACATCGAGGAGAACTCCGCACTCTTGGCGCTCAGTTCACCCAGCAGCGCGTGCAACGCGGTGTCCTGCGGGTGCTGGGCCGCCACCACGCGCAGGTTCCCCACCACCGCCCTGGCCTTGCTCGGCCAGTCCGCGTACAGGTCGCGGGTATGACAGTCGAGGAACACCAGTCTGGCCATGTTGGGGCGCTGCCCCGGCAGGTCCGGTGCGCCACGGTCCAGGTGCCCGGCGAACAGCGCGTGCCCCAGACGATTCCACGCCAGCACGTCACTGCGCAGGCCGAGCACGATCGCGGGAACGTCCGCCAGCACCTCCAGCAACTGGGCCGTCGCCTCCGTCACACGCTCCGGCGCGGGCCGCCGGCGCTGCGTGCGATGCCTGTCTGCCCGGACCAGGTCTTGCAGGTACCGCCGCTCGGAGTCGTCCAGCCGCAGAGCCCCGGCGATCGCGTCCAACACCTCGGGCGAAGCGCTCAGCGACTGCCCTTGCTCCAGGCGGGTGTAGTAGGAGGCGCTCACCCCCGCCAGCAGCGCCAACTCCTCGCGCCGAAGACCCGGTACACGTCGGCGCTCCCCATAAGTGGGCACCCCGACATCCTCGGGGCGCAGTTGGGAGCGCCGCGCTTGCAGGAAGTCCCCGAGCTGCGATTTTCCGGTCATGGATCCGAGTATGGGCCGACTCGAAACGCGCAGCCTGCCCCAGCTGTGGATAGGCACCAGTGGGTCTGGCTCCCCGGCACGACTGGTGATGACGTGGGCGTCGCCGACCCGGCACCCACGTCATACGCACTCAGCGCACGTACCCAGTGCACGTACCCAGTGCACGTACCCCGTGCACGCACTCAGTGCACACACCCAGGAGGACGCCTTGAGCACTACCACTACCACCACCACCAGCGAACACGACCTCTTCGAGGCTCTCGACGCATCGACCTTCGCCTTCGCCAGGCGCGCATGGGTCGATGCCGCACCCGCCCGGGTCTATGACCTGGTCAGTGATGTGTCCGCGATCGGCCGCTGGAGCCCCAACGCGACCGACGTCAGGTTCGACCAGGGCGCCGGCCCTCGGGTCGGCGCCTGGTTCAGCGGCCGCAATCGGAAGGATGGCAGGGAATGGACCACCCGCTCCCAGGTCGTACGAGCCGACCCCGGCAGCGCCTTCGCCTTCGTGGTCGGCGGCGCCGAGGACGGCATCGTGCGGTGGAGCTGGACCTTCCACGCCCGGGGACGCGGAACCGTCGTCGAGCAGTCCTGGCAACTCCTCCGCCTCGACCCGGTGCTGGGCACCACCCGCGGCGACCTTGACACGCTCCGCGACTACATGACGAACAGCGTCGAAGCCACCCTGATCTCCCTCGCCCAATGGATCGCCGAGGACTGAGGATCCCTTGTGGGGGCCGACGTTGGGGACCTGCGGTACAGCCGTTGGCGCAAGGATCAGTGGGAGGTTCCATGAGGGTCGGTTCGGTCTCGAACCGCTCCGGTTCCTCCGTTGCCGCGGGGGCCCAGTGCTCACGCAGGTCCCGTACGAAGGCCGGCGCTGCCAACCCGAGCCTCCTCGCCTTCGACCCGACTGCAGACCGGTCGGACGAAGTGAGAACGCTTCAAGAATCCCGAAGTGGAGGGCCGGGGCGGAGTGTTGTCGACACCTGAGCCGGGGCTGTGTCGCTGAACCGCGATGGCCGGGGTGTCACGCCTTGAGTTCGCGGAATGTCGAGACGCCGGCCATCAGCAGGGTGGCTTCCCAGAGTCGGATGGCGTCTGCTCGCGCGGGGGTGGCGTCGAGGACGGGGCCGAAGAATGCCCGTCGGGTGCCGTCGGGGCTGGTGATGGCCAAGACGGGGGTGCCGATCTGGGCGTCGATTTGGTCGACGCCGGCGTGGTGCGAGGCGCGCAGTGCCTGGTCGTAGTCGGTGGCGGTGCCGGCCTCGGCGAGCGCGGTGGGTAGGCCGCTGCGGTGCAGGGCTTCGTCGATGTCGCCGATCCATTCGCGCGCGGTGCCGTCAGGCTCGGTCCACAGTGTGGCGTAGAACGTGCCGAGTGAGGTTCCCCCGCTGTGCGGGAGGTGCTGACTAGCTGGTCAGGGCGGGGTTACGTGGTTTCAGGTTCGCTTGATCGGTCGCTGCCTGGTTGGCGTAG
>NZ_LGDE01000448.1 GCF_001279725.1 Streptomyces sp. WM4235 | reverse complement strand
CCCCCGGCCCCGAGTACCGGACCCCGAGTGCCCGACCGTGCGTGCCCGACTGCGTGCCCGACTGCGGCCCGCCCCCGCGTACACGTACGTACGCCCACAGCGGCCACCCTCCCGTGGCGCGAGGCCGGGCGACCACGAGCGCAGCCGGTGCGAACCGCCCTCCGGCCCGGTCGGCGGGGGCCGGCCGGAGCCGCGGCGCCGTCCTGTCCCATTCACTTTTCACGGCCGCCATTCCGATATCCGGGCACCTTCTGTTTCAATCAGCCGTCAAGTGGCGTGAAACGGCCGCTCTTTGCCGCGTCCGGGACCGGCGAGGAGCGCCGGCGCGCCACCCTTCGTGCCTCGCTTGACCGGCGGGCCCGAAGAGGATCCCCGGGCGGTTCCGCCCGGGGCCGACCGCGGTGAGGGGAGCCGATGTGGTGTCCGTAGGAGAGAGACTGACCAGGACGCGGGAGCGGGCGTTCATAGGCCGGGAGGAGCAACTCCACACGTTCGAGGCGGCTTTGGCAGGCGATCCACAGGCGCCGTTCGCGTTCTACGTGTGTGGACCGGGCGGCATAGGCAAGTCGACGCTGCTGCGGCGGATGGCGGACCGTGCTCGTGCGGCGGGCCGGCCGCTCGTCGAACTCGACGGTCGTTTCGTCGAGCGGGACCCCGCCGATTTCGAGCGTGCCGCCGACACCTTCGTGAAGGTCCCGGGCACCGTCCTGCTCGTGGACTCCTTCGAGCACTGCCAGTGGCTGGAGAGCCGGCTGTGGCACCAGTTCCTGCCCCGTGCCGCCGACGACGCGCTGGTGGTCCTCGCCGGCCGGCACGCCCCGCAGCCGCAGTGGACCGCCGACCCCGCCTGGTCCCCGCTCCTGCACGTGACCGAACTGGAGCCGTTCTCCGAGGAGCAGGCTCTCAGTCTGCTGGTGGCTGCCCGGATCAGGCCCGAACTGCGCGACCCGGTACTCCGCTTCGCCGGGGGCAATCCGCTGGCCCTGTCCCTCGCGGCCGCGTCGGGATCGACCGGCTGCGCACAGGAGGACATCTGGGCGCCCTCGGCGGACGTCCTGCGCACCCTGTTGGCGGGGTTGATCGGTGAGGTGCCCACAGCGGCCCACCGTCGCGCCCTGGAGGTGGCGGCGCAAGCCCGCTCGACGTCCGAGGAACTGCTCACCGCGGTCCTGCCGGAGGAGGACGCCCATCAGCTCTTCTCCTGGCTGAGGGACCTCCCCTTCATGGAGTCCACGCACCGGGGGCTCCACCCGCACGACGCCGCACGCGAGACGTTGGCCGCCGACCTGCGCTGGCGAGCACCGAACGCCTTCGAGGCCGTGCGCCGGCGCCTGGCCGACGAGTACCTGCGCCTCCTGCGCGAGGCACCCGAGGAGCAGGTGTGGACCGTCACAGACGAACTCTTCCACCTCTTTCGGGAAGGGAAGACCCTGGCCCGGCTGCGCACCTGGTCCCGCGAGGACGAGGTGCACGACCGCCCTCTGCACCCGGACGACCTCGATGCCGTGCTGCGCATGGCCGAGGACACCGAGGGGCCCGCCTCCGCGGAACTGGTCCGCTACTGGGCGCGGCGTCAGCCGCAGGCCTTCAGCGTCTACCGTCTCGTCAACACGGGCCGGATCGTGGCGTTCACGGCCCGGCTGGCCCTGTCGGCCCCTGCCGACCCCGAGGACCTGGCCACCGATCCCGTCGTCGCCGCCGCGTGGCGGTACACCGAGGCCACCGCGCCGGTGAGCCCCGGCCAGCACATCGGCGTCAGCCGCTTCTCGGTCTACCCCGAGCGTTACCAGGTCCCTTCGCGCGTCATCGACCTGAGCAGTTCCCGCGCCCAGGCGGAGTCGGCCCGTGCCCGTGGTCGGGCCTACGGCTTCGCCGTGTACCGGGATGCCGAGACCTGGGCCGAACGCGTCAAGGGCACCCTCGCCGACACCGGCGCCCGCCCGCGGGTCGGTGCGTACACGTACGGCCTGTTCAGCGTCGACTGGCGCCGGATACCCGTGGAGGCGTGGCTCCAGAGCTTCATATCGACCACCGAGGAGCCGGTCTCGCCCGGACCGTCGCCCATCTCGCGTTCCTTGTTCGACCAGGGCGTACGGGAGGCGTTGGCGCACTGGCGTGACGCCGGGGCCTTCGCCGCCTGCGCCCTGCTGCGCAGCCGTCTCGCGGCGGACTTCGCCGACCCCGTCGCGGAGTTGCGCGCTCTGCTGCGCCAAGCCGTCGACGATCTCGCGCAGGACCCGCGCGGGGTGCGCGCCCGCGAGGCCCTGGCGGCGGGCTACTTCTCCGGCGCACCCACCCAGGAAGCCGCCGCCCGCCGCCTCGGCCTTCCGTACGGCACCTACCGGCGTCACCTGCGTCAGGGCCTGGACCTGCTGTGCGAGGCCTTGTGGCAGCAGGAGCTCGACGGCCCCCGGTCACGGTAGACAACGGGGGGAGGGCGCGCGCACGCCTTCGGCGGCGCCGGGGTGGACAGGCGCGGACAGGAGTGGACAGTGGGCGCGCCCGGCTGCCCTGGATAGTGGACAGCCCCCCGCAGGAGGCTGTGCGCCATGAACCTCCTCCACCCCACACGGACGGGGCGCCCCTCCCGGCCGCCGGCCGGGCGGCGGCGGCCCCGACGCTGAACCGACGGGCCCGGCCTCATCTCGGTGACGCCGCCTGACGTTTCATCACATCCACCGAAGGAAACCCCCTGCCATGACCGTCGACAAGCCCTACCTGACCGGCCACTTCACCCCCGTCGTCAACGAGGTCACGGCCACCGACCTCACAGTCGAGGGAACCCTGCCCACCGAGCTGACCGGGCGGTTGTTCCGCAACGGCCACAACCCCAAGCCCGGTGTCACGCCCACCCACTGGTTCAAGGGCAGCGGGATGGTCCACGGCATCCGGCTGCGCGACGGCCGCGCCGAGTGGTACCGCAACCGCTGGGTGCACACCCCCGCGCTGGAGGGCGCCCCGTACATGACGGAGCGGGGACCCGACCTGACGGCCAGTGCCGCCGGTACCCACATCATCGAGCACGGCGGACGGCTGCTCGCGCTGTGCGAGGCGAACCTGCCCTTCGAACTCACCCGGGACCTGGAGACGGTCGGGGCGTACGACTTCGACGGCAAGCTGCGGACGGCGATGACCGCGCACCCCAAGGAGGACCCCGTGACGGGCGAGCTCCACTTCTTCGGGTCCTCTCCGTTCCCGCCCTTCCTCGTGCACTACGTCGCCGACGCCAAGGGCGAGATCACCCACACCGCCGAGGTCCCGGGGGCGACCGCCTCGCTCAAGCACGACTTCGCCATCACCCGCCACCACGTGGTCTTCGTGGAGGGCAACGTCACCTTCGACCCCACGGACCACTCCGGCATCCCGTACGGCTGGAGTGACCAGCAGCCCGCCCGCATCGGTGTCATGCCCCGTGGGGAGGACGGTGCCCGGAAGGTCCGCTGGTTCTCCATAGAGCCGGGCAACATGCTGCACGTCGCCAATGCCTTCGAGGACGGCCAGGGCCGCATCGTCCTGGAGGGCCCGACCGTGGACCGTGAGGGCTTCCGGCTCTCCTGGAACTGGTGGATCGGCGCGCCCGGGCGCGGCAGTGAACCCGTCGCCCGCTCCTACACCCGCCGTTGGGTGGTCGACATGGTGGCCGGCACCGTGGACGAGCAGATCATCGACGATCTGCCGGTGGAGTTCCCGACCCTCAACGAGGAGTACCTGGGCGCCGAGAACCGCTACCACTACGCCATCTCCTTCCCCGACGAGAAGGGCTTCGGTGGGTACGGAGTGGTCAAGTACGACCGCACCACCGGCGCCCGTCGCATCCACCAGGTCGGCGACGCCCGCATGCCCGGCGAAGCCGTCTTCGTTCCCGCCACCGGAGCCACGCGCGAGGACGACGGCTATCTGCTCACCGTCGTCTCCGACCTCAAGCAGGACGCCTCGCAACTGGTGGTCCTCGACGCGTCGGGTCTCGACCGGATCGCCACCGTCCACCTGCCCCACCGGGTGAGTGCCGGGCTCCACGGCTCCTGGGTCCCCGACAGCGGGCCCGCCGAACTCGCGGGCTGACCGGATCCGGAGTTCGCGACGGGACGGCCCGCTTCCGCCGCGCGCTCCGGCGTACGACCCGACGGCGCGGCCGCCCTTCCCCGATCGGAAGGGCGGCCGCGCCGCCGCCCGATCGGGCGGGCACCTATCCTGCCGGGATGATCAAGCCGATTGAACTCGTCATATTCGACTGCGACGGTGTGCTGGTCGACAGCGAACGCATAGCGGCCCGTGTCCAGGTCGCCCTGGGCGCCGAGTTGGGCTGGCCCCTCACCGGCGATGAGGTCGTCGACCGTTTCATCGGGCGCTCGCACGCCTCCATTCGCGAGCAGGTTGCCGTCCGGCTGGGCGAGGAGACGGCGGCGATCTGGTCGGAGCGGTTCGAGCAGCTGCATCGCGAGGCCGTGGACGCCGATCTCGCCCCCGTCGAGGGGCTGCCCGAGGCTCTCGACGCCCTCACCCTGCCGACGTGCGTGGCCTCCAGCGGCTCGCACGACAAGATGCGCCACACCCTGGGCCGGACCGGCCTGTACGAGCGTTTCGCCGGCCGCATCTACAGCGCCGGCGAAGTCGCCCGCGGCAAGCCCGCCCCCGATCTGTTCCTGTACGCGGCCCGGAACATGGGGGTCGATCCCGCCGCCTGTGTGGTGGTCGAGGACAGCCGGCCCGGCGTCCAGGCCGCCCGTGCGGCCGGCATGCGCGCCTTCGGTTACGCGGGCGGTCTGACTCCGGCCGAACGCCTCGAGGGCCCCGGTACCACCGTCTTCCACGACATGCGCGCGCTCCCCGCCCTCATCGCCGGGCAGTAGCCCCTGCTCGCCGCGCGGGGCCGGCCGCGGACGGTGGCGACGACCGGCCACGATTCGCGACGGCTACGGCGTGACCGGGCTGACCGTGAAGCGGTTCGAGCAGACCTGGAAGGGCGTCTTGAGCAGGACCGCGTCCTTGGAGGCGGGCGCGTAGACCTTCAGGAACGCCCCCTTGGGCAGGCACGGGCCGCCGATCGGTCCGTTCGTCGTGTGGAGGACGGCCGTGGCGCTGCGCCCGGGGGCGAGGGAGACGGCGGCGGGCACCTGCCCGTCCCGGTCCGCCGGCTTCCCGATCTGCTTCTGCTCCTCGCTCAGAACGCTGACGCCCGGGTATCCGAGCAGGGTGCACGGACGGTCGCCGGTGTTGGTGAAGCGCAGCGGTACGTACAGTTGCCCGGCTCCGACGTCCGGCGGCCCGGCGGACACGCTCAGGTCTCCCGACGCGCAGGTGCTCGCCCGTACCGGCCTCTCGGCGGCGGCCACCGGACCGACGGACACCAGCGTGGCTCCCACGGCCACAGCCAGGAGGGCGGGAATCGCTGTTCGTGCGGAGGTCGCCATGACTCACCTCGATCGTCGGGCCGGCGCGGGCGCCGGCACGGATGGTTGATGTCCGTCGCACCTACCCGTGATGCCGCCCCCGATGCATGGTGGGCGTCACGGGGTCGGTCGCGGTGAACCCCCGCCCGCGGCTTTGGACAGGGCCTGGCACAGCGCCCATACGCTGAGGCCGAACATCAGGACGCCCAGGGGTACATGCAGCGTCGGTTCGTGCGCGATGCCCAGGACGACCTGGACGGAGGCGAGTGCGAGGAAGCCGGACGCGTACAGGATGGGGCGGGCCTCGCGGCCGCCCGGTCGCCACGCCAGGATCGCGGCGAGCACGTACAGCATCGACGCCCCGTACATCACGCGCGCTCCGACGCCGTGCAACACCTCGCCGTGGGACGAGGACAGCAGCAGTCCGGCGGTGGCCGCCTGGAAGAAGATGGCCAGGGTTTGCAGGCCGATCGCGACCTGCGGGAACGTCAGTCCGCCTCCGCCCGGTGTGGCCGTCGTGCGGATGGTCGTCCGGGTCGTCCTGGGCGCCATGATGTGGACCCCTCTTCTGCCTCGCGGCGGTGGATCAGTAGTGTCTGCATTCGCTCTTCACTCACTCGACGACGCAGGCCCGCGATTTGTGAGGCGAGGCGCCGAACCCGGTTGTCCGGTGCGGTGTTTCGCCGCCGTGGAGAGATCCGGAATGAGCGGGAAGCGAACGAGGAGAGGCAGGCAGTGGTCCGGAGCATGAGCGCCGCGTCCGAGCCGGGTCACAGCCGGTCCGAGCCCCACCTGACCGTGGTCGTCGGCGAGCGGCGCCGGTTGATCAATCTCGCCTACAGGCTGCTCGGTTCGTCGACCGAGGCCGAGGACGCGGTCCAGGAGGCCTACACCCGCTGGTTCGCGCTGTCCCGGCAACAGCAGGAGGCCGTCGCGTCGCCCGGTGCCTGGTTGACGACGGTGGCCGGCCGGATCTGCCTGGACGTGCTCGGTTCGGCGCGGGCCCGACGCGAGCGGTACGTCGGCCCGTGGATACCCGAGCCGCTGCCCGACCGTACGGAGTGGATCGGTGGGCGCGCGGGCGGCGGGACCGAGCCGGCCGACCCCGCCGACCAGATCGTCCTGGACGAGTCGGTGGACATGGCCTTCCTCGTCGTACTGGAGTCGATGACGCCGGCGGAACGCGTGGCGTTCATCCTGCACGACGTCTTCCGCTACCCCTTCGCCGAGGTCGCCACGATCGTCGGCCGGACGCCCGCGGCCTGCCGGCAGTTGGCGTCCTCGGGCCGTCGGCGCGTCCGTGCCGCGCGGAACCCGGCGCCGGCGGCCGGGCAGGCCGGTCTGGTTCGCCGGTTCAAGGAGGCTTGGGAGGCCAGGGACATCGAGACCCTCGTCGGTCTCCTCGACCCCGACGCCACGATGACCGCGGATGGCGGCGGCCTCGTCGGAACCGTCCTGCGGCCGGTCGAAGGCGGCAGGAGCATCGCCCAGTACCTGATCCACATCGCCGCCAAGGCCCCGGGCCTGACACTCCTGGAGCGAACGGTCAACGGCCGGCCCGGCCTGGTCGCCCAGCACACCGGAGTCCCCGTGACCGTGGCCGCGTTCGACCTCACCGGCGACCGCGTCAGCCGCATCTGGGCGGTCCGCAACCCGGAGAAGCTCCGCGCGTGGACCGGTGACGCACAGACCTGATCCGGCGACACATCCGCGGCGACGACCCCGGACGGTGGAGGTCGGCACTGGAATCAGGTCGACCGTGATCGTCTCGTCCGGTACGGTCGCGGAGTTGTTCTCACTGCTGGGAGCCCTGCGGTTCACGCGTGGCCTCCCCGGCGCCCACCAGGCCTTCGGCCCGCATCCGGTGTGAGGGCGAGTCGTGATCAGGAAGGCTGGGGCACATGGTTTCGGTAGTGCAGAACGTGGCGATCGACTGCGTCAACGCCTACGAACTGGCCCGTTTCTGGAGCGGTGTGACGGGCCGTCCGATCCATCCGGACGTCGGACCGGGTGACCGGGAGACTCAGGTACTGCTCGCCGAGGGCCCCGCGTTGTACTTCAATCAGGTACCCGAGGCCAAGACGGTCAAGAATCGGATCCATCTGTGCCTGCGCCCCGAGACCTCTCGCGAGCAGGAGGTGGACCGGCTGCTGAGCCTCGGTGCGACCTTCGTCGCCGACCACCGGAATCCGGACGGTTCAGGTTGGGCGGTCCTCGCCGATCCCGAAGGCAACGAGTTCTGCGTTCTGCGCGGAGAGTCCGACCGGTTGCCGTGAGTCCCTGACGCCGACGGCCCACTCCCGTTCACGGAGAACGGACGAACTGTTCGCGTATCCACCGCGGATCCGGGTTGACGTGCGGCCGGCCCGCGACGACGACGGTCGGCACGGTCTCGTTGCCGTCGTTGGCCGCCCTGACGGCTGCCGCGCCGTCCGGGTCACGCCAGATGTCGACCCAGTGCAACCGGCCGGCTTCACGCCCCAACCGGATGCGCAGTCGGATGCAGTACTTGCAGCCCGACCGCCAGAAGACGATCGGCCAGCCGTCGACCGCGCTGCGGCGCTGCGCCTCCACGGCGCTGATCGACTTCGGGAAGACCAGAGGCGAGTGCACGCCCGCGAGAAGGCCGAACAGCAGCAGAAGCACCGCGGCAGCGCCGGGGGCGCCCCGGAACAGCACCCCGGCCGCGACGACCGAGCCGCAGAGCACGAACAGCATCGACAAGCTCCAGGCACGGGTCATGACGACGAGCCTATACACGAGGCGAACAGCCTCGAACCAGGCCACTCACGCGGGGCCGAGGAACGAGCGGAGGACGAAACGTCGGCGCCTTCCGGCGTGGAGGTGGTCCGCGGCGACCGCGAGGACGAGGCCGCGTTGCGCGCGGCGGCGGCGGATCGCACCTGGGACGGGGTGATCGACACCTGCGGGTTCGAGCCCCGTACCGTACGGCGGTCGGTTCGGGCGCTGGCCGGGCACGCGGGGGCGTACGCGTTCGTCTCGTCCTTCCATGCCTACGCGGACTGGCCCGCCAAGGGCGTGGACGAGACCTTTCCCCGCCACGCGTGCGCCCCGGACACCGCACCGGACGACGTGCCGTACAACGCCCTCAAGGCCGGATGCGAGCGGGCGGTCGAAGAAGGCTTCCCCGGACACGCCTTGATCGTCAATCCCGGCATCATCGTCGGCCCCGGAGAGAACGTCGGACGCCTCCCCTGGTGGCTGGAGACCATCGCACGGGGAGGCCGTGTACTGGCTCCGGGGTCCCCGGACCGTGCGATGCAGCTCATCGACGCCCGCGACATCGCCCGGTTCCTTCTCGACCGGCTCGCCGAGGGCGGCTCCGGCCGGTACCTGACCACGGGCGTGCCCGGGAACACCACCATGGGCGAGCTGTTGCGGGCCTGCGTCGACGCCACCGGCGCCGATACCGAACTCGTGTGGGCCGACGAGCGGTTCCTCCGGGAACACGACGTCGCCCCGTGGACCGAGGTTCCGCTGTGGGTGCCGGACACTCCCGAGGTCTCCGGCGCCTGGACCGCCTCGTCGGCCAAGGCGCTGGCCGCCGGCCTGCGTTGCCGCCCGGTCTCCGAGACCGTCGCGGACACGTGGCGGGCACTCCGCGACGGTGGGTATCCGCGGCCCAAGTACCTACAGGGTGAGGTTCCCGTCGGCCTGGAAAGGGACAAGCACGACGCGGTCCTCGCCGCGTGGGATGCCCGAGGTTCGCAGGCCTGACCAGGGCTGAGTCACACCGCGGGGTGATACCCGATCCGGTGGCGGCCGGTCCGGGCTCCGGACGGCGAAGGCCGCCGGATCGGCCTGCGACTTCGGACCTCGTCCGGGCCGGCTCAGTGGTGCCCGGTCATGTGGGCGAGGGTCTGTTCGGCGCTGTCGGGGGCGAAGGCGCCGTCGATGCCTTCGGCCGCCCCTTCGGCGGCCTCGACGGAGCGCGGCAGGAGGATCTTCTCGTACGCGGTGACGGCCTGGTCGACGGTGGGGTGATCGACGAGGGCCTGGGCGAGGTCGGCTCCGTCGAGCATCGCGAGGTTGGCGCCCATCCCGGAGAAGGGGGACATGAGATGGGCGGCGTCGCCGAGGAGGGTGAGGCCGGGGGTGGGTGCCCAGGTGTGCGGCACCGGCAGGGCGTACAGCGGGCGGTTGGTGTAGCCGGTGTCGGCGTCCGTGATGAAACCGAGCAGGTCGGGGCTCCATCCGCCGAACCGGTCGAGCAGGGCCGCGCGTACGGCCTTGGTGTCGGCCGGGTCGAGGCCGGCGTGCCGTTGCCAGTCCTCGTCGATGCGCATGCCGACGTAGACGCGGATGTGGCCGCCGCTGTTGCGCTGGGCGACGAATCCCAGATTGTCGTCCAGGGCCATCATGGTCCCGTTGCCGGTGAGTTCGGCGAGTGCGGGGTGGCGGGTGTCTGCCTCGTCGAGGCCTGTTTCGACGAAGGTGACGCCCGTGTAGCGGGGCGTCGCGTCGGACAGGGCGCGGCGGACCCGGGACCAGGCGCCGTCGGCACCGATGACGAGGTCGACGTCGGTGGTCATGTCGGCGTCGGCGGTGATGTCGGCGGTGTCGTCCGCGTCGGCGGCGAGGGCGTCGCTGAAGTGCAGGCGGTGGGTGCCGTCGCCGCGGGGTTCGACGCGGGTGAGCTTGTGTCCCCAGCGCACGGTGGTGGGATCGAGCGAGTCGAGGAGGAGGCCGCGCAACTGACCGCGGTCGATCTCGGGGTTGCCCTCGGCCGTGTCGGCCTCGGGCGGGATCGCGTCGAACAGGACGCGTCCGTCCCGGCCGAGCAGGCGCATCTGCTGGCCTTCGGGACGGGACCGGGCGAGGAAGTCGTCCAGCAGCCCGGCCTGTTGCAGAGCGTGCCGGCCGGATCCGGGGTGCATGTCGAGGCTGCCGCCCTGATCGCGGGAGGTGCGGGAGGTGTCCGACTCGTAGATCGTCGCGGTGATGCCGTTCTGCCGCAGGATGCGGGCGCAGATCAGGCCACCGGGGCCGGCACCGATGATCGCGATACGGGGTGTGGTGCGGGTGGTGTTCATGACGTGCTCCGTTCGTGCCGCCCCTGCGGCTCGCCGCTGTGGGACGGGGTTGTGTCGGGTGAGAGAGCGGGGCCGGGCAGTACCTCACGGCCGCCGCTCCAGAAAAGCACACCGACTCAATAAGTGCAACGGTTGCACTTTCTGGCTCGTCCCACCAAGGGGTAGGGTCGCCTTGTGAACGACACCGATCCGAGCCTCCCGTCGGCACCGCTGGGGCGCCGGGAGCGCAAGAAGGCAGCCACCCGACAAGCCATCGCCGATGCCGCGCTGCGCCTGTTCCTGGAGCGCGGCTACGACGCGGTCGGCATCCGCGAGATCGCGGACGCCGCCGACGTGTCCACCACCACGCTGTTCAAGCACTTCCCGGTCAAGGAGGCCCTCGTCTTCGACGAGGACGCCGACCAGGAAGCCCGACTGCTCGCCGCCGTACGCGAACGACCCCGGGGCCTTTCGATCCCCGCCGCCCTGCGGGAGCACGCCCTGCGCCACCGCCTGGCGGCCACCGCCGGCGACGCCCGCTTCACCGACTTCTTCGAGTTGGTGAGCAGCACCCCGGCCCTGCGCGACTACCTCCAGAACATGTGGCTGCGCCACTCGACCGCCCTCGCGCGGGCCATCGCGGACGAGTGCGGCCTTCCCGCCGACGACCCCGGCTGCGCCGCCCTGGCCCACTTCGCCCTCGAAGCCCCCCGCGCCGCCCACGGCCAAGGCGATGCGCGCCGGGCCCTCACCCGAGCCTTCGACCTGCTGGAGCACGGGTGGTCCGATCGGCCGGACGACCGACGATGAGTCCCGGTGCCCGACCGAGCGGCACGGGAAGCCGGGCCGCCTCGACGGTAGGGGCGTCGCTCGGCCCCCGGCTCACGCGGGCAGGGAGGCGAGCCAGGCGGTCAGGATGGCGTTGACCTCCTCGTGGCGCTCCTGCTGGATCCAGTGGCCACAGTCGTCGAGGATGTGCGAGGAGATCAGACCGGGCAGGGTCGTGGGGTAGGCCCGGATCGCTTCGGCCATCCAAGTGGTCGAGGCGTCCAGCGCGCCGCCGAGGAACAGGGACGGCCGGGTGACGGGCCTGCCCCGGTAGTCGGCGAGGTCCTCCCAGTCCCGGTCCATGTTCCGGTAGCGGTTGAGTGCTCCGCCGAGTCCGGTCCGCTCGAACTCCCCGGCGTAGAAGTCGAGTTCGTTCTCGCCGAGCCACGCGGGCGAGTGGTCGGCCGGGAACCGTTCGCGCAGCGTCCCGCCTCGGCTGACGAAGTGCGGGTCCGGGGCGCCGGGTCCGGGCATGGTCTCGGCGGAGAACGCGGCGTAGAAGCCCGCGAGCCACCCGCGGACGTCGGGTTCGATCTCGGCTTCGGCCCGACCGGGCTGCTGGAAGTAGGAGACGTAGATCTCCTCGTCCCCGCCCATGCCGGCGAAGATGTCGCTGGGCCGCGGACCGCCCGGCGGCGCGTAGGGGACGCTCAGCAGGCCGACCGCGCGGAAGACGTCCGGCCTGATGAGGGCCGAGTGCGCGGCGATGGTCGAGCCCCAGTCGTGCCCGACGATCACCGCGGTCTCCTCGCCGAGCTCCCGCACGACGGCGACGGTGTCCTCGACCAGGTCGAGCATTCCGTACGAGGCGACATCCTCGGGCCGGGAGGAACGCCCGTAGCCGCGAACGTCCATCGCCACCGCGCGGTATCCGGCCGCGGCCAGCACGGGCAGTTGGTGTCGCCAGGAGTACCAGGACTCCGGGAACCCGTGCACCAGCAGCACCAACGGCCCCGCGCCCTGCTCCACCAGGTGGGTCCTGCCGGCAGGAGAGGCGACCACGCGATGTGTGGCACGCGAGATCGGGTCGGGCTGCGACATGGATTCCTCCGGGCTGTCGGTCGATCGGCTTACGTCGAGTGCGCCACTGCCCGGTACGGGGTGGCCCGCGGGTCAGGGGCGCAGAGCGATCATGCGACGGCCGGCGAGACCACCGCGACTCCTGTTGCCGTCTTGGCAACACTCGGTCGGGGTCCCCCACGCACCGCCGGTGCGAACAACCCGGGGCCCGGACGCCGCGCGGCCGGAGGGGGACCACCGGGTCCGTGCTCACTCCCCCGGCAGCAGATCCCGCAGCCCGGTCCGGAAGGTCGGGCAGTCCAGGAGGGACGGATGCCAAGCGCCACATCCAAGGCGAGGCCGGTGACGACACGTTGGAACAGGTTCCGTACCGCCGGTGTGGCGGTGATCGCCGCCGTACGGCACCCCGTCGACGTGGCGGACCCCTTCGCCGACGTCCAGGAGGCGACGCGCCGACACCGGCGCGCGCACCGTTGCGGTGCCTACGCCTACGGCGAGGGGTCGTTCCCCGCCGTGATGGCGGCCGCCGTGGGGGCCCGCAGGATCGTCGAGGTGGGCACGGCCTTGGGGTACACCTCCCTGGCCATGGCGTACGCGGCGCCGGGGGCGCACGTCGAGACCGTGGAGATGGATCCGGAGCACGTCGCACTGGCGCGGGCGGAGATCGCCCGGCGCGGTTTCGCCGAACGGATCTCCGTCCTGCCCGGCGCCGCCGAGGAGGTCCTGCCCGGACTCGGCGGTGGCACCTACGATCTCGCCTTCTTCGACGGGTTCACCCCGACGCCGGCGGTGGTGGAGGACCTGTACCGGCTGCTGCGCCCTGGCGGAACGCTGCTCGCCGGCAACCTGATCCTCGGCCCCGCGCCGGCGGTGACCCGCCACCTGGCCGATCCCGCCCGCCGGCGCACGCATCCCCTCGGGGAGAGCGCGCTGTGCGTGAAGATCCCCTGAGGACCCGTGGGCGCCTCGGCTCGTATCGGAGTCCCAGCGCTTCGAGGTGTCCGCCGGCCGCAGTGTGGTCTGCGGCCGGCGGACACCTCGCCCCCCGTCGCCCGGCCGTTCCCGGCTACGCGGTGCCCGCCATGCTGGCGAACACGACGACGTTGCTGTCGTAGTAGTGCTTCTTCGGGTCGAAGTCGCCGCCGCAGGTGACCAGGCGAAGGCCCGCGTGGTCGAGGTTCTTGTAGACCTCGACCGTGGGGAACTTGGCCTTCGGGTACTCGGCGACCCGGTCCACCTTGAAGGTGACCGTCTTGTTGTCCCGGCGGGCCACCTTGATGGTGTCACCGGCCTTCATGGTCTTCAGCTTCTCGAACACGGCCGACGCGCCGTTCCAGGTGACATGGCCGGCGATCACGGCGGGCCCTTGGGAACCGGGGGTCGGACCCGGTTCGTACCAGCCCGCGAGATCGGGGTTCTTGGGGGTCTCCATGGTTCCGTCCGTCTTCTGACGGAGCGTTTCCAGGGAACTGGACAAGCCGAGGGACGGGATCGTGATCTTCTGCGGCTCCGAGCGGGCGAGCGCGGGCTTGGCCCCGGCCGCATCCGTGCCGCCGTGCGACCCGCCGGCGGACCCCGCCTGGTGGCCGCCGGTGGAGGGCTTGCCGGACGGCGTACCTCCGGTGGCGGCGCCTGCGGGTGCCCCGCCTTGCGGGGCCTGACCCTGCTGGGCCTGGCCGGCGGGAGCGGGGGGCGCCGCCGTGTCCTCGCCGCCGCACCCCGCGAGGAGCAGGGTGGCGAGGGCGGCTCCGGCCAGCGGGACGACGGTCCTGCGGCGGCGCGGCCGGGGGGTGGACGCGGTGGGCACGCGGCCCTCGGCGGGCTTCACGCGGCCTTCCCGGTGTTCTCCGTACGGACGGGGACCAGGGCGGCGCGCCTGCGCCTGATGGCCACCGCACCGGCCATCGCGGCGGCTGCGGCGAGCGCCGCCCCGGTCATCGTCGTCGCCGACACCGACGCCTGCCGCGGAGAACCGCCGCCCGTCTCGACGCCACCGACCGGAATGGATCCCACGGACGCTCCCTTGACCTCGCCGCAGTTGGTCGGAGCCGTGGCCTCCTGGGGCAGCTTCGGGTCGAGTTCGCTCTTGCCGGCCCCGTCGAAGTCGTACTTGTCGTCGTTGTTGCGGTCGATGCCGTGCTGCACGATGTGCAGGTCCTTGATGTGGTCGACGACGTCCTGCCCGACGGTGATCGTCCGGTTGTAGGAGAGCTTGCCCGTGTTGTCGGCGACGGGCATGCGCTCCACGGCGAGACCACTGGTCGCCTTGGTGTCCCCGGACGTGGTGAGGGAGATGTTGATGTCGCCGTAGTCGACCGTGGCCTCGGTGTTGCTGAGGATCCCGTCGCCGTCGGTGTCGTCGCTCGCGTCCGGGCAGTGGAAGTTGTGCCCCTTGGTCGATCCGTGCAGGTGCTGGGCCGACGGTTGTCCGGGCACCATGCCCTCGGACTCTATCTGCACGGTCAGTTGGTTGCCCTTGAGGCTGAGCATGACGGTACCTCGGGAACCGGAGTCGTTCAGCTGTGCCAGGTCGATCTGGTACGCCTTCCCGGCCTGCGCGAGGGCTGGGCCGGAAAGCCCCAGGGTCAGGAAGACGGCGGCGGGCACGGTGGCGAGCACCACGAGGCGACCAGTTCGCTTGACTATCACATTCGCTCCTGCTCCGTGTATTCCCGGGAAGGGAATCGCAGATGGTACGGGGATGAGATGATCCCCCGGAAAGGGTCTCGCTGGTACTTCGGGGCCCCAACGCCCTTGGATTGGTCCTTGGTTGAAGAATTTTTCGAAAGTTCGGCGATCCGTGTCCCGACCAGTGGGAACGTCCTCGAAAAAGCGGGCGCGACGACACTCCGTCGCCTCGGCGTCACCCGGCCGACTGCCAGGGCGAGTAGGTCTCCATGGAGATGTCGCGGCCATGCGCATGAATGTGGACGGGAATCACCGGGCGGCTGCCTTTACCCCTGCGTGGGAATACCAGGCGCCGTCTCGCGACGCCTCGCGCCTTCGCTCGACGTGGTGTCGACCCTCGTCCGGATCTCGTCACCCACGGTGGGAAAGGCGTCGTCCGCTGTTACGCGGCCGCTCTCGTCGTGGCCGAGAGCGGGCCACCGGTCATCCAGATGCGTGACATCTCGTCCGCCACGACCGGGGAGCCGGCAGCCTCGCAGAGCATTTCCGAAAGCACGAGGATCCCGTGCGCGGTGCGCCTCGGCTCCCTGTTCCGGTGCAGCCAGACGACCGCGTTGTTCATGGGGCGTCGCCCCAGGGTGAGGCCCGTCCGCCTCACGTCCGCCGCCCTCTCCAGGGCGGAACACCCTCCGCCGAACGGCAGGGCCTCCGCTCGGCGGATTCCAGGTGGCGCGACCGAGTCCCGCACATGACGGAAATAGCCTTCGGGCGGAGCTTGACCGTTCTCGTAGGTGTTACGGAATCCGACGATGCGAAGGCCCGCATTCTGCGCCCTGAGCTCGATGTAGAGCTCGATGAACAATCCCCTCAGCTGAATGCGTACGGGGAGGTACCGCATCCTCCCTTCACCGTGACCCGCCCGTCTGGTAAAGCCCTGCGCCTTCGCCGCTCTCGATCGTATGGTCAAAGCGAGGAGGCGGTACGCGTCCACCGACGCGCTCTCCACGGAGAACGACACGGGTTTCAACATGGCGGCACACATCAGGTTGCGGATCCGGAACTCGGACTGCCCAGAGGGAAGTCGACCGCGATCGGTTCGATCCTGCTGCACTCACGCACGACACATCCACCGCCTTCGATGTAATCCCGATCTTCGACGGGTTGAATCATCCGCGTCGCCGGGCCTGGTTCGGTCCGGTCCTTTGTAGTCGTCAGAGCAACAGCGGTGCCAATACTTGGCCTCTGATGCCAAAAACTCATCGCGTGATCCCATGTCGCCGAAGGCAGGGACGAGCCGGCCGCTCGCGGTTCCTCACGGGCCGGCCGCGTCCTGCTCGCCGGAGACCGGGGCCGGCGTCCGCGCGGCCGGGCTCGAAGACCGGAGCCGGCCACTTGCCCTGCGCACCCCACCCGCAAAGTATGATCGAGCAATGTCTGACACGACCGAGACCACGCCCGGCTGGCTGACCGCGGACGAACTGGAGACGGCTCGCGCCCGCATGCCGATCCTCTACGTGGACGCGGTGCCCGTGCGCGTGGACGACAGCGGCGAAGTCACCAGCATCGGACTGCTGCTGCGCATCGGTCCGGACGGAACGGTCAGCCGGACCCTGGTGTCCGGTCGCGTCCTGCACCACGAGCGGGTCCGTGACGCGTTGCTGCGTCATCTGGAGAAGGACCTCGGCCCGGTGGCCCTGCCTCGGGTTCCCGCCTCGCCCCAGCCCTTCACCGTCGCCGAGTACTTCCCCACGGCCGGTGTCACCTCCTACCACGACCCGCGCCAGCACGCGGTCTCCCTCGCCTACATCGTGCCGGTGGCAGGCGACTGCCGGCCCCGGCAGGACGCGCTGGACCTGGTCTGGTTCAGCCCGCAGGAGGCTGCTTCGCAGGCCGTGCAGAGCGAAATGCCGGGCGGGCACGAGGTGTTGCTGAAGCAGGCACTCGCACACGTCGGCCTGGTCTACTGACGGATCCGTCTGCACACAGTGCCGCCGCGCGCCCCCGGCCCACCGGGGGCGCGGCAAGACTCCTGGTTCTGCCCGTTCCGGGGCGACCGGCTGGAGGTCGTCGACGAGGGGCTCCGGGCTCTGCGGGTCACCGCGATGTCGCTCGCGGAGTTCGGGCGGTGGCGCGGGCTTCCCGCCGTCGTCCCGTCGGACGACCGTCCGCGCTGAGGCGAGTGGACGCACGAACAGTGCCTGGAGGCCTTGGCACGGTTCGAGGAGATCCGGCGGGAGGGCCATGCCCCTCCCCTGGACCCCTCCGTCCTCGGCGCCATCGAGGAAGTCGTCGGCTGGATGCGCGGGGCACGGACGGCCCTGCTGCGCCCCGCGCAGGCACGCCCCGGCTCCGGGATCGTGGGCTTCGTCTCCTGGGGGGCGGGCCTGGAGGGCGGGCCGGGATCGGTGCGCCGGGCTTGCCCCGGGGCGCCGACATGCCTTCGAGCTGCGGAAATGTGGACCCGGTCGCCAACAAGATGCCGAGTCGTCGGTGTGTGACTAGCCTTTGTTGATGAGAGCCGCAACTGCGGGGAGCATTCTCGACCCCCAGTGATGCGCCACAGCGCGAGGCTTGATCGAGCGCCCCAGTCCAAAAGATCCGCGACCCGACGAGGACGCGTTGACAGTGGGGACGCCATCGCATTGGTGTGGCCATCTGCGCGAGCCGCGCGCATCCCCCGCGCGCGACGGCATCGGCTCCCGTGTCGCCGTGAGTGGCACACAAGAGAAGGGGAACAACCATGCAAGGACTGAGAGTGAAGCGGCTCTTCGCCATTTCGGCCGCCGGTGTTCTGATGGCCGGGGGCGCCGCCCTCGGTGCAGCCGGCACGGCCTCGGCGGCAGCCCCCACCCACTCCGTCAGCTCTGTGAGCCACGGTGGCGGCTGGGATGACGACGACGACCACGGCTACAACCACGGCTGGTACGACGACGATGACGACTGGGGTGGTTGGGGCGGAGGTTACGGCGACGACTGCTGAACAGGCATGACGGACCCGGTCCGCCGGTTCGAGGAGCCACGCTCTCCGGCATCGGTCGGCCTGGTCCATCAGCCCCAGCGCACAGGGTTCCCGCACCGGCCCGTCGACTGAGCCGGTGCGGGAGCCTTCGGCCGCCGACCCGCAGCGCGTGGAGGTCGGCGCGGCGCCCCCGTACCCCGGTCCGTCCGTCCGAGACGGCGACCCGAGGCACCGGGGGCACAGGTGGTCCGGGTCGGTCCTAGTTGCCGATGCCGGCGCTGCCGATACCCGTGTTGCCGATGCCCGCGCTGCCGATGCCCGAGTTGTCGATACCGGCGTTGCCGATGCCCGAGTTGACAATGCCGGCGTTGCCGATGCCCCAGTTGCCGATACCGGCGTTGCCCACACCCGAGTTGCCGATGCCCGCGTTGCCGACACCTCCGTCGGCGGCGGCCACGGCGGCTCCGCCGAGGGTCAGGACCGCAGCGGTACCCGCGGCAGCCGCCATGCGAAGAAGACGTGCACGCATCATCACATACCTCCTGTTTTCTACTGATTCCTCCATATCTCTAGCACGCTGATCTCACGAACACCCGGCGCGACCTCGCGCACGCACCCGTGTGGCGCACGCCGGGCAGGCGGGGCCCTCCGCCCGGTAGGCGTGCCGGCACCACCGCCGCCCGGTGCTTTCGCGCGCCGGTGCTTTCACGGGTCGCGCCGGTGCTTTCACGGGTACGGCACCGCTCAGCTCGTGGCGGCTGTCTCGACGGTGATCTCGGCACAGCGGGTGACGACCGCGGCGAGATCGCCTCCGGCGCGCAGGAGCTCGCGCTGCACACGGGCGCCGTTGCCTTCCCGGAGCAGGACTTCGAGGCCCTCGCTGACCAGTGCGTCGTCCCCGTGGTCGAGGAGCGCCTCCCGCACGTGCCGGTAGAGGGCGTCGACCGCCTCCTCGGGCGAGGTCTGCCGCATCGTCTCGGGATGCAGCAGGAAACCTTCCAGACCCGAGCGCCCCGCCTGCCAGGCCGCCAGCCGCAGCAGGCTCGTACTGACCGGGGCGGGCGGTTCCCCGGCGCGCCAGGACCGGGCGGCCGTCTCGACGAGGCCTCGTACGAGAGCGGCCAGCAGGACCGGGGTCGACCCGTCGAGGCAGACGTCCGCGGCCCTCACCTCGACGGTGGGATACGCCGCCGACAGCCGGGCGTCGAACCAGATCATCCCCTCGTCGTGGAGCACACCGCTGTCGACCATGGCCCGGACCTGGCGTCGGTAGCCGTCGGCGGACCCGAAGAGGTCCACGGGACCGGCGGACGGCAGCCGGTTCCACACCCGGCTCCGATAGCTCCCGTACCCGGTGTCCTGGCCCTGCCAGAAGGGCGAGTTCGCACTGAGCGCGGTCAGGACGGCGAGCCAGGGCCGCATCCGGTCGAGCACCGCTACGCCCTCTTCGTCCGACTCCACCGACACGTGGATGTGGCAGCCGCAGGTCAGCTGCTCCTGCGCCGTCAGCCCGAACTGCTCGGCCACCCACTGGTAGCGGCGGCCGGTGTTCAAGGAGGGCTCCACCGGCAGCGGCGAGGTGCCCAGGGCGGCCACGACCGCGCCGACGCCTTCCGCGTGCCGCGCCGCCTCCCTGCGCCACCGACCGATCTCGCGCGCCAGATCGCCCATGTCCGTGACCGGCTTGGTGGCGAACTCGACCTGCTCCTTGGCGAGCTCCCTCTCGAAGGTGTGGCCCCGCTCCCAGTCGTCCTTCGGACGCTGCCCGGCGGACCGGTCCGCCGCCTCCAGGACGTGCCCCGACAGGGCCAGCGGAACACCGCTGGTGGCGTCCACCAGGAGCAGTTCCTCTTCCACGCCCACACTTCGCATGCCTTCACCCATCACATCGCCGATCAGATGCGCCCCGTCTTCCCCAGACCGCCCCCGGCCATGCGGGCCGCCCCGAACGGTGCTGCGGGGCCCGCCGGGCCCACAGGGGAAGAGGGCCGAGAACCGGCCGAGCAGGGGCGTCCGAGCCGACCCTGGTCCCGGACACGAAAGCACCGCGACCCGGTGTTGTCTCGCCGGCGCGCGGCGCGGGACGGACACCCACCCGGATGTCCCGTCCGCCGCTCACGACGTTCACCGTCATGGAGCAGTTTGTGCGTACTCCAACAAACCCAGACCCGGGCACCCGGACAAACCCGGGCACCCGGACGCCGAGCCCCTCGACACCGCGGTCGTGGCCTGGAGGGGCCGCGGACCCCGCGCCCGGGCTCGGCACGGCCCTGGCGGGGGCCGGGTCGGAACGTCGCCGTAGGCTGGGCGGGTGACCTTGCGCAGTCTTCACGACCGAGCCGCCCTGGCCGACCGCTTCCGGCGCGACCCGGCGATGCACCTGATGGAACTCGGCGACCTGGACGACCTGTTGTGGCCGCACACCAGTTGGTACACGGTTTCGCGGGACGGCCCGGTCGCCTTGGTGTACTCGGTCGGCTCCATCCCGACCGTGCTCGCCTTCGCCCGCCCCGAGGAGGGCGCCCGGCTGGAGGAACTCGCCGGGGCGCTGGCGCCGATCCTCCCCCGGCGCTTCTTCGGTCACCTCACGGGAGCCGCGGGCAAGGTGCTGGAAGCGGCGTACGAGGCACGGCCCCACGGCACTCTGCTGCGCATGGCGCTCGCGGACCCCGACCGTGCCGCTCGACACCCGGCCGGTCCGTGGCGGCCCGCTCCGCTGGACCGGAGCGACCTGCCGGAGCTGCTCGCGCTGTTCGAGCAGGCCTACCCGGGCAACTGGTTCGACCACCGGATGCTCGACACCGGGCAGTACCTGGGAGCCCGGCAGGACGGGCGGCTGGTGGCGGTCGCGGGCGTGCACGTCCACTCGGCCACCTACCGGGTCGCGGCGATCGGGAACGTCACCACGCATCCCGAGGTGCGCGGGCAGGGCGCGGGCGGGGCGTGCGTCGCCGCGCTGTGTCGGCGGCTGGGGCAGAGTGTGGACCACATCGGGCTCAACGTCCGCGCGGACAACGCCACGGCTGTCGGGCTCTACCGCAGGCTCGGCTTCACCGAGGTCACCGAGTTCGCCGAGGCCACCTTCACCGCGCGGGCGGCGACCGACTGACGCGAGCGGGCCCTGGAATATCGCGTGCCGTGCCGTCGGCGAGAGAGCAGACTCGCTCCATGGCGGACATACAGGCATTCCGGAACGCGGTCGATGACTGGGCGAGCGGCGGCCCGGGCGGGCCGGCCGGCGAACTGGCGATGCTGCTGGGGCTACGGACCGCGGTGCTCCTGGAAGGCCCGAGCGACCTCGCGGCCGTGGAGGCGCTGACCGTACGACGTGGCCGTGACCTTGCCGCCGAGGGGGTGTGCGTCGTGTCGATGGGCGGGGCGATGAGCGTCGGCCGCTACGCCGGCCTCCTCGGACCACCCGGCCTCGGCCTGCGCCTGACGGGATTGTGCGACGAGCGCGAACGGCCCTTCTACGAGCGCGGCTTGGAACGCGCGGGGGCGCCGTGCCGGGACGTCTTCGCGTGCGTGGCGGACCTTGAGGAGGAGCTCATCCGCGCGCTGGGCGCGGCCAGGGTCGAGGAGATCGTACGGGCCGAGGACGACGACCTCCGTGCCTGGCAGACCTTCCTGCGCCAGCCCGCCCAACACGATCGACCTCGGCACCGGCAGTTGCGGCGCTTCCTCGGCACGAGGAAGGGCCGCAAGATCCGATACGGTCGCCTCCTCGCGGAAGCCCTCGACCCCGGGCAGGTGCCGGCCCCGCTCGACGACCTGCTGAAGAGCCTGTGACCGACGCACGTCGGCCGGGTTGCCGAACCCCAGCGGATGCGCGTCCCAGGGGGCTGCTCTAGCGTCGAAAGGGGAGGGAAGGCCCTGCCGGGCCGGTCCGGTGCGGGAGCCCGGGCCCGGTGGCCACACATCGGCCGCATGCGCTCGGCACCGATCCCAAGCGGATCCGGGGCATCCATGTCCCGGGCCGCGCGATCATCCCGGAGAGCAGGTGCGTTCCATGCGCGCGTCGACCCGATTCGCAGGTGTCCTCGCCGGCCTGACCCTCGCGCTCGGCGGAGCGGGCTTCATCGCCCCCGCCGCCCACGCGGACGTCACGGCCTGCATCAACCAGGTCGAGCGGGAGCTCCAGGGCGGCGAAGCCCCGGACTCGATCCGGATGGCGTGTTACGTCGGCTTGACCGGCGACCACGCACAGTGCGTCTCCGGCCTGACCGCGGGCGGCGTGACCAACGGGACCGCGGTCTCGGCCTGCCGGGTGGCCCCCAACTAGGGCTCCGCGACTCCCCGTACGAAACGGCCGGTTCGGCCCCGCACACGAGAGTGTGTGCGGGGCCGCTCGCTGTCTTCGGGGAGGCCGCTCGGGAGGGCGAATGGAGCCGGTCAGTCGTGCAACTGCTGCTGCCAGTCCTGCGGGACCCGTCCGGCCGGGCCCGGCGCCGGCTGATCCGCGGGGTGCTCGCCGGGTGGCGTCAGCTCGGGCCCGGACTCGTACAGCGCGTTCTTGGCGTAATCCCAGAACCACTCCTCGCCCGGCTCGAAGCTCTGCACCACGGGGTGACCGGTGGACTTCCAGTGGGCGGTGGCGTGCTGGGCCGGCGAGGAGTCGCAGCAGCCGATGTGGCCGCACTGGGCGCAGCGCCGCAGATGGACCCACCAGCCGCCCGCCGCGTCGCAGTCGACACAGCCGGTGCCGGAAGGCGCGGCGCTCGGGTCGATTCCGTCGATTCCGCCTGTTCCTGTCATGCGGGCTCCTCGGTGGTCTCGGTCTCGGTCTCGGTTTCAGTCGCGGTTTCAGTCGCGGTTTCGGTTCCGGCCTCGGGTGCGGCATCGGCTTCCGAGGCGGTCAGGGGCAGCAGCACCTGGAAGCGGGTGTCACCCGGTTCGGACTCGACGTGGAGGCTTCCGTGGTGCTTGCTCACGACGATGCGCCAGGAGATGTCCAGGCCGAGCCCGGTGCCTTCACCGACCGGTTTGGTGGTGAAGAAGGGGTCGAAGATGCGGCTGCGGATGTCCGCGGGGATCCCGGGGCCGGTGTCGCGGAACTCCACGAGCAGCCGGTCCCCCTCCCGTGCCGTGCGGACCGTCAGGGTGCCGTCGCGGCCGGTGCTGCCGATGGCGAAGACGGCGTTGTCGATGAGGTTGGTCCACACCTGGTTGAGTTCCGCCGGATAGGCGGGCACGTCCGGCACGGAACGGTCGTACTCCTTGACGACGCGCACCCGGGGGCCGATCTTGCCGGACAGCATCAGCAGGGTGCTGTCGAGGAGTTCGTGCACGTCGACGACCCGGTGCGGGGCCCGGTCGAGCTGGGAGTACTGCTTGGCGGCGTCCACGAGGTGGGAGATGCGGGTGGTGGAGTCGTCGATCTCGTCCATCAACAGTTCGGTCTCGACGGTGTAGTTGAGCCAGCCGATCGCCCCGGGCAGGACGTCCTCGGCGACGGTCGCGGCGACCTGCTCCAGCCAGTCGATGTCGAGCCCGGCCTGCACGAAGGTGGGCGCGATGCGCCAACCCTCCGGGATGCCGTGGTCGTCGAGCCAGTCGGCGAGTTCGTCCTCGCGGTCGGATGCCTCCAGGGGGCTCAACACCGGAGCCTTGGCGACGCGTTCGGCGGTGCGGTCCTGGATCTCGATGAGGTCGGCCAGGGCCTCGCGGGAGTAGGGGCCCTGGGCGATGACCGCCAGCTTGTGCCGCATCTTGCCCACCCGTTCGCGCAGCGTCGCGGTGGCCCGGACGGCGGCCGCGGCCGGGTTGTTGAGCTCGTGGGTGAGTCCGGCGGACAACGAGCCGAGCGCCAGCAGCCGTTCGCGCTGCCCGATGGCCCGCTGGGTGTTCTTCGAACCGAAGAAGAGCCCCTCCAACAGGTGGGCGGCCATCGGGAACCATTCCTGCATGACGTCCGCGAACGACTGCGCGGGCAGCACGAAGAACCGGGTCGGCTCCGTCACCCGCATCGAGTTGTTGTACGTCTGCGGCACCCGGTCGCCCAGGTACGCCTGCATGGCTCCCGAGTACACGCCGCGCTGGGAGGTACGGCTCACCTCGACGTCGTCGCCGCCGACCCGGCGGGACAGTACGACGGTGCCCTCGATCATCACGTAGAAGCAGGTGGCCGGGTCGCCCTCGGTGTACACCGGGCCGGGCTCGAACCGCTCCACCCGCCCCTCGCCGCACAGCCTCCCGAGCTGCTCCGGGGAGAGCTTCTCGAACAGGAACAGCGACGCGATCTCCTGCGGACCGCAGGGCATGATCTGCCCGCTCATGACTGCTCCAGATACCGGTGGACGAGCATCACGGCCATGGCTCCCTCTCCGACGGCGGACGCGACGCGCTTCGCGGACCGGGCGCGAGCGTCGCCCGCCACGAAGACGCCGGGAACGTTGGTTTCCAGGTGGTAGGGCGGACGGTCCAGTTCCCACTCGGCCGGTGGTCGCCCGTCCGACGTCAGGTCCGGTCCGGCCAGGATGAAGCCGTGCTCGTCGCGCAGCACCGTGCCGTCCAGCCAGTCGGTCAACGGAGCCGCGCCGATGAAGACGAACATCCACTGCGCGTCGACGAGTTCGGTCACTCCGCTGTCCACGTCCCGGAGCGTCAGCTGTTCCAGGTGTCCGTCGCCGTGCGCGGCATCGACGACGGTCCGGGTGCGCACCGTGATGTTCGGCGCCTCTTCGATCTGCTGGATCAGGTAGTACGACATCGACGCGGTCAGGGAATCTCCGCGCACCAGCAGGGTCACCGACTTCGCACCCCGCGCGAGGTACATCGCCGCCTGCCCGGCGGAGTTGGCGCCACCGACGATGTACACGTCCTGCTCCAGGCAGGAGGCGGCCTCGGTGAGCGAGGAGCCGTAGTACACCCCGCAGCCGGTCAGGTCGTCGCAGCCCGGTGCCCTGAGCTGCCGGTACGACACGCCGGTCGCCAGGATGACGCTGTGCGCGGCGACCGTCGAACCGTCGGAGAAGCGGACGACGCGCGCCGAGCCGTTGACCTCCAGCCCCGTGACCTCGCGCGCGGTGAGGATCTCGGCCCCGAACCGGCCGGCCTGGCGGCGCGCGCGATCCGTGAGCTGCGCGCCCGACACGCCGTCCGGAAAGCCGAGGTAGTTCTCGATGCGGGAGCTCTGCCCGGCCTGCCCGCCGGTCGCGGACCGCTCGACCAGTACCGTCCTCAGCCCCTCGGAGGCCCCGTACACGGCCGAGCCCAGCCCGGCCGGGCCACCGCCGATCACGACGAGGTCGTAGAAGTCGGCGGCCGGTGTCGTCGCGAGCCCCACCCGGGCCGCCAACTCGGCCGCCTCCGGCTCGACCAGCACGCCGCCGTCCGGAGTGACCACCAGCGGGAGTCGCTGCCCGTCGGCCCCGGCCGCCTCCAGCAGCCGCCGTCCCTCGGGCTCGTCGGAGGAGTACCAGCGGTACGGCACCTGGTTGCGGGCCAGGAACTCCCGCACCTCGGAGGAGCGCGCCGACCAACGGTGCCCGATCACCTTGGTGGCGGGCACCGGCTTGTGGTCGCTGGAGCGCCAGGCCAGCAGCAGGTCGTCGATGACCGGGTAGAGCTTCTCCTCCGGCGGGTCCCACGGCTTGAGCAGGTAGTGGTCGAGGTCGACGACGTTGATCGCGTCGATGGCCGCGTTGGTGTCGGCGTACGCGGTCAGCAGCACGCGCCGCGCGCCCGGGTACACGCTCAGGGCCTGTTCGAGGAACTCGATGCCGTTCATCTGCGGCATGCGGTAGTCGGCCAGGATCGCGGCCACCAGGTCGCCGCGCAGCTTCAGCTCGCGCAGCGCCTCCAGCGCCGACTCGCCGGACTCGGCCCGCACGATCCGGTAGGTGGCGCCGTAGCGTCGCCTCAGGTCGCGGGCGATGGCACGGGAGACCCCCGGGTCGTCGTCCACGGTCAGGATGACGGTCCGCGCTGTGTCGGCCACCTCTGCCATACGTCCTCTCCCACCCCGAGTCCGAGGGGCACGGCAAGCCGCCCGCGCCGGTTCCCGCCCATCGTATGTTCGATCGTCCGGGGTCGCTCCGGGACACCGGGGACTGTGCACTCCCGGTACACATCGGGTCGCACGCGGTCAAAAGGCGGCCGGCGGGCCGGGCCGGGCCCGCCAGGCGCCGTCAGGCACCGCCAGGCGCTCGGCCTGGCCGAAAGTCCGGCCCGGCCCCGGGCCGCCGACCGGCCCCGCCCGGCCCGCACGCGGTTGCCGTCGACGGCGGCGTCTCACCCGGCTGACCTCGCCTCGGCCTGCTCGGGCGGCGACTCCGTGAACCGGCGCGCAGACCACGCCACGCGGTCGCGCCCTGCGCGGCCGAGTCCGAAACCCCACTGGTGGAGGCCTCAAACGCCCCTGCGGGACAGATCACCGCATCGAGGTAACACCCCTGGCATTCGGGGGCCGATCGGGTGCACAGACCGTTAGCGTGCTCATGGATCCGGGCGGATTGCCCGCATATTCGTCCCTCAGTTTTTCTTCTTTCACCGGTGACGTGGACGCGCGCCGACGCACCGCCCTTCCGAAGGAGAGCCTGCCCGATGACCGTGGACACGAGCCCCGAGGCGCAGTCGCAACCCCGGCAGAGCAGCCTGGGCACGGCGGCTGCCCGCAACCTTGCCACCACGACCAAGTCCGCCCCTCAGATGCAGGAGATCACCTCCCGGTGGCTGCTGCGGATGCTCCCCTGGGTGGAGACCAAGGGCGGCACGTATCGGGTGAACCGTCGACTGAGTTACACGGTCGGCGACGGGCGCATCGAGTTCGTCCAGGACGGGGCCCACGTCCGGGTGATCCCCCGCGAGCTCGGCGAACTCGCCCTGCTGCGCGACTTCGACGACGTGGACGTACTGACCGCGCTCGCCGGCCGTTGCGTCCAGCGTGACTTCCGTGCCGGAGAGGTGTTGGTCGAGCGCGGCACTCCGGCGGGGCAGATCCACCTGATCGCCCACGGCCGCGTCGGCCAGACGGCTGTGGGCAAGTACGGTGACGAGGTCGAACTCGCCGTACTGGCCGACGGCGACCGGTTCGGCGAGCACGCCCTGCTGGACGCCGACGCGAGGTGGGACCACACCGCCACGGCCGAGACCGCCGGCACCCTCCTCACCCTGTCGCGCGCGGACTTCGACGCCGTGCTCGCCACGGCACCGCAGCTCCAGGCCCACGTCCGGCGGTTCGCGTCCCTTCCGCTGCAACGGCAGAACAAGCACGGCGAGGCCGAGATCGCGATGTCGGCCGGTCACACCGGTGAGGCCGAACTGCCCGGCGCCTTCGTCGACTACGAACAGAACCCGCGCGAGTACGAACTGTCCATCGCCCAGACCGTACTGCGGGTCCACACGCGGGTCGCCGACCTCTACAACGAGCCGATGAACCAGACCGAGGAGCAGCTCAGGCTCGTCATCGAGGCGCTGCGGGAGCGCCAGGAATACGAGTTGATCAACAATCGGGAGTTCGGGCTGCTCCACAACGCCGCGTTCAAGCAGCGGATCCAGACCCATTCCGGGCCCGCCACCCCGGACGACCTCGACGAGTTGCTCTGCCGTCGCCGCGGCTCGAAGTTCTTCCTCGCCCATCCCAAGGCCATCGCGGCGATCGGGCGCGAGTTCAACGCGCACGGGCTGTATCCGGATCACGTCGACCTCGGCGGACAGCAGGTGCCGGCCTGGCGTGGGGTCCCCATCCTGCCGTGCAGCAAGATCCCCATCAGCAAGGAGAACACCACCTCGATCCTCGTGATGCGCACCGGCGAGGACAAGCAGGGCGTCATCGGTCTGCACCAGACCGGTCTGCCGGAGGAGTACGAGCCGGGCCTGTCGGTGCGGTTCATGGGAATCGACGAGCGGTCGATCATCTCCTACCTGGTCAGCACCTACTACTCCGCCGCCATCCTGGTGCCCGACGCGCTCGGTGTCCTGGAGAACGTGCAGATCGCCCGCAGGCACGGCTAGGCCTCGACCGTGCGAGAGAACCGGATCAGCCCGCCCCCTCACCCAGGAACCAAGGAGCCTCGGATGTCCGATCCCGGGCCTTCCCCTCGGCAGTCGAGCCTGCCCGCAGCCGCGGTCCGCTTCGGGACCCACGGTCACGGCCGGGGAGTCCACGCCTTCGGCGGCGGCCGGCCCGCCATCCCCGCGGCGCCCGCACCGCCTCCGGCCCGACCGCTGCCCCGGGCACCCGCCCTGTTCTCGGCCCCCGTCCTGCCCGGGGCTTCCGCCCTGCCCGGGGTTTCCGCACCCGCCGAAGTGGCCGTACCCACAGCGCCCGCTCCCGCCCCGCGGCGGATCCTGGGCGGCCCCAATGGTCTGGGTACGGCGGGGGTGGTTTCGACCCCCCCCGGGGGAACGGCCGCCCCTTCCCCCCCCGCCGCCCCGGGGAAACCCCTTCCCCGC
>NZ_LGDE01000447.1 GCF_001279725.1 Streptomyces sp. WM4235 | reverse complement strand
CCGGGGGCGGGGGCCGCGGGTGTGGGGTGTACGGGGCCGGACGCGCGAGGGCCGATCGCCCCCGGGATCGCCGCGCGGCCGGGCGGGTCGCTCGGGACCGGGCGGACGGGCCCGGCCCCGACCGCGCCCGGCGGGACACGGCGCGGCACGGGGCGGCATGGGCCCCGATCGTGCGGGCGGCGGGCACGCGGCGGCGGGGCGCCCGTGTACGCGACGTACTCGGGTGCCCCGGCAACGCGGCGGGGCGCGCGACCGGGCGCCGCGGCCGGGGCGGGCCCCGACGGCAGGACCTAGGCGAGGCCCTTGCGGAGCGCGGCGGTGATCTCGACGGTGCGGCGGGCCTGGTACTCGATGGCGGCGAGGTTGTCCTCGGTGACGTTGCCCGCCTCGTTGCGCGAGACGCTGCTGACGCCGTACGGGTTGCCGTTGGTCGGGGCCAGCTGGATCGGGTCGGCCACACCGGGCGGCACGATGATCGCGCCCCAGTGGTAGAAGGCGTTGTTGAGGGCCAGGAGGGTGCTCTCCTGACCGCCGTGCAGGGTCGCGGTGGAGGTGAACGAGGACATCACCTTGTTCAGCAGTCCGCGCTTGGAGTGCAGGGGAAGGGTCTGGTCGATGAACTGCTTGAGCGAGGCGGCGGGCAGGCCGTAACGGCCCGGGGTCCCCCACAGCACCGCGTCGGCCCATTCGAGGTCGTCGAGCGTGGCCGTGGGAATGTCCGCCACGGCGGCGAGGTGCTCCTCCCATGCCGCGTTCCAGGTGTCGTTGCCGGGTACGACCGTCTCGGTGGTGAGCTCGGCGGTCCTGCGCAACCGCACCTCCGCGCCCGCCTTCTCGGCGGCGGCCGCGGCGGCCACGGCGAGTTGGTGGACGTTTCCCTGGGAGGAGTAGTAGATGACGGCGACCTTGGTCATGTCCGGGGTCCCTCGGTTCGATCGGTTGGAATGTCCCGATCCTGTGGGACCCGGCGGCCACGGCCAATGGCCGTCCGGGCTATCCGTCAACTGCTCAGCTCGCTAGGTCAGGTCGCCCTCCCAGGTCCGTCAGGTAGCCCCGACCGTGCCGTTCGCGGCGCGCCGGATCGGTCAGGTCCGTCACCTCCGCCGTGGCCCGCCGGGTGTTCGGCCGGCCGCTGAGCAGGGCGATGGCGTGCGCGGCCGAGGCGAGCGTCGCGTGCCGGTGCCAGCCGTTGAAGGAGCGGCCGGAGAAGTCCCGGATGCCGACCTGGTCGGCCACCTCGGCGAGGTCCCGGTCCACCCTGTGGGTGAGCCGGATCAACTGGGTCAACTCGACCGGTCGCACCCCCGTCAGGTCGGTGAGCCACAGTTCGGCCGGGAGTTGCCCGCCGTCCGAGATCCCGAGGAGCAGCAGTTCCTCGGCCACGCCGGGTCGGCCGCCGGGGCGCCGGGTGTCGGCGGTCAGGGTGGCGCTGACGGCCACGAGCGAACCCGGCCGCCTGATGCCGCGCAGCTGCGCCTCCGGTCCGGGTGCCCGGCGGGGTTCCAACTGACGCATGTGCCAGGCGGTGGACATGATCTGTTGGGTCGTCATGCTGGCGCCGCGGCGGGGGAAGGTCGGTTCCAACACGGTGAGGCGTACGGAGGGGTCCACCCGCAGCAGCCAGGGCGTGCCGGCGGCCCGCAGTCGGTGGACGGTGCTCAGGACGTCGGCGTTGCGCGCGTCCATCACCAGGGGTCGGACCGGGAGCCCGGAGTCCCTGATCATCGCCAGATAGGCCTCGACCGAGCACTGGGCGAGGCTTTCCTGCACGGTGGTCTCGGGGATGGCGGCCTGGCTGCGCCGGTTCTCGTCCTCCAGCCAGCGGTGGGTGAGGTGGAGCCGCCAGTGCAGGGGGGAACTCCAGTCGTGGGCGGCGGCCCAGACACCCACGGCCTGTTGGGCGTTGATGACCTGACCCAGCTCCGGCACGAAGCGCCGTTCGACCCCCACGGAGGTTTCACCGGCCTTCGGAATGATCATGGGGTGTACCACGTACGCCTGCGGTGGCGAGACCCGTTCGATGTGCTGGGCCAGGGCCCGCCGGACGGGGGTCCAGTCCCAGGTCGAGCTGGAGATGAAGTGGTGGAGGCTCTGCTCGGCGGCGTCCCCTCCGAGCAGCGTCGCAATGTTGCGGATCGACTTGCGGCCCTCGGCGCCCAACAGGCCCCGCACGTAGTGGATGGCCTTCATCCGCTGGTCGCTCCGCGGCATGGACGCGAAGAGTCCCGAGCACAACTCGAAGACCACCGACTCCTCGTCACCGGGGCGTTGCGTTCCCTCGCGTGCGATGCACTCGGCGTGCTGATCGCCCGACGGCTGCTTCCGGACCGTGCTGCCGCTCCGCAGGATCGTGCTCCTCATGGAAGTCTCCCCTCCGACCGGGCGTTGCCCGGCCAGCTGCCTGCATGTGTCTGCCGAGCGGCGGCTGTGCTGAGCACATGCCGCCACGGAGACGCAGCTTCACGCGGGGCGACCAAGCGGGGGCAAAGGATCGGGAAGCCCCGCCTCCGTGCCCGCGCGGATCGTGGCGTACGCCGCCGGCCGGTCCGGGGCGGTCGGGGACCGCGGTTCCGGATCGGCGTCCGGGTTCCCGGCGAGGGCGAGCCGGATCAGTTCCGGTATCCGGAAGGACGGCACCGACATCTCCCGGGTTCCCGTGGGGACCCGGCCGTTGAGTTCGACGGCGTGGTGGTCCAGCAGGGTGCCCAGGAGCTGTTCGGCGGTGCTCGTGGCCACCCCGAGGAGTTGCGCGGCGTCCCGGACCACGAAGGCTCCGGGGGCGGAACGGCTGAGTACGGTGAGCGCCCGGCCCGCCGGGTGGGGCAGCCGCGCGCAGGACTGTTCGACCCGGGCCAGCACGTCCCAGGTCCCCGAGCGCAGTTCTACCCGGCGTTGCCCTTCGTTGGCCAGTCGTTCGGCGAAATCGGCCGTGGACCACATCGGACGGGCCGCCAGGGTCTCCCCCATCGCCCTGATCCCCAGCGGGACGTGACCCATCAGCCGGACGATCCCCCGGGCCGCCGTGCGGTCGCCCGGGAGCCGGCCCGCGGGGCAGACGGCCGCGGCGAACAGCGCGGCGCCGTCCTCGGTGCTCATCGGCCCGAGCGTCAGGTGCGCGGCGCCCGGCAGTCCCGGCAGGCGGACCCGGGAGGTGGTGATGACGGTGCTGCGGCTGCCGCCGGGCAGCAGCGGCAGGATCTGCCGGGCGGACGCGGCGTCCTCCAGCAGCAGGAGCAGCGCCCGGCCCGCGGTGTGGTCGCGGAACCTGCGGGCCAGCTCGTCCTCGGCCCATCCGGCGGGGTCCCCGTCCGAGGTGGGCACGGAGTCGAGGTGCAGGTCGCGCAGGAAGGAGCGCAGGATCAGCGTGGGGCTGATCGGCGTCTCCCGGTCGCTGTGCAGCCGGGCGTACAACTGGCCGTCGGGGAAGCGGCCGCTGAGCAGGTGGGCGGCCCGGACGGCCAGCACGCTCTTGCCGGTGCCGATGCCACCGAGGACGGTGACGATCCGGGGTGCGGCGCGCCGTTCGGGTTCCTCCCCGGGGGCGGCCAGGGCGAGCAGCCGGTCGAGTTCGCGGCGGCGGCCGACGAAATCCGGTGTGTCGGGCGGGAGTTGCGTCAACCTGGGGAGGGTCGCGGGCGCCGTCGTGGCGAGGTCCCGGGCGGGCCGGCCGGGCGGGATCAGATGTGCGGGCGTGGGCGCGCCGAGGCGCGGGTCGGCGCTCAGCACCTCCTGCTGGAGTTTGCGGACCCAGTCGGAGGGCTCGATGCCCAGCTCCCGGACGAGGTTGCGGCGCAGCCGGGTGAACGCGTCAAGGGCGGTGGCGCGTTGGCCGGATCGGTGTGCGGCGAGGACCAGGTCGGCGGCGAACCTCTCGTTGAGCGGGTGCTCGGCGGTGAGCCGGCGCAGTTCGTCGAGCAGCGCTCCGTGGAGGCCGAGTTGGAGGTCCGCCTGGACCCGCATCTCCAGGGCGCTGATCCGGGTGGCCTCGATCCGGCTGATCCGGGAGGCGAGTTCGGGGCCGGCGGGGACGTCGGCGAAGGCGTCCCCGCGCCACAGGGCGAGGGCCGCCCGCAGCGCCCCGGCGGCCTCGCGGGCGTTGCCTGCGTCAAGGTCCACGCGGGCCAGTCCGATCCGGCGTTCGAAGTCCCACAGGTCCACCTCCTCCGGGCGCAGCCGCAGCAGGTAGCCGTTCGTACGGGTTTCCAGCCGGTCGGAGGAGTGCGGTGCGGGGGTGGGGCCGTGCGCGGGGGCCGGCCGCCGGGCCAGGGCGCGGCGCAACTGGTACACGTACGTCTGGACGGTCTTGCGGGCGAGCCGCGGCGGGTCGATCTCCCACAGTTCCTCGATGAGGGCGGCGAGCGGCACGGGCCGTCCCGCGCGCAGCAGGAGCACGGCCAGGACCCGTCGGACCTGGGGCGCGGTGGGGGTACGGGATTCGCCGTCGAGACGCACGTCGAGCGGTCCGAGGACCCCGATCCGCAAGGCGGGGCCCCCGGGTGCGGCGGGGTCCCGCTGGAGCACCGCGGTGGACTCCATGGACGGCTCCTCTCCGGACGGTGTGCCCTGCCGGCCTGCGACTGCGACTGCGATGCGAGAACAGTGGCCCACGGCGGTTTATGGCCGGTCACTCGTCGTCCTGCCGGTCCGCGGCAGGCGGGAGGGGAGGTCCGGGAGGGTCAGGGCCTGGTGTTCCAGCCCGCGATGACCGGGAGTTCGTGTTCGGTCGACAGGAGGCTGACCGTCCCGGTGCGCAGCAGGAACAGTCGCCCGTCGGCGGGGGGCAGCCCGAGGTAGCGGGCCGTCAGTACCCGCAGGAAGTGGCCGTGGGCGACCACCACCACGTCGCCGCGGTCCTCCCGCAGCACCTCGGCGATCCGGGCCAGCGCGCGGTCCGCGCGGGCCCCGACCTGCTCGGCCTGCTCGCCGGGGTGCTCGGCGTCTCCGGGCGGGACCCCGTCGGTCCACAGCGACCAGTTCGGCCGGGTCTCGCGGATCTCGGCGGTGGTCACGCCCTCGTAGCCGCCGTAGTCCCATTCGTGCAGGTCCGGGTCGGTGACGCCGTCACTGAGCCCGGCGAGCTGGGCCGTGGCCACGGCGCGGCGCAGCGGGCTGGTCAGCACCAGGGCGGGCTGCCGGTCCAGGAAGAACGGGGCCAGGGAGATCGCCTCCTCGACCCCGCGCGCGGTCAGCGGGATGTCCGTCAGCCCGGTGTGCTTCCCGTTGGCGCTCCACGCCGTCTCACCATGCCTCACCAGCATCAGGTCACTCATTCCCCGGACGATAGTCGCTCCGGCATGTCGTCGCCGAAGTCGCCGGGCAGGCGTGTCAGTGTCGGGCGTCATGGATGTGAGCACGTTCTACGCCTTGTTCTCCGCCACCTGTTTCACCCTGGTCGGCCTGTGGTGGAACGTCGTGCAGGGCCATTCCGAGTGGATGCGAGCGCCCGCCCTGCGGCGGGTGGTCGGCGGCATCTACCTGTCCTTTCTGCTTCCGGCGCTCATGGGCCTGTTCGCCCAGGTGGGGGGCACCGAGCAGCCGTGGATCTGGCGGGCCTCCTTCGTCGTGATCGCGGTCATCGGATGCGCGTCCACGCTGCGGCTGCTGGCCCGCGACCGGGCCGAGGGCGTCGGCGCGGGGCTGGTGTGGCACCGGGTGGGTGTGATCGTGCTCTACGTGCTGATCGCCGTGGTGGGCTCCGCCCCCGAGATGGCCGACGTGGTCAACCTCAAGGGGATCCAGGCGGAGGCGCTGCTGCTGATCCTCCTGGTGGTGCTGGGGCACGCGCTGGTGTGGCGGTTCATGGCCGGCGAGGGCCGGGCCGCGGAGGCGACCTGACGCGTGCCGGTCCCCCCTGCGGCGGCGCCGATCGGCGTCGATCGGCGGCGCCGTCGGGATCGAGGATCGGGGGTCGATCGGATGTCGATCGGCGGCGCGGAAATCGATGCGGAAACGGTGCGAGTTGGTCGAGGGCTCCTGTGCTCGCGAGGCTCGGGGCATGGACGACCGGATGGACGACCAGACGTGCCGGCGCGATCGGCGGACGCACCCGCGGGGGCACTCCGCATCGGGCGCGCCGGGCACCCTGGCGTACGAGGACGACGCGTCGGACGAGGCGCGCATCGCGGCCGGCTTCGCGGCGGGCGACGAGCGCGCCATGGAGGCCGCGTACCGCCGGTGGCGGCCGCTGGTGCACTCCCTGGCGCGCCGCTCGCTCGGCGACGACCGCGAGGCCGAGGACGTGACCCAGCAGGTGTTCCTGGCCGCCTGGCGCGGCCGTGGCGGCTACCGGCCGGGCCCCGGCGGGCTCGGGGCCTGGCTGACCGGGATCACCCGCCACAAGGTGGCCGACGCCCTGGAGGCCCGGACCCGGCGGGCCCGGGCGGTCGCGGCGGCCACCCGCGCCTTCCACGAGTTCGCCCGGTGGCCCGCGGCCGGTGACCGACCGGAGCCGGAGCAGGTGGTGGACCGGGTGTTGATCCTCGGGGAGCTGGCCCGGCTGCCGGCGGCGCAGCAGCGCGTCATGCGGCTCGCCTTCTACGGGGACCTGACCCAGAGCCAGATCGCGGATCGCACGGGGCTGCCGCTGGGCACGGTCAAGAGCCACATGCGGCGGGCCCTGTGCGTCCTGCGCGCGTCGGTGGCGCCGGCCGTGTCGCCCCGCACGCCGGAGGTCGCGGCCGGGTGACGGGCCGCGCCGGCCGCGCGGTCCCGCGGCCGGCGGCGGGCCGGAGGGGCCGGAAGGGCCGGAAGGGGTCTACGCTCGCGTCCCGGTCGCCGGGCCCGTCCTCGTGGCCTGTTCGGCGTGGTCCGTGGGGCGCAGGGCGTTCTCGATGACGGTGAGGCCCGAGCGCAGGCCGAACAGCCGCTCGGTGCGCGGGTCCGGGGATCCCGTGCCCCAGCCGGGTCCGGCGAGCAGCAGCGCCGAGTGTCCGCGTGCGCCGCGCAGCCCCCACTCGATGGCGGCGACGGAACGCGCCAGGGGCCGGTCGGCGGTGCTCCGGGACTGGGACCACAGGACGGCCGCGCGCGGGCCCGTGCGCCGGACCGCCTCGTGCAGGGCCTCGGCGGGCAGGGCGGCGCCGAACATCCTCACCGGCAGGCCCCGTTCACCGAGCACGGCGGCCAGCGCCTCCATGGGCAGGGTGTGTTGCTCTCCCGGCGCGCAGGCCAACAGCACCGGGGAGGAGCGCAGTTGTTCCGCGGCGGGGCGTACCCGGCGCAGCGCGCAGGAGACGTGCCAGGAGAGCAGGTGCTCCACTTCCACGTAACGTTCCCCGGCCGAGGCCCACTTGCGGCCCACCGCGTGCAGGGTCGGCGCGATGATCTCCTCCCATGCGGTGACCAGGCCGTGTTCCGCGACGGCGGCCTCCAGCAGCTGTTCCACCGCCGGGGCGTCGAGTCGTACGGCGGCCCGGGCGAGCCCCCTGCACTCGGGGCGGACCTCTCCGAGCGGGAGCGCGTTGGGGCCGCCCGGCGCCGCCGTGGTTTCCGGGACCGCGGCCGACTCGGGGACGGCGTCGCCGCCGGCGGGGGCGGCGCCCACGGCGGCCCGGGCGGCCTCGGAGGGCGGTACCCCCTGGGCGGTCAACCGGCACATCAGCTCCAGGCGGGCGATGTCCTGGGCGGTCCAGCGGCGGTGCCGGCCGTCCTCGCGGGTCGCGGGGCCGATGGCGTACCGGCGCTCCCAGGACCGCAGGGTGGTGGGCGACACCCCGAGGCGCCGGGCCACGGCGCCGGTGCTCAACGCCGCCGCGGGCAGTTCCGGGGCGTGGTCCTGGGGCGGGTGGGGCGGCACGGGGTCCACCCGCTCACGATACGACGAGGTCATGGGGGGCGGCCCTCATTCGATTCCGCGCCCTTTCCGGAAGCGGCCGAGCGCGTCCGCGAGCTCGACCAGCGGGTCCGGGTAGTCGAAGCGTGCGCGTTCCGGGGCGGGCAGCCGCCAGGGCTCGTGCACCCGGGGGGCGGGCAGGTCGGCGAGCTCGGGAACCCAGCGGTGCACGTAGGTGCCGTCGGGGTCGTAGCGCAGGCCTTGGCGGACCGGGTTGAGGACCCGGTTGGGTCGGGTGTCGGTGCCCGTGCCGGCCACCCACTGCCAGTTGAGCTGGTTGTTGGCGAGGTCCCCGTCCACGAGGAGGTCGAGGAAGTGTCGGGCGCCGGCCCGCCAGTCCACGTACAGGGTCTTGGCGAGGAAGCTCGCGGCCAACAGTCGGCCGCGGTTGTGCATCCAGCCCTCGTGGGCGAGCTGGCGCATGGCCGCGTCGACCACCGGATAGCCGGTGCGGCCCTCCTTCCAGGCCTGGATCTCCTCCTCGGCGTCGGCTCCGGTGCGCCAGTGGTCCCGGCGGGCGCGGTAGTCCTCGGCCGCCGCGGCGGGGCGGGCGGCCAGTACCTGGTGGTGGAAGTCGCGCCAGCACAGTTGCCGGACGAAGGCCTCGGCGCCCGGCCCGCCGACCGCGCGGGAGCGTTGGACGGCCTCGACGGGCGAGATCGTGCCGAAGTGCAGGTGGGGGGAGAGTCGGGAGGTGGCGTCGCCTGCGAGGTCGTCGTGGGTGTCCTCGTAGCGGGCGATGCCGTCGTTCAGCCAGCCGGAGAGCAGTCGCCGGGCCTCGCGCTCGCCGCCGCGCGCGAGGCCCGGGGAGGTCCCGGTGACGGCGGTGCGCTCGGGCAGCGCCTCGGAGTCGATGTCGTCGGGGACCCGGAGCGTGCGGGGGGCCGGTGCGCTGGGGCGCGGGGGCAGTTCGCTCCAGCGGCGCAGGTACGGGGTGAAGACGGCGAAGTGGTCCCCGCCGGCGGGCCGCACGGCCCCAGGGGCGACCGCCGTGATCACCGCGTCGTGGACGTACAGCCGCCGGCCCTCGGCTTCCAGGGCGGCGCGCAGCCGTTCCTCGCGGGCGTGGGCGTACGCGCTGACCCCGGCCGCCATGTGCACCTCGTCGGCGTCCGCCTCGCGTACGACGGCGCACACCCGGTCGACGACCTCGCCGGAACGGACCACCAGACGTCCGCCGCGTTCGCGCAGCCCGGCGTCGAGGGCGGCGAGGGAGTCGGCGAGGAACGCCGACCGGTTGGGCGCGGTGAAACCGGCCGCCTCGATGGCCCGGTCGCGGACGAAGAGGGGCACGACCCGGTCGCAGGAGGACATGGCCGCGCGCAGCGGTGGGTGGTCGTGCAGGCGCAGGTCCGAGGTGTACAGGACCACCGCGACGTTCATGGTTTCTCGTCTCCGCGTCAGGGTCGTGGGGGACGGTTGTCGTGGGGTGCTTCGGCGTGTCGGTCCGGATCGGATGCGCTGCCGCCCTCGGGTCGTCCGGCCGGGGTGGGGGGCTGCCGCTCGGCGGCCCGGGCGATGTTGCGCGCCATGCCGCCGAAGACCACGGCGTGGAAGGGGGAGACGCTCCACCAGTACATGTGCCCGAGCAGCCCGTGGGGGTGGAACAGGGCGCGCTGGCGGTAGCGGGAACGCGCCGCCGTCGCGGTCCCGGTCGTGGCGGTCGCCGTCGCCGTCCGTCCCGGGGCGTGGTCGGTGTCGGTGCGGGCTGCGGCGGCGGGTTCCGGGGCCGTGTCCGGGTCGGGTTCCGCGCGCAGTTCCAGCCAGGCCAGGCCGGGCAGCCGCATCTCGGCGCGCAACCGCAGCAGCCGGCCCGGTTCGATCTCTTCCACCCGCCAGAAGTCGAGCGAGTCGCCCACCCGCAGACGGGACGCGTCGCGCCGGCCGCGCCGGATGCCGACGCCGCCGACGAGCCGGTCGAGCCAGCCGCGTACCGCCCAGGCGAGCGGGAAGGAGTACCAGCCGTTCTCCCCGCCGATGCCCTCCACCACCCGCCACAGCGCGTCCGGCGAGGCGTCCACGTCCAGTCCCCGCTTGTCCTCGTACAGGCTGCCGCCGGCCCAGTCGGGGTCGGTGGGCAGCGGGTCGCTGGGGGCGCCGGGCAGGGAGGCGGAGGACCAGCGGGTGACCACGTTGGCGTCGCGGACCCGCTGGAGGGCGAGGGCGAGGGCCTGGTCGAAGCCGAACGGCGTGCCGGGCGGGTCGGTGACGTACTCGGCGATGTCGTGCTCCTCGCACACCACTTCGTGGCGCAGCGATTCGGCGAGCGGTCGGGCGAGGCGCCGCGGCACCGGGGTGACCAGTCCGATCCAGTGGCTGGACAGTCGCGGGGTGAGCATCGGGACGCGCAGGATGAGCCGTTTGGGGAGCTCGGCCACGGAGGCGTAGCGGCGCATCATCTCCTCGTACGTGACCACGTCCGGGCCGCCGATGTCGAAGGTCCGGCTGACCTCGGGCGGCATCGTGGCGCTGCCGACGAGGTAGCGCAGGACGTCGCGGACGGCGATCGGCTGGCAGCGGGTGCCGACCCAGCTCGGGGTGACCATGACGGGCAGCCGCTCGGTGAGGTAGCGCAGCATCTCGAAGGAGGCGGAGCCGGATCCGATGATGACTGCGGCGCGCAGGACGGTCGCCGGGACGGCGGAGGCCAGGAAGATCTCCCCGACCTCGGCGCGGGAGCGCAGGTGCGTGGAGAGTTCCCGGATCGGGACCCCGGTGGGGGTGAGCCCGCCCAGGTAGACGATCCGCCGGACCCCCGCCGCGTGGGCCTGCTCGGCGAAGATCCGGGCGGCGGCGCGGTCCCGGTCCTCGAAGCCGGAGCCGGTGCCGAGGGAGTGGACGAGGTAGTAGGCCACGTCGATGTCGTGCAGGGCGTCCCCCACCGAACGCGGGTCGACGACGTCGCCGCGCACCACCTCGGCCCGGCCGGCCCAGGGGTGGTCGCGCAGTTTCTCCGGGGAGCGGGCCAGGCAGCGGACCTGATGGCCGGCGTCGAGGAGTTCGGGCACCAGCCGGCCGCCGATGTAGCCGGTGGCCCCGGTGACCAGACATCGCAGGCTTGTCATGACGCGTCTCCGCTCCTGGTGGTCCCGGTCGGGGACCTCGTACGGAAGATCTCGTGGGATGCCGGGAGATCTCGTGGGCGTGACCTCACTGGGGATTCGGTCCGGTCGGTGCGATCGGATGCGTCGCTCGCCCGAGCGGCGCATCCGAATGACGTGTCCCGGCCGAAAGGTGATCCAGAAGGCCCGTCCACCACCTCAGCACAGACTGACCTCTTGTCCGGGAGTGCCATGCGCCCGTCACCGCGGATCACCCGCCTGGTGATTCCGATCCTGTTGTTGCTCGGCTGGCTCGCCGTCGGCGGGGTGCTCGGCCCGTACGCGGGCAAGCTCGGCGAGGTCGCCACCAACGACCAGGCCGCCTTCCTGCCGCGCAGCGCCGAGTCCACCCGGGTGGTGGAGGCGCAGCGGGCCCTGCGGCAGGCCGAGTCGCTGCCCGCGATCGTGGTGTGGACCGCCTCGGACGGCGGCCGGCTCACCCCCGCCGTCCAGGGCACGGCGAGCGCCGCGCTGGCCTCGCTGACCGGGGGCGAGGGGCTCGCGGGCCCGGCCTCCCCGGCGGTTGCCTCGCGGGACGGGCAGGCCCTGCGGGGTGTGGTGCCGCTGCGGCCGGACCTCGGTGACGGATTGACGGACGTACTGGACCGGGTGCGCGGGGCGGCCGGGAAGGTGCCGGGCACCACGGTGTCGATCGCCGGTCCGGCCGCCACCCAGGCGGACCTCGGGGACGCCTTCGCGGGCATCGACGGACTGCTGCTGGGGGTGGCGCTGGCGACGGTCCTGGTGATCCTGCTCGTGGTCTACCGCAGTGTGCTGCTGCCCCTGATCGTGGTCTTCGGCGCGGTGCTCGCCCTCGGCCTGGCCTGCGCGATCGTGTACGCGTTGGCCGATCGCGGGCTGGTCCGGGTGGACGGTCAGGTGCAGGGCATCCTGTCGATCCTGGTCATCGGCGCCGCGACGGACTACGCGCTGCTGCTGACCGCCCGGTTCCGGGAGGAACTCGCGACGGAGCCCGACCGGTTCACGGCGATGCGGGCCGCGTGGCGGCGCACGCTGGGCCCGGTCGTCGCGAGCGCCGCCACCGTCGCGCTGGGCCTGCTGGCGCTCCTGCTGAGCGACCTGACCAACAACCGGGCGTTGGGACCGGTGGGGGCGATCGGCATCGGTTGCGCCGTGCTCGCCGCGTTGACGTTCCTGCCCGCCGCGCTGGTCCTGTCGGGCCGGGCCGCCTACTGGCCGGCCCGCCCGAAGGCCTCCGACGCCGCGCATCCCGTCTGGACCCGGGTGGCGGCGCTGGTGGACCGGGCGCCGCGCCGGGTGTGGGCCGTGACCCTGGCCGGGCTGCTGGCCTGCGCGGCCCTCTCCCCGATGCTGGTCTCCAAGGGGGTGCCGCTCGACGAGATCTTCGTGAACGACGCCCCGTCGGTGTCGGCGCAGGCCACGCTGGGCCGGCATTTCCCGGGGGGTGCGGGCAACCCCGCCGTGGTGATCGCGGACGCGGACCGGGCCTCCGAGGTGGTGGCGGCCGCGCGGGCCACCGAGGGCGTCGCCGACGCGGCGCGGGTGGGCGCCCCGGGCCCCGGCGGCAGGGTCCGGATCGACGCGACGCTGGACGACGCGGCCGACAGCGACGCGGCCAAGGAGACGGTGGGCCGGTTGCGGACCGCCGTGCACGCGGTCGCGGGCGCGGACGCGCTGGTCGGCGGGTACTCGGCCCAGCAGTACGACACCCAGCGGACGGCGGCCCACGACCGCGCCCTGATCGTGCCGGTGGTGCTCGGGATCATCCTGGTGATCCTGGCGGGGTTGCTGCGCTCGCTGGTGATGCCCCTGTTGCTGGTGGCGACGGTCGCGCTGAACTTCCTCGCCACGCTCGGCGTGTCCGCCCTCGTCTTCCGGGGCGTGTTCGGGTTCACCGGGACGGACGCCTCGGTCCCGTTGTACGGGTTCGTCTTCCTGGTCGCCCTCGGGGTGGACTACAACATCTTTCTGATGTCCCGGGTTCGCGAGGAGACCGTGGCGCACGGTCACCGCGAGGGCATCCGGCGCGGTCTGACCTCCACCGGCGGAGTGATCACCTCGGCGGGTGTGGTCCTCGCGGCGACCTTCGCCGCGCTGGGGGTGATTCCGCTCGCCTTCCTGGCGCAGATCGCGTTCATCGTGGCCTTCGGCGTCCTGTTGGACACCCTCGTCGTGCGTTCGCTGCTGGTTCCTGCCCTGGTCAGGGACATCGGACCGAAATCCTGGTGGCCCGGTTCGCCCGGAGACACATCCGAGCACCCCTCCGGCTCCGAAGTACCGGTCAAGGAGGCAACACGATGAACGAGCGAGGACGATCACGACCGCGTACGGCCGTGGTCGGCGGGGGTGTCTCGGGGCTGACGGCGGCATACGTGCTGGCGCGCTCCCACGAGGTGACCCTGTACGAGGCCGACGACCGGCTGGGCGGGCACGCCCACACCCATGAGCTGAAGGGGACGGACGGCGAGCTGCGGTCGGTGGATTCCGGGTTCATCGTCCACAACGACCGTACCTACCCGCATCTGTTGCGCCTCTTCGGCGAGTTGGGGGTGGCCACCCGACCGACGACGATGAGCCTGTCGGTGCACTGCGAGGGCTGTGGGCTGGAGTACGCGGGGGCGCGCGGTCCGCGCGGGCTGTTCGCGCAGCCGCGGGCCGCCGCGAACCTGGCCTACCTGCGGATGCTGGCCCAGGTGCCGGCCTTCCACCGGCAGGCCCGGCGGTTGCTGGCGACCCCGTCGGCCGGTCCCGAGATCACGCTGGCCCGGTTCCTGCGGCAGGGCCGGTTCGGGGCGTACTTCACCGGGCACTTCGCCATCCCGCTGGTGGCCTCGGTGTGGTCCTGCCCGCCGGACACCGCGCTGCGCTACCCCGCCCGCTACCTGTTCCGCTTCCTCGCCCATCACGGTCTGCTGTCGGTGGGCGGCTCACCGAACTGGCGTACGATCGAAGGTGGTTCGGCCCGGTACGTGGAGCTGCTGCGCGAGCGGCTCGGTACGGGGGCGGTCCGGGTGGGCACTCCCGTACGGGCCGTGGAGCGCACCGCGGAGGGCGCGCGGATCACCACCGCGGACGGGACGTCCACGGCGTACGACTCGGTGGTCGTCGCCGTCCACGCCGATCAGGCGCTGCGCCTGCTGGCCGACCCCTCGGACGCCGAACGCGAGGCGCTGGGCGCGTTCGGCTACTCCCGCAACCGGACCGTGCTGCACACCGACGCCTCGGTGCTGCCGCGTGCGGCCGGGGCCCGGGGCTGCTGGAACTACCGGCTGTCCGGCTGCCGCCCCCAGGACGGTCACGTGCGGGTCAGCTACGACATGAACCGGCTCCAGGGTCTGGACGCGCCGGAGCCGTACGTGGTGACGCTGAACGCCGACGACCGGGTCCGCCCGGACCTGGTCCTGGCCGAGATGGACTACGAACACCCCGTCTACACGCCGGAGTCGGTGGCCGCGCAGCGTCTGCTGCCCGCGCTGTCGGGGCCGGTGACGGCCTACGCCGGCGCGTACCACGGGTGGGGGTTCCACGAGGACGGCTGCCGCTCGGGCGTGGAGGCGGCGGCGGCGCTGGGGGTGAGCTGGTGAAACCCCGCCTGTACGAGGCCGACATACGACACGTGCGGGCCGGCGAGCGCTCGTACGGCCTGCGCCACCGCTCGTACCTGTGGCTGGTGGACCTCGACGAACTCCCCCGGCTGCCGGGCCCGTTGCGGCACCTGGCCCACTTCGACGCGCGGGACCACTTCGGCGGCGGGCTGCCGACGATCCGGGCCGGGCTCGATCGCTTCCTGGTCTCGAAGGACGCGGCGCTGCCAGCCGGTTCACGGGTGTCGATGCTCGCGCACGCCCGCGTGTTCGGGTACGTGTTCAATCCGATCTCGGTGTACTGGTGCCACGGCCCCGACGGGGAGCTGCGCCACGTGGTCGCCGAGGTGCACAACACGTACGGGGAGCGGCACTGCTACCTGCTCGGTCCGGAGGCCGCGCGGGGAACGGCCCGGGCGGCGAAGGAGTTCTACGTCTCCCCGTTCCTCGACGTGGACGGCGGCTACCGGATGCGGCTGCCCGAACCGGACGGCCGGCTGGAGCTGATGGTGCAGTTGGCCGGCGGGGCCGACGGCGCGCGGCTGACGGCGACCGTGCGGGGGGAGCGCCGGCCCGCCGGCGCGTGGGGCGCCGTACGGGCGTCGCTGCGCCACCCCTGGTCCACCGCCGCGGTGGCGGTGGGCATCCGCTTCCACGGCATCCGGCTGTGGCTGCGCGGTCTGCCGGTGCGACCGCGCCCCCGACACGTACCCCAGGAGGGTGTGAAGTGAGCACGATGACGCTCCCGGCGGTGCCGAAGCTGCCCCGCACGCGGGCGGCCGTGGGGCGGCTGCTGATCCGGCGGGCCCTCGACCGGCTGCCGCTCCAGGTCCGGATGGGGCCCGGGGAACTCCTCGGCAAGGGCGGTCCGGCGATGGCGGTGTACGACCCGGCCGCCTTCGAGCGGCGGATCACCGCGGAGGGCCTGATCGGTTTCGGCGAGTCGTACCTCGCCGGGGAGTGGGACGCCCGCGATCCGGTGGCGGTACTGACCGTGATGGCGGGGCACGTGGCGGGGCTGGTCCCGGCGCCGCTGCAGAGGCTGCGGGGCCTGTGGGCGGCCCGACACCCGGACACCGACCGCAACACCCCGGACGGCTCCCGCACCAACATCCGGCGGCACTACGACCTGTCGAACGAACTGTTCGCCGAGTTCCTCGACCCGACGATGACCTACTCGTCCGCCGTGTTCCGCGCCCTTCCCGCCGGTCCCGGCCAGCTGGCCGACGCCCAACACCGCAAGATCGACATGCTGTTGGACATGGCGGCCGTCGGCCCGGGCACCCGTCTGCTGGAGATCGGCACCGGCTGGGGCGAACTCGCGATCCGGGCGGCGGCGCGCGGCGCCCGGGTGGTGACGCTCACCCTCTCCCGGGAGCAGCGCGAGTTGGCGATGAAGCGGATCGCGGAAGCCGGGCTGACGGACCGCGTCGACGTGCGGCTGTGCGACTACCGCGAGGCCACCGGCAGTTACGACGCGATCGTCAGCGTGGAGATGATCGAGGCGGTCGGCGCGGAGTACTGGCCGGTCTACTTCGCCGCGCTGGACCGACTGACGGCCCCGGGCGGGCGGGTGGCGCTCCAGGCGATCACCATGCCGCACGAGCGGATGCTGGCCACGAAGGACACGTACACCTGGATCCACAAGTACATCTTCCCGGGCGGCATGCTGCCGTCGGTGCGGGTGGTGGAGGACATGGCCCGGACCCACACCCGCCTGCGGGTGGAGCGCTGCGAGAACTACGGGGCGCACTACGCGCAGACCCTGCGGCTGTGGCGGGAGCGGTTCGCGGAGCGGGCCGAGCGGGTCGAGGCGCTGGGCTTCGACGAGACGTTCCGCCGGATGTGGACGTTCTACCTGGCGTACTGCGAGGCCGGCTTCGCGTCGGGCTACCTGGACGTGCACCAGATCCTGCTGACGGCCCCGGACGGCGGCCCGTCGTGAACTGGGGAGCCTTCGGCGTCAACCTGGCGGTCTCGGCGGGCGTGGCGCTCGCCGTCCTGCTGATCACCTTCGCGGTGGGCGTCCGGCGCGGGATGCACCGGGTGGTCGACGTGGCCTGGGGCCTGGCGTTCGCCGCCGTGGCGGTGGCCACGTACGGGATGTCGGACGGGCGGCAGCCGCTCACGGCCGCCCTGACGGTCCTGTGGGGGCTGCGTCTCGCCGGGCACATCGCGTGGCGGGGGCGCGGGCACGGCGAGGACCCGCGGTACGAGCGGATGCTGGCCAAGGCTCCCGGCAACCCTCAGCTGTACGCGCTGCGCATGGTGTACCTGCTGCAGGCGGCTCTGGTGTGGCTGGTCTCCCTGCCGATCCAGGCGGGCCCGTACGCCACCGACGGCCCGGGGGCGCTCGCGATGGCGGCGGGCACCGCGCTGTGGCTGTGCGGGATCACCTTCGAGGCGGTCGGCGACCATCAGCTGGCCCGGTTCAAGGCGGATCCGGCGAACCGGGGCCGGATCATGGACCGGGGCCTGTGGTCGTGGACCCGGCACCCGAACTACTTCGGCGACTTCTGTGTGTGGTGGGGCCTGTCGCTGACCGCGTGGGGGACCTGGCCGGCGTTCGCCGTGTCGGTGATCGGCCCGCTCGTCATGTCGTATCTGCTGATCGCGGGCAGCGGCAAACGCCTCCTGGAACGCCATATGGCGGACCGTCCGGGGTACGCCGCCTATCGGGCCCGGACCAGCGGCTTCCTGCCGTGGCCGCCCCGCCGTACCGGGTGAGTGTCCGAGCCCGTGGGACGTCGCGGGCGGATACCCTCACGGCATGGCGGTGGACGAGCTCGACACCCGAATCCTGCGCCTGCTGATCGAGCAGCCGCGCACCAGCGTCCGGGAGTACGCCCGGCTCCTCGGCGTGGCGCGCGGCACCCTCCAGGCCCGGCTGGACCGCCTGGAGCGCACCGGGGTGATCACGGGCACCGGCCCCGTGCTGTCGCCCGCCGCGCTCGGTCACCCGGTGCTGGCCTTCGTGCACATCGAGGTCACGCAGGGGCATCTGGACGAGGTCGGGGACGCCCTGTCGGCGGTACCGGAGATCATCGAGGCCTTCTCCATCACCGGGGGAGGCGATCTGCTGACCCGGGTCGCGGCCCGGGACAACGCGCATCTGGAGGACGTCATCCAGCGCCTGATCAGGCTGCCGGGCGTGGTCCGCACCCGGACGGAGGTCGCGCTGCGTGAGCGGGTCGCGCACCGAGTGTTGCCGCTGGTGGAGGCCGTGGGACGAGCCGCTCGCAAACCCTGACAATATGGACGGGAAACGTACACGACCGGCAGGACGGGCACAGCGGATGATCTCCGTCATATTCGATCTCGACGGCACTCTCGTGGACAGCGAGCCGAACTACTACGAGTCCGGACGCCGCACCCTGGCACACCACGGGATCCCCGACTTCACCTGGGAACAGCACGCGCGCTTCATCGGCATCGGCACGATGGAGACGCTGGAGATCCTCAAGGAGCGTCACGCGCTGCGGGCCCCGGTGGAACAGCTCCTCGCGGAACAGAACGCCGCCTATCTGGAGCTGGCCCGCACCCGAACCGAGGTCTTCCCCGAGATGCGCAAGTTCGTGGAGCGGCTGCACTGCGAGGGCGTCCCGATGGCGGTCGCCTCCGGTTCCTCGCGGGAGGCCATCGACACGGTGCTGGCCGGGACCGGGCTGGACGCGCTGCTGACGACGGTGGTGTCCGCCGAGGAGGTGCCGCAGGGCAAGCCCGCCCCGGACGTGTTCCTGGAGGCGGCCCGCCGGCTCGGGGCCGAACCGGCCGACTGCGTGGTCGTCGAGGACGCGGCGCCGGGCGTGCGGGCCGCGCACGCCGCCGGCATGGAGTGCCTGGCCGTGCCCTACATCCCGATCGCCGCCGGGGACCCGGCCTTCACGACGGCCGGGCTGCTCTTCCGCGGCGGCCGGAGCGAGTTCAGCGCCGACACCGCCTACGAGTGGCTGGGCGAACACCGGGCCGCCTGATCGCCGGGGCGCCTGATCGCCGGGCCGGGGCGGGCCGGGGCGGGGCGGGGCGGGCGAACGGCGGCCGGGGCGACGCCGACGGGATCCGCGAGGTGAGGGGCCGCGGCCTCCCGCTTCCTCCCGCACCCGCTCCAACTGCCGCTGGGAACTGCCTCTTCGGGGCGGCGCGCCCTCCTACGGTCGTGCCGGTACAGGACAGCGGTGGAACCTCCGCCGCCCCACACCGGGAGAGGCCCATGAAGACGAACAAGAAGCTGGCGGCCGGCGGCGCCGCGATCGTGCTGGCCGCGGGCATCGCGATCACGGCGGTCGGCGCGGCCAACGCGGCGCCCGCCCCGACGGAACGCATCACCTCCGTGAGCGGCCTGCACGAGAGCCTCGCGCAGGCCGTCGCCGAGGAGCAGGCCCTCGGACTCCAGGGCACTCTCGGCGGGCCCGTCGGCCGCGAGGCAGTGGAATCGCACGACGCGATCGACGGCTGACGGGGCGGGTGAGCACCGTGGGATCCGACCAGACAGGGGCCGCGCCGGAAGCGGACGCGCCGGCGGCGACGCCGTCCACGTGGTGTCCGAGCGGTGAGGCCCGGGCACCCGAGTCCGTCGTCCTCGGCGTCCGCTCGGCGACGGAAGGCCGGGTGACCTACCTCGCGGACCCGGTTCCGGCGTCGGAGGTGCTCGGTTCGATCCCCGAGGGAATCGAACCGACGCGGGTACTCCGTTTCGCCTCGCACTGCGTCTCGAACTGCGTCAATCGACGCGGCGCGGACTGCGCCCTGGTCGAGCGGGTCCTGGCGCTGCCGCCCGCGGCGGACTCCCGCGCCGTCCCGCGGTGCCACCTTCGCTCCCGGTGCCAGTGGTGGCAGCAGACGGGGGTGGACGCCTGCCACCGCTGCCCGGCGGTCACCACCGCCACCTTCCGGGAGGACGAACTGGCGACCCTGGTCGCCGATCCGAACACCACCCCCGAGCAACTCGCGTCCTGGATCGAGGCATCCGCCTGATCCTGTCGCCCGTTCCACCGGCCCGGGCACTCGGAAGCGCGAACTCCAGCCGAGACAAAGGAGTTCGCGCTCCTCGTCGTGGGCCCGAGCGCCCTGCGCGACGGTCGGGCCGAACCGATGTCGACGGGCCGACCGGCGTCCCGCCCATGGAGACGACCGGTCCAGTGCGCGAGACGCCATTGACCGGAACCCGGCCCGCCGGCTAGGTTTCGCCGCATGTTGCGTTCAGTCCTGCTCACCACGCGCGGTCACATCGACCTGCTGCGGGTGGCCTCAGCCGCGTGTCGCCGCGGCCACTGACGCCTTCTCTCCCTTCACGTCACGAGTGCTCCGCGCTCTGCCTTCGCGTGCCCTGACCCTGCCGGCCGGCGCAGTCCCGCCGCCCGGGTGACCCGCCCTGCCGCACCGGCTCGGGGGTCCGTGTCGACGCGCGCTCCCCCTCCTCTCCCCTTCCGTGGAGCCCCCATGAGCATCAGCCATGCGCCGCCGGACATATCGCGTGATTCCAGGAAAGATCAGCCGACGCGATCCGAGGGGCGGCCCTCCCCCGCCCTCGTGGCGGTCGTCCCCACGTCCGCGCGGCGCCGATCGGTGCCCCGCTGGCTGCGCCGGACCGTCGGCCCGCTGCTCCTGCTCGCCGCGTGGCAGCTCGCGAGCAGCCTCGGCGTACTGCCCGCGGACACCCTGGCTCCGCCATCCACCATCGCGGCCGCCGGATCGGACCTGATCGCGGACGGGACCCTGCCGACCGCGATGGGGGTGTCCCTCCAGCGGGTCGCGATCGGCCTGGTGATCGGCGGAACGATCGGCACCCTGCTCGCGCTGCTCTCCGGCCTCTCCCGCCTCGGTGAGGATCTGATCGACGCGAGCGTGCAGATGCTGCGTACGGTGCCCTGGGTCGGCCTCATCCCGCTGTTCATCATCTGGATGGGCATCGGGGAGGCCCCGAAGGTGGCGCTGATCGCCCTCGGCACGGCCTTCCACCTCTACCTGAACGTGTACGCCGGCATCCGCGGCGTGGACGAGCAACTCATCGAGGCGGGCGGGGCGCTCGGGCTCGGCCGCTGGGGGCTCGTACGACACGTGGTGCTGCCGGGGGCGCTGCCCGGCTTCATGACGGGGCTGCGGTACTCCCTCGCCACCGCCTGGCTGGCCCTGGTGTTCGGGGAGTCCATCAACGCCGACGCCGGCATCGGGTTCCTGATGAACCAGGCCCGCGAGTTCTTCCGCACGGACGTGATCGTCGTCTGCCTCGTCGTGTACGCCTTCCTCGGCCTCACCGCCGACCTCCTCGTCCGCGCTCTCGAAAGGCTGCTGCTGCAATGGCGACCGACCTTCACGGGCCAGTGACCACCACCGACACGCTCGACGCGACCGACACCGCGGCGGTCCGGGTCGAGGGCCTGACCCGCTCCTTCGACGGGCGGGCCGTCATCGGCGGCCTCGATCTGACCCTGCGCGCCGGGGAGTTCACCGTGCTCCTGGGCCGCAGCGGGTGCGGCAAGTCCACCCTGCTGCGCATCCTCGCCGGCCTGGACCGGGAGATCGAGGGTCGGGTCCTGGTCCCGCGGCGACGCGCCGTGGCCTTCCAGGCGCCCCGGCTGATGCCGTGGAAGCGGGTCTGGCGCAATGTCCTGCTCGGACTGCCCGGCCGCCCCGAACGGGCCCGAGCCGAGCGGGCGTTGGCCGAGGTCGGGCTGGAGCACCGTACCGACGCCTGGCCCAAGACCCTCTCGGGCGGCGAGGCCCAACGGGCCTCCCTCGCCAGGGCGTTGGTCCGCGAACCCGATCTGCTGCTGCTCGACGAGCCGTTCGGGGCCCTGGACGCACTGACACGCCTGAAGGCCCAGCAACTGGTCGCCGAGTTGTGGCAGCGGCGCGGCTGCGCCGTGCTGCTGGTCACCCACGACGTGGACGAGGCGGTACTGCTGGCCGACCGCGTCCTGGTGATGGACGAGGGCCGCATCGCCTACGACACCCAGGTGCCGCTCGACCGCCCGCGCGCGGTGGGCGACCGCAGTTTCGCGGAGTTGCGCGCACGCCTGCTCGCCGAACTCGGCGTCGTCTGACTCCCCCTCCGCACCGCCCCGCACGTCCATTCCCCCGCCCTCACGTACGAGAGATCGAAGAGAAGCAACCATGAGACGACGTCACTCCCTTCCCCTGCTGGCCTCGCTGATTCCGCTGTCGCTGGTCCTCTCCGCCTGCGGTGGCAGTTCCGCCGCCGACACGGGGGCGACGTCCGAGGACGGCCCCGGGAGCGGGGCCAAGGTCACGCTGAACGTCGGCGACCAGAAGGGCGGCTCGGAGTCGCTGCTGCGGGCCGCCGGCGAGTTGGAGAACCTCGACTACCAGATCAAGTGGTCCACCTTCACCTCCGGTCCGCCGCTGCTGGAGGCCGTCAACGCCAAGGCCGTGGACATCGGCGGCGTGGGCAACACGCCACCCGTCTTCGCCGCGGCGGCCAAGTCGAAGATCAGCGTGGTGGGCGCCACGCACGGCTCCTCCAAGGGTGAGGCGATCCTCGTTCCGAAGGACTCGTCCCTGCGCTCCCCCGCCGAACTACGGGGCAGGAAGATCGCGGTGGCGCAGGGCAGTTCGGCGCACTTCCAGTTGATCGCGAGCCTCCAACAGGCCGGACTGACCCCCTCCGACGTACGGATCACCCTGCTCCAGCCGGCCGACGCGCTCGCCGCCTTCAACAGCGGCAAGGTCGACGCCTGGGCGGTGTGGGACCCGTACACCTCCCAGGTTCTGCGCTCCGGTGCCCGCATCCTCACCAGCGGCGAGGGGATCGTCAACGGGCTCGGCTTCCAGGTCGCGGCGCCCGCCGCCCTCGCCGACGGGGCGAAGAGCAAGGCGGTGGCGGACTACCTCCAGCGGCTCCAGCGCGCCCAGGACTGGGTGTTCAAGCACCCGGAGGAGTGGGCGAAGGTCTGGTCGAAGGAGACCGGGCTGCCCTACGAGGTCGCCTTCGACGCCGTCAAGCGCAGCACCGGCACCCGGGTCACCGTCGCCGTCGACGACGCGGCGGTCGCCTCCGAGCAGAAGATCGCCGACACCTTCGCCGAACTGAAACTGATCCCCGGCAAGGTCGTCTTCAAGGACTTCGTGGACACCCGTTTCAACCGCGACCTGCCGCCCTCCACCACCCCCGCCCGCAGCTACGGGAAGGACTCCTGATGACCGTCCGGTTGCACTGGTTCCTGCCGACGGGCGGCGACGGCCGCACCCTGGTCGATCGGCACGCCTACGCACAGAACCGCGCCGCCGCCGGAGTGCGCGAGCCCGACATCGAGTACCTGGCGCAGATCGCCAAGGCCGCCGAACGCCTCGGCTTCGAAGCGGTCCTGACCCCGACCGGTACCTGGTGCGAGGACGCCTGGTTGACCACGGTGGCGCTCGCGCAGCACACCGAGCGACTGAAGTTCCTGGTGGCCTTCCGGCCCGGGGTGATCTCGCCGACGCTCGCCGCGCAGATGGCCGCGACCTACCAGCGGATCACCCGGGGTCGGCTGCTGCTCAACGTGGTGACGGGTGGGGACTCCGCGGAGCAGCGGCGCTTCGGTGACCACCTGGACCACGATCGGCGGTACGAGCGGACCGCCGAGTTCCTGTCGGTCGTCCGGGGGGTCTGGGGCGGTCAGCCGTACGACTTCCGGGGCGAGCACTACCGGATCGACGGCGGACTGACGGCGGTGCCGCCCGACCCGCTGCCGGAGATCTTCTTCGGCGGTTCCTCGGCGGCGGCCGGGCCGGTCGCCGCCGAGCACGCGGACGTGTACCTGACCTGGGGCGAGCCCCCACAACAGGTGAAGGAGAAGATCGACTGGATCCGCTCGCTGGCCGAGGAGCGGGGACGTACGGTCCGGTTCGGCATCCGGCTGCACACCATCTCCAGGGACTCCGCCAAGGAGGCCTGGGGTGCGGCGGATCGGCTGCTGGACGACCTGGACGACGCGTCCATAGCGACGGCGCAGTCACTGCTCGGCGCGAGCGAGTCGGTGGGCCAGCAGCGCATGCTCGCCCTGCACGGCGGCTCGCGCGACAAGCTGGAGATCGCGCCGAACCTGTGGGCGGGCGTGGGTCTGGTCCGGGGCGGCGCCGGTACCGCCCTGGTCGGCAGCCACGGCGACGTGGCGGACCGGATCGAGGAGTACCACGCGCTCGGGATCGAACACTTCGTCCTGTCGGGCTATCCCCACCTGGAGGAGGCGTACTGGTTCGGGGAGGGCGTGACCCCGGAACTCGCGGCCCGCGGGCTGCTCGCCCCCTGACCCGGCGCCGGGGGACGAGGACCCGGCGACCCACCCCGGCGCCGTACCCCGGTCGGCCCGTCCGCATCGGGTCGGGAAGATCCCCGGGCCCCCACGGGTTGGTGGAAGCGTGAACGAACTCAGGGGGCGGGAAGCGGCGGCGGTCGACGTGGTGGTCGTCGGCGCCGGGCAGGCGGGCCTGTCCGGCGCTCACCACCTGGCCCGGGCGGGCATCGACCACGTGGTCCTGGACCATGCGCCGCGGCCGGGGGGAGCCTGGCAGTTCCGCTGGCCGTCCCTCACCTACGGCAAGGTGCACGGCATGCACGCACTGCCCGGCATGGAGCTCACGGACGCGGACCCGCTGCGGCCGTCCTCCGAGGTCATCGGGGAGTACTTCGCCGCGTACGAGGAACGCTTCGGGATACGCGTACGCCGGCCCGTGGACGTGACCGCCGTACGCGAGGGATCCGCCGGGCGACTGCTGGTGGAATCCGAGGCGGGCAGTTGGGCGCCGCGGGCCCTGATCAACGCCACCGGCACCTGGGACCGGCCGTTCTGGCCCCGCTACCCGGGCCAGGAAACCTTCCGGGGCCGTCAGCTGCACACCGCGAACTACCCGGGGCCGCGGGAGTTCGCGGGGGCCCGGGTCATCGTCGTGGGCGGTGGCACCTCGGCGGTACAACACCTCCTGGAGGTATCCGAGGTGGCGGCGGAGACCACATGGGTGACCCGCCGGCCACCCGTGTTCCGCGACCGCGACTTCGGCGAGTCCGCCGGTCGGGCGGCGGTGGCGCTGGTGGAGGACCGGGTCAGGCGAGGCCTGCCGCCGCAGAGCGTGGTCAGCGTGACGGGCCTGGCACTGACCGACGCCGTCCGGGCGGGGCTCGACTCCGGGGTCCTGGACCGCCGCCCCATGTTCGACCTGATCACCCCGACCGGAGCGACGTGGGCGGACGGGCGACACGTGGACGCCGACGTGATCCTCTGGGCGACCGGCTTCCGGGCCGCCGTCGACCACCTGGCGCCCCTACACCTGCGCGAGCCGGGTGGCGGGATCCGCGTCGAGGGCACCAGGGCGGTCCGTGACGAACGGATCCACCTCGTCGGCTACGGGCCGTCGGCGTCGACCATCGGGGCGAACCGGGCCGGCGGCGCGGCGGTCCGCGAGATCCGCCGCCTCCTCACCCGCGAAACCGCCGAAGCGGGCCGCGCCTGATCGGCCCCCGCCGGCCACCGTGCCCCTGTCAGCGGCGATGAACCGGTCAGCACCTCCGGTGCCACCACGCCAACTCCGGGTCGGTCGCGGACTCGTGGTGCGTGCGCGCGACTAGCACCGCGTCCAAGTCGTCGACCCGCGACCGGAGTTCGCGGGCGGCCTTCGGCGGCAGCATGACCAGTGCCTCGTGCAGCGTGTCCCGGGCCCACCCCTCGCCACAGCACGGGCAAGTGAACTCGGCCTCCCACGGCCTCCACCGGCGTCCGGTGCCGAGGACGCGCACGGACCACACGCTCAGCGCGACTGCCACGATGCCCGGAGACAATCGATCCCGTTCGAGCACGCGAACGGCGGCGTTCGCCGCACCGGACAGGCCCGGGACATCGCGATACCGCACCCAGCGGCTCCCCCGGCCCCGCGCCCGCGGCCGAAGCGAAGCCGGTGATCTACGCGGCACGACCCCTTCGGATACACGTCATGGGAGGCTCTTTCCCTGGCTCAAGACCGTCCGGCCGGCATCCGGGATCGAGCGGAACCCGGCAGCGTCAGGCTCCGACGCTGCGAACCCAGACGGGGAACGGCACGATACCCGACCCGGCCTCGGCCTCGATCTCGGCCTCTTCCTCGATCTCGATCTGTTCCGACAGGTTCGACACGTCGCCCAGGTCCGACCAGGCGAGGAGACTCGGCCCGTTGTCGTTCAGAAATCCTTCGACGAGCGGGGCGAGATCGTCGCAGGCCACATAGGCACTCCTGAACGGCAACGCGTCCGAAGGCAGCGAAGCGGTCGAGCAACGGAGCTGCCCGGCTTGCTCGTCGCGCCACACATGGAAGGTCACCACCCCCGGAAAGCCCAGCTCGCGCACGCGTCCCCGGATGACGGAAGCGGCCCTCTCGAAGGCACCCACCACCTCGGAGACGCACAACGACCCCCTCTCCTCGTCGCCCACAGTCAGCGACCAGGTGTTGGTCTCGCACTCCACCCGCCGGTCATCCGGCTCCAACGCCAGGGGCTCGTCCGCCACCTCGGCGATCCAGTTCAACAGCATTACAGGAGTATCCCCGCACGCCCCGCCACACCCACGCCCCGCCCGGGACGACACACCTAGGGCGCGGGGTCGGCGCCGCGTCCGGGGGGTCGCGTCTCCTCGCGGCCGGGAGGTCCTGCCTCGGCGCGGGTGGCCCCCGCCTGCGCGCGCAGCCGGTTGAAGTCCGCGACGTGCTTCTTGTGTTCCTCGTACGTCGCCGAGAAGCGCGTGTCCCCCGGCTTGACCGTGACGAAGAACAGCCAGTCCCCGGGAGTCGGGGCGACGGCCGCCGCCATCGCCTCCAGTCCGGGGCTGTCGATCGGCGTGGGCGGCAGGCCCTGACGTTCGTACGTGTTGAAGGGACTGTCGATCTTCGTCTCGCTCAGTTTGGTGTCCACCGTGTTGCGGTTCAGCGCGTAGTTGATGGTGGAGTCCATCTGGAGCGGCATCGACTTCGCCAACCGGTTGTGGACCACCCGTGCCACCTTGCCCATGTCCGCACGGGTGTCGGCCTCCGCCTCGATGATGCTGGCGAGGGTGGCCGTCTGGTACGGGGTCATTCCGTGGGCCTTGGCACCGTCCGCGACGGCCTTGGTGGCCAGCTTTCCGTTCGCCGTCCGCACCATGTACGCGAGCACCGACGCCGGAGTGGACTTCGAGGTCACCGGGTACGTCGCCGGGAAGAGATACCCCTCCGGGTTGCCCTTGGCCTCCGGGGGGAGGGCCAGGCCGGCCGTCGCCACCGCCGACTTCGTGGATCCCGCGGGAAGTTTGAGCGCGCTGTCCACGGCGGCGTAGACCTGCGGGGCCCGCCGGCCTTCGGGAATCAGCAACTGGCGTGGTTTCTCCGGCACTTTCTCGCCCGGCAGCAGCGGAATCAGGACTGCGGCCCCGAGCCCGAGCAACGTGCCGAAGAGGAGCGCCAGCCTGCCCCGGCGGGTGAGCCGGGGGTGGCGCTGTGGCGGCAGATCTTCATGACGCATGCGGGCACGTTAACCCGCGAACTGCCGCATTTCCGTCATCTCACCCACCTTCCGGTCATATGGTCACACGTTTACCGGGGTCGGTACGGCGTCGCCGAACGTCTCACCCTTGGCCGCCTTGACCGTCTCACCCTTGACCGTCTCACCCTTGACCGTGTCGTTCACGGCCTTCTCGTTCACGGCACCCTCCGGCAGCACGGCGGCGTCCCGGTCTCGCCGGACGAGCGCGGCGTACCGGCCGTCGGCCTTCAGGAGTTCCTCGTGCGTTCCCCGCTCGGCTATTCGACCGGCGTCCAGTACGACGATCTGGTCGGCGTCGCGAACGGTGGAGAGGCGATGGGCGATGGTGATGGTGGTGCGGCCCGCGGAGAGGTTGTCGATGGCCCGCTGCACCGCATGCTCCGTACGGGTGTCGAGCGCGCTGGTGGCCTCGTCGAGGATCAGCACCGGCGGGTCGCGCAGGATCGTGCGGGCGATGGCCAGGCGCTGCTTCTCGCCGCCCGAGAAGCGGTAGCCGCGTTCGCCGACGAGGGTGTCGTATCCGTCGGGCAGCGAATCGATGTGTTCGTGGATCTGGGCCGCGCGGGCCGCCTCGACGATCTCCTCGTCGGTGGCGTCGGGCTTGGCGAAGCGCAGGTTCTCGGCGACCGAGGCGTGGAAGAGGTAGGTCTCCTGGGAGACCACGCCGATGGACCGGGCCAGCGAGTCGAAGTCCAGGTCGCGCACGTCCACTCCGTCGAGGACCACCCGCCCGCCGGTCACGTCGTAGAGCCGGGGCACCAGATAGCTCAGGGTGCTCTTGCCGGAACCGGTCGGGCCGACCACCGCGAGGGAGCCGCCCGCCGGCACGGTGATGTCGATCGCCGACAGGGTGGGGCCGTTCTTGGCCTCGTACGCGAAGTGCACGTCCTCCAGCCGAACCTCGCCCTTGGCGCGCTCCAGCCGTACGGGGTCCGGGCGCTCGGTGATGTCCACCGGCAGGTCGAGGTACTCGAAGATCCGGGCGAACAGCGCGAGCGAGGTCTGGATCTGCACGCCGGTCGACAGGAGGCTCACGGCGGGCCGGAACAGGCCCTGCTGGAGGGTGACGAAGGCGACGAGGGTACCGACGGACAGCGAGGGGGAGCCGGTCTGCAGGGCGATGCCCGCCGCCCAGTAGATGAGCGCGGGCATGGCGGCCATGACGATGCCGATGGTGGACATCCGCCAGCGCCCGGCCATGCTGGAGCGCACTTCGAGGCCGACGAGCTTCTCGGACTCCTCCGAGAAGGAACGCGTCAACGAGTCGGCGCGCCCCATGGTCCGGCCGAGCAGGATGCCGCTGACCGAGAGCGACTCCGTGACCGTCGCCGCCATGGAGGCCATCTGCTTCTGCCGCTGCGTCGTGATCCGCTTGCGCTCGCGGCCCACCCGCCGACTGATCCACACGAAGACGGGGAGCAGCAGGAGCGAGACGAGCGTCAGGCGCCAGTCCAGCGCGAGCATGGCCACGACCGAGGCGATCACGGCCGTCAGGTTCGAGACGAGGGAGGTGGCGGTGGAGGTGACGGTGGCCTGCATGCCGCCGATGTCGTTGGCGATGCGGGACTGCACCTCGCCGGTGCGGGTGCGGGTGAAGAAGGCCAACGGCATCCGCTGGAGCTGGGCGTACACGGCGGTGCGCAGGTCGTGCATGACGCGCTGGCCGACGGTGGTGGATATGAGGGTCTGGAGCACGCCGAAGACGCTGGTGACGACCGCGGTGAGGATCATGCCGAGCGCCAGCAGGCTCAGCAGTCCGGTCCGCCCCTGGGGGATCGCGACGTCCAGGATCTCCCTCAGCAGGAACGGCGAGGCGACGCCGACGAGGGAGGAGGCGCCGACGAGCGCGCCGACGACGGCGAGCCGACCGCGGTAGGGCCGGAAGAGGGAAACGATGCGGCGCAGCTCACGAGGCTGGTCCGCCGGTGCGGGTCGGTTGGGGTCGAGGGCTTCTTTCGATGGGGACCACTCGGGCTCTTTGGGGCGCATGGGCCTCCTTCTGACGAGACTCGCATGAGCATAGCTCATTGTTACCTATACTCACAATGAATCTGGTCCCTATACTCTTGCCATTATGAGGACCGCAGCATGAGCACCGCTCCCGAAGCCGACAGCACGGACAGCACGGACGGGGTACTCGCCGAGCAACTGCTCCGCCTGACCCGCCGACTGCACCGCATCCAAAAGCGCCATCTCGAACCCCTCGGGATCACTCCCGCCCAGTCAAGGCTGCTGCGGCTGGTCTCGCATTACGACGGCGCGGAACCGCCCCGCATGGCGGATCTCGCGGCGCGCCTGGAGGTGGTTCCCCGTGCCGTCACCACGCTGGTCGACGGGCTGGAGGCGGCCGAGTGCGTACGTCGCGCGCCGGACCCGGCGAACCGTCGGGTGATCCGGATCGAGCTGACCGACGCCGGCCGCGCCACGCTGCGCCGGCTGCGCAACGCGCGAACCGACGCGGCAGAGGAGATCCTGGCTCCATTGACCGCCGAACAGCGCAGGGTGCTCGGTGGCCTGTTGAACGCTCTGGCGGACGCCCCGGCGGAGCCCACCTGCTGAGATCGCCGCCGAGTCGAGGGGTCGCCGCCATGCCGCTGCTGGAACCGAGGCCCGGCGCCCTGCGGCCGCGCGACGTCGGCGCCCCTTCGCCCGATCGGGTGTCGGATGAGCGGGCGGGCGGCACGCCGGAGGCGCTGCGCGCCGACCTGTCGGAGCTGCTCGGCGCCGAGAAGGTGCTGTGGAAGGTCTCCGACCTGGTCCGGTACGCCTCGGACGCGTCGCCGTACCGGTTCGTGCCCCGGGTCGTGGTGGTCGCCGAGGACATCGACGACGTCTCCGCCGTGCTCTCGTACGCTCACGGCAAGCAGCGCGAGGTGGTCTTCCGTGCCGCCGGGACCTCGCTCAACGGTCAGGCCCAGGGTGAGGACATCCTGGTCGACGTGCGCCGCCACTGGTCCGGCGTCGAGGTGCTCGACGGCGGTCTACGGGCACGGATCCGACCCGGCACCACCGTGCTGCGCGCCAATGCCGCACTCGCCCGCCACGGCCGGATCCTGGGCCCCGACCCGGCGAGCGCCATCGCGTGCACCCTGGGCGGGGTCGTGGCGAACAACGCGTCCGGCATGACGGCGGGAACCACGAGGAACTCGTACCGCACGCTGTCGTCCCTGACCCTGGTACTGCCCACCGGCACCGTCGTGGACACCGCCGACCCGCTCGCCGACGAGGAACTGGCGCGCGCCGAACCGAGCCTGTGCCGCGGGCTGATGGGCATCAAGCGGGAGATCGAGGCGAACCCGGGACTGGCCGCCCGGATCCGCGCCAAGCACGAGATCAAGAACACCACCGGCTACCGGCTCGACGCCTACCTCGACGGCAACACCCCCGTCGAGATCCTGCGCGGCCTGATGGTGGGGTCCGAGGGCACCCTCGGCTTCATCTCGGAGGTCGTCTTCGACACGCTCCCCCTGGACCGCGAGCTGACGAGCGCCCTGCTGTTCTTCCCGTCCCTGCCCGCCGCGGCCGCCGCCGTGCCGCTCTTCAACGAGGCCGGGGCCATCGCCGTCGAGGTGATGGACGGCAACACCCTGCGGGCCTCGGTCAGTGTCGCGGGGGTGCCCGCGGACTGGGCCGACCTCCCGAGGGACACCACCGCGCTGCTGGTGGAGTTCCGCGCCCCGGACGAGGCGGGCCGGGCCGACTGCGAGCGGCGCGCGGCCGAAGTGCTCGCACGGTTGGAGCTGGTCGCCCCGGTCGCCTCGGTGACGAACGCCTTCACCCGCGACCCGGGCACCATCTCCGGGTACTGGAAGGCCCGCAAGGCCTTCGTCACCGCCGTCGGCGGAGCCCGCGCGCCCGGGACCACCCTGATCACCGAGGACTTCGCCGTCCCGCCGGGCCGGCTCGCCGAGGCCTGCGAGGCCCTCCTCGCCCTCCAGGCCGAACACGGCTTCGACGCCGCCGTGGCCGGCCACGCCGCGCACGGCAACCTGCACTTCCTGCTCGCGTTCGACGCGGGCCTCCCGGCGGACGTGGCACGGTACGCGGCCTTCATGGACGCGTTCTGCCGGCTCACCGTGGAGCGCTTCGACGGCTCGCTGAAGGCCGAGCACTCCACCGGCCGCAACATGGCCCCCTTCCTGGAGCTGGAGTGGGGCCCCGAGGCCACCGAACTGATGTGGCGCACCAAGCGGATCATCGACCCCGACCTGGTGCTGGCCCCGCGCGTCCTCCTCGACCGTGACCCCCGGGCCCACCTGCGCGGGCTGAAGACCATTCCGCGGGTGGAGGCGGTCGCCGACCCGTGCATCGAGTGCGGCTTCTGCGAACCGACCTGTCCCAGCGAGGACGTCACGACCACGCCGCGGCAACGGATCGTGCTGCGCCGCGAGATGATGCGCCAGCCTCCCGGCTCCCCCGTCCTCGAAGGGCTGCTCGACGCCTACGGCTACGACGCCGTCGACACCTGCGCGGGTGATTCCACCTGCAAGCTCGCCTGCCCCGTCGGCATCGACACCGGCGCCCTGATGAAGGACTTCCGCCACCGACGGCACGGTCCGCGCGAGGAGCGGGTCGCCGAGCTGGCCGCCCGGCACTTCCGCACGGTCGAGTCGGCCGCCCGGCTGGCCGTGGCCGCCGCCGACACGCTCTCGCAGCGGGGCGGCGCCCGGTTCCTGCGGGCCGTGACGGGCGTCGCGCGCAAGGCCGTGAGCCCCGATCTGGTGCCGCAGTGGCTGCCGCGGATCCCCGGCGCCGCGGCCCGCGTGCTGCCCGACACCCGGCGGGTGGGGGCCGTCGCGGTGTACTACCCGGCCTGCGTCAACCGGATCTTCGGCGGCCCCGAGGGCGAGCCCGGACCCTCCCTGCCGGAGGCCGTGGTGGCCCTCTCGGAGCGGGCCGGACTGCCGGTGTGGATCCCCCGCGACGTGTACGGCACCTGCTGCGCGACGATCTGGCACTCCAAGGGCCACGACGCCGGCAGCCGGGTGATGGCCAACCGGATGGTGGAGTCCGCCTGGGGCTGGACCGCGGGCGGACGGCTGCCGCTGGTGGTCGACGCCTCCTCCTGCACCCTGGGCATCGCGCACGAGGTGGTCCCCTACCTGACGGACGACAACCGGGCCCTGCACGCGGAGCTGCGTGTCGTCGACTCCGTCGTCTGGGCGGCCGAGGAACTGCTGCCGCGACTGGAGATCCGGCGCACCATCGGCTCGGCGGTGTTGCATCCGACCTGCTCCATGGAGCATCTGGGTGACACGGGCGCGCTCAGGGCGGTCGCCGAGGCGTGCGCCGAGGAGGTGGTGGTCCCGGACGACGCGGGCTGCTGCGCCTTCGCGGGCGACCGGGGCATGCTGCACCCGGAGCTGACCGCGTCGGCCACGGCCCGCGAGGCGGCGGAGGTGACGGCGCGCGCCTTCGACGCCCACCTGTCGGCGAACCGGATGTGCGAGGTGGGGATGGATCAGGCCACCGGCCGCTCCTATCACTCGGCCCTGCTCGAACTGGAGCGCGCCACGCGCCCCTGATCCCCACCCGCGACCAGGCCTGACTCCCCGCGCCGGGTCCGCGGAGCGCGGCGCCGCGCTCCGTCGGCGACGGAAAATGGATTGCCCCGGGGCAGTCCGGAAGACGAACCTTGTGTGGTTTGAACCACTCGACCAGTCATGGGGCGTCATGCAGATCAGCGATCTTCCGTATCCGGACCCAGGGGTACCCGACGCTCGCTCCGGCCCTCGCTTCCTCGTGTGGCTGGGGCGCAACCAACTCGGCGGACAGGCCAAAAGCCTGTGCTGGGGGCTGTTGCACCACATCGGCATCGCCGGGCTGCCCTTCGCGGTGGGATTCGGCGTCGAGGCGGTCGTGGACCGCGACGGCCGACGACTGCTGCTCGTCGGGGCGTTGATCGCGGTGCTCGGCGTCGCGATCTCGCTCGGCGACGCCATGCTGCACCGGACGGCCGTCACCAACTGGATCACCGCTGCCGCCCGCGTGCAGCAGCTCCTCGCGCGCAAGACCGCGGAGTTGGGCTCCGCCCTGACCCGGCGGGTGGCGGCCGGCGAGGTCGTCGCGGTGTCCACCGGCGACGTGGAGAAGATCGGTTGGTTCGTCGAGGCGGTCTCGCGCTTCCTCGCGGCGGCCGTGGCGATCGTGCTCGTCTGCGTCGGCCTGGTCTGGTACGCGCCGTCCCTCGGCGTGGTCGTGGCCGTGGGCATGCCGCTGCTGGCGCTCTCCTCCCTTCCGCTGCTCCCCCGGGCCACCCGGCGCGCCGACATCCAGCGCGAGAAGGCGGGCAAGGCGACCGAGCTGGCCTCCGACACCGTGGCGGGCCTGCGGGTCCTGCGCGGGATCGGCGGCGAGGAGCTCTTCCTCGGCCGCTACCGCGCCGCCTCCCAGGAGGTGCGGGAGGCCGCCGTGCGCAGTGCCCGGATGTGGGCGGTGATCTCGTCGATCCAGGTGTTCCTGCCGGGCCTGCTGATGATCATCGTGGTCTGGTACGGCTCCTCGCTGGTCCTGGACGGTCGGCTCGACGTCGGCGAACTCGTCGCGGTCTTCAGCGCGGTGTCCCTGCTCCTCTACCCCCTGCGGAGCGTGGAGGAGATCGCCATGGCGTACTCGTTCTCGCGTCCCTCCGCCAAGCGGGCGGCCCGGGTGCTGAAGCTGACCCGGACCGACGCGGGCGAGCCCGAGGCGCGGACCGCCCCCGAGGCCCCGGCCCCGGGCGGGGAGCTGTACGACCCGGAGACGGGGCTGTTGGTCCCGGCCGGGCAGTTCACCGCCGTCGTGTGCGGCGATCCGGACCTCGCGGGTCGGCTCGCGGAACGGCTCGGCGGCCATCCGATGGACGCCGCCGCCGAGGGGCCGCCGGTGCTGTTGGGCGGGGTCGCGCTGGACGAACTCGCGCTGGACACCGCCCGCACGCTGGTCCTCGTACAGGACAAGGATCCGGTGCTGCTGTCCGGGACCCTGCGCGAGCTGTTCGACGTACCGGCGTCCGGTGCGGTGACGCCCTCGGCCGCGCTGGCTGCCGCCCAGTGCGCCGACGTGTTGGACGCGCTGCTCCAGTCGGCGCCCGACGGGGTCGAGGACGCCATGGACGCGCGGATCACCGAGCGCGGCCGTTCGCTGTCCGGAGGTCAGCGTCAGCGGCTGGCCCTGGCCCGGTCCCTGGTCACCGACCCGGAGGTGCTGGTGTTGGACGAGCCGACCTCGGCGGTCGACTCGCACACCGAGGCACGGATCGCGGACGGCATCGCGGCCCTGCGCGCGGGGCGCACCACGGTGGTCCTGGCCTCCTCTCCCCTGCTGCTGGACCGCGCCGACCGGGTGGTGCTCGTGCACGAGGGCACGGCCCTGCCGGCCGGCACGCACCGCGAACTGCTGCACGGAGAACCGCGCTACCGGGCCGTCGTCACCCGCGAGACCGAAGGGGAACAGCGGGCGGCGGGCCTGGAACTGGCGCGCGTCGCAGAATCACTCACAGAGATCGAGGAGTCCGCATGATCGGCGTGGCGCCGCCGGACTACGATCCGGCAGCCCCCGAAACGGCCGCGACCCTGCCCGTGGGCACGTCCGCGACCGTTCGGGACTATGTGCGCGGCCTGTTCCGGCGCCACCGACGGGCCTTCGTGGTCCTGGTGACGGTCAACGCGGTCGCGGTGATCGCGTCCATGGTCGGCCCGTACCTGCTGGGTCGGGTCGTGGACGATCTCGCGGCCGGGGTCCGCGAGCTGCGTCTGGGAACCGTGGCCCTGCTGTTCGCGGGGGCGCTCGTCGTACAGACCCTCTTCGTGCGGCAGGTCCGGCTGCGCGGGGCGATGCTCGGCGAGGAGATGCTGGCCGACCTGCGCGAGGACTTCCTGGTGCGCTCCGTCGGTCTGCCGCCGGGCGTGCTGGAGCGGGCCGGTACCGGTGACCTGCTGTCGCGGATCACCACCGACATCGACCGCCTCGGCAACGCGATGCGCGAAGCCGTGCCCCAGCTGGCCATCGGCGTGGTGTGGGCGGGGCTGCTCTTCGGAGCGCTCGCCGTGACCGCTCCGCCGCTGGCGTTGGCGGCGTTGGTGGCCCTGCCGATCCTGGTGATCGGCTGCCGCTGGTACTTCCGCCGGGCACCTTCGGCGTACCGGTCGGAGTCGGCCGGGTACGCGGCGGTCGCGGCGGCGCTCACCGAGACCGTCGACGCGGGCCGGACCATCGAGGCGCACCGTCTCGGGAAGCGTCGAATCACGATGTCGGACCGCCGGATCAAGGAGTGGACGGCGTGGGAGCGGTACACGCTGTTCCTGCGGACGGTCCTCTTCCCCGTCATCAACGTGACCTACGTGACGATCCTCGGCTCCGTGCTGATGATCGGCGGCTACTGCGTCCTGCGGGGCTGGATGTCGGTCGGGCAGCTGACGACGGGCGCGTTGCTGGCCCAGATGATGGTCGATCCGATCGGCCTGATCCTGCGCTGGTACGACGAGTTGCAGGTGGCGCAGGTGTCGCTCGCCCGGCTGGTGGGCGTGCGCGAGATCGAGCCCGACGCCGGTGACTCGGCGGTGTCCCCGGAAGGCCGGGCCGTCCGGGCGGACGAGGTCCACTTCGGCTACCGCGAGGGCGTGGACGTCCTGCACCGGGTGTCGATGGCCGTGCCGCCGGGCACCCGCATGGCGCTGGTCGGCCCCTCGGGCGCCGGCAAGTCCACCCTGGGCCGGCTGCTCGCGGGCATCTACGCGCCACGGACGGGGGAGGTCACCCTCGGTGGGGCACGGCTGTCGCGGATGCCGGCCGAGCGGGTGCGCGAGCACGTGGCGCTGGTCAACCAGGAACACCACGTGTTCGTGGGCTCGCTGCGGGACAACCTGCGACTGGCACGGACGGGCGCGGACGACGCCGAACTGTGGGCGGCGCTGGGCGCGGTGGACGCGGACGGCTGGGCCCGGGCCATGGAGTCCGGACTGGACACCGAGGTGGGTTCCGGCGCGACGGCGCTGACGCCCGCGCAGGCGCAGCAGATCGCGCTGGCCCGGCTGGTGTTGGCGGACCCGCACACCCTGGTGCTGGACGAGGCGACCTCACTGCTGGACCCGCGTGCCGCCCGGCATCTGGAGCGTTCGCTGGCCCGGGTGCTGGACGGCCGTACGGTCATCGCGATCGCCCACCGGCTGCACACCGCGCACGACGCGGATGTGATCGCGGTGGTCGAGGAGGGCCGGATCAGCGAGCTCGGTTCGCACGACGAGCTGGTCGCGGCCGGCGGCGCGTACGCCGCGCTGTGGCGCTCCTGGCACGGCTGACCGTGCGTACGCCGTGGCTCCGCAGTGGAACCACGGCGTACGTCGTGTGAGCCGGTCGATCGCCCTCGGGGCCGGCCGGTTCGAGCCGTGAGGGCGGCGGGTCGGGCGCTTCCGCGCCGGCCCGGGGCTCGGCGCCGGCGCGTGTGTCGGTGTTGCGTGTGTCGGTGCTGGTGTCGGTGTTGCGTGTGTCGGTGTCGGCGTGGGCGCCGGTGCGTGGGCCTGGTGCGACGCGCAGGTCCAGACGACGGGGTGCATCACGTCCTTGGCGTCGACGGCGTACCCGCCGACCCGGTCGTCGTCGGAGACGGTGAAGGCTCCGCTGTGGCCCGTCGCGGCGAGACGGGGCAGGGCCAGGGTGGGGCCGGCCCCCTTCCACAGGGTGGCCTGGTACGGCGGAGCGGTCTCCGGCGGGAAGGGGCCGACCATCGTCGAGTCCGAGGCGGTGCCGACGCTGACGCCGGTGGTCGGACTGACGTCCTCGAAGGTGCCCTGGGTGCGCTCACCGAGGTTCGCGACCGTGATCACCTCCGTGTAGGGCGGCTTCCAGACCACGCCGTTGGAGGTGATGAGGCGAGAGAACTCGTAGGTGCCGGAGATCCGGCCCTTCTCGTCGATGTCCTGCGGCAGGTAGGTGCTGTAGGTGTCGCCCGGGTGGAACGGCTGGAGCTCCTGCGCGGGTGCGGCCTTGTCGGCCGCCCACACGAGTCCGGTCTCGTACCAGTACTCCGCGTCCATCACCCCGGTGCCCCGTCCCACGATCCGGCCGGCGTCGTTGATGCCCGTGATCTCGGCCAGCCCGGTGATCTGCGGGGGCAGGGCCAGCTCGCGGCGGACGGCGGTGCCCACCCACTCCACTCCCACCACGTGCCAGGGGTCGCTGTGCCGCTCGCCGACGACGTGTCCCTTGTCGTTGATGTCGCTCGCCCGCTCTCCGCCGGGCAGGATGGCGACCGCCTTCGCTCCGGACGCGTACCGGAAGGCGACCGGGGGCTTGTCCGTGCCGCGAAGCCACCCGACCATCACGCCGAACCGGTTGACTGCCTCCACCGCGCCCGACGTGTACCCGGCGGGCAGTGGCACCCGGTGGACGGAGGTGCCGAGCCAGTAGACGGGCCGGTTCTGCGAGCGGCCGACGGACATCCCGAGGGGGCCGAGTCCCTTGACCTCGGTGGTGGCCGACCAGGGGAACGGTGACTCTCCCGGACCCGGCAGCGACTCCAGCACCCGGATGCCCGGCGTGCAGCGTCGCGCCGCGTCGGCCCGCTCCCCGGTCGCCGCGTGGGCCGGCACGGCCACGCCGGTCAGCGCCAGCGTGGCGAGAACCGTGCCCGCCATCAACGCCGACCTGGTACCCGTCCCGTACCCGTTCCTGTCGCCGTTCCTGTCGCGCTTCATCTCGTCCCCCGGATTCCGCTGCTCGCTCCGCTTCGGCACGACGGATCGCCGTGCCCCGCCCATGTGCCCCACGGTCTTGGTGTGAGCCGACGTGCCCGACGGCTCGTCGGTTCACATGATTGTCCGTACGGGGACGGGCTGAACAGAGCGATTCAGGGCGCCTGACGCTTCGCTTCGGGCCGGTGTCGAAGGGGGACGCGGAGGTCAGATGAAGCCCAGCGCGGCCGCTCCGCCCACTCCGCCGAGCAGCATGAACACGGGCATCAGCACCTTCAGCTCCACCCAGCTGCCGGCACGGAACCGCATCATCTTCGGCGGGCCGATCGGGTACCAACGCTTGCCGGCGATCGGGAGCGGCCACAGGATCGGGCAGCCGGAGACGGTCAGCGCGTCCCCGATGTCGTGGACCAGGGCCCCGAGCAGGATCGGCAGGCCGAGCCAGAGGTACTCCTGGCCGGGTTCGGTGAACAGCCAGCCGGCGCCGTTGCCCGGCTGGTCGAGTACGCCGGCCAGGATCCAGGCGCTGGTGGCGCCCAGGAGCCACACGAGGACATCGCTGGACATCCGGGCCGCGCGCCACAGCAGGCCCTCGACGGCCAGCACCAGGTGGACGAAGAGCAGCGCGAGGACGCCCCAGCGATCGGCGGTCACGGCGAGGACGGACGAGCCGCCGCCGATCAGGACCGCCCAGAGCCAGGTGTGGGTCAGCGTCCGGTGGCCGCCGGTGCGCCGGGCGTCACGCGGGGCCCGGGTGGCCTTGTAGACGGCGTACGAGATCTTGTCGACCACCTCGCACAGGCCCTTGGAGAGGGGCCCGAAGGCGCGCGAGATCGTCGCCGACTTGTGGTCGAGGTCGGGCGCGAGCGCCGCTCCGGCGCAGATGAGCGCGCCGACGACGAGGACGGGCCAGGGCATCGGGTACCCGGCCGCCGCAGCCGCCGCGCCGACCCCCAGCCAGGCCGCCGCGCCGGACAGTGAGTGCGCCGGACCCATCATGGTGTTTCCCCGCCCCGGTTCTGTGATGGTCAGGGCCCGTCGACGGTTTCGTCCGGGCCGTGTGGACGGCACAGCGTACCGTCGATGATCTTCTTTCCTCCCGCCGGTTGCCTCATCCGGTCCGAAGCCAGGCAAGATGGGGGGTGTGACCCTCATTGATCAGCTCCCGCCGAACGCCGACCCCGATGCCCTCTTCGAGGCCTTCTCCTCGTGGGCGGAGGGCCAGGGCATCACCCTGTACCCGGCGCAGGAGGAGGCACTGATCGAGGTCGTCTCCGGGGCGAACGTGGTCCTCTCCACCCCGACCGGCTCCGGCAAGAGCCTGGTGGCGGCCGGCGCGCACTTCACCGCGCTGGCCCAGGACAAGGTCACCTTCTACACCGCGCCGATCAAGGCCCTCGTGTCGGAGAAGTTCTTCGACCTGTGCAAGCTCTTCGGCACCGAGAACGTCGGCATGCTGACGGGTGACGCCTCCGTGAACTCGGACGCCCCGGTCATCTGCTGCACCGCCGAGGTGCTGGCGTCCATCGCGCTGCGCGACGGCAAGTACGCCGACATCGGCCAGGTCGTCATGGACGAGTTCCACTTCTACGCCGAGCCGGACCGGGGCTGGGCCTGGCAGATCCCGCTGCTGGAGCTTCCGCAGGCACAGTTCGTCCTGATGTCGGCGACCCTCGGCGACATGAAGCGGTTCGAGGAGGACCTGACCCGGCGCACCGGCCGTCCCACCTCGGTGGTCCGCTCCGCGACCCGGCCCGTCCCGCTGTCGTACGAGTACGTCACCACGCCGATCACCGAGACCATCACCGAGCTGTTGGAGACCCGGCAGGCACCGGTGTACATCGTGCACTTCACCCAGGCCCAGGCGGTCGAGCGGGCGCAGTCCCTGATGAGCATCAATATGTGCACCCGCGAGGAGAAGGACAAGATCGCGGAGCTGATCGGCAACTTCCGTTTCACCACCAAGTTCGGCCAGAACCTCTCCCGCTACGTCCGCCACGGCATCGGCGTCCACCACGCGGGCATGCTGCCCAAGTACCGGCGCCTGGTGGAGAAGCTGGCGCAGGCGGGCCTGCTGAAGGTCATCTGCGGTACCGACACCCTCGGGGTCGGCGTCAACGTGCCCATCCGCACCGTGCTGTTCACCGCGCTCACCAAGTACGACGGCACCCGGGTCAGGACGCTGCGCGCCCGCGAGTTCCACCAGATCGCCGGCCGCGCCGGTCGGGCCGGCTTCGACACGGCGGGCTATGTGGTGGCGCAGGCGCCCGAGCACGTCATCGAGAACGAGAAGGCCCTCGCGAAGGCGGGCGACGACCCGAAGAAGCGCCGCAAGGTGGTCCGCAAGAAGGCCCCCGAGGGCTTCGTGGCCTGGTCGGACACCACGTTCGAGAAGTTGATCGCCGCCGACCCGGAGGCGCTGACCTCGCGCTTCAAGGTCACCAACATCATGCTGTTGTCGGTCATCGCCCGCCCCGGCGACGCGTTCAAGGCCATGCGGCACCTGCTGGAGGACAACCACGAGCCGCGCAAGGCGCAGCTGAGGCACATCCGCCGGGCCATCGCGATCTACCGTTCGCTGCTGGACGGCGGTGTCGTGGAGAAGCTCGACACCCCGGACGCCGAGGGCCGTACCATCCGGCTGACCGTCGATCTCCAGCAGGACTTCGCGCTGAACCAGCCGCTGTCCACCTTCGCGCTGGCCTCCTTCGACCTGCTGGACCCGGAGTCCCCTTCCTACGCGCTGGACATGGTCTCGGTCGTCGAGTCCACGCTGGACGACCCGCGCCAGATCCTGGCCGCCCAGCAGAACAAGGAACGCGGCATGGCCGTGGGCGCGATGAAGGCCGACGGGATCGAGTACGAGGAGCGGATGGAACGGCTCCAGGACGTCACCTATCCCAAGCCCCTCGAAGAGCTCCTCCTGCACGCCTACGACGTGTACAGCAAGAGCCACCCGTGGGTACGCGACCACCCCGTCTCGCCGAAGTCGATCATCCGTGACATGTACGAGCGGGCGATGACCTTCACGGAGTTCACCTCCTACTACGAGCTGGCCCGTACCGAGGGCATCGTCCTGCGCTACCTGGCGAGCGCGTACAAGGCCCTGGACCACACCATCCCGGACGACCTCAAGTCCGAGGACCTCCAGGACCTCATCGCCTGGCTGGGCGAGCTGGTCCGCCAGGTCGACTCCAGTCTGCTCGACGAGTGGGAGCAGTTGGCGAACCCCGAGGTGGAGACGGCGGAGCAGGCCCAGGAGAAGGCCGACCAGGTCAAGCCGGTCACCGCGAACGCCCGCGCCTTCCGTGTCCTGGTCCGCAACGCCATGTTCCGTCGCGTCGAGCTGGCCGCCCTGGACCACGTCAACGTGCTCGGCGAGCTTGACGGGGAGTCCGGCTGGGACGCCGATGCCTGGGGCGAGGCCCTGGACGGCTACTGGGACGAGTACGACGACCTGGGCACCGGCCCCGACGCGCGCGGCCCGAAGCTGCTGCAGATCGAGGAGGACGCGGAGCACGGCCTGTGGCGCGTCCGCCAGGCCTTCGCCGACCCCGCCGGTGACCATGGTTGGGGCATCAGCGCCGAGGTCGACCTCGCGGCCTCCGACGAGGAGGGCCGGGCGGTCATCCGGGTCACCGCGGTCGGTGAGCTCGGCCTCTGATCCGTCCCCGCAGGCCGCCGGCGTCGCCGGGCCCGCCGATTCCGCCGGACACGACAGTGGAGAACCCCTGATGACGAACCCCGCCGAGAGACTGGTCGATCTGCTCGATCTGGAGCAGATCGAGGTCAACATCTTCCGGGGCGCGAGCCCCCAGGAATCCCTCCAGCGCGTCTTCGGCGGGCAGGTCGCCGGCCAGGCACTGGTGGCCGCGGGCCGCACGACCGAGACGGACCGCCCGGTCCACTCGCTGCACGCGTACTTCCTGCGCCCCGGCATCCCCGGGGTGCCCATCGTGTACCAGGTGGAACGGGTGCGTGACGGGCGTTCCTTCACGACGCGTCGTGTCACCGCGGTCCAGCAGGGCAAGACCATCTTCAATCTGACCGCCTCCTTCCATCATCCGGAGGAGGGCAGCATCGAGCACCAGCTGCCCCCTCGCCTCGACTTCCCGCACCCGGACACGCTTCCGACGGTCGCGGAGGAGATCCGCGAGCATCTGGGGGCCCTGCCCGAGGCCCTGGAGCGGATGGCCCGCCGCCAGCCTTTCGACATCCGCTACGTGGACCGGCTCCGATGGACTCCCGGGGAGCTGAAGGACGCCGACCCGCGCAGCGCGGTGTGGATGCGGGCGGTCGGCCCGCTCGGCGACGATCCGCTCGTGCACACCTGCGCCCTCACCTACGCCAGTGACATGACCCTCCTCGATGCCGTGCGCATCCCGGTGGAGCCCCTGTGGGGCATGCGCGGCTTCGACATGGCCTCGCTGGACCACGCCATGTGGTTCCACCGGCCGTTCCGGGCCGACGAGTGGTTCCTGTACGACCAGGAGTCCCCCATCGCGCACGGCGGTCGGGGCCTGGCTCGCGGTCGTATCTACGACTTGGAGGGCAGGCTGCTGGTCTCCGTGGTCCAGGAAGGTCTCTTCCGCCCGTACGCCCCCAAGAAGTAGCAGTCGCCCGACCCGTCCACGCGGTCGCCCAACCCGTCCACGAAGTCGTCCGGCCCGTCCACGAAGAGCTGAGCACGCCCATGTCAACCCCGGTCCTCCCCTGTCCCTGCGGGTTGCCCGCCACCTACCCGGAGTGCTGCGGCCGCTTCCACTCCGGTGAGCGGCAGGCGCCCACCGCGGTGCTGCTGATGCGTTCTCGCTTCAGCGCCTTCGCGGTCGGTGACACCGCCTACCTGCTCCGTTCCTGGCACCCGTCCACCCGCCCGGACCGGCTCGAACTGGATCCCGGGCAGCGCTGGGAACGTCTGGAGATCCTCGCCACCGAACGCGGCGGCATGTTCGAGACGCAGGGCGCGGTGGAGTTCCGGGCGCACTACCGAGAGGGCCGGCACACCGGGTCCCTGCACGAGCACAGCGGCTTCTCCCGCGAGGAGGGGGCCTGGGTCTACGTCGGCCCCCTCTCCCCGGTGGACTTCGACTGACCCCGAGCGCCGGTCAGGGCGAAGTCCAGGCCGGCGCGGTACCACCGGATCTCGTCCGGCGGCCGTGCCCTCAGCAGCGACTCCGCCACGACGGCGGCCGCCGGGACCCTCGGGTGGCCGTAGGGCGGAGACGGTGCCAAAGCCGCGAGCACGATGCGTTCGGCCGGATCGGGCACCACCTCCCGCACCGCGTCCGTCGGGAGGACGGACGCGAGCACGGCAGCCCGCTCCCAGGGGTCGGTGGTGCGTCTCAGCAGCAACTCCACATGCCGCTCACGCCATTTGCGCGGGCGCAGGTCACCTTTGGCCGCGACCAGCTCCCGATCCTCCGGGGACGCCGTCCCTCGCAACATGCCGGCGTCCCGGACGGCGAACGCCCGCAGTTCGGCGGCCAGGTAGAGCCACACGACGGCGCGGTAGCGGTTGATCCGGTAGCCGATCGGGATGATGTGCCCACAGCGCGCGAGCCGGGTGAACCGGCTCGGCCCCACACCGAGCACCTCGGCCCCGGCGTCGGCGCCGGCCACGGTCTCGACCCGCGCGCGCAGGACTTCCGGAAAGCCCTCGGCCGCCGTCACCCGCTCCAACTCGGCCCGCGTGAACCGTGCGGCCCCGCTCGGCGCCCGACGCCCGGCGCGCACCAGTCCCAGCTGTACGGCCCGGGCCAACTCGCCCCGTCCCAGGCCCAGCTCTCGCGCGGCCCTGACACCGCCGACCAGCACCTCCGAAGACACGCCCGGTGCCGGCCCGGCCGGTGCTCGCGGACCCGATTCCCGCTCGTCCGGTACCGTCACCGCACGGTCCTGCGTTTCCATCCTCATCACGGTCTCCCCCCACGAGTGGCGATCACTCTGTGTGAAGACCGTAACTCAGCGCGACGGACGCGGCGAGGCCTGTGGATAACTCTCGGTCGCGGCCCCGAACTCCTGGTCCAGCCCCTGGTCCGGCCGTTGGTCCGGCCGTTGGTCCGGCCGTTGGACGGGGCGATCCGGGTCCGATCCGAGTCCCGGCCCGGGTCCGATCCGGCTCGCGGTCCAGGCCGTTCTCAGCCCCCCGTGATGCGTCGTTCCGCGACGCCCAGGTGTTCGCCCACCCGGTTCACCATCAGGGTCATCTCGTACGCGACCTGCACGATGTCCGCCTCGGCCGCGCTGAGCGCGCACAGACAGCTACCCGAGCCCGCCGCGACGACGAACAGGAACCCCTCGTCGAACTCGACCATCGTCTGGCGCACCTCGCCCGCCCGGAAGTGCCGTCCGGACCCCTTGGCCAGGCTCTGCAACCCGGCCGCGACGGCGGCGAGATGCTCCGCGTCCTCCCGTGCCAGCCCGGCGCTCGCCCCGGTCACCAGCCCGTCGTTCGACAGCACCACGGCGTGCCGGACCTGCGGGACCCTGCGCGTCAGGTCGTCCAGTAGCCAATCGAGCTGCTTGTCCAGTGCCATTTCCAGCCCCTCCCCGTCGACGCGGCCGACGTGGCCGCGTCCCACCCCGCTTGGTCGTGCCGCCAGCCTTCCCCACCAGCGGCTTTCCGGCAAGGAGGATGGACCCATGACGAAGAAGATGACTGAAGAGGAATGGCGGGCGTTCGTCTCGCATTCCACCCGCACCGGGAAGCTCTCCACCGTCCGTGCGGACGGGAGCCCGCACATCGCCCCCATCTGGTTCGTTCTCGATGGTGACGCCTTCGTGTTCAACACCGGTCGTGACACCGTCAAGGGTCGGAATCTGGCCCGGGACGGGCGGGTCGCCCTCTGCGTGGACGACGACCGGCCGCCCTTCTCCTACGTCGTCCTCCAGGGCCGCGCCGAGCTCGTCGAGTACACCGGCCACGAGGAGGAGATGCTGACCTGGGCGACGAGGATCGGGGGTCGGTACATGGGCGAGGAGCGCGCCGAGGCCTTCGGTCGGCGCAACGCGGTCGACGGGGAACTCCTCGTTCGCGTGACCATCGACAAGGTGATCGCGATGGCCGACGTGGCGGTCTGAGCCGGCGCCCGTCGACATCCGCACGCCGCCCACGTCCGTCACTCCGGCCCGGCCTGCGTACCCGAACCCACCGACGCGAGCAGCCGGGCGGTGTGCATCCGCCCGGCATACTCGACCAGTCTGATCAGCACTTCCTTCCCCGAGTCCTTGTCCCGGGCGTCGCACAGCACCACGGGCGTGCCCTGTTCCAGGTCCAAGGCCCGCGCCACCTCGTTCGAGGCGTAACGCCGCGCGTTCGTGAAGCAGTTGACGGCCACGACGAACGGGATGCGGCGGTGCTCGAAGTAGTCCACGGCCGGGAAGCAGTCCTCCAGCCTGCGCGTGTCGGCCAACACCACCGCTCCGAGGGCTCCTTGCGACATCTCGTCCCACAGGAACCAGAACCGGTCCTGTCCCGGCGTGCCGAACAGGTACAGCGACAGGCCCGAGCGGATGGTGATGCGCCCGAAGTCCATGGCCACCGTCGTGGTGGTCTTCCGATCGACGCCTCCGGTGTCGTCGACGAGTTGGCCCGCCTCGCTGAGCGGTTCCTCCGTGCGCAGTGGTCGGATCTCGCTGACCGCGCCCACCAGCGTGGTCTTCCCGACGCCGAAGCCACCCGCCACGAGGATCTTCAGCGCGAGCGCCGCCACTTCCTCGTCCTCTTCCACTTCCGGACCGGACCCGGTGGATCCGTTGTGGTGCAGTCCCATCACAGCGCTCGCAATCCTTCGATGACTTCACGCAGAATCCGCTCGTCGGGCAGTTGCGCGGGCGGTACCGGGCGGCTGACCTTGACGTGCCCGGCCTCCAGCAGGTCGCCCAGCAACACCCGCACCACACCCACGGGCAGGTCCGCGTCGGCGGCGAGTTCCGCCACCGACTGGGTCTCGTCGCGGCACAATCCGAGCAGCGCACGGTGTTCGGGTCCCCACAGGGACTCGGTCGCCTCGTCGCCGCCCTCGGGGTCCGCCACGGCGACCAGTGCGATCAGGTCGAAGCGGACGCCGTGCGGTCCCGGTTTGGTGCGTCCGCCGGTCATGGCGTAAGGCCGGACGAGCGGCCCCGCCTCGGTGTCGAACCACTGGCCGTTCACCGGTCTGACGGCCGCGCTCACCCTGCGGCCGGCGGGTGCGCCGCGAACCGTGAGGGGGCGTCCAGGTGCTCGCCGACCCGCTTGACCAGCCGGGCCATCTCGTAGGCGATGAGCCCGATGTCGGCGCCCCCGGCGCTGAGGACGGCCAGGCAGGAGCCGTCGCCCGCGGCGGCGACGAAGAGGAACCCCTCGTCCATCTCCACCATCGTCTGGCGCACGCCCCCGGCGCGGAAGTGCCGGCCCGCTCCCTTGGCCAGGCTGTGGAAGCCGCTGGCCACGGCGGCCAGGTGCTCGGCGTCCTCCCGGCTGAGCCGGCTGGAGGATCCCACCGCCAGACCGTCGTTGGACAGGACCACCGCGTGTCGGACCTCGCGGACGCGCGTCACGAGGTCGTCCAGGAGCCAGTCCAACCCGCCGGCCGCCTGAGAGATCCCGCCAGCCTCGTCGAGCCCGATCAGCTGGTGTTCGATCATCACACTTCTCCTTCGCTGCCTGCGTGGGCGGAGTTCTCCCCGGCGCCCCGGGCCCAACCGGCCCGATAGGCGGCCATCCGATCCCTGGCCTGCTCGGGGCTGCGGTCCGGCGGGGCACCGGACGGGCCCGCGTCCGCCGGATCCTCGGGTTCGGGGACCTCGCGCAGTTGGGGCACCAGGCTGGCCTGGCGGACCCTGCGCGGCAGTTCGGTCACCGAGGCGGCGCCCGCCGGACCGGCGGCGGGTGCGTGCGTACGGGCCGCCGTGCCGCCGGGACCGCGCGGCCGCAGGGGGGCTACAGCGGCGGGGCGCGGTTCCAGGGGCTCGACCGCGGAGTCCGGAGCGGGGTCGTCCCCCTCGGGCTCCGGTAGGGCATCGGGCCGAGCCGACGCCCCGCCCTCCTCCCGTACGACGCCGGCGCGGGACCCCTCTCGAACGGGCCCGACGGAGGCTTCCACACGGCCGCCTCCGGGGTGGGGCGCCTCGCCACCGGAAACGGCTCCCACGGCGACCGGGGACGGCGCCGCCACCTCCGCGGGGTCGTCCGAGGCCGCCGTGACGGGCCCCTGGAGCAGGGAGTTCGGCAGCAGCACCACGGCTGTGGTGCCCCCGTACGGTGACGGGCGCAGGTGGACCCGCACGCCCTGTCGGGCAGCGAGCCGGCTGACCACGAACAGTCCGAGGCGGTCGCTGTCGAACAGGTCGAGCGCCTCGGACTGCTCGATCCGGCGATTGGCGTCGTGCAGCGCCTCGCGGCCCATGCCGAGCCCGCGGTCCTCCACCTCCAGGACATAACCGGCGCCCACCGGCTCGCCACTGACCCGGACCTTGGTGTGCGGCGGGGAGAACTGGGTCGCGTTCTCGATGAGTTCGGCGAGGAGATGGGTGAGGTCGGCCACCGCGCCGCCTGCCACGGCCGCCTCCGCGAGCCCGCGAACCTCGACGCGCGGGTAGTCCTCGATCTCGGAGACGGCGGCGCGCACGACGTTGGTCAGGGGGATCGGCATGCGCCACGCGCGCCCCGGGGCGGCTCCCGACAGGATGATCAGGCTTTCCGCGTGCCGACGCATGCGCGTGGTCAGGTGGTCGAGGCGGAAGAGGTCGTCGAGTTCGCCCGGGTCGTCCGAGCGGCGTTCCATGGAGTCGAGCAGGGTCAACTGCCTGTGCACCAGGACCTGGCTGCGGCGGGCGAGGTTGACGAAGACACCGCTCACCCCGCCGGCGAGTTCGGCGCGCTCGACGGCGGCGCTCAGAGCGGCCCGGTGCACGGTGGAGAGAGCCTCCCCCACCTGGGCGATCTCGTCCTCGGCGGGCGGCCCGGCCGAGGTCTCGGCCTCGATGTCGACGTCTTGGCCGGCCCGCAGTCGCTCCATGGCGTGCGGGAGTTTGCGACGCGCGATCTCCAGGGCGGTGTTGCGCAACGAGACCAGTTCCACCACCAGTGCGCGGCCGATCCGTACGGAGATGACCAGGGAGGCGATGACGGCGGCCAGGCCGAGGACGACGGCCGCGCCGGCCCCGCTGAGCGCCACGCGCGTGAACGGGTCGGAGCGGTCGGTGACTTCGGCGCGCGCGGCGGCCTCGGTCTGCCTGATCGAGGTACTGACACCGCTGAAAGCACCGTCCCACCCGGCGGGCTTGACCGCGCCGGAACCGGCGCCGGATCCCGTACCCGTAGCGGATCCCGTACCCGCGGCCGCTGTGAGCGCCCGGTCCTCCGCCGCGATGAGTTCGGCGTGCGTGGCGCTCTTGGACACGGACTCCCACGCGGTCCGTTCCTCGCTCGGCAGGTCCCGGGCGGCGTCCGCGAGCAGCGCGCGGCGGGTCTCCACGACGCCGGTCAGCCGGCGGAGCGTTTCGGCGTTGCGCGGCCCCGGCACGGTGAGCAACGCGTCCTCCCGCGACAGCAGTTCCCCGGCTTCGGCGAACTCCAGCAGAACCCGGGCGTCCGGGCCGAGTTCGGCGTCCTGCGCACCGGACAGGGCCCCGCCGACGGCGAGCGCGGCGTCGGCGACACGGGTGTACGTCTCGTAGGCGGCGTCCGCGGTCGTCCGCCGGCCGACGATGTCCTTGCGCGCGGAACCGAGCCCCTCGGCGGCGGCCACGAAACCACCGAGCCGGACCACGACGTCGGTGCGGTAGTCGCCGGAGTCGGCGACGGTGTTCCGGTCGCCGAGCCGCAGCCGGCGCACGGCGTCGTCGGTGCGCCGGGCCTGCTGTTCGAGGGCGGCGGCCCGCTCGCCGGCGGCGGGGTCGGCCAGAAACCGCGCCGCGGCCCGCCGTTCGGCCTGCACCTCGGCGAGCGCGGCGGACACGGGGGCGCCGATCTCCCGCTCGACCCGCTGGACACGGCTGAGCCGGGCGAGGTCCTGCGCGGTGCTGACCGTGGCGAAGGCCCAGAGCGCGAGCAGCGAGACCACCGGGACCATCAACAGGGAGACGATCTTGGCCCGGACGGTCCGGGGGCGCAGTCGTATCCGGGGTCTCCCGCCGGAGCCGGCCACGGCGGCGGGTCGAGGGGGTGTTCTCTCCTCGGGTTCCTCCGCGGGCTGCCCCGCGTGCGCCCGCCGGCCGCGCGCCGGGGGCCCGGGCGGCCCCGGCGCCGCTGCTTCCGGTTTCTTGCGGGGTGTGCGCATGGGCTCCTCGTTCCGGGCGGTACGGGCTGGGCGGGGTGGCGGTGGGGGCGGATACGGGGATGCGGTGGCGGGTTCTCGGGTGGGGGCTCGCGGTGTGTGGGAGGTGTGCGGAGCGTCCGGCGTGCGCGGTGCGATGGGGGGCGGGGGCGCACGGACGTGCGCGGCCCGGTGCTCAGTGCGCGGGCGCGACGCTCTCCCCCAGGTTCCGGGCGGCTGCCGACGCCGCCCGTTCGTCCGCGGTCGGGGACAGTGCCACGAAGGCGGCGGTGATGAAGAGGTAGGAACCGAGCCCGACGGCGAGCGGGAAGATGAACTGCATCGCCGTGGCGCCGGGCAGGGCCACGTCCGAGGGCGCGACGCGGACCGCGACGGCGGCCATGCCCGTGTAGTGCATGCTGCTGACCGCGGCGCCCATGACGAGCGAGGCGCCGGCCACGGCCATCGGGGACGTGATGTTGAGCGCGGCCCACAGCGCGACGGTGGCCGCGATGACGGCGACGACGACCGACAGTCCGACGACGGGCGGGTCGTAGGAGACCTCACCGTGCAGCCGCAGGGCCGCCATTCCCAGGTAGTGCATGCTCGCGACGCCGAGGCCGGTGGTGAGTCCACCGATGGCCAGGGACCGACGCCGGTTCCTGCCGTACCCGACGGCGAAGACGCCGGCCCCGACGACCAGTACGGCCACCAGGAGGCTGAGGATGGTCAGCGGGACGTCGTAGTGGATCTCGGTGCCGGTGACGTCGAAGCCGAGCATCGCGACGAAGTGCATCGTCCAGATGCCGGTGCCGAGGGCGGACGCCGCGGTGAGGAGCCAGTTGCGGCGGGCGGATCCGGTCGCGGCGAGCGCGCGGACGGTGCAGCGCAGGCCGAGGGCGGCGCCGATCGATGCCATCACGTATGACAGCGCGGGTGTCAGCCAGCCGTAGGCGGCGTGGTCCAGGTGTCCCATGGCCACCGGACGCTAGTCCGGGTGAGGCCACGAACAAGGTGTGCATTTCGAAAGCCGCTGTAACTGCTGAAATATGACAGAGCTACGTTCGCGTTCGATCACACCACGTGCCACCTTGCACACGCACCGCAGGGAGGCCGGTGAGGGATCATGGGCGCATGAGCGAAGACCACACACACGTGCAGGAGTTCTTCGGGGCGCGCGCCGCCGACTGGGACCGCAAGTTCCCGGCGGACGGGCCCGCCTTCGCGGCCGCCGTGGGCGAGTTCGGTCTGCGCCCCGGAGACCGGGTCCTGGACGCGGGCTGCGGTACCGGGCGCGCCCTGACGGCCCTGCGGGCGGCCGTCGGCCCCTCGGGAACGGTGCTCGGCGCCGACCTCACCCCGCAGATGCTGGCCGCCGCGCGACAGGCCGGCCGAGAGGCCGACGGCGCCCTGCTGCTGGCGGACGTGGCCCGGCTGCCCCTGCGGGACGGGGTACTGGACGCCGTGTTCGCGGCGGGGTTGATCGCGCACCTGCCCGACCCCGGGTCGAACCTGCGCGAGCTCGCCCGCGTGGTCCGCCCCGACGGTCACCTCGCGCTCTTCCACCCGATCGGGCGGGCCGCCCTCGCCGCGCGCCACGGTCGCGAACTCACCCCGGACGACCTGCGGGCCGAGCACAACCTCGGCCCGCTGCTGTCGGCTTCGGGCTGGGAGATGACCTCGTACGCCGACGAGGACCACCGCTTCCTGGTGCTCGCGACGCACCGCCCCTGAGCGACCGCTTCCCCCGCGCGCCGGGTACGGAGCCACCGCCCCGGGCGCGCGGAGCACCCAGGGCGCTACGCGGGCGGCGGGGCGTCCGCTCCGGCGGGGCGGCGCAGATGCGGTACGGGACAGCCGCCCCGCCCGGGCACCGGGAAGGTGCCGAGCTCACCGACGTCGTACCCGTTCGGGTAGCCCTTGATCTCCCGGTTCTGGCGGGCGTGGTGCGGTGCCCGGCGCGGCGGCAGCAGCCGCACCGCGCGCCCGCGCAGCCGCAGCGCCCCGCGGACCAGCCGCCGGACCGCGGGGCGCGGGGTCTCGTACCGGAACGCGTTCAGCAACGCGTCGTCGAGCAGCGCGACGCCGGCTCCGCGCACGGCGGGGGCCAGTGGCGCCGGGTACCACGAGGCCATCAGGTCGAGGGTGGCGTCGGCCACCTCGCGCCCGCCCTCGTCCCACCCGAAGTGAGCCTTCTCGTAGGCGTTCAGGCAGGCTTCGAACTCCTCGAAGGAACCCGGAATGTCCGTGATGCCCATGTGGCGGCCGAGGGTGGCGTAGTAGCGCGCGAAGGCGCGGCGCTCGTGGTGGGTCAGGGGCCGCCAGCCGTAGGAGTCGATCCAGCGCGCCGGAATCACCACGAAGGTGCACAGGACGTACCGCATGTCCTCCTCGGAGATGTCGTAGCTGCGGTGCATCTGGTTGACGCGGCGGATCGCGGTGCGCGCGGTATCGCTCTCGAATCCGTGCTCCACGACCGCGTCGAGCAGCAGCGCCGTGTCGTCGTAGCGCTTCTGCGCGCGATCGGTGAACTCGGCGGTCTCGGCGAGCAGCCGGCCGATGCTCGGGACCGCGTACGTCCTGAAGAGGGCCAACTCAAGGGCGCGGGTGACGTCCCAGGGGAATTCGTAGGTGGCGGTCAGCCGGTAGATGGCGAGGAAATCCTCGTCGGGATCGAGCCGGAGGATCTCCCTCAGCCGGTCGTAACGCTGCACCGGAGTCCCTTTCTGTGGCGGGTGCTCAACTCTACGTGCAGGTAGCGGGCTTGAAAATCGACGTCCGCAGGCTCTCGACGGGCGAGTTACCCGCTGGTTAAGGTGCGCCGACGAGAGAGCGACCGCAACGGGAGGAGGCCACGTGTCCGAAGAGGATGACGGGGGCTCGCTGTACGTGCTCACCGCCGTGCTGCTGACCCCCACGCAGTTCCCGGGCATCATGGGCGACGACTTCCCGGAGGCCTGCGCGCTGCTGGGCGTGCGGCCGGTCGCGGACGGGTACGGGCTGGTGCTGGGCCAGGACGAGGAAGGCGCCCGCTGGACGGTCGTGGTGAGCGACGTCTCGCTCGTCGCCGCGGCCATCGCCTCCTGGGACTGCGGCATGGAGTACGACCTGTCCCCGGAGGAGCGGACGATCGTGGTGTCGCTGGCCGGCTGGCCGCTGGAACTGACGGTCTCCGCGCCGGGCGTCCCGGAACCGCACGATCCGGAGCAGGGCGCCGACGGCACCGGCCGGGTGCCGCTGGCGCCTCCGTCGGCGGACACCTGGGGTCCGGTACAGCGGCGCATGGGGGCGGACCAGATCGCCCGGGAGTGGGCGGACTGGTCCGAGCGCGTCGCGACGGACGGCGGTGCGGCGGCCGCCGCGCATCCGGGACTGGCGCGGGCGCTCAAGGAGGCGGCCGGATACGCGGACGAGCCGCCACCGCCCGGGCGGGTGCGTTCCAGCTTCGCGACCGAGGACGCGCGCACGCTCCGGGCGGACGGCCCCGGCTGGTCACTGGTCGGTCGCACGGACGGCGCGGCCTTCGTCCTGCTGGACGAGGAGCCGGGTGAGGTCCTCGCGGTGCCGCGGGGTGTGCACCCGGAGCGGCCCGAAGTGCCTGAGCTGCCGGACTTGCTGGCAATGCTGGACCGCGTCGCGACGCGGCCGGCCTGAGGACGGCCTGAGGACGGCCTCTGGTCGGAGAACCCAGCGGCGAGGCACCGAGATCGCCGGAGCGGCCGGCCCCTCGCCGGGCCGGCCGACCACCCCGGGCCGACTGACTGCTCCGCGCGGCCCGGGGCGGGCCGCCGAGCGGCCTGCCACCGCGTCGGCGACCGCAGGCCTCAGTGCCCGGCCACCGCCCGCACCTGCGCCGCCGTCAGCGGCCGATCTGCTTTCTGGACACGCCCCGCAGCCGGCGCCGCTGGGAGGGGTCCAACAGGAAGTACGCGAGGGTGGGCACCCCGATCAACACCAGGAGACCCGGCCAGAACCCGACCGTCGCGAACAGCACGATGGCTGCCACCACTCCGGCCACGGCCACCTTTCCGCCTGTGGACATCTGCGGACACCTCCTCCTGCTGTCGGCCACTACCCCGCTCAACGCCCCGCTCCCGCCCAGCGTTCCCGACCGCTTCGCCGCCCTGCGGAAGGGGCTCCGGTCACCGCCCGATCGCACTCCGTGAGCGGTGGGCTCGGGGTGACCTCGGCGGCCTTCTGGCTGTCGCTTCCGGGTCTGAGTCCCGCCGGTCGCGACGCCTTGCGCCTCGGGCCGCCGGAACCGGCGACCTGGAGCAGACCCCTGTGGGTTCCGGCGGGCCCGTCGGCCCCGGACCCGGCGCCGGCCCTCACGGCGCTGGACCCGGAGGAGACCCCCTAGGAGGGCCGCGCGGGGGAAGCGTGGGTGGGGTTCGGTCACGGGACGGCCGGCGCGACGCTTGTCGTGGTGCGGAACCGGTACGACGATGGGGGCGCTCCGGGTTACGCGGCACCACGGGAGGGTGACATGGGCGATCCGTCGGTGGCGCTGCCGGGCGGAGCCGATCCCGTCGAGCGCACGCGGGTACTGCGTCGGGCCCATGACGTGTTCACCAGGGACGGGCGGGTGGAGGCCCCGGTCCGGGCGGTGATCGCCGGATCGTGGCGCCGGTGCGCGCGGGCGCGGGTGAACCCGGAGTGCTCGGCCCGGGTGGAGTTGGCGGAGGCGGAGCTGCGGTCCTACCGCGAGCAGCATCCGCTGGCCCGGGTGCTGCCGGTGTTCCGGGACCTCGTCGGGGCGTTCGCCGCGCACGGGGCGCACCTGTTGGCGGTGTGCGACGCGCGGGGCAGCCTGCTCTGGGTGGAGGGGGCGTCGGACACCCTGCGGCGGGCCGAACGGCTCGGCTTCGTACCGGGCGCGCGGTGGGCGGAGACGGTGATGGGAACCAACGCCCCCGGCACCGCGGTGGCCGTCGGCGAGGCCGTGCAGGTCTTCGGGGCCGAGCACTTCAGCCGCCGGGTCCATCCGTGGACCTGTGCGGCCGCTCCGGTCCGCGATCCGCGTACCGGGCGGTTGCTCGGCGCGGTCGACATCACCGGGGGCGACGGGCTGGCCCATCCTCATTCGCTGGCGTTCGTGCGCGCGGTGGCGCGGGCCGCAGAGGCCCAATTGGCCCTGCTGGAACCGGAGCCGTCGCGCGATCACGTCCCGGACGGCCTCGCCGCGCTCGGCCGGGACGAGGCACTGTGGGTGAGCGGCGGTCGGGAGGTCACGCTCGGGCGACGGCACAGCGAGATCATGGCCCTGCTCGCCCACCATCCGGAGGGGCTCTCGGGCGAGGAGTTGGCGATCGACCTCTACGAGGACGAGTCGGTTTCGGCGGTCACGCTGCGGGCGGAGATCTCCCGGCTGCGCGGCCTGTTGGGCCCGGGGAACATCCTCTCGCGGCCCTATCGCACGGCCGCCCCGCTGGAAGCCGACTTCGCCGCCGTGGCCCGGCACCTCGCGTCGGGCGCCGTCTCCGCGGCCCTCACCGGGTATCCGGGCCCGCTGCTGCCCGCCTCGACGGCGCCCGGGATCGTACGGTTGCGCCGCCGGATCGAGGACCAGGCGCGGGCCGCGGTGATCGCGCGGGCCGACGCCGGGCTGCTGGGCGACTGGGTGTGCCGGCCGTGGGGCGCGGACGATCCGGGGGTGTGGCGGGCGCTGGCCGGCGCGCTGCCCGCGGAGGGGCGCCCCGCGGCACTGGCCCGTGTACGCTCCCTCGACCGCGAGCTGTCGGCCGACCGACCCGCCCGCTGACGCGACCGCCGTCGCCGCCCCCGGACCGACGATCGCCGCGTGCCGTCCCGGCCCACCGCAGACGTCCCGGCCCACCGCAGACGCCGCGGGCCTCCTCAGACGGCGGGGGCTTCCTCGCGAATGAGCCCGGCCACGTGATCGCTGATCATGTCGAGAATCTCGGCCGCGACCCGGTCGTTGCCGAGGACGAGGTGATTGAGGGTGACCCCGTCCGTCATGGCGGCCAGGTAGCGGGCCAGTACGGTGTCGGGGACGCTGAGTTCGAAGGTCATCACGCCGCGGAGCTGTTCGATGAGCGCGCAGTACGTCTCGGAGTACAGCTCGTACTGGCGCCGCGCCAGGTGCTCGAAGCCGGGCTGGCGCAAGGCGTACTGCGTCAGTTCGTAGGTGAGCATGTGCTCCTCGGGGTGGGCCGCGACATGGTCCCAGTAGGCCTGGAAACCGGCGCGGATGGTCTCCCGGAGCGTGGCCCTCGGCCGGATGGCGTCCTTCACCACGCCCACGTAATGGGCGGTGATCGTCTCGATGACGGATTCGAGCAGCGCCTGCTTGGAGTCGAAGCAGTAATGGAAGACGCTCAGCGACACACCCGCCTCGGCGACGATGGACCGCGTGGTCGTCCTGGGGACGCCGTCGCGGGCCATCGCGCGGATCGCCGCCTCCGTCAGCTGCCGGCGGCGGTCGGCCAAGGGCATCCGGGCCATGTGCTGTTCCCTTCGTTCCTCCGCGCCCCGTCGAAGCGCGGAAGGCCGGGGCGGCCGGCTCGGGAAACCCGATCCGACCGCCCCGGCCGACTCGCAGGCAGGGCCGTCAGCTGCTGTAGACGCCCACCTCGTGGAGGGAGTAGCCCCACTGGGTGCCGCGTCCTTGTCCGTGGACACGGATGTGGCGTGCGGAGACCCCGGCGAACTGGGCGGTGTCCAGGCCACCGTCACCGGCGGTGGTCGACCAGACCGTCCGCCAGTTCACCCCGTCCGTGGAGACCTCGATGGCGTACGACCTGGCGTACGCGCGTTCCCAGTCCAGGGTGACGCGCTTGACCAGGCCGGTGGTTCCCAGGTCGATGCGCAGCCACTGGTCGTCGCTCCAGTCGCTCGCCCAGCGGGTGCCGCGGTTGCCGTCCACGGCCCGGTCGGGGGCGTAGCTGACGAACGGGTTCCACTCGGAGGTGCTGGCCGAGGTGGCCGCCCCCGACGCGAGGTTGACGCCCGCCTTGTGGCGCTCGGATCCACCCCAGGTGCGCAGGTACGACTCCGCTCCGCGGAACATGTCGTCGACCACTCCCTGGCCGCCGACGTTGCGGATGTCCTCGATCCAGTCGGGGACCAGGCCGTAGTGGGAGGCGCCGTCGGTGTTGAGGTCCCAGGTGCGCTGTCCGGTGGTCTGCTTGTCGATGACGGAGCCGCCGTCGGTGCTGCGGAACGGGTAGCGCACCGGGTTGGGGGTGTCGGCGCCACGCGGGCCGGGCCAGCCGCCGACCCCGTTCATGTCGGTGCCGTAGCCGTAGCCCACGTTGTACTTGTCGCGCAGGGCGTCGGTGCGCTTGGCCTCGGCGCTGAATCCCTCGGCGCCGTTCATGTACTGGGCGGCGAAACCGCCGAGCTTGTAGAGGCGTTCGGTCCAGTCCAGGTCCATCCAGCTGTGCGAGGAGAGCACGCCGGGGTAGGACTCGGACTCCAGGATGTCGAAGGCCCGTCCGGCGGCCTTGACGCTCATGTGGTCGACTTCGAGCATCATCTTGCGTTTCATCATGCCGCGCACCGCGTACTCGCCGAGGTCGGTGAGGCCGCGGGTGTTGCACTGCGCGCCGGCGGCGTAGGACGGAACGCTGACGCCCGCCGGGAGCTTCTTCTCGGCTTCGGCCGCCGGCGCGAGTCCGATGGGGTTGTCGTGCTGCGGGCCCTTGCACTCCTCCGTCTTCCAGAAGGTGCCGGTGGACAGGAACTGGCCCACGTTGATCGCGGTGCCGAGGGCTCCCTGGTCGAAGCGGACCCCGCAGAGGGCGTTGTCGAACTTGTGGCACAGGAACATGCTGCGCACGCCGAGTTGGTGCAGTTCGTCGAGCCCGCGGTCGATGTCCGCCTTGCTGCACTGCGAGATGTCGAGGATCTGCTTGCAGCCGAAGGGCTCGGAGGTCTCCACGCCCAGGACGACGGCGAGTTTGCCCTGCTGGATGACCTCGCGGGCCTGGTTGGAGTCGGTGACGATGCGGAACCAGCCCTTGCCCGGTCCGCCGTACATCTTGTCGATGTAGGCCTGCATGTCGTAGGTCTTCTGGGCTTCCAGCCGGATCGCGGTCATCTCGTCGCAGCCGCGGTCCTTGAAGAAGTAGACCGAGCAGATGACCCCGTTGGTGACGAGGTCGTTGACGAGGACCCGCTGTCCGCCGCGCCAGGCACGTTCGACCCAGGCGTAGTAGTTCTGCTGGTGGGTCAGCGAGTCGTGCGCGGGCCAGTCCTTGAAGGTCGGCCAGCCGTCGGGGTCGTGCTTGCCGTCACCGCCCTTGGTGATGAAGTCGAAGATCGCGAGCGTGCCGTCGGGGTAGTGCTCGGGACAGTCCTTGAGCGCGTCCGCGATCCCCGCCTCCGAGAAGGGCTTGCCGCAGATGAGCCGACCGCCGAAGCCCTCGTTGGACATCAGGTGGTCGTGGGCGTCGACGAAGCCCCGTACGTTGCCCTGGGCGTCGGTTCCCTTGAAGGGTTCGCCGGTGACGTTGATCTGGGAGTCCGGCCCGGGCCGCGCGGTGGGGTTCCACCACCCGGTGTCGGCCGCGGCCCCCGAGGTGGGGCCGAGCGCCATGGCCAGCATGGCGAGGAGCAGTGACAGCACCGCGATCGGTTTGCGTCTGCTGTGCGGGGATCGGTTCATGGCCACCACTCACGTCCACGGTCGTCGGCGGAGGGCGCGGTCCAGTCACACGGCCGGCCGGGGCGTGCACCGCACGATCCCCGACCAGCTGCTTGTCATGTCCCGCGCAAACATTGTGTCGAGAATCCCGACTCCGACAACCGGAGTCAAGGGTCCGGGACAGTTGACCTGATGGACCGTCGGATCGATCGTACCCACGGTAACCTGGAAGGAATCACGTTCCGTTCGACCGCGTCCCTCGACACCCTCGACCCTCGACCCGCCACAGGAGCGCGCCAAACGCGCACGACCGGCGACTAGAAGAAGCCGAGCCGCTTCGGGGAGTAGCTGACCAGCATGTTCTTCGTCTGCTGGTAGTGCTCCAGCATCATCTTGTGGGTCTCGCGGCCGATGCCGGACTGCTTGTAGCCGCCGAACGCCGCGTGGGCGGGGTAGGCGTGGTAGCAGTTCGTCCAGACCCGGCCCGCCTGGATGGCGCGGCCCGCGCGGTAGGCCGTGTTGATGTCCCGGGTCCAGACGCCGGCGCCGAGGCCGTAGGCCGTGTCGTTGGCGATGCGGACGGCGTCGTCGAAGTCGTCGAAGGAGGTCACCGACACCACGGGGCCGAAGATCTCCTCCTGGAAGATCCGCATCCGGTTGTCCCCCTCGAAGATCGTCGGCTGTACGTAGAAGCCGCCCGCGAGGTCGCCGCCGTGCTCGATGCGCTGCCCGCCCGTGAGGACCTTGGCGCCCTCCTTCACTCCGATCTCCACGTACGACAGGACCTTCTTCAGCTGCTCCTCCGAGGCCTGGGCACCGATCATCGTGTCGGTGTCCAGCGGGTGTCCCGGCACGATCAGTTCGGTGCGGGCGACGGCGGCGTCGAGGAAGTCGCCGTACCGACCGCGCTCGATCAGGGCGCGCGAGGGGCTGGTGCACACCTCGCCCTGGTTGAGGGCGAACATGGTGAAGCCCTCCAGCGCCTTGTCCCGCAGATCGTCGTCGGTCGACCAGATGTCGTCGAAGAAGAGGTTGGGGCTCTTGCCGCCGAGTTCGAGGGTGACGGGCTTGAGGTGCTCCGCCGCGTACTGCATGATCAGCCGCCCGGTGGAGGTCTCCCCGGTGAAGGCGATCTTCGCCACGCGCGGGCTGGAGGCCAGCGGCTTGCCGGCCTCCTCGCCGAAGCCGTTCACGATGTTGACCACGCCCGGCGGGAGCAGGTCCTCGACCAGGCCGAGCCAGTAGTGCACCGAGGCCGGGGTCTGCTCGGCCGGCTTGAGCACCACCGTGTTCCCGGCGGCCAGCGCCGGCGCCAGCTTCCACACCGCCATCAGGATCGGGAAGTTCCACGGGATGATCTGGCCGACCACGCCCAGCGGCTCGTGGAAGTGGTAGGCGACCGTGTCGTCGTCGATCTGGCTGAGCGCCCCCTCCTGGGCCCGCAGCGCGCCCGCGAAGTAGCGGAACTGGTCGATCGCCAGTGGCAGGTCCGCCGCGAGGGTCTCCCGTATCGGCTTGCCGTTCTCCCAGGTCTCCGCGACCGCCAGGGCCTGGAGGTTCTCCTCCATCCGGTCCGCGATGCGCAGCAGGATGGAGGCCCGCTCCGTGACCGAGGTACGTCCCCAGGCGGGCGCGGCGGCGTGCGCGGCGTCCAGGGCCAGCTCCACGTCCTCGGCGGTACCCCGGGCGATCTCCGTGAAGGGCGCGCCGGTCACCGGGGAGGGGTTGTCGAAGTACCGGCCCCGAACGGGAGCCGTGTACGTGCCACCGATGTAGTGGTCGTAGCGGGACGCGTACGACATCAGCGCGCCCTCGGTACCGGGCGCAGCGAAACGGGCCATGGAAACCTCCCCTTGCCGGGCGCCGGCCGCCGTCGGCCGGCACTCGCAAGGAGGCTAGGAGCGGCCAGGTTGCGGACACGTTGCACGAGCTGCCGCCGCCAGGTGTGACGGAAGTCTGACGGACGCCCCTCTCCCCTTGGCGTCGGGTCGCCGGCGGTGGTCGAATCGACGTGTGAGCACGGAGCGGGAGTCAGCGGGGCGGCCGGAGCCGTCGAAACGGCGTGGTCCCTCGGATCGGCGTGGCCCCTCGGAGGGGCCGGAGCCCGCCGAGCGGCCGGTCGAGCGGCATGATCCGACGGGTCCTGACCCGCGTGATCCGGCGGATCCCGACCTGGTCGGCGCCCCGGTCGGTCGGCGTCTGGTCCTGGGCATGCTCGGGCTCGGCGCGGCCGGGCTGGTGGCCGCGCCCCACCTGCAACGGGGCCTCGAAAGGGCGCTCGGCGCCGCCGCCGGCAAGGATCCGACCGGGCTGACCGGGCTGCTGCCCAACGGCGGCGGGTTCCGCTACTACTCGGTGGCCGCCTCTGTCCCGGAGCGCTCCCCCGCGGACTATCGGCTGCGGGTGGACGGGCTCGTCGAGCGACCGGGAACGTACGACCTCGACGCGCTCCGGCGGCTGCCGCAGACCCGGGTCGTCCGCGACGTCCAGTGCGTCACCGGCTGGCGCGTACCCGGCACGCCCTTCGAGGGCGTGCCGGTCTTCCGGCTGCTGGACGCCGCCGGGGTGCGGCCCGAGGGACGGGCCATCCGGTTCAGCTGCTTCGACGGCACGTACACCGAGAGCCTGACCCTTTCCCAGGCCCGTCGGGCCGACGTCATGGTGGCCCTGCGGATGCGGGACGAGCCGCTGTCCCACGCGCATGGTGGGCCCGTGCGGCTGTACGTGGCCCCGATGTACTTCTACAAGTCGGCGAAGTGGCTCTCCGGCATCACCGTCACCCGGGACGTGGAGCCCGGTTACTGGGAGCGGCTCGGCTACGACGTCGACGCCTGGGTCGGCACGTCGAACGGACGCGATGATGCCCCCACCGTCTGAGATGCGGCCCACGCCCGGGTCACGCCCTACGCCCGATGCGCGGCCGGCGCCCCGGCGGGATGCCCGCGTGCGCCGGTTCGGTCGCCCCCAACGTCTGGTGCACCGGGCCACGGCCACGCTGATGGGGATCTGCGTGGTGTCGGCGGGTTGCCTCTACGTGCCGCCCCTCGCCGAACTCGTCGGGCGGCGCCACCTCGTCGTGACCGTCCATGTGTGGTCCGGTCTGCTGCTCGTCGTCCCGTTCCTGCTCGGCCTGGTCTCCCGGGCGTTCCGTGCCGATCTCCGCCGGCTCAACCGGTTCGGGCCGCACGACAGGGTGTGGTTGCGCACCGTGTTGCGCAGGGACCGGCACGGTGCCCGGCCGGCCGGGAAGTTCAACGCCGGTCAGAAGGTGTACGCGGGCTGGTTGGGCGGCGCGGTGACGGTGATGCTCGGCACCGGGCTGCTGATGTGGGCCACCGGTCTGGCCCCCCTCGTCTGGCGGACGGGAGCGACCTTCGTGCACGACTGGCTCGCCCTGGCCCTCGGCATCGTCCTCGCCGGGCACATCGGCAAGGCGCTGGGTGATCCCGAGGCCCGGCGCGGGCTGCGCACGGGCTCGGTGGATCGGGACTGGGCCGCGCGCGAGCACCCGCTGTGGAGGCAGGACGACTGACGGGCGGCGCGGTCGGCGCCACCCGTCAGTCCCCCGGCCTCAGACGCCCGGATGTCAGACGCCCGGGCGTCAGACCCGCGGCGTCAGCCGCCGTCGCGGACCGCCACGATGCCGTTGAACACGCCGACGTACGCGGTGCCGTCGGGGCCGAGGGTGATCGGCGCCCAGTTGTTGTCGTACAGCGCGCCGGTGCCGGTCAGCTGTCGCCAGCGCCGCTCACCGGTGCGGAAGTCCACCGCGGTGAGGTACCAGGCGTCGATGCCCCAGGCGTTGGGCTCCTTCTCGTAGAAGTAGAGCAACCCGTTCGCGGTGGAGAGCTTCGGGACGACGGAGGGCGAGCGGATCGCGCTCTGCCACACCGTGTCGCAGCCGCTGCCGTCGGCGCGCACGTCGATGCGGCTGACACCGCCGACGACGGACTTGCCGAGCAGCAGGGTGGTGGGGTTCTCGTAGCCGTAGTTGTTCTCGACGACGATGCTGTTGCCCCAGGTGATCAGGGAGTTGTCGGTGGTCGAGGCCCCCGATCCGAACACCGGGACCTTGCACACGAGCCGCCGGTCGGCGGGTACGTCCACGCCCCGCTTGTAGACGAGCACGTTCATCCGGTCGTCGGAGTTGTCGGTGATCGCCACGTACCCGTCGCCGAAGAGGTCCGGGGTGGTGCCCGAACCCTGGTTCACGGAGCCCGGCTTGGTGCCCGTGCCCCGGTCGTAGGTCTGGCGCCACTGCGCGCGCGGGGTGCCGTCGGCGGTGGTGGCGAAGCTGTACAGGGCGTGGTCGGTGACGATGGAGACCCCGTCCTCGGCGACGGAGAAGGAGTTCTGGATCTCCTCGCCGTCGAGCCGGACGGAGCGGATCACCGAGGTCGCCGGGTCCACGGTGCCGACGCGGCCCTGGCGGGTGACCCACCAGATGCGGCCGTTCCAGTCGGGCATGACCGAGGTGACCGGGTCACAGGTGCCGCTGGGCCACAGGTTGGTCCAGCTGACACAGTCGTGCGGGACCTGGCCGGTGAGGTCCCAGTCGTTGTCGACCGTGAACTTCCAGGTGCCGTCCGGGTTCTGCGAGTGGGCGAGGCGCAGGATGTGCTGGCGGGAGTCGGCCAGCACCGCCCGGTCCTGGTTGTCCAGGTAGAAGTAGGCGCCGCCCGAGGTGTCCTTGAAGATCTTCGCGAAGTCGAGTGAGGTGATCGCCTCGACCGTCGAGGAGCGCTGTGGGAGTTGGTGTTCCGCGAGCGTGGCGAGCGTGCGGGGGTCGAGGAGCTTGACCTTGAACCCGGAGAAGGTGCCGCAGACGGTGACGATCCGGCCGGCCGAGTCGAAGGTGGCGGTGGCGCATTCGCCGCCGAGGGCGGCGATCTTCTCGCTGGTGACCTGCGGGTTCCTGCCCAGCGGCCCGGACCAGGGCGAGGTGGCGCTGCCCGCGGCGTCGGAGTGCATGCCGCTGCGGCCGTTGGGCGCGAGGTAGGGGTGCTGTGGCGGGGCTTCGCCCGGCAGCGGGACGGCGGCGGCGGGGGCGCCGTCGTAGTGGCTGATCAGGCGGTGGCCGGGGGCCTTGGGTATCTCCTCGGCCTGGGCCGGTGAGATGCCGTACATCGCCACGAACGCGGCGAGAGCCGGTACCACCGCGCAGTTCAGCGCTCTTCGGAACATCCGGACTTCCTCCATGGTCTTCAGTTTTGTTGACATTGCGTCTCACATCGCGCCGCCGCCAGACGCTAGATCGCACTGCCCGAGGAGTCCATGGAAGAGCCGGATGATTCACGAAGGCGCAACAGTCGATCAAGCGCGCCCGTCCGGGGCCGGCCTGATCGGCGGAACACTCCCTAAGGGTTGAGGCCGGACACGAGGTTCGCGGTGGCCGCGAGTCCGTCGTGGATGGTCATGGCGATGCTGCTGCTCGCGAGTTGGAAACCGAGCAGGGCGCAGACGAGGGCGTGGGAGAACTTGAGCCCGCCGCCACGCAGGAAGATCCACGCGAGGACGAGGAGCAGGACGATCACGGAGAGGGAAATCACCATCGGAACCTCCTTGGGCGCCGCCATGGTGGCGCAGCGAGGGGGCCCTTCGGGCGAAAGACGTGTACGCCGTACGGGTGTTGACCGTCCGTGACGGATGCTCAGTTCTTGACGATCTCGTTCCAGTGGGTCGTACGGTCGCACCAGCGGCCGAGCAGGATCGGATCGTGGCCCACCGCGAGCAGCGCCGCGCCGGTCTGCGCCCGGTACTCCTCGACCACCGCGACCAACGCGGCTGTCGTGGAGGCGTCGAGCATGGCGGTCATCTCGTCGCAGACCAGCAGGCTCGGCCGCAGCACCAGGGCGCGTGCCAGACAGGCGCGTTGCAGTTGTCCGTCACTCACCTCGTGGGGGCGGCGCGTGAGCAGATCCGCGCCGATTCCGACACGCTGCGTCAACTCCGGTACGACCGAGGCCGCTTCCCCGCGTCGTCCCGTGGCCCGGAGGGGTTCCGCGACGAGGTCGCGCAGCGTGAGGCGGGGGTCGACGGACAGCCGGGGCTGCTGGAAGACGACACCGACCCGGACGCGCAGGGCGCGTGGGGCCCGGTGCCGGAAGCCGGTCACGGTGCTGCCCGCGAGCACCACGGTGCCGTGCTCGGGCCGGTGCAGCAGGGCGGCCACCCTGGCCAGGGTGGACTTGCCGCAGCCGCTGGGGCCGAGCAGTCCGAGCGACTCGCCGGCCTGAAGGACGAGGTGGGCGTCCCGCACGACGGGGGCGCCCCGTTCGTAGCCGGCGGTGATGCCGCGGAGCTCAAGCATGGTGGCAGGCCACCCCTTCGGTGAGCGGGGGGCGCCGGGTCCGACAGATCGCGTCGGCCTGTGCGCAGCGGTCGGCGAAGGCGCAGCCGGGCGGCAGTGCGCCGAGTTCGGGCGGGGCGCCGGGGATGGGGGCGAAGGCCCGTTCGGGGAGGGCGTCGAGGAGCCCGCGCGCGTAGGGGTGTCGGGGGCCGGCCGGGCCGAAGAAGACGGCCGCGGGGGCGGTTTCCACGATGCGCCCGGCGTACATGACGGCGACTGTGTCGGCGATCCGTTCGGCGGCGGCCAGGTCGTGGGTGATCATCAGCAGGGCCCGGCCGGCTTCGCGGGTGTGGGCCCGCAGCTCATCCACGGTGCGGTGGACGAGGTCCCGGTCGAGGCCGGTGGTCGGCTCGTCGGCGAGCAGCAGCGGGGCGTCCCCGACGAGGGCGAGGGCGGTGGCGGCGCGCTGGGCGAGGCCGCCGGAGAGTTCGTGCGGGTGGCGATCGAGGTGGGAGGCGGGGAAGGCCGCCCGGGCGGCCGCCGCCTCCGCGGCGGCGCGCAGTCGCGCCCGCCGCACCCGCCGGCCCGCGCCCGGGATCCGCCCGCCGGAAGGCCCGGAAGGCTCGGCCCTCCCGGAAGGCCCGGAAGGCTCGCACGCCCCTGGAGGATCGGTGAGTTCCCGAACGGTCTCCTCCAGGTGGGACCGGATGGTGCGGACCGGGGTGAGGTGGGACGCGGGGCTCTGCGGGACGAGTCCGATGCGGCGCCCTCGGACGGTCCGGGCCAAGGTGGCCTCGTCGGCGGCGAGGAGGTCGAGCCCGTCCGCGAGGAGGGCCGACCCGGCGGTCTCGGCGTTGCCGGGCAGCAGGCCGAGGAGGGCGGCGGCGAGGACGGACTTGCCGCACCCGCTCTCGCCGACGAGGGCGAGGCACTCGCCGGCGGCCAGGGCGAAGCCGGCGTCGGTGACGGCCTCGACGTGGCGTTCTCCGCGCATGCGAAAGCGCACGGACATCCGTTCCACGCGCAGGACCGGTTCCATCCGTTCCACGCGCAGGGCCGGTTCCGCGGGTTCGCGTCGGAGCCCCGTCGCGGGGGTCTCGGCGCGGCCGGCGGGGGTCGGGGGCGGCTCCACGGTCACAGGGTCGGCTCCGAGCGGCGGCGGGGGTTGAGGCGGTCGCGCCAGGCGGCCGCGAGGCCGGCGATGGCCAGGGTCGGGACGATCAGCAGCAGGCCCGGGAAGAGGGTGGGCCACCAGGCCCCCACGAGGAGCGAGCCCCGTGCGGTCTGTACGAGGGTGCCCAGACTGGCCTGGTGGGAGGGGAGTCCGAGCCCGAGGAAGGACAGCGCCGACTCGTGCCACATCGCGTGCGGGATCATCAGCACGGCGGCGAGCCCCGCCTGGGGCATGACTCCGGGGACCAGGTGGCGGACCGCGACCCGCCACCGTGAGGCGCCGCCCGAGACGGCGGCGTCCACGAAGGGCCGCGACCGCAGTGACAGGACCTCGGCCCGGACGATCCGGGCGGTGGACAGCCAATGGGTCAGGGCCACCGAGACGACCACCGGCCACACCCCGGGACGGAACATCGCCACGATGAAGATGCCGAGCAGCAGGTGCGGGATCGAGGACAGGGCGTCGACGACCCGCATCACGAGCCGGTCGGTCCAGCCTCCCCACGCGCCGGCCGCCGCGCCGACGGCGGTACCGATCACCGTGGCGACGAGCGCCGCCACCAGGCCGACCAGCAGGGACACCCGCAGCCCGTAGACGCAGCGCAGCAGCAGGTCGCGGCCCACGTCGTCGGTTCCGAAGGGGTGTTCCCAGGAGGGTGGCAGGAGCTTCGCCGACAGGTCCACGGCCTGTTGGTCGAGGTGTGCCAGCGGTGGGACGAGCAGGACCGCCAAGGCGATCACGGCCATGGTCAGGGCGCAGGCGCGCACGCGCGGTCGGCGCGTGGGGCGGTGGGCGCGGCCGGGGGCGCGCCAGATGGTGTCAGCCATCGAAGCCCACCCTGGGGTCGGCGAGTCCGTACAGCAGATCGGACAGCAGGTTCCCGGCGAGCACGGCCGCGGTGGCCGACACCGTGAGGGCGGCGAGAAGTGGGAAGTCGACGGAGGTGGCGGCCTGCACGGTGGCCGCCGCGACGCCGGGCCAGCTGAACACGGTCTCCACCAGCAGCGCCCCGGTGATCAGTTCGGGCACCCGTGATCCGATCAAGGTCAGCATCGGGAGCATCCCGGAACGCAGCGCGTGCCCGATCAGGATCCGTCGCTCGGCCACGCCTCGGGCCCGGGCCCCGCGCACGGGGTCCTCGTCCAGGGCGTCGGCCACGCCCTGGCGTACGTACAGGAAGAACCAGGGCAGTTGGGAGATCCCCAGGACGAGCGCCGGCAGCACCAGGTGGGACGTGACCTGGCCGGGGCTGACCACGTCGTCGGAGGCGTCCGTGAGGCCGCCGGAGGGCAGGACACCGAGCTGAACGGAGAAGAACCAGATGGCCAGCAGGCCCAGCCAGAAGACCGGGGCCGCTTCCAGGGTGTAGGCGAGCGCGGAGACGGCGCGGTCGAGCGGGCCGCCCTGTCGCCGGGCCGCGAGGACCCCGAGGGCCGTACCGGCGAGCACGGCCAGCGCGAAGGCGCAGAGGGCGAGCAGCGCCGACCAGCCGACCCGTTCGGTGAGGACGTCGCCGACCGGTTGGCGCATGACGGAGGAGGTTCCGAGGTCTCCGGTGAGGGCGGAGGTGAGCCACTCCCACCAGCGTGCGACCAGCGGCTGGTCGACGTCGAGGTTGGCGCGCAGTTGGTCGAGTTCGGCCTGCGAGGCGGTGAGGCCGGCCGTGCCGGCGTACGCCTTGACGGGGTCGAAGGGGGACATCGCGGCGACGGCGAACACCCCGAAGGTGACGGTGAGCAGGACGGGGCCGGCGAACAGGGTGCGCCGGCCGGCCATGCGCGCCATCGGCCCCCAGGGGACGCGGGAGGAGCGGGGGGTCACGTCGTCGGGTTCACTGCGGCAGGTCACGTCGTCGGGTTCACAACGGGAGGTCACGTCGTCGGGTTCATTTCCGCTTCGGCTTCCAGTTCTCGATGTTCCACCAGGGGCCGGCGCCGAGGCCGTGGTCGTGCGGCTCGACCTGGGTGGTGAGCCCCTCCCACTTGTCGTCGACCACGTACAGGTGGTCGATGTGGGTGAGGAAGACGTATCCGGGGTTCGCGAGCAGTTCCCGCTGCACGGTGTCGTACGCGGCCTTGCGCGCGGCCGGGTCGCCGCTCTCGCGGCCGTCGAGGAGCGCCTGGTCGACGGTCTTGTTGTCGTACCGGGCCATGTTGTTGAAGCCGTCGCCGGCCAGTGTGGAGTGGAGCAGCAGGTACTGGTCGAAGTCGGGGTCGGCCGGGGAGCCGCCGCCGGCGAGGACGGCGTCGGTCTTCATCCGGGGTTCGATGACCTCCCAGGTACCGGCCTCGGTCTTGACCTCGATGCCGGCCTTCCTGGCGTCGGAGGCGAAGGCGAGTGCGTGGTCCTGGCGGATCTTGTCGCCGGAGGTGTACCAGAGCGGGAAGGACGCGCGGATGGCGTCCTTGGTGCGGATGCCGTCGTCCGCGGTCTTCCAACCGGCCTCGTCGAGGATCCGCTTCGCCTGGTCGAGGTCGTACGCCCGTTCCGTGCCGGCCGTGAACCAGGGGCTGTCGGTGGGGACCGGCCCGTAGGCGGGCTTGCCCGCGCCCTCCAGGAGCTTGTCGACCATGGTCGTGCGGTCGACGGCGAGGTCCAGCGCCCGGCGGACGGCCGTGTCACCGGTGACGGCGTGGGCGGTGGGGAGGGTGACGTTGCGGTAGTCGAAGGTCTTGGCCGCGTGGAGGGTGCGCGCCGTGCCCTTGGCCCCGCCCTTCCCGGCGAGGGCCTTGGCCAGGGCGGGCGGGAGGATCGCGCCGTCGAGTTCGCCGGAGCGCAGCCGGGTGGCGCGCACGTCGTCGTCCTTGATGACGACCATGGTGAACTTCTTCACGGCGGGCTCGCCGCCCCAGTAGGTCGGGTTGGCCTTGAAGCCGATCTTCTCGCCCCTGGACCAGCCGGTGAGGACGTAGGGGCCGGTGCCTACGGGCCGGGTGGTGAAGTCGCCGCTGTTGACGTCCTGCCGGCCCGCGATGTGCTCGGGCGCGATCGGCAGCACGGTCCGCTCGGCGAACGGCGCGTAGGGGTACTTCAGGGTGAAGACGACGGTGTCGTCGCCCCGGGCGTGCACGCCTTGGATCGCGTCGAGTTCGGTCTTGGAGGCGTTGTTGGTCTTCGCGTCCAGGATCGTCCGGTAGGTGAAGACGACGTCCTTGGCGCCGAAGGGATGTCCGTCGCTGAACTTCACGCCCTGGCGGAGCCGGTACGTGTAGGTGCGTCCGTGGGCGGAGACCTCGGGCAGGGCCTCGGCCAGGGCGGGCCGCAGCCTCATGTTCGCGTCGTGCGTGAGCAGTCCGTCGAAGATCTTGGAGTTGCCGTCCTTGCCGTACCCGAGGAGGGGGCTGAGGCTCTCCGGTTCGGTCGCGATGCCGACGACGGCGGTATCCGCCGCGCGGCCCGGGTCGCCTCCCGACGAGGGCGCCGAGCAGGCTGCCGCGCCCGTGAGGAGCGTGGCGGCGAGCGTCGTGGCGGCCACTGCTCGTACCGACCGGGCCGTCATGCGATCCACATCCCCGTATACCTGCTTTTCTTACTGTTTAAGATCATCTCTTATTGCAAAGAGATCGCAATAATGCCAGATGGGGCGGGGAGAGACGAAACCGGCCGCCCGGCCGGCTTCCGTTACGCACCCAACCCCCGGCGGGACCGCCGAGGTCTTGCCCGCCCCCCGCCGGGCGTGCCATATATGTCTAGACCTTTACGAGGAAGCGGCGGAAGGCACCTCCTTGCGACACTCCGCGCGAAGCGCCGTCCCCGCGCTCTGCCTCTGCCTGGCACTCGCCACGGCGTGCGCCCCGGACGGCGACACCGACCCCCCGCACGCCCCGGCGGAGCTCACCGCACAGGCCGGCAGCGCCACCTCGGTGCACGTCATGTGGCGAGCGGCCCCGGACAGCGAGGGGGTGACCGGCTATCAGGTCTTTCAGGGCGACCACCTGGTCCGCGAACTCCCGGCCGACAAGACGATGGTGGACGTCACGGGCCTCGCCCCGGTGACCTCCTACACGTTCACGGTTCGGGCCCGGGACGCCGCCGGCAACCGCTCCGCGCTCAGCGAGCCCGCCCGGGCGACCACACCCGCGGCGAAGGCCGAGGACCGGCGGGCCCCCTCGGCGCCGCCCACCACCACGGGCCGCGCCGAAGGCCCCCGAGCGGCCCGGCTGAGCTGGACGGCGGCGACGGACGACACGGGCGTCACCGCGTACGACGTCCACCAGGGCGGCGTACGCGTCCACACGGCCGGCGCCGGAGAGAGCGCCACCACCGTGACCGGACTCCAGCCGGGCACCCGCTACAGCTTCACCGTCCGCGCCCGGGACGGCGCCGACAACACCTCCCCCGACGGCCCGACGGTGGAACTGACCACGCCGCCCGATCCCGGGCAGGGCCCGGACACCGCGCCGGGCGGGCTCACGGCGACCGCCTCCCCCGGGCTGGTCGACCTGTCCTGGACCGCCCCGGCCACCGGTCGCCGCACCGACGAGTACCAGCTCTACGTCAACGACCGGCCCGTCACCGTCATCCAGTTCGGGGCCGGCGCGGCGCTCCCGTCCGGCACCGGAAGGGTGGAGCACCGGCTCACGGTGACCGAGCCGGCCGGCACCGTGTGGGCCGTGAAACTGCGCGCGCGACTGCCCGACGGCAACTGGGGGGCGTTCACCGCGGAGACCCGCGTGGTCCTCGCCCGGTGAGGGTCCGCACCCGTGCGCCTCGCACGGTGGAACATGCGGCGATCTGACCGAACGCCCCTGTCGCCACACGAGATCACGCACAATACATCCGTGTTCGGTGAGTACTCGTTCAACAACAGTCAGCCAGTTTCCGCAGGCGGCCACCCCGGGCCGGGCGCTGGTCCAGTGCCGGGAAACCTGCCGCCGCAGTCGCCGGGCTTCGTCGGACGGGAACGTGAACTCGCCCACCTGGAGCACCTGTTGCCGGGCCGGCGACTGATCACGCTGACCGGGGTGGGCGGGGTCGGCAAGACCCGGCTCGCCCTGCGCGCCGCCGCCGCGTCCGGGCCCGAACGACCCGACGGGGTCTGGTGGGTCGAACTCTCGCCCTTGCGCGACCCCGACCTGCTCACCGCGACGGTGGCCCACACCGTCGGCCTCGCGGACCACTCCGCCCGGTCGCTGGACGAGGAACTGTGCGCCTGGATGGCGGACAAGAAGCTCCTCCTGGTCCTCGACACCTGCGAGCACCTGATCGCGGCCTGCCGGCACCTCGTGGGGGAACTCCTGCAGTCCGCACCGGACCTGACGGTGTTGACCACCTCGCGCGAACCGCTCGGCAGCCCCGGGGAACAGCTCGTCGAGGTGCGGCCGCTGCCCTTCGAGGGGCCGGACAGCGACGCCCTCGCCCTCTTCCGCCGGCGGGCCGTCGCCGCGTCCCCGCCGGCCGCCGCCGCCTTCGACGACCCCGGGCGGGCGACGATCGCCGCCGAGGTGTGCCGCCGGCTCGACGGGATCCCGCTCGCGCTCGAACTGGCGGGCGCGCGGCTGCGGTCGTGGACCCTCGAACAGATGGCACAGCGGCTGGGCGCGCGATTCGACGTGCTGGCCGACTCCGACGACGCCCTGCTCCCCCGGCACCGGACGATGCGGACCACGATCGGCTGGAGCCACGAGCTGTGCGAGCCGGTCGAACGACTGCTGTGGGCCCGCCTGTCGGTGTTCACCGGGGACTTCGACGTGGCCGCCGCCCGGGCGGTCTGCGCGGGCGGCCCGCTGCCCGCCTCCCGGGTCGAGCGGGTCCTGGCGGGCCTCGTGGCCAAGTCCGTGGTCCGGCGCACCGAGGAGCGCGGGACGGGGATCCGCTACCGGATGCTGGACACGATCCGCGAGTACGGACACGACTGGTTGACGGAGCTGGGCGAGGTGCGCACGGTCGCCGACCGGCACGCGCACTGGTACCTCGCGCTCGCCCAGGCCGCCGACCGGGGGTGGATGGGGCCGGGCCAGGTGGACTGGTACCGCAGGATGACCGCCGAACACCCGCAACTGCGCACGGCGCTGGAACAGTTGCTGGGGTGCGAGCCGGCGGCCGCCCAGGAGATGGCCGGGGCGCTCTGGTTCTTCTGGTTCGCGTGCGGGCACGTCCATGAGGGTCGCGCCTTCCTGGAGCGGTCCCTGCGCTCGGGCCCGCGCACGGGCGCCGGGTACACGCAGGCGCTGTGGGCGCTCGGCCTGACGGTGCTGCTCCAAGGCGACCTGGACGCGGCCCGCGGGCTCGGTGAGGAGTGCACCCGCTCGGCGGACCGACTGGCCGACCCGGAGCGCGAGTTGCGGGCCGCCTACCTGCACGCCGTGGCGGTGATGATGCCCGGCGACTCGGTGCGGGCCCTCACGCTGGCCGGCCCCAGGGCGCGGGCGGGACACGGCGGGCGCTCCAGTGGTCCGGGCTGGCTGCTGTGCCGGCTGGCCACCGGCTTCGCGCTGTGCGACCTGGAACGCTTCGAGGAGGCCGCCGAGGAGGCGCGGGGCCTGCGCGAGGCGTGCGCGGAACTGGGCGAACGCTGGTTGCGGGCCTACGCGGACTACATCCTGGCCATGTCCGCGCTGGGCCTCGGGCACCACGGGGAGGCGGCCCGCCACGCCAGGGCCATGCTGTCGGGCAAGCGACTGCTGGGCGACCGGTTCGGCATCGCGCTCGGCCTGGACCTGCTCGCGGCGGCGGTGGCGGGCCTCGGCGACGGGGAACTGGCGGCGCGGCTGCTGGGCACCGGGCACGCCTGGTGGCGCACGGTGGGGCGACCTCAGATGGGTGGCTCGCCCGCGTTGACGGCCCTGCGGGACGAGGGCGAGCGGCGTGCCCGCGCGGCGATCGGGGACGCGGCGTACGAGACGGCGTTCCTGGGCGGCACGGCGGCGGCCACCGGCTGACCCTCAGCAGGTGGCGCGTGTCTCCGGGGCTCCCGTCAGTACGGGAGGGGTCTGCCCGACGGTGTACGGAGGTCCAGGTCTCGGGGTGCGGGCTTGGGGACGGGCTTGCGGATCAGCTGCTGGCGCATGCTGCCTCCTCGCTCAGACAAGGGCCGGTCGGCGGGGTTCCACCGTGCGGCCGTCGGGGAGCAGTTCACCTGTGTCGTCGAAGACCACGGCACCGTTGCAGAGCAGGCTCCAGCCCTGTTCGGGGTGGAAGGCCACGGTGTGGGCGGCGTCGTGATCGGCGCTGTCGGCGGTCGGGCAGGGGGGCTGGTGGGAGCACATCGGCGCATCTCCTCGCAGAGTGGGGCGGGAGGGCCGGTGGTCACCCGGTCGAATCCGCGATCCACGGTGGCGGTGAGTATTGCTGATCGCCGCCCCCGGACGGAACCCATATCGGGGGTCCAGTTCAGGGTGTGTATGCCCGATTACGATGCGCTCATGCCCGCTATCCGGCTCGTTCGCACGACGACCCTCCCGCCCTCCGAGGCCTGGCTCCGGCTGACGGAATGGGAGCGCCACGGCGCAGAGGTCCCCTTCACCCGGACGACCGTCGAGACGGCGCCGCCGACGCGCGTCGGAACGCTGTTCACGGCGCGGACGGGCGTGGGAAGGCTCACATTCGACGACCCCATGGAAGTCACCCTCTGGAGGCCTCCGGCGGGGGCCGCCGCGGGGCTGGTGCGCCTCGTGAAACAGGGTCGGGTGGTCCGGGGCTGGGCGGAGATCGAGGTTCGGCCCCACTTCCCTTCCGGAGCGCAGGTCCACTGGCGCGAGGAACTGAGCCTGCGCGGGCTGGGGCGCCCCTTCGACCCGCTCGTCGCGGCGGCGGGCCGCTTCCTCTTCGGCCGGGCCCTCGATCGGTTGTTGGGGACATGATGAATCCCGTTAGGGTGCCTTGGATCACCGCGCCCGGTGATCCAACCGACTCCTCCAAGGGGACCAAAGTGGCCACTCCACCACCGCAGCAGGGCTCGGTCCCGCAGCACCAGCACAACCCGTACGCGCAGCCGCCCGGCCACGGGAACCCGTACGCGCAGCCGCCGCAGCAGCAGCCGGCGGGGCACGGCAACCCGTACGCGCAGCAGCAGCCCGGCGCCGGCGCGCCGCAGCCGGCGGGACACGGCAACCCGTTCGCCGCGGGCGTGCCCGGACAGGACGCCCCCTCCCCCTACCCGGGCCACCAGGCACCGCAGCAGGGCGGCCACGGCTGCCGGCTGTGCGGGGCCCAGCCGGCGGCGCAGGCGACCGTCCGGGGCCACCAGGGCATGGTCCTGATGATGCGCTCGCTGAGCGTGCAGGGACCCTTCTGCCGTGACTGCGGGACCGCGACCGTCCGGGACATGTCCGCGAAGACGCTCTGGCAGGGCTGGTGGGGGCCGATGTCCCTGCTCCTCACCCCGATCACGGTGCTGCGCAACCTGGGCCCGCGGTCGACGTTCGCCAAGCTCCCCGCCCCGCAGGGCGGCTTCCGCGCGCCGCTGGACCCGGGCAGGCAGCTGCGTCGGCGTCCGCAGGCGCTGGTCGTCTCGGTGCCGATGGCCCTGACCCTGCTGTCCTACGCGACGCTCATCGTCATCGCCGTTGCCGGGGGCTGACCGGCGTCCGATCGACATGACCGTGCCCCGGCGGGCCATGGGCACGCCGGGGCACGGTCGTTCCCGGTGACGGGAGGCGGCTGGGACGAGAGAGCCGACCTAGCGGATCGGCATCCCCGAGATCGTGCGGGCGATCACCAGGCGCTGGATCTCGCTCGTGCCCTCGAAAATCGTGTAGATCGCGCTGTCCCGGTGCATGCGCTCCACCGGGTATTCGCGGGTGAACCCGTTGCCGCCGAGGATCTGGACCGCCTGGGCGGTGACCTTCTTGGCGACCTCGCTCGCGAACAGCTTCGACATGGACCCCTCCGCGGCGGTGAAGGGCTTGCCCGCTGTCGCCATCCAGGAGGCCCGCCACACCATCAGCCGGGCCGCGTCGATCTGCGTCCGCATGTCGGCGAGTTGGAAGGCCACGCCCTGGTTGTCGATGATCGGCCGACCGAACTGGGTCCGGGTCTTGGCGTAGTCCAGGGCCACTTCGTAGGCCGCGCGGGCCGTGCCCACGGCCATCGCGCCCACCGCCGGGCGGGAGGCCTCGAAGGTGGCCATGGCGGCGTTCTTCACGCGCTCGCCGCCGCCGGCCCTGGCCCGCTCGCGGGCACGGGCGAGCCGCTCGTCGAGCTTCTCCTTGCCGCCGAGGAGGCAGGATCCCGGGACGCGGCAGTCCTCCAACACCACCTCGGCGGTGTGCGAGGCGCGGATGCCGTGCTTCTTGAACTTCTGGCCCTGTGACAGGCCGGGGGTGTTCGGCGGCACGATGAAGGAGGCGTGCCCCTTGGTGCCGAGCTCGGGGTCGACCACGGCGACGACGATGTGGACGTTGGCGATGCCGCCGTTGGTCGCCCAGGTCTTGGTGCCGTTGAGCACCCACTCGTCCTTCGCCTCGTCGTAGACCGCGCGGGTGCGCATCGCCCCGACGTCCGATCCCGCGTCCGGTTCGGAGGAGCAGAAGGCCGCGACCTTCACGTCGTTCTGGTCGCCGTACATCTGCGGGATCCAGGTGCCGATCTGCTCCTCGGTGCCGTTGGCGACGACGCCGATGGCGGCGAGGCCGGTGCCGACGATGGACAGCGCGATGCCCGCGTCACCCCAGAAGAGCTCTTCCATGGCCATCGGGATGCCGAGGCCGGTGGGGTCGAAGAACTGCTGCGCGTAGAAGTCGACGGAGTAGATGCCGAGCTTGGCGGCCTCCTGGATGACGGGCCACGGAGTCTCTTCGCGCTCGTCCCATTCCGCGGCGGCGGGCCGGATCACGTCGGCGGCGAAGCCGTGGATCCAGTCCCGGACCTGCTTCTGGTCGTCGTTGAGCTCCATGGTGAACTCCGCCATGTCCCCTCCAGCTGTCTCATGCACGTACGGTTGCCCACCCCGGGTGGTTACCAGCGGTAACCACATCGAGGGCCACAGTCTGTTACCGACGGGTAAGCAGTGTCAAGCGGGGCCCGTTCGGCCCGGAGGGCGGCCGTCGAGTCGATCGACGGGGCGTGTGGGGTGTTACGTTGCGTGGGCGTCACGCACATCGCAAGGGCGGGGAGAGAAACACGTCATGGAGACCACTCAGCAGGCCGGCGAACCGGGAGCGGCCGAACGCCGGCGCCGGGAGTTGCTCGAAGCCGCCGACCGGGTCGTGCTCAGGGACGGCCCGAAGGCCTCCATGAACGCCATCGCGGCCGAGGCGGGCATCACCAAGCCCATCCTGTACCGGCACTTCGGCGACAAGGCGGGGCTCTACCAGGCCCTCGCCGTCCGGCACACCGACGCGCTGCTCGACTCACTGCGGGCCGCGCTCGACGCCCCGGCCGAGCGCCGCCGCCGGGTCGAGGCCACCCTGGACACCTACCTCGTCGCGATCGAGGCCCGCCCTCAGGTGTACCGCTTCCTGATGCACCCCGCCGAGGACTCGCACACCGCCGAGCGCGGCTTCGACGTCGGCCTCCACTCGGCCCCCCTGCTGCGCCGGCTGGGCGAGGAACTGGCCCAGGTCATCGGCGAACGCGTCGACCTCGGCCCCGGCGGCGAGCGCCTCGCCCGGGTCTGGGGCCACGGCATCGTCGGCATGATGCACGCCGCCGGGGACTGGTGGCTCGGCGAACGCCCCTGCGAACGGGCGGAGTTGGTCACGGCCCTCACCGACCTCCTGTGGGGCCGGCTGGCGACCGCCGGCAACCGGGCGGACGGCCCCGGCTTCTGACCGGCCGGGCGGGCCGCCGACCGGACCGACCCGGGCCTACCCCCGGCCCTCGCCCGCGTCCGCGGGTCGGCTCCGCTCGCCCAGCCGGGCGATTCCCCGCGCGCCCCACGGCGTACGGCGGATCGCCCGCAGCAGCCTGGTTCGGCGCCACCCGGTGACCCGGGCCGCGTAGACCGTGCCGTCGAGGTGGTCGCACTCGTGCTGGAGGCAGCGCGCGAAGAACCCGGTCCCCTCGACCCGAAGGGGCGCGCCGTCGGAGGTGAACCCCTCGACGACCGCGCGGTCGAAGCGGACCGTGCCGGCCTCCAGGCCGGGCAGCGAGAGGCAGCCCTCGGGGCCGCGGAACCCGTCCCCGTCGGCCGTGACCAGCCGCGGGTTGACGATGTGCCCGACGTGGCGGACGTCCTCGTCGTCGGGGCAGTCGTACACGAACACCCGCCGGCCCACGCCGATCTGGTTGGCGGCCAGGCCGACGCCCTCGGCGGCGTACATCGTCGCGAACATGTCCTCGATCAGCCGGTGGAGCGGCGGCCCGAATTCGGTGACCTCCGCGCAGGCCGAGTGGAGCACCGGATCGCCCAGCAGGCTCATGGGGCGGACGTGTCCGGTGGTGCCGGGAATGGGGCGCTGTCGCATGGCGGTAAGGGTACGACGGGCGAACATATGAGGAGATCCGCGACGTCTCGGGGGCGCCGCGGTCAAGGCTCCGGCAGGTACTGGATAGGCTGGGGCCGACCGACGCAAGGAGGACAAGGGACGATGGCAGGCAACACGGAGCCGCTTTCGCCGCGGGCCAAGCTGGCCGTGACGGCGGGCAAGGCCGCGGCGGCGGTGTCGCGGGCCGCGGGACGCGGAAGCGGATCGGTGATCGGTGGCAAGGTCGCACTCAGGCTCGACCCCGATCTCCTCGGCGCGCTGGCGCAGCATCTCGATGTCGTCCTCGTCTCCGCGACGAACGGCAAGACCACGACGACCCGACTGATCGCGGAGGCCCTGCGGGCCAGCGGTCCGGTCGTCTCGAACGCGCTCGGCGCGAACATGCCGGCCGGCATCACCTCGGCGCTCGCCGGCGGCTCGGACGCCAAGTACGGCGTCATCGAGGTCGACGAGAAGTACCTGGCCGGAGTGGCCCGGGACGTCACGCCCAAGGTGATCGCCCTGCTGAACCTCTCCCGCGACCAGCTGGACCGCGCCGCCGAGACCCGCATGCTCGCGGAGAAGTGGCGCGAGGGGCTCTCGGGCTCCAAGGCCGTCATCGTGGCGAACTGCGACGACCCGCTGATCGTGTGGTCGGCCTCGTCCTCGCAGAACGTCGTGTGGGTGGCCGCCGGCCAGGAGTGGAAGGACGACGCCTGGTCGTGCCCCTCCTGCGGTGGCGTCATGCAGCGCCCGGGCGACGACTGGTTCTGCGGCGAGTGCGGTTTCCGGCGTCCCACCCCGAGCTGGGTGCTCTCCGGTGACCACGTGCTCGACCCGCACGGCAGCGCCTGGCCGATCCACCTCCAGCTGCCCGGCCGCGCCAACAAGGCGAACGCCGCCACCTCGGCCGCCGTGGCCGCCGTGTTCGGCGTCCCGCCGCAGGTCGCGCTGGAGCGGATGTACCAGGTGCAGGCCGTGGCCGGCCGCTACGACGTGGTCAACTTCATGGGCCGCGAGCTGCGGCTGCTGCTCGCCAAGAACCCGGCGGGCTGGCTGGAGACGTTCTCGCTGATCGACCCGCCGCCCACCCCGGTGATCCTGTCGGTGAACGCGCGCGGCGCCGACGGCACCGACACCTCCTGGCTGTGGGACGTCGACTACCCCCGGCTGGCCGGTCACCCGATCTTCGTGATCGGCGACCGCAAGCTGGACCTCGCGGTCCGCCTGGAGGTCGCGGGCCTGGACTTCCGTGTCTGCGAGACCCTCGACGAGGCCGTCCAGTTGGCTCCGCCCGGACAGATCGAGCTGATCGCCAACTACACCGCCTTCCAGGACGTGCGCCGCCGCGTCGGCAACTAGTACCCACAGAGGACAAGAGCATGAGCGACAACAGCCTGCGTCTGGTCTGGGTCTACCCCGACCTGCTCAGCACGTACGGAGACCAGGGCAACGCCCTCGTGGTGGAGCGCCGGGCGCGCCAGCGCGGCCTGGACGTGCAGCGCGTGGACGTGCGCAGCGACCAGCCCATCCCCACCTCGGGCGACATCTACCTGATCGGCGGCGGTGAGGACCGCCCGCAGCGACTGGCCGCGGAGCGCCTGGTGCGCGACGGCGGTCTGGAGCGCGCCGTCTCGAACGGGGCGATCGTCTTCTCGGTCTGCGCCGGGTACCAGATCCTCGGCACCGAGTTCGTCAACGACATGGGCGAGCGCCAGCAGGGCCTCGGTCTGCTGGACGTGGTCACCGTGCGCGGCGAGGGCGAGCGGTGCGTCGGCGACGTCCTCGCGGACATCGACCCGCGGCTGGGTCTGCCCCCGCTGACGGGCTTCGAGAACCACCAGGGCGTCACCCACCTCGGCCCCTCCGCCAAGCCCTTCGCCCGCACCCGGCTGGGTCGCGGCAACGGCTCCGGGGACGGCACGGAGGGCGCGTACAACGACACCGTCTTCGGCACGTACATGCACGGCCCCGTGATGGCCCGCAACCCGCTGATCGCGGACCTGCTGCTCAAGCTGGCCCTCGACGTGAACGCGCTGCCGGCCATAGACGACCGCTGGTACGAGGCGCTGCGCAACGAGCGCATCGCGGCGGCCACGCAGCCCGCGTAACCCGCGCGCCACGTCCCGTACGGCCCGGATTCCCCAGGGGGTCCGGGCCGACGTGCGTTCGTACCGCGGGTCCGCCCAGCATGTGGAGGATGGTTCAGTCCATCGGGGATCCGCTTGTAGGGTGACAGGTAGTTCCAACCGGACGACGTGGTCCGGTCGTCGGCCCACGTTGCAAAGGTTCTTCCTGCCATGCGCATTGGTGTGCTCACTTCCGGAGGCGACTGCCCCGGCCTCAATGCCGTCATCCGCTCCGTCGTGCACCGCGCCGTCGTCGACCACGGCGACGAGGTGATCGGCTTCCTCGACGGCTGGCGCGGCCTCCTGGAGTGCGACTACCGCAAGCTCGACCTCGACGCCGTGAGCGGCATCCTGGCGCGCGGCGGCACGATCCTCGGCTCCTCCCGGGTCCAGCCCGCGCACCTGCGCGACGGCGTGGAGCGGGCGCGCGGTCACCTCGCGGACCTCGGCCTGGACGCCGTCATCCCGATCGGCGGCGAGGGCACCCTGAAGGCCGCGAACCTGCTGTCGCAGGGCGGCCTGCCGATCGTCGGCGTCCCGAAGACCATCGACAACGACATCGCGTCGACCGACGTCACCTTCGGCTTCGACACCGCCGTCGGCGTGGCCACCGAGGCCCTGGACCGGCTGAAGACCACCGCCGAGTCCCACCAGCGCGTGATGGTCGTCGAGGTCATGGGCCGGCACACCGGATGGATCGCCCTGCACTCGGGCATGGCGGCCGGCGCCCACGCGATCGTCGTCCCGGAGCGCCCCTTCGACATCGACGAGCTGACCGCGATCGTCGGCGAGCGGTTCTCCGCCGGCAAGCGGTTCGCGATCGTCGTGGTCGCCGAGGGCGCGAAGCCCGTAGAGGGCGGCTCGATGGCCGTCGAGGCCGGTGGCACCGACATCTACGGCCACGAGCGGTTCGCCGGGATCGGCAACCGGCTGGCCGTGGAGTTGGAGGAGCGCCTCGGCAAGGAGGCCCGACCGGTGATCCTGGGCCACGTCCAGCGCGGCGGCACGCCCACCGCGTACGACCGGGTCCTCGCCACCCGCTTCGGTTGGCACGCGGTGGAGGCCGCGCACCGGGGCGAGTTCGGCATGCTGACCGCGCTGCGCGGCACCGACATCGTGATGGTGCCGCTCGCGGACGCCGTGCAGACCCTCAAGACGGTCCCGGCCGAGCGCTATGAAGAGGCGGAGACCGTTCTGTGATGTTTCCCCCCTTCTGACACGACACCGCCCCCGGACGCTTCGGCGTTCGGGGGCGGCACTACTGTGGTGGGGCATCACGGGTCGAGGGAGTGAACAGATGGATCACAGCGGGCACGGCATGGACATGAACATGGACCTGCCGCCCTTCACTCTCGGACGGGGTCTGGAGTTCTCCTTCGACGCCTTCTTCCTGTTCGGCTCGCTGTTGGGGCTCGCCCTGTACGGGTGGGGGGTGCTGCGACTGCGGCGACGCGGGGACGACTGGCCGTTGGGCCGCACGATCGCCTTCACCGTCGGCGTACTGACCGTGATCCTGGTGATGTGCACCAAGCTCAACGACTACGGCATGGTCATGTTCAGCGTGCACATGGTCCAGCACATGGTGATCAGCATGATCACCCCGATCCTGCTGCTGCTGGGCGCCCCCATGACGCTGGCGCTGCGCGCGCTGCCGCCGGCCCCGCGCGGCACCAAGGGTCCGCGCGAGCTGCTGCTGATGCTCCTGCACAGCCGCTACATGAAGGTGATCACGCACCCCGCCTTCACCATCCCGATGTTCATCGCCAGCCTCTACGGGCTGTACTTCACGCCGCTCTTCGACTTCCTGATGGAGTCCAGGACCGGGCACATCGCGATGATGGTGCACTTCCTCGCCGTCGGCGTGATCTTCTTCTGGCCGATCATGGGCGTGGACCCGGGCCCGCACCGCCCCGGCTACGTGATGCGCATGTTGGAACTCTTCTCCGGCATGCCCTTCCACGCCTTCTTCGGCATCGCCCTGATGATGGCGAGCGAGCCGATGATCAAGACGTACGCGGACCCGCCGGCCTCCCTCGGCATCGACGCGCTGCTCGACCAGCAGTGGGGCGGCGGCATCGCCTGGGCCTTCAGCGAGATCCCGTCCGTGCTCGTGCTGATCGCACTGGTCTATCAGTGGTACCACTCCGAGCAGCGGGCCGCGAAGCGGTCCGACCGGGCGGAGGACCGCAACGGTGACCAGGAGCTGGAGGCGTACAACTCGTATCTCGCCTCGCTCCAAGCGCGTGGCCGGTAGCGCGATCACGACTTCTGGCGCCACCATGGGGCATGACCGGATCCGTGAAGACGATGGCCGTCATGACCTTCGCCGCCCTGGTGGCGATCGGCGCCTACTCCGCCACCATCGGCAGCAACGGCTGGCTGTGGTTCGCCTGGGTGGTGCTGGGGCTGCTGACCGTCGCCATGGCCGCCTCCCGCAGCGCCTGAGCCCCGCCGCGCGCCTCCCGCGGCGTGCCCGTCCGGCGCCGCGCCGGTGCGTTGGCCGACGCCCCCGTCGAAGCTCCCCCCTCCCGCCCCCTCTGCCTCAGGGCTGACTGTCCGTACCATGGCGGTGACAACGGGGCATCGACGGGAGCTGCCTGGTGTTCTACCACTTGCTCAAGCACGTGTTCCTCGGTCCGCTGCTGAGGCTGCTGTTCAGACCGCGGATCGAGGGGCTGGAGAACATCCCCGCGGAGGGCGCCGCGATCATCGCGGGCAACCACCTCTCCTTCTCGGACCACTTCCTGATGCCCGCGATCCTCAAGCGGCGCATCACCTTCCTCGCCAAGGCCGAGTACTTCACGGGCCCCGGGGTCAAGGGCCGGCTGACCGCCGCCTTCTTCCGCAGCGCCGGACAGATCCCGGTGGACCGCTCCGGCAAGGACGCCGGACAGGCGGCCCTGCGCGAGGGCCTCGGAGTGCTGGCCAAGGGCGAGCTGCTCGGCATCTACCCGGAGGGCACCCGCTCGCACGACGGACGGCTGTACAAGGGCAAGGTCGGAGTGGCCGCGATGGCACTGGGTGCCGGGGTGCCGGTGGTGCCCTGCGCGATGGTCGGCACCTTCGAGATCCAGCCGCCCGGGCAGCGGATCCCGAAGATCCGGCGCGTCACGATCCGCTTCGGCGAGCCGATGGAGTTCTCGCGGTACGCCGGAATGGAGTCCGAGCGGGCCGTGCTGCGGGCCGTCACCGACGAGATCATGTACGCGGTGCTGGGCCTCTCCGGCCAGGAGTACGTCGACCGGTACGCCGGCGAGGTGAAGGCCGAGGAGGAGGAAGCACGGAAGAAGGCCCGGCGCGCAGGACGCGCCAGGCCTTCTCCGTGATCTGATCGTGGAACCTCCGTCACCGGCCGCGACTAGCGGACGGCGGGGAGCTCCTCACGCGCCGGGAAGTCCGCACCAGGGGTCTTGGCGAGGGACTTCGCGGCGGCCGGGGCCGGGGCGACGGGCGTGGCGTGCGGTCCGCACTTCACGTCCTTGGCGTCGACCTTGCCCGTGAGCAGGTAGGTGTCCACGCGGGTGTTGATGCAGGGGTTCACCAGGCTGGTGACACCGTGCGAGCCCGCGTTCTGCTCGGTGATCAGGCGCGAGCCGCCGAGCTTGCGGTGCAGGGAGACCGCACCCTCGTACGGGGTGGCCGCGTCACGCTCGGACTGGACGATCAGGACCGGCGGCAGACCGCGCTTGGCGCTCGCGCCGACCTCGATCGGGTTGCTCTGCTTGGACTTCCAGGTCGCGCAGGGGAGGTTCATCCACGCGTTGGACCAGGTCAGGAAGGGGTACTTCTTGTGGAGCTTGGTGTTGTCCCGGTCCCACTTGGCCCAGCTGGTCGGCCACTTGGCGTCGGCGCACTCGACCGCGGTGTAGACGGCGTTGCTGTTCTCGGAGGCCGCGTTGCCGGCGAGGTCGGACATGTCCGGGGCGATGGCGTCGACCAGCGCCTGGGTGTCACCGGCGATGTACTTGCTCCAGGTCTGGGCGACGGGCACCCAGGAGGAGTCGTAGTACGGGGCGCCCTGGAAGAAGCCGATGAGCTCGGCCGGGCCGACGACCCCGCCGATCGGGTTCGCCTTGGCGGCGGCGCGCAGTTCCTGGTACTTCGCCTCGACCTTGGCCCGGGTGTTGCCGATGTGGAAGACGGAGTCGTTCTTGGCGACCCAGTCCTGCCAGTCGTTCCACCGGGTCTGGAAGGCCACGTCCTGGCCGAGGTTGGCCTCGTACCAGATGTTGTCGACGGCCGGGTCGACCACACTGTCGACGATCATGCGGCGCACGTGGTTCGGGAACAGGGTCGCGTAGACCCCGCCGAGGTAGGTGCCGTAGGAGACGCCGAGGTAGTTCAGCTTCTTCTCGCCGAGGGCGGCCCGGATGACGTCCAGGTCGCGAGCGGTGTTCGGCGTGGTCATGTGCGGCAGCATCTCGCCGCTGCGCTCCTTGCAGCCGTCCGCGTACTCGGCGGCGAGCTTGCGCTGGGCGCGCTTGTCGGCCTCGTTGGACGGGACCGGGTCGGCCTTGGGGGCCTTGACGAACTCCTGCGGGTCGATGCAGGAGATCGGCGCGGAGTGGCCGACGCCGCGGGGGTCGAAGCCCACGAAGTCGTACGCCTTGGAGGTGTTGACCCACAGCGGGCTCTTGGTGGTGACCCGGCGCGGGAAGCGCATGCCGGAACCGCCGGGACCGCCGGGGTTGTAGACGAGGGCGCCCTGGCGCTCCTCCTTCGTGCCGGTGCTGCCGATCCGGTCGACCGCGAGCTCGATGGTCTTGCCGAACGGCTTGGCGTAGTCGAGCGGGACCTTGACCCAGCCGCACTGGATCGGCTTCTCGAAGCCCCAGTCGGCGGGACAGTCCTTCCACTCGATCCCCGTGCGGGCGGCGCGGGCGGCGGCGATCTGGACGCCGATCGCCTCGGCGTGCCCGCCGCCGTCGCGGCCGGCGGTGGCCGCGGTCGCGGACGGCGCCAGCAGCAGGCTCGCCGCCAGCGTTCCGGTGATCAGTGTGGCGGCGCTGCCCAGCGCCGCGGTGCGTATCACGTGGTTGTTCCCCCTGCGTCATGTGCCGCCGTGGGCGGCCGGGTTCGGTCTGTTTCGGTCGTCGGCGTGCAGGGGGATCCTTTCGCCTGACCAGCACCGGGCAACAGTGCGCGGGTCGGTTCTTTGCCAACCCGATAACCGGAAAGGCGTGTACCGCTGAGCGGTGTCCGGTTCGCCCCGGCTCCGCCCTCCCGTCACCAGCCGTACGTCACGCGGGCCGCGTCGAGGAGTTCCCGCAGCCGGAGCGCGTCCGGGGCGAGGGCCGTCACCAACACGGCCGGCCCCGGCAACGGAGTCACCACCGCGAACTCGCCGAGCACGGCGGCGGCGGGCGGCGTCCGCTCGAACCCGGGATCCACGATCAGCAGTTGACCCAGTGCCCGGTGGCCCGCGAGTCCGGCCGGACCGTCCCAGCCGCCGGGTGCTCCCGGGCCGCAGGCCACCTCCTGATCCAGCAGCGGCCGGCCGGCCCGGTCGACGGTCAGCCGGCTGCGCAGCAGGCCCGGGACCTCCCCGCTGCGGCCGAGCACCTGCTCCTCGCGCAGCAGCAGCCGTGCGGTGGAGGCCAGTTCGACGCGGGTGGTGACCCGCAGGTCACTGCCGCGCACGGACACGAGCGGCTCGGGCAGCCACCGCACCCGCGCCTCCTCCGCGAGGGTCAGCCGTACGTCGTACCGCGCGGGTTCCCCGCCCCGGCCGGGCAGCGCCAGGGTGGCCGCCGCCGAGCGGAGCCCCAGCCGGGCGCCCGGCCCGACGCTCGCCTCGACGGTGAGGTGGTCGCCGCCGAGCGGGGCGCTCATGGCGCCGACCAGCATCACCTCGGCCTCGGCGGCAACGCCCCGCACGCGGCGCAGCGCGAGCGGTCCCTCCCCGGCGAGCAGGGGCAGCGCGGTGCCGCCGCGCCCGTCACGGACGGCGCCGATCCGGGCGGTGGCGCGCAGCCCGAGGGCGGGTACCGCCGGGGCGCCGGTCACCGTACGGCCGTCCAGGCGGCGATCCGCTCGCGCACCCAGTCGGCCACTGGGGCGACTCCCTCGGGCCCGCGCAGGGACTGGAAGGCGACGGGAAGTTCACCTCGTTGTTCGGCGGCGTCCCGAGCCATCCGCTCCAGGTCGGAGCCGACGTGGGGGGCGAGGTCGGTCTTGTTGACGATGAGCAGGTCGGCGGTGGTGACTCCGGGGCCGCCCTTGCGCGGGATGTCGTCACCCCCGGCCACGTCGATGACGAAGATCTGGGCGTCGACCAGGCCTCGGGAGAAGGTGGCGGTGAGGTTGTCGCCCCCGGACTCGACGAGGATCAGGTCGAGCGGGCCGACGGTCTCCTCCAGTTCCTCCACGGCTTCCAGGTTGGCGGAGATGTCGTCGCGGATGGCGGTGTGCGGGCAGGCGCCCGTCTCGACGGCGGCGATCCGCTCGGGCGGCAGGACGGCCTCGCGGAGCAGGAACTCGGCGTCCTCGCGGGTGTAAATGTCGTTGGTGACGACGGCCATGGACAGCTCCGCGCGCAGCGCCCGGCACAGCGCGGCGACGGTGGCGGTCTTGCCGGAGCCGACGGGCCCGCCGAGGCCGAGGCGCAGGGCGCGGCGGGTGCCGTCCCCGCGGACGGGGTCGGCGCCGTGGGTGTGGCGGTGGGGGTAGGTCACGGCGTGGTCGAGGTGCACGGGTTCTCCTGGGGGTGTGGGGAGGCTGGTCAGGACGCGAAGAGCCGTACCGGCCAGGCGGCATGGACCTGGGCCGAGATGTCCAGCAGCGGCGAGGAGGCTGCGGGCAGTGCTCCCGTTCCCTCGTCGCGGGCGCGCCGGGCCGCCTCGGTGGCCCGCGCGGACACGGCGTCGAGCTCGGGTGCGAGTCGGGCCAGTACGGCGCTCGCCTCGAAGGGGTCGAGGCCGAGCAGGCGCACGGTCGCGGTGGCGGGCCCGCTGACGCTCTCGTACGCGGCCACGTGCGCGGCGTCCGAAGGCCCGAGTCCGGCCGCCCGGGCGGTGACGCCGAGGACCACGGGCTGGTGGGCGCCGCGCGGGAAGGCGGCGGCCAGGGCGTCCAGTTCGCCGGCCGGCCAGGTCGCGCGGGCGGCCCTCAGCAGTTGCCTGCCGAGCCTGCGCGCGGCGGTGCGCAGTGCGGGCGAGGGGGTGCGGGCGTCGGCGGCGGCGTCGAGTTCGACGGGGTCGAGTCCGAGGGCGGCGGCGGCCGCGAGCCCGGCGGCGACGAGCCCGGAGGTGTGCAGCCGGCCGCGGCAGAAGTCGGCGAGGGTGGCTGCGTCGTGGATCCGGCCCGCCTTGCAGGCGGCCTCCGCCCCGCCGGAGTGGGCGTGCCCTCCGGCGGGGAAGCGGCCGTCCGCGAGGACGAGCAGCGCGGCGAGGCTCATCGGGTGCGGCCCCCGGTCGGGCGGGCGCGCATCAGAAGAGGAAGTATCGCTGGGCCATGGGCAGTTCCGTCGCGGGCGCCGGCTCCACGACCTCCCCGTCGATGCTGACGGTGAAGGTGTCGGCGTCCACCTCGACCCTCGGCATGGCGTCGTTGTTGCGCATGTCGGCCTTCGTCACCTTGCGGGTGCTCTCGATGGCCGTGAACCGCTTGCCGAGTCCGAGCCGTTCGGGCAGTCCGTCGTCCAGCGCGGCCTGCGCGGTGAAGTTCAGGGAGTTCAGGGCGGGGGCCCGCCCGAGATGGCCGAACATGGGGCGGGGCAGCACCGGCTGGGGGGTGGGGATGGAGGCGTTGGCGTCGCCCATCTGCGCGTAGGCGATCTGGCCGCCCTTGATGACCAGTTCGGGCTTGACGCCGAAGAAGGCCGGCTGCCACAGCACCAGGTCGGCCAGCTTGCCGGGTTCCACCGAGCCGATCTCGCGGGCGAGGCCCTGGGCCACGGCCGGGTTGATCGTGTACTTGGCGACGTAGCGGCGGGCGCGGTGGTTGTCGGCCGGTCCGTCGCCGGGCAGGAATCCCCGCCGTTTCTTCATCACGTGGGCGGTCTGCCAGGTGCGCATGATCACCTCGCCGACGCGGCCCATGGCCTGGGAGTCGGAGGAGATGATGGAGATGGCCCCGAGGTCGTGCAGGACGTCCTCGGCGGCGATGGTCGAGGGTCTGATCCGCGATTCGGCGAAGGCGAGGTCCTCGGGTACCGCCGGGTTGAGGTGGTGGCAGACCATGAGCATGTCGAGGTGTTCCTCGACGGTGTTGACGGTGTGCGGCCGGGTCGGGTTGGTGGAGCTGGGCAGTATGTTCGGCTCGGACACCACGGTGATGATGTCGGGTGCGTGCCCGCCGCCCGCGCCCTCGGTGTGGTACGAGTGGATGGTGCGGCCGGCGATGGCGGCGAGGGTGTCCGCGACGAACCCGGCCTCGTTGAGCGTGTCGGTGTGGATGGCCACCTGGGCGCCGGTCTCCTCACAGACTCCCAGGCAGGCGTCGATGGCGGCGGGGGTCGCCCCCCAGTCCTCGTGGATCTTGAATCCCAGGGCTCCGCCGCGCAGTTGGGAGTACATGGCCTCGCGGGACATGGTGTTGCCCTTGCCGAGCAGGCCGATGTTGACGGGGTAGGCCTCCAGCGCCGCGAACATCCGCGCCAGGTGCCAGGGTCCGGGCGTGACGGTGGTGGCCTTGGAGCCCTCGGCGGGTCCGGTTCCGCCGCCGACGAGGGTGGTGATGCCGGAGGCGAGGGCCTCGTCGATGACCGTCGGGGAGATGAAGTGGACGTGGGCGTCGATGGCGCCGGCCGTGACGATCTTCCCGTTGCCCGCGATGATCTCGGTCTCGGGGCCGATGACGAGGGCGGGGTCCACCCCGTCCATGGTGTCGGGGTTGCCGGCCTTGCCGATGCCGCAGATCCGGCCGTCCCGGATGCCCAGGTCGGCCTTGACGATGCCCCAGTGGTCGAGGACGACGACGCCGGTGATCACCGTGTCCGGGGCGCCCTCGGCGCGCGTGGTGCGCGCCTGGCCCATGGATTCGCGGATGACCTTGCCGCCGCCGAACACGGCCTCGTCACCGGAGCGACCGGGTCCGCCGCTCAGGTCCTCCTCGATCTCCACGAAGAGGTCGGTGTCGGCGAGCCGGATCCGGTCACCCGCCGTCGGCCCGAACAGGTCGGCGTACACCTGGCGTGACAGCTCAGCCATCGAGGGGTCCCCCGGTCTCCCCGCGCAGCCCCGGCACGGTCCGCAGTCCGCCCAGCGGTACGAGTTCCACCGCGACCGGGATGCCCGGCTCGAAGCGGACCGCGGTACCGGCGGCGATGTTGAGGCGGAGCCCGCGGGCGGCGGAGCGGTCGAAGTCGAGGCCCGGATTGACCTCGGCGAAGTGGTAGTGCGAGCCGACCTGAACGGGTCGGTCGGCGGCGTTGAGCACGGTGAGACGGGTGACGGCACGGCCCTCGTTGAGGCGCACCGGACCGTCCCCGAAGCGGATTTCGCCGGGGATCATGCGGGGACTCCTCCTCAGACGATCGGGTCGTGGACGGTGACGAGCTTGGTGCCGTCCGGGAAGGTCGCCTCGACCTGCACGTCGTGGATCATCTCGGGGATCCCCTCCATGACCTCCTCGCGCGCCAGCACGGTACGGCCGGAGGCCATCAGCTCGGCCACCGTCCGCCCGTCCCGGGCGCCTTCGAGGATGTGCGAGGTGATGAGGGCCACCGCCTCGGGGTGGTTGAGGCGCACCCCGCGCGCCCTCCGCTTCTCGGCCACGTCCGCCGCCACGTGGATGAGCAGTCTCTCCTGCTCGTGCGGTGTCAATTGCACTCGTATCACCATGCTTCCGGGACAAGATCAACGCCGCGCCGACGCGACCCTATCGGCCGTCAACACTTTGTTGACCTGGGCATTTCCGTGCCAAGCGTGTCTTGTCCAACGCAGAGGGAGGCTTTCCGTTCCGATCACCGTCGCTTTGCCGGCGCATGGGTGATCATTGACGGAAGGCCGCGGACGCCCACGCTAGGGTCCGTAGTTTTCCGCCGCGTTAACGCACGTTTCGTGGAGGCACCCGGTTCGCCCGGCGCGGCGCCTCCGCCAGGTTCCGTATACGGAAGCTTCCTTCGAGGAGAGTCATGTTTCTCAACCCGGTCCGCCACATCACCTTCGACGCCCTCGACCCCTACAAAATCGCCGAGTTCTGGTCGGCCGTGACCGGTTACCCGATCCATCCGGACGACGTGGAGGGCGACGACGAGATCCTGCTGGAGCCGGGACAGCCCGGTGTACCGGGTCTGCTGTTCATCCGCGTGCCGGACGCCAAGTCCGTGAAGAACCGGGTCCACCTGGACATCCAGCCGCCCACCGGGACGCGCGACGAGACCGTCGCGCGGCTGACCGGGCTCGGGGCGCGGATCGTGGACGACCGGCGGGACGAGGACGGGGTCCTCGGCTGGGTCGTGCTCGCCGACCCCGAGGGGAACGAACTGTGCATCGAGCGCAGCGCCGAGGAGCGCGCCGGCTCCTGAGTCGGGTCGTCGCGGGGCCCCGCCCCGCGGGGCCCTCGGCTCGCCGCCTCCCCGGCCCGCGGGCCGGTCGCGTCAGCAGCCGGTGGGGGCCGTCGTCGCGGCGACCACGGTCCACGGCAGCGCGATCCACACGGTCTTGCCACCGTCCTCGGTCGGGGTGACCGACAGCCGCCCGCCCGCCTCGGCGGCCAGCCAGCGGATGATGACCATGCCCCGCCCGTTGTCCTGCTGGACCGCCGCGGGGAGCCGCCGGGGATGGCGCGGGTGACTGTCCGTCACGCCGACGCGCAGCCATTCACCGCGCTCCAGCCGGACGTCGACGGTGAACGTGGGCGACTGACCGCGCGTGTGCTGGACCGCGTTGGTCGCGAGTTCCGAAACGATCAGCCGCACGGTGTCGGCCGTCTCGGATTCGTCGGGCAGTCCCCAGTCGCCGAGCACCTCCGCGACGTACCGGCGGGCAGCGGCGACCGAGGCCGGGTCGCTCGGCAGAGTGACGGATGCTTCCTGGTGATCTGCCATGGCGACGTCCCTTTCCCACCGGGGCGTAACCGTCCCGGATCTACGCTGAGCGCCAGAGTGTCACCCATCGTGCCGCCGTTTCTGCCGATCTCCCAAGATATGCATATATCTGTCGCTCAATGCGGTGAACTCTGCTACGCAAGAGCGTATTCGGACGGCAGACTGGTGCGAGCTGTGCCGGTGGAAGGAGAGCGGGTATGCAGCACGGTCCCGCGGTGCGCCGACGCAAGCTCGGCGAGGAACTGCGTGCGCTCCGTGACCGGTCCGGACTCACCAGCGGTGAGGCGGCCCGGATCGTGGGATGGCATCAGTCGAAAATCAGCCGCATCGAGACGGGTCGCAGTGGCGCGAAGACAGCGGACATCCGGCTGCTGCTCGACGCCTACGGTGATGTGGTCAGCACGCAGCAGCGGGCCCTGTTGGAGGCCCTCGGGGCCTCGGCGGCGGGCTCGGGAGCGGGCGACGCCGCGCGCGGCCGGCAGTGGTGGCACGACTATCGGGGGCTGTTGCCGCAGGAGTACCGGGACTTCATCAGCCTGGAGGCCGGCGCCCGCGCCGCCCGGACGGTGGAACTCTCCGTGGTTCCGGGTCTGTTGCAGACGCCCGGATACGCACGCGCCGTGACCAGGGCGGCCCTGGGCGGGCTGCCCGAGCCGAAGGTGGACGCGCTGGTCGACGTACGGCTGGCCCGGCAGTCGGTGTTGCGGGCCGATCCGCCGCTCCAGCTGAGCGCCGTACTGGACGAGGCGGTGCTGCGGCGCCAGATCGGGGGGCCGGGGGTGATGGAGGAGCAGCTGCGACATTTGGTGGAGGTGGCTCTGTTGCCCCAAGTGCGGCTCCAGGTACTACCGTTCAGCGTGGGGGGGCATCTCGGCCTTACCGGACCGTTCGTCATCTTCTCATTTCCGAGCATCGCCGATCTGGATGTGGTGGTCCTCGACCATTTGACGAGTAGCCTCTATCTGGAGCGGAAGGAAGACCTCGAGGCGTACAGCGCCGCGTTCCGCACCATCCAGGCGCACGCCCTCCCGCCGCAGGACTCGTCGGATCTCATCAGCTCCATCGCTGACGACGCGTAAGGAGGCACCCCCGTGTCCGCAACCCCCTTATCCACCAGCGGACTTCTGATCAGCGCGCGGTGGCGGCGGAGCAGCCGCAGCACCGGAATGAACAACTGCGTGGAAGCGGCTGTCCTCGGTGGCGGCCTGCTGGCCGTCCGTGACTCCAAACGGACGGACGGCCCGGCCGTGCTCTTCACCGGGCCGGCCTGGCAGGGCTTCCTCGCATCCGTACGGGCGGACGCACACGTCTGACGCCCGTACGGATCGCTCCCGCACTACAGGCCCGCGGCTCCGGCGGGAGCGGTACGAAGGATCACCTCGACGGCCCGGTCGATCTCCTCCCCCGTGAGATTCGCCCGGGCGGTCAGCCGCAGCCGGGAGATGCCGTCCGGTACGGACGGCGGCCGGAAGCACCCCACGAACAGTCCCGCCTCACGGCAGTCGGTGGCCCAGCGCAGTGCCGCCGAGGCCGACGGGGCCCGCACCGACACCACGGCCGCGTCCGGCCTGGCCGCGGCCAGGCCGGACGCGGTGAGCCGCCCGTACAGCGCGGTGGCCACCTCCCGCACCCGGTCCGCGCGCTCCGGTTCCCGCTGGAGCAGACGCAGGCTCGCGAGCGCCGCGCCCGCCGCGGCCGGAGCCAGCCCGGTGTCGAAGATGAAGGTCCGGGCCGTGTTGATCAGGTGTCGGATCACCTTCGCCGGGCCGAGCACGACCCCGCCCTGGCTGCCGAGGGACTTCGACAGGGTCATCGTCGCGACCACGCCGGGCGCGCCCGCCAACCCGACGGCGTGCAGCGCGCCCCGGCCGCCCTCGCCCAGGACACCGAGCCCGTGGGCGTCGTCCACGACCAGTGCCGCGCCCTCGTCGCGGCAGGCCGCCGCGTACGCGCGGAGCGGGGCGGCGTCCCCGTCCACGGAGAAGACCGAGTCGCTGACCAGCAGGGCACGGCCCTCGTGCCCGGCGAGCGTCTTGCGCGCGATGTCCGCGTCGCCGTGCGGGGTGACCGCGATCCGGGCTCGCGAGAGGCGGCAGCCGTCGACGATCGAGGCGTGGTTCCCCGCGTCGGAGACGACGAGCGTGTCCCGGTCGCTGAGGGCGGTGACCGCCGCCAGGTTGGCCGCGTACCCGGAGGAGAGGACCAGTGCCGCCTCGAACCCGCAGAAGGCCGCCAGCTCCTCCTCGAGCCGGGCATGAAGCTCGGTCGTACCCGTCACCAGGCGTGATCCAGTGGCTCCCCCGCCCCAGCGCTCGGCCGCCTCCCGCGCGCCGCGGATCGTCTCGGGATGCCGGGAGAGACCCAGGTAGTCGTTGCCGGCGAGGTCCAGGAGCGGCGAGTCGGACGGCCTCGGGCGCAGGGTCCGCACCAGTCCTGCCTGCTCACGTGCCCGCTCCTCGCCGTCGATCCAGGCGAAGACGTCCTCGGGCTCCGGGGTGTGCTCGGTCATCGGCGGTCCTCGCGTTTTGTCGGCTGTCGACAGATCTGCTCGACCCTAGCCGCCGCCGCTCAAGGGGTAGATGTGGCGATCCACACACTCCGATCTGGCCATGTTGTCTGATCTCTCCTTGGCCGGGAGTACCGGTGTGGGCCAGGATCAGCGTCATGGACCTGCTGAACACCCTGGTGGACAAGGGGCTGCGGCGCGAGCTGCCGACCCGCGAAGAGGCGCTCGCCGTACTGGCGACCTCGGACGACGAACTGCTCGACGTGGTGACCGCGGCCGGCAAGGTACGCCGCCAGTGGTTCGGCCGTCGCGTGAAGCTGAACTACCTGGTCAACCTGAAGTCGGGCCTCTGCCCGGAGGACTGCTCGTACTGTTCCCAGCGCCTGGGTTCGAAGGCGGAGATCCTCAAGTACACGTGGCTGAAACCCGAGGAGGCCTCCCAGGCCGCCGCGGCCGGCGTCGCGGGCGGGGCCAAGCGGGTCTGCCTGGTGGCGAGCGGACGCGGTCCGACGGACCGTGACGTCGACCGGGTCGGCAAGACGATCGAGGCGATCAAGGAGCAGAACGAGGGCATCGAGGTCTGTGCCTGCCTGGGTCTGCTCTCGGACGGTCAGGCGGAGCGTCTGAAGGACGCGGGTGCGGATGCCTACAACCACAACCTCAACACCTCCGAGGCCACGTACGGCCAGATCACCAAGACCCACACGTACGCGGACCGCGTCGACACGGTGCAGAAGGCGCACGCCGCCGGCTTGTCCGCCTGCTCCGGCCTGATCGCGGGCATGGGCGAGAGCGACGAGGACCTCGTCGACGTCGTCTACTCGCTGCGCGAGCTGGACCCGGACTCGGTGCCGGTCAACTTCCTGATCCCCTTCGAGGGCACGCCGCTGGCCAAGGAGTGGAACCTCACCCCGCAGCGCTGCCTCCGGATCCTGGCGATGGTGCGGTTCGTCTGCCCCGACGTCGAGGTCCGGCTCGCGGGCGGGCGCGAGGTGCACCTGCGCTCCATGCAGCCGCTGGCCCTGCACCTGGTCAACTCGATCTTCCTCGGCGACTACCTGACCAGTGAGGGCCAGGCCGGTCAGGCCGACCTGGACATGATCGCGGACGCCGGTTTCGAGGTGGAGGGCGCCGGTACGACGACCCTGCCCACGCACCGCGCCGACGCGGCGGCGGCGCCCGCCGCGGCCGGGGGCTGCGGTTCGCACGGCGGCGGCGCATCGCTCTGTGGCCCTTCCGGGACCGCGGACTCCGCCGAGGCGGCGGGCTGCGGTTCGGCGTGCGGCGGCTGCTCGGGGCACGCCGAACCGGCGGCTGCCTCCCGCGCCCGGGTGGAGCCCGGTGAGGTGCGCTCGGACCTGGTGTCGGTGCGTCGACGTGGCGCGGGGACGGACATCGCCCCCAATGCCTGATCAGCACCTCCCGCCGGACGATCGGCAAGACCCGCCGGACGCGCTGCCGCCGGCCGACCTGGTCGCGTTGGACCGGCAGCACGTCTGGCACCCGTACGGCCCGATGCCCGGCAGGCAGGATCCGCTGGTCGTCGCCTCCGCTTCGGGTGTCCGGCTGCGGCTCGCGACCCCCTCGGAGGGGCACGAGGAGCTGGTCGACGGCATGTCCTCCTGGTGGTCGGCCGTCCACGGCTACAACCACCCGGTGCTGAACGAGGCCGTGACCGCCCAGTTGGGTCGGATGTCGCACGTCATGTTCGGCGGGCTCACCCACGAGCCCGCCGTCCGTCTCGCGACGAGGCTCGTCGAGATCACCCCGGCCGGCCTGGAGCACGTGTTCCTGGCCGACTCGGGTTCGGTCGCCGTCGAGGTCGCCGTGAAGATGTGCCTCCAGTACTGGCGCTCCGTCGGCCGGCCCGGCAAGACCCGCCTGCTCACCTGGCGGGGCGGCTACCACGGGGACACCTGGCAGCCGATGGCCGTCTGCGACCCCGAGGGCGGAATGCACGAGCTGTGGTCGGGGCAACTGCCGCGGCAACTGTTCGCGGACGCCCCTCCGGCCGGGTTCGACGTGCCGGTGGACCCCTCGTACGTGGCCCACCTGCGCTCCCTGATCGCGGCGCACGCCGACGAGCTGGCGGCCGTGATCGTGGAGCCCGTGGTCCAGGGCGCGGGCGGGATGCGGTTCCACAACCCGGGCTACCTCGCCGTGCTCCGGGACCTGTGCGACGAGTACGACGTCCTCCTCGTCCTGGACGAGATCGCCACCGGCTTCGGCCGCACGGGCGCGCTGTTCGCGGCGGAACACGCCGGGATCACCCCGGACGTGATGTGCCTGGGCAAGGCCCTGACCGGCGGATACGTCACCCTCTCCGCGACGCTCTGCACCGAGCGGGTGGCCGACGGGATCTCCCGCGGCGAGGTGCCCGTGCTGGCCCACGGGCCGACGTTCATGGGCAACCCGCTCGCGACGGCGGTGGCGAACGCCTCGATCGACCTGCTGCTGAGCCAGGACTGGCAACGGGAGATCAAGCGCCTCGAAGCCGGCCTCGTGGCGGGCCTGGAACCGGCCGGGGCGCTTCCCGGCGTACAGGACGTCCGGGTCCTCGGCGCGATCGGCGTGATCCAGCTCGACCACCCCGTGGACATGGCCGCCGCCACCCGGGCGGCCGTCCGGGAAGGGGTCTGGCTGCGCCCGTTCCGCGATCTGATCTACACGATGCCTCCGTTCGTGACGGGCGACGCCGACGTGGCGCGCATCTGCCGTGCGGTGTGCGCAGCGGCCCGGGAGGGCTGACCCACATGACGATCCTGATGATCTCCGGCACCGGTACGGAAATCGGCAAGACGGTGACGACCGCCGCCATAGCGACGGCCGCGACGGCCGCCGGCCTGACCGTGGCGGTGCTCAAGCCGGCCCAGACCGGCGTCGGTCCGGACGAACCGGGCGACGCTGCGGAAGTCGCCCGGCTGGCCGGTCCGTCCGTGACCGCCGAGGAACTGGCCCGCTATCCCGAGCCCCTGGCGCCCGACACGGCGGCCCGGCGCTCGGGGCTCACCCCGGTCTCGCCACGAGCCGTCGCCGAGGCCGCGCACCGGCTCGACCTCTCCCACGACCTGGTCCTGGTCGAGGGGGCGGGTGGGCTGCTGGTCCGCTTCGACGAGGAGGGCAACACCCTGGCCGACGCGGCCCGCCTGCTCGACGCCCCCGTGCTGATCGTCGCCCCGGCGGGGCTCGGCACGCTGAACGCCACCACCCTCACCGCCGAGGCCCTGCGGGCCCGGTCGTTGACCCCGTGGGGCGTGGTGGTCGGCAGTTGGCCCGCCGATCCGGACCTGGCCTCGCGGTGCAACCTCGCCGACCTGCCGAAGTCCGCGGGTGTCCCCCTGATGGGCGCCGTCCCGCAGGGCTCGGGCGCGTTGGCCCCGGCCGAGTTCCGTACGGCGGCCCCCACGTGGCTGGGGCCGATGCTCCACGGCACCTGGTCGGAACCGGAGTTCCTGCGGACCTGGCAGCCCTGACCGCCGACCGGCGCTGGTCGCGCGGGAGCCCGAGGCGCCGGTCGTTCCGGCGCCCGAGGCGGATGGACCGGCGGCTCCCGTCGCGGCGTGGGGGCATGACGCGGGAAGGCGGCGCGCGGCCGCGCGGCGGCGGGCGTTCGGCCGTGCTCCCCCGGACGACTGTGCGCCCGCGCGGTTTCGCGGCCCTCCGAGGCGGGGAACAGCCCGGCAGGGCACCCGCACCAGCCGCCACCCCCGCTTGGAGGCCCGCCATGCCCCGCCGATCCTCCGACCCGGTCCACCACCCGCACTTCGCCCGTTTCTACGCCCGCCTCAGCACCGCCGCCGAGACCCGCGGCGGCATCGGCCCGCTCCGCGAGGAACTGCTGCACGGTGTGTCCGGTCGTGTCATCGAGATCGGCGCCGGCAACGGCCTCAACTTCGCGCACTACCCCCGGGCCGTCTCCGAGGTGGTCGCCGTCGAACCGGAGCGCTCCCTGCGCCGACTCGCGGCGGCGGCCGCGCGGCGCGCCGAGGTCCCGGTGGACCTCGTGCCCGGCGTCGCCGAGGCGCTGCCGGTCAAGAGCGAGGCCTTCGACGTGGCCGTGGCCTCCTTGGTGTTGTGCACCGTACGCAGCCTCCCCCGCGCCCTCGCGGAACTGCACCGGGTGCTTCGCCCCGACGCCGAGTTGCGCTTCTTCGAACACGGTCTGGCGCCCGGCCCCGGCATGGCCGCCGTCCAACGGACGCTGGACCGGACCGTCTGGCCCCGGCTCTTCGGCGGCTGTCACACGGCCCGTGACCCGCTCGCCGCGATCGAGGCGGCCGGTTTCCGGATCGTCTCGCACCGCGCGTTCCGGCTGCCGGAACGCGGCCCGGCGCTCCCCACCTCGTACTGCGTCATCGGCTCGGCCCGTCGCGTGGAGGACTAGGAGCCGAGGACCGGGCGTCTCTTCGGGTCCCGTGCCGGTCGCCGACCGCTATGCGGATCGGTGGTCGAGCGGCTTGACCCAGCGGGTCCAGTGGTCCTCGGGGTGGTATCCGGCCGCGTCCCAGGCCCCGTGCGCCCGCTCGTTGCGATCGAGCACCATCGCGTCCGCGCGCCGCCCGCCCAGGGCGACGAACCGCTCCTCTGCGGCGGCGAGCAACGCCGCGCCGATGCCCTGCCGGCGGTGTCCGGGGTGGACGGCGAGTCGGTACAGGTGGCAGCGCCATCCGTCGAAGCCGGCGATGACCGTGCCGACGAGCCCGCCGTCGCGGCGGGCGAGGAGGAGGGCGTGCGGGTCACGGGCGTGGAGCAGCTCGATTCCGGCGAGGTCGTCGGAGATGCTTGTCCCTTCGGCGGCCGTCTTCCAGAAGGCCAGTACCTCGGCGAGGTCTGGCGGGGAGGCGGGTCCGATGTGAAGATCGTCCATGCTCGGGATCCCATCACCCGAGGAACGGGCACCAAAAGTACGATCCCCCTCTTTGCCTTTCCTTTACCATGTGGTCAAGTGTTCCGCTCGAACGACCTGAAAGAAAGGTGTGAGCGTCCGTCCATGGGCGAGCCCCCGGTACCGGCACATCGCGCGACCCCTCTCCTCCTGTCTGATCATGGAACGGAGGTGACCGACCGATGACCGAAGTGCTCCTGCTCATCGTGGCGCTGCTGCTCTGCCTGGCCTGCGGAGTCTTCGTCGCGGCCGAGTTCTCGTTGACGACGGTCGAGCGCAGTGAGCTCGAACGCGCCGTCGAACGCGGCGAACGCGGGGCCGACAGCGCCCTGACAGCCGTCCGGAGTCTGACCTTCCAGCTCTCCGGCGCCCAACTCGGCATCACCGTGACCGGTCTGGTCATCGGCATGCTCTCCAAACCCTCGATCTCGGCCATGCTCCAGGGCCCCTTCGAGGCCATGGGCCTGTCGGCCGCGACAGCCTCCTCCGCCGCCCTGATCGTGGGCACCGTCCTGTCGACCGTCGTCCTGATGGTCGTCGGCGAACTGGTGCCCAAGAACTGGGCCATCTCCTCGCCGCTCGCCATCGCCAAGCGCGTGGCCACCACGCAGCGGGTCTTCAGCCGTACCTTCAAGCCGCTGATCAGCCATCTGAACACCACCGCGAACCACCTCGTCCGCCGATTCGGCCTGGAGCCGGCCGAGGAACTGGCCTCGGCACGCAGCCCTCAGGAACTCGTCGCCCTGGCCCGGCACTCCGCGAAGGCCGGCTCGCTGGAGAAGGACACCGCCGAGCTGTTCGTGCGGACCCTGAACCTGGCCGACCTGACCGCGGAGAACGTCATGACCCCGCGCGTCCAGGTCACCGCCCTCGACGTGCAGACCACCGCCGAGGACGTGGCGAACGCCACCCTGGCCACCGGCCTGTCGCGTTTCCCCGTCTACCGGGGCAGCCTCGACACCGTCGTCGGCACGGTGCACATCAAGGACGTACTGGCGCTGCCCGCCGAGGAGCGACACCGGTACCCGGTGGAGCGCCTGCTGCGCGAGCCGCTGCTGGTCCCCGAGTCCCTGACCGTGGACCGGTTGCTGGACCGGCTGTCGGGCCGGCAGACGATGGCCGTGGTCATCGACGAGTACGGCGGCACGGCCGGTGTGGCGACGCTGGAGGACATCGTCGAGGAGGTCGTGGGCGAGGTCCGCGACGAGCACGACCCGCACGAGACCCCGGACCTGGCCCCGGCCGGCACGGACGCCTCGGGACGGGCCCTGTACTCGGCCGACGGCGCCGCCCGCACCGACCAGCTCCGGCGGATCGGACTGCGGGTGCCGGACGGCCCGTACGAGACGCTGGCCGGTCTCGTGGCCACCGAGTTGGGCCGGATCCCCGCCGTCGGCGACAGCATGGAACTGGACGGCTGGCGGCTCGACGTGGTGGACGCGAGCGGACGTCGGGCCGCGCGGGTGCTCCTGCACACGCCGGTCGAGTCCGCCGACAACGACGGTGCGGAGGAGACCCGATGACCGCCATCCAGTTGTTGATCGGCCTGGCGACGCTGGTCGTGAACGCCTTCTTCGTCGGCGCGGAGTTCGCACTGATCTCGGTCCGGCGCAGTCAGATCGAGCCGTACGCCGAGCAGGGCGACCGGCGCGCCCGCGCCGTGGTGTGGGGCCTGGAACACCTGTCGGCACTGATGGCGGCGGCGCAACTGGGCATCACGCTGTGCACCCTGGTGCTGGGCGTGGTGGCCGAGCCCGCCATCGCCCACCTGCTGACGCCGCTGTTCGACCTGGTCGGGGTACCGGCCGGGCTGACCCACACGATCTCGTTCGTGGTGGCGCTGTCCCTGGCGACGTACCTGCACATGCTGTTCGGCGAGATGCTGCCGAAGAACGTGGCACTCTCCGAGCCGGTGCGCACCGCGTTGCTGCTGGGGCCGCCGCTGGTGACCCTGGCGAAGGCCCTCCGACCGGTGATCTTCGCGATCAACGCCTTCGCGAACGCCCTGCTGCGCCTGCTGCGGGTGGACGTGAAGGACGAGGTCGCGGCGACCTTCTCGGACGACGAGCTGGCCCGCATGGTCAAGGACTCCAGCGACGCCGGACTGATCGACGGCCGCGCGAGCGAGCGACTGCACGACGCCCTGGAACTGGGCCGTCGCCCGGTCACCGATGTGGTGCTGCCGTCGGACCGGGTGGTCCCGGCGCGCGAGGGCATCTCCGCGGCGGGCCTGGAACGGTTGTCCGCCGAGTCCGGTTACTCCCGCTTCCCCGTGATCGACGCGGAGCATCGAATCCTCGGCTACCTGCACGTCAAGGACGCGCTGGACGTGGCCGAGCGGGACGCCCCCTTCCCGCTGTCCGAGCTGCGCCCGATCGCCCAGGTGCGGGCGGAGACCCCACTGGACGACGTGCTGACCGCCATGCGGCGCAGCCGCACCCACCTGGCGGCGGTGCTCGGCAAGGACGGCGTCATGACGGGCCTGGTCACGATGGAGGACGTGCTGCGCGAGCTGTTCGGCAGGCCGGCGTCCACGTGACCGGCGTCTGATGCCCGTGTCCCGGGATCCCGTGCCCCGTACGGCCCCCGACCGAACGGGGCCGGCATACCGCGCGGTATCATCGCTCCCGCCATGGAGATGAATGCGTCTTACACCAGTTTCGTCGCGATCGGTGACTCCTTCACCGAGGGCATGTCCGACCTGCTCCCGGACGGCTCCTACCGCGGCTGGGCCGATCTGCTCGCCGCACGCCTCGCGACCCGCGAGCCGGACTTCCGCTACGCGAACCTCGCGGTCCGCGGGAAGCTGATCGGCCAGATCGCCGGAGAACAGGCGCCCATGGCGGCGGCGATGGGCGCCGACGTGGTGACGCTCGTGGGCGGCCTGAACGACGCGCTGCGACCCAAGGTCGACATGGGCCGGGTACGGGGACACCTGGAGGAGGCCGTGGAACTGCTGGCCCCCTCCTGCAAGACGCTGGTCCTGATGCGTTCGCCGGGGCGCAACGGGCCGGTGATGGATCGTTTCCGCCCCCGCATGGAGGAGCTCTTCGCCATCCTCGACGAGCTCGCCACGCGGCACGACGCGCTGCTGGTGGACCTGTACGGGGCGCCCGTGCTCGCGGACCCGCGCATGTGGGACGTCGACCGGCTGCACCTGACGGCCGAGGGGCACCGCCGGGTGGCGGAGGCCGTCTGGCAGAGCCTGGGATTGCCGCCCGAGGACGAGTGGCGGGCCGATCTCGCTCCCTCGACCGCGGCGAGCTGGCCGGCTCGCAGGACCGAGGACCTCCGGTTCGCCCGGCAGCACCTGCTGCCCTGGATCGGGCGCCGACTGACCGGCCGCTCGTCGGGCGACGGGCGGGCGGCGAAGCGCGGAGAGCTGCTGCCGTACACGCCCTCGGCCACGGATCGGCTCTCGTAGCAAGGCACAATCCGAGGTGGGTCCCCTACCTGCGTAAACGCACAGCGGCGGCCCAAGTAGAATCACTCCACGTGACAGCCAAGCCCCGCATCCCCAATGTCCTGGCCGGCCGCTACGCCTCCGCGGAGCTCGCCGTCCTGTGGTCCCCCGAGTACAAGGTGACGCTGGAGCGGCGGCTGTGGCTCGCCGTGCTGCGCGCCCAGAAGGACCTCGGTATCGAGGTTCCGGACGCCGCCCTCGCCGACTACGAGCGCGTTCTGGAGACGGTCGACCTCGCCTCCATCGCCGAGCGCGAGAAGGTCACCCGGCACGACGTGAAGGCCCGCATCGAGGAGTTCAACGCCCTCGCCGGTCACGAGCACGTCCACAAGGGCATGACCTCTCGCGACCTCACCGAGAACGTCGAGCAGCTCCAGATCCGGCTCTCGCTGGAACTGTCCCGTGACCGCACGGTCGCCGTGCTCGCCCGCCTCGCCAAGCTGGCCGCGGAACACGCCGAGCTGGTCATGGCCGGCCGCTCCCACAACGTCGCCGCACAGGCCACCACCCTGGGCAAGCGCTTCGCCACCGCGGCCGACGAGCTGCTGGTCGCCTACGACCGCCTGGAGAACCTCCTGGAGCGCTACCCGCTCCGCGGGATCAAGGGCCCGGTCGGCACCTCCCAGGACATGCTCGACCTGCTCGGCGGCGACACCGTGAAGCTCGCCGACCTGGAGCAGCGCATCGCCGCCCACCTCGGCTTCGCCCAGGCCTTCACCTCCGTCGGCCAGGTCTACCCGCGCTCGCTCGACTACGACGTGGTCACCGCCCTGGTGCAGTTGGCCGCCGCCCCGTCCTCGATCGCCAAGACCATCCGACTGATGGCCGGCCACGAGCTGGTGACCGAGGGCTTCAAGCCCGGTCAGGTCGGCTCTTCCGCGATGCCTCACAAGATGAACACCCGCTCCTGCGAGCGCGTGAACGGCCTGATGGTCATCCTGCGCGGCTACGCCTCGATGACCGGCGAGCTGGCCGGCGACCAGTGGAATGAGGGCGACGTCTCCTGCTCCGTCGTTCGCCGCGTGGCCCTGCCGGACGCGTTCTTCGCGTTCGACGGTCTGCTGGAGACCTTCCTGACCGTCCTCGACGAGTTCGGCGCCTTCCCGGCGGTCGTCGCCCGTGAACTCGACCGTTACCTGCCCTTCCTCGCCACCACCAAGGTGCTCATGGGCGCGGTGCGGGCCGGAGTGGGCCGCGAGGCCGCACACGAGGTCATCAAGGAGCACGCGGTCGCCTCCGCGCTCGCCATGCGCGAGCAGGGCGCCGAGCGCAACGAACTGCTGGACAAGCTGGCCGCCGACGAGCGGATGCCTCTGGACCGCGCTCAGCTCGACGCCCTGATGGCCGACAAGCTGTCCTTCACGGGTGCGGCCGGCGACCAGGTCGCGACGGTGGTCTCCCGCGTCGAGGCCATTTCCAAGCAGCACCCGGAGGCCGCCGGGTACGCGCCGGGGTCGATCCTCTGACCCCCGACGAGCTTGCCGCCGCCCGCGACCGCGTCCTCCCGGACGTGGTCGCGGGCGGTCTGCGTGTGCTGTTCTGCGGGATCAATCCCGGTCTCCTCTCCGCCGCCACGGGCCACCACTTCGCCCGCCCCGGCAACCGGTTCTGGCCGGTCCTTCACCTGTCGGGCTTCACCCCGCGCCGGCTGGCCCCGGCCGAGCAGGAGGAGCTGCTGACCTACCGGCTCGGCATCACGAACGTGGTGGCCCGTGCCACGGCCCGCGCCGACGAGCTGGACGCCGAGGAGTTCCGTGAGGGCGGTCGGATCCTGACGGCCAAGGTGGAGCTCCTGCGGCCGCAGTGGCTGGCCGTGGTCGGTGTGACCGCCTACCGCACGGCCTTCGGCGAGAGGAAGGCCCGGATCGGCCCCCAGGACCGGACCATCGGCGACACCCGCATCTGGGCCCTGCCCAACCCCAGCGGCCTCAACGCCCACTGGACCGCCGAGTCCATGGCCCAGGAGTACGCCCGACTCCGCGCCGCCACCGAAACCCCCTGACCGAGCCTCGCGAATCCGGGTCCGGGTCCGGGTCGGGGTCGGATCGGGCCGGGCTGGGGCCGCGTTCGGGTCGGTCCGGCTTGGTCCGGGGTCGGGCCGGGTCCGCGTTCGAGGTCGGTCGGGCCAGGCCGATCCGTGTCCGGGTCGATGCGCGGCCGGGTCGATGCGCGTCCGGCAGCGACGGTGACGCCGTCCGGCACGGTGGAGTAGCCGGGGAGTTCTCAGGGCCCGCTCCCTCACCAGTCCCCGACCCGGCAACCAGGTCTCGGGTGTCCCGGTCTCGCATCACCCCTACGGCGGGTCGACCACAGTGACCACGGCCATCAACCTGAAGGGGTCCTCGGTCGCTCTGCGGGCCGCGTAGACCACGAGCCACCGGTCGCCCGCCCGCCAGAGGTGAACGTGATCGGCGTCGTTGGCGAGCTTGTCCCACGGCTCCGGTATCGACTCCCCGTCGAGACCCCGCCGCATCGTCCCGTCCAGAGTGAACACCTGCGGTGTCCCCCAGCGGCCGGTCAAGACCTGCACCAGGGCGCCGTACTCGGCGCTGATCTGGTCACCCGCCTCGATCCGAGCCGACCCGTCGTCCTCCCAGAAGTCCCGGGTCTCCGCGAGTTGGACCAGATGATGGCTCGGGCCACTGCCGTGCCTGTCGAACCGGACCGGATCGGTGGGAAAGGGCTGTCCCCGGAGCCGGTCGATCGTATCGAGATGCTCTGCCGTGGTCATGCCGTCAGTATCTCGGGAGGCACTGACAACTGGCCTGGCGTCATGCTGCCCGACGGCTCACCGCGAGCCAGCCTCCGGCCAGGGCCAGCAGCGACCACAGCGTGGCCACCCCCAGGCCGGTCCAGGGACCGAGTGAGCCGTCCGTCGCCGCCCGCATGACCATCTGACCGGCACGGTCCGGCATGAACTGCCCCGCTCCTCCCGCCACCTGACCGACCACGAAGGGCAGGATCAGCACAAACGGTATGAGCAGGCTCATCACGAGCGTGCCACTGCGCACCAGCGCGGTCAGTCCGGCCGCGAGAAGCGCCATGAGCGTCAGGTAGACCCCGCTCCCGAACACGGCCCTCAGCACGCCCGGGTCACCCAGCCCCAAGGCGTACTTCCCCATGAAGGCCTGTCCGGCGACGAAGGTGACGACGCCGGTGATCTGGCCGATGAGGAACCCGAGTCCGGCGATCATGGCCACCTTGGAGAGATAAAGGCGGGTCCGGTTGGGCACGGCCGTGAGCGAGACCCTCAGGGCTCCGTTGCGAAACTCCCCGGCGAAGACCGTGGTCCCGAAGGCAATGGCGGCTATCTGACCGAAGTTGACTCCGTAGAAGGCACCGAGCAGCCGGTCGTCGCCCATGGCTCCCTCTTCGGCCGTTCCGATCGCGGCGGCGGTGAGCGCCGTGATGCCGGCCGTGGCGAGGAAGACCGCGGTCAGCGAGCCGATGGCCGCTCGGGAGGAACGTATCTTGATCCATTCCGAGTGCAGAACACGGATGTTGGGCAAGGCAGCGGCGGTCATGACATGCGCTCCGATCTCCATCAAGGATGGTATTGGGGGCGGGCGATCCTCAGACGAGGGTCGCCGAGAACTGGGCGCGGGCGGCCGTGAGCTCCAGATAGGCCTGTTCCAAGGAGGCTCGCTCATCCGCGAGTTCGAGCAGGGGTACCCCCTCGCGGGCGGCGAGGCTCCCGATCTGCTCGGCACGTATGCCGTCGACCGTCCAGCACCCGTCCGCGGCGTTGACCGGCTCGAAACCCTCACGGGCCAGCGCCGCTCGCAGCCGATCGGGGTCGGAAGTCCGCAGTCTTGCCCTGGGGGTGCTGCGGGAGTCGATGAAGTCCTTCATCGACAGGTCGGCCAACAACGCGCCCTGCCCGACGACGACCAGGTGGTCGACAAACGAGGCGGTCTCGGCCATGAGGTGGCTGGAGACCAGGACGGTGCGGCCATCGGCGGCGAGAGAGCGCATCAGCTCGCGGATCCAGATGATGCCCTCCGGGTCGAGGCCGTTGGTCGGCTCGTCGAGCAGGAGGACCCCCGGATCGCCCAGCAGCGCGGCGGCCACGCCCAGCCGCTGGCGCATGCCCAGGGAGAACGTCTTGACCCGGTGCCGGGCCACCGAGGCGAGCCCGGCCCGCTCCAACACCGTGTCCACCCGCGCTGCCGCGATGCCGTTGCTGACGGCGAGCGCGAGGAGGTGGTCCCGGGCGGTGCGTCCTCCGTGGGCTGCCTGCGGATCCAGTAGAGCGCCGACCTGGCGCAGCGGGTCTCTCAGGTCGGCGAACCGGATCCCGCCGATGGTGGCGGTGCCGGCCGTGGGCCGGTCGAGCCCGAGCAGCAGGCGCATGGTCGTCGACTTCCCGGCTCCGTTGGGGCCCAGGAAACCGGTGACCCGGCCGGGCAGGACATCGAAGGTGAGGTGGTCCACGACTCGTGTGGTGCCGTAGTCCTTGGTCAGTTCGCGGATCTCGATGCGGTTCGGTTCGCGGTTCATGCCTCAAGATTCACCGCCGGCCCCACACCGTTCCCTCCCCCATGCGAGGGTGGCGTCTCCCCCACGTGGGGGAGACGGAGATGACCTTCGCGCTGCCACGATGGAGCCATGTACCGACTGCTCCGCGCACCGCTGCGACCGGTGACCTACTCCCGCTGGCTGCATCTGTGCGTACCGCTGCTTCTGCTCGCCATCTGGATGTTCGTCAACCCCCGTTGGCCGTGGATGCCGTTGTTGATCGTCATACCGTTCGGGTTCGTGCCGTGGGTGAGGCTGGCCGAGGGACTACAGGCGCAGTTCCTGCTGACCCCGCATGACCGCGGCTCCCCCGACAGCGTCATCGGTACCGCGCCGTCGGCACGGTGGGGAGACCGGTGGCGGACCCTGTTGTGGCTGGAGATACGTCTCGTGGTCGCCGGTGTCGCCATGTTCGCGACCGTCGTGCTTCCGTTGATGGCGGTCGAGTTGATCGCGACCGCGCTCGGGCAGCGGTTGTCCGCGAATCCGACCGTGCCGTTCACCCCGACGCGCTGGATGGCCGCGCTGCTCGCCCCGGTGCCGTTGATCGTACTCATCGTCGTGGTGGTGCTGCTCGGGGAGATGATCACCTCGATCGCCCGTCGGTTGCTGGGGCCTTCGGCGGCCGAGCGCCTCTCCGCGCTGGAGGCCCGGACCGAGCAGTTGTTGGAACGGACCCGCATCGCGAGGGAACTGCACGACTCCATCGGCCACGCCCTGACCGTGGCGGTCATGCAAGCGGGGGCCGCACGGGCAGCCGGCGACCCGGACTTCACCGATCGGGCTCTCCACGCCATCGAGGAGACGGGCCGGGCCGCGCTGGAGGATCTGGAGCGGGTGCTCCTGGTGTTGCGCGAGTCCGCCCAGCCGCCCTCTCAGCGGCCGACGTTGGCGGAGGCGGACCGCTTGCTGGAGTCGGCCCGTGCTTCGGGTGCGGCGGTGGACGCCCGGCTGACGGGGGCACTGGAGAAACTGCCCGGTCCCGTCACCCGGGAGGGTTACCGGATTCTCCAGGAGGCGCTGACGAATGTGCTGCGGCACTGCGGTCCCGTGCCCGTGAGGGTGCGGGTCGAGATGACCACCGACCGACTGGACCTGGAGGTGACGAACCCGCTGTCGGAACGGCCTACCTTCATGCCGGGTGGCGGGAGCGGTCTGCGCGGGATGCGGGAGAGGGCCGCGCTCCTCGGCGGGGAGGCCGAAACCGGTCCGTACGAAGGTGGTTGGAGAGTGTTCGCCCGCCTTCCGCTGGACCGAATACGCTGATCGAATGCCGGTTACCGTACTGCTCGTCGATGACGAACCCCTGGTGCGCGCGGGTCTGCGCGCCGTCTTGGAAGCACAGCCCGACATCACTGTGGTGGGCGAGGCGGCCGACGGGGCCTCCGTGGTTCCGCTCGTCCGGCAGCTGCGACCGGACGTGGTCGCCATGGACGTGCGAATGCCGTTGCTGGACGGGATCGAGGCGACGCGGGCGGTTCTCCGGTCCGTGGACTCACCGCCGAAGATCCTCGTGGTGACGACGTTCGAGAACGACGAGTACGTCTACCAGGCTCTGCGGGCCGGAGCTGACGGCTTCCTGCTGAAGCGGGCCCGACCCTCGGAGATCGTGCACGCGGTCCGACTCGTCGCGGAGGGCGAGACGCTGCTCTTCCCGGCCGCCGTGCGAGCCCTGGCGGCGGAGTACGGAAATCACAAGGCGCGGGCGGTGTTGGAACGGGCCGCGCTGACCGAGCGAGAGGAGGCGGTGCTCCGGTTGATGGCCCGCGGCTTGACCAATGTGGAGATCGCGGCGGAGCTGATCATCGGCACGGAGACCGTGAAGTCCCACGTCAGTGCGATCTTGGCGAAGCTGGGCGCACGCGACCGGACCCAGGCGGTCATCACCGCCTACGAGTCCGGATTCGTCGCCCCGGCTTGACGGGAGGGGCTGATTCCGGCCGATGGGGGGCCACTTCTCGCCGTTGCGGCGAGTGCGCAGTACGATCCGGCTGACAGGGCCGCTAGCTGGGAGGACACACGTTGGGGCAGCTGACCGGCGGGGACCCCTCTCTGCTCCGACGGATCAATTCGGCGGTGGTGCTGCGGGCTCTGCGCGCGGCCGAATCGCCGACCCTCACCGACCTCACACGGGTCACCGGACTCTCCCGGCCGACCGTGGAGGGTGTGGTGGAGGGGCTGATCGGCACGGGGCTCGTGGTGGAGGCCGAAGCCGAGGAGGGCGCGCGTCGACAGGGACGGCCGGCCAGACGGTTCCGTTTCCGGACCGAGGCGGGACATCTGCTCGGCATCGAGATCGGTTCGCACCGGATCGCCGTCCTGCTGTCCGGCCTCGACGGGCGGGTGATCGGCGCGGGCACCAAGGACGTCACCGAGTCCGCTTCGGCCGATGAGCGGCTGGAACGGGTCCGGTCGGCGGTGGCCGATCTGCTGCGGCGCTCCTGTGTGCCACGGGACTCCTTGCGGGCCGTCGGCGTGGGCAGTCCCGGAATCGTGGAGGCTGACGGGACGGTCCGCCTCGGGACCGCCCTGCCGGGATGGACCGGGCTGCCGCTCGGCGAGAGGTTGCGGCGCTCGTTCCGCTGCCCGGTACAGGTGGAGAACGATGCCAACGCCGCGGCGGTCGCGGAGCACTGGAAGGGTGCGGCGCGGGACACGGACGACATGGTGTTCGTGATGGCGGGCCTCAGCCCCGGCGCCGGTTCGCTGATCGGCGGCCGACTGCACCGTGGCTACGGCGGAGCGGCCGGCGAGATCGGCGCGTTGCACCTGCTGGGGCGGGAGGTCACACCGGAGAAGCTGCTGTCGACCACCGGCGAACCGCTGCACCCGCTCGACGAGCCGGCCGTGGCCGAGGTTTTCGCGATGGCCAGGCGGGGGGACTCCCGGGCGGTCGCCGCCGTGGAACGGTTCCTCCAGCGGCTGGTGCACGACGTGGCCGCGCTGGTTCTGGCGATGGATCCGGAACTGGTGGTGGTGGGCGGTTGGGCTGCCGGGCTGGACGGGGTCCTGGAGCCCTTGCGCCGGGAGCTGGAGCGGTACTGCCTGCGCCCGCCTCGGGTGGTGCAGTCTCTGCTCGGCGAGGCGGCGGTGGCCACCGGGGCGCTGCGGCTGGCATTGGACCACGTCGAGGAGGAGCTGTTCGCGGTGGAGAAAACGGTGACGGCCCGGCGCAGCTGACACCGGCGATGTCGACCCGGGCAGCGCGGTGACCCGCCCTCGGGCGGGCACCCCGGCCCCTTGGGGCGTTCCGCCTCGCCCCGATCCGAGCATGTGTTGGGGCGATACCGCGTGCACGCCGGGCGGCTCGGCGTTCGCTTCTGCGCCGCTGCCTTGCGCGCAGCTGCCTTGCGCACCACTGCGGGGCGCGGGGTGACTCCGGCCCGGGACCCTGCCCTGGCCGGCTGCTGCCCGACCGGCCGGCTCGCCGAGCGATCGACCGACCGACCGACCGACTGGCTGGCTGGCTGGCTGGCTGGCTGGCCGAGCGACCCGCTATCCGACCGGCCGAGACAACACGGCTCCGGGCGGCAGTCCGGTCCACGGCGACAGCAGGGCCCCGTTCTCGGCCGCACCCGGCGCGCCAGGGATGCCGAGGCGCCCGGAAGCTCCTGAGGCCGCCAATGCCGCCACCGCTGCCACCGCCGGAACCCTCAACCCACTTGCGCCGGGGAAAACGCCCGAGAGACGAGAACGGCCCGGCGCGCAGGCTCCCCGGGCCATAGTCGTGCGTGCGTGCGGCGTATCTGCCTCGTACGAAGGGTGCGCATCGCGCGACCTAGGTGCCCCGCACAACGGGTGCGCCCCGTACGACGTACGTGCCCCGCACGACGGGCGCGCATCGCGTGACCTACGTGCCCCGCACGACCTACGTGCCCCGCGCGACGTACGTACATCGTGCGACCTGCGTACCGCGTACGACCTGTGTACCCCGTGCGAAAGGGCCCACCATGTCGGGAGAAGCACGCCGCCCCGCAGGCAGGCCGGGCGTCCCGGGGCGATCCCGCCAGGCGTCCAGGCGCGATCCTGCCAGGCGGCCCGGGGCGGTCCTCGTCCCGGGAGAAGCTTTGCGGGTCAGGACGCGGCGCGGGTTTCGGTGATCTCGACTCCCGAGTCGCCGAAGGTCAGGCGGCAGGTGTCGGCACGGTAGGTGGCCACCGCGACGGCGGCCGTGCCGCCGGCGGTGATGTAGCGCGTGGTCACCAGCAGCACCGGGGCGCCGGGCAGCCGGTCGAGTTCCTTGGCATCGTCGGCGCGGGCGGAGCCGAGCTCCACGGAGCGGTCCTGGCCGTCGAGCTCGAGCCGCTGGAGTTCCCGCATCACGGCGCGGGCGCGGGCGGGTCCGGCCGGGGCGTCGATGGCGGAGAGTCCGGGCACGGACTGGGCCGGCACGTACAGCAGCTCGGCGGCCAGAGCCTGCCCCTGGGTGACCCTGGTCCGGCGCACGATGTGTACGGGCTGGTCGGCGGCGAAGTCGGGACCGAGGAGCTTCAGTACGGCGGCCGGCGGCACGGCCTCGACCGCGTCCGTGGCCTCCCAGCCGTCGCCGCTCTCGCCGGGCCAGCTGTGGCCGGTGTCGCCGACGGCGACGCCGACGCGCGGCGGGGCGACGGTGGTGCCGACACCGCGCCGGCGCTGCAGACGGCCTTCGAGTTCGAGCTGTTCCAGAGCCTGCCGCAGGGTGGCGCGGGCGACTCCGAAGCGTGCGGCGAGGTCGCGCTCGTTCGGAAGGATCTCGCCGACGGCGAAGTCCCGGTCGAGCGCTTCGCTGAGGACGGTCTTGAGGTGCCAGTACTTCGGCTCCGGCACCGATTCGAGCTGCGTGGTCCCCACCCTGACTCCTCCTGCAATCGATGCAATCGCCGTGTCCCAGCGGCAGTTCCGCACCGCAGTTCCGCGCCCTTGTTTATTAAAGGTTCCTGCACTATCCCTGCGACGATAGGACGGCACACCACCTTGGTCAAGACCAATCCTCGCCGCTTTGTCGGGCAGATCGGGCATATGTAGCAACCCGTTCACGGGATGTTCGCGCTCCCGGACCACGGCCGCTCCGGCGACCACCGCGACCCCGCACGTCCGGGGGATTTCAACGCCCGATCCCCGGAGGGGACTTGCCGGCGGAAGCTACTGAACGGTAGTCATTACTGACAGCCTGTCTCACACGCGTCCAGCCCGACGAGGAGCAGCATGACCGCCACGGTCTCGTTCACGATCGATTCTCCGCTCGGCCCCCGTCCCGCCACCGTCGCCTACGAGCGCAAGGGCGCCGGCGAGCCGCTCCTCCTGCTCCACGGCATCGGCCACCACCTCCAGGCCTGGCACCCGGTGATCGACATCCTGGCCGCCGAGCACGAGGTCATCGCGGTCGACCTGCCGGGCTTCGGCGCCTCCGATCCGCTGCCCGCGGACGTCCCGTACGACCTGTCCACCGTCGCCCCGGCCCTCGGCGCGCTCTGCGCGGCACTGGGCGTGGAGCGTCCGCACGTCGCGGGGAACTCCCTCGGCGGGCTGCTCGCGCTCGAAATGGCGCGCACGCACCTCGTGCGGTCGGTGACCGCCCTGTCCCCCGCCGGGTTCTGGTCGCAGTCCGAGCGCCGGTACGCCTTCGCGGCCCTGCGGTCGATGCGCGTCGGCGCGAGGGCGCTGCCGCGGCCCACGCTGGAGCGGCTCTCGCGCAGCGGGGCGGGGCGGGCCGCGCTGACGGGGACCATCTACGCCCGCCCGGCCCGGCGTTCTCCCGAGGCGGTGGTGGCCGAGACCCTCGCCCTGCGCGACGCCACCGGCTTCGAGAAGACCCTGGCGGCGGGCGGATCCGTACTCTTCACCGACGACGTGCCGGGTCTGCCGGTCACCATCGCCTGGGGCGGCAGCGACCGGCTCCTCCTGCGGCGGCAGGGGGTGCGTGCCAAGCGCGTGATCCCGGCCGCCCGGCTGGTTCGGCTCCCGGGCTGTGGGCACGTCCCGATGAACGACGACCCCGCTCTCGTCTCCCGGGTCATCCTCGACACGGCGCGCCGGGCGTCGAGCGGTACGGCGGGCCCGATACCGGACGCGACGGCGTGGAGCGGGGAGCAGCGGGCGGTGTGAGCGGCCGGCGGCTGTTCATCCGCGGTTCGCGTGGGCGACGCGGCCGGGCCGGTGTGCGGCGACACACTGGTCCGGCCCGCCCCCGCCGGTCCCTGGAGACGCACCGATGGCACCCCTGCCGCACACCCGACGTTCCCTGCTCGGCAGTTCGCTCGCCGTTCCGGCCGGGCTCGTCCTGTCCGGGGCCTTCGCGTCGCCGGCGTTCGCCGCCCCGCGCCGGGCTCCCGCGCTCGTCCTCTCCGGCCGCCCGAACGCCCTCTGGGGCACCCAGTCCGGGGAGATCACCGCCCATTCGGCCACCGTCTGGACGCGCTCCGACCGTGCCGCGCGGATGTGGGTCGAGACCTCTCCGAGCGAGTCGTTCCGGTACGGTGTGCGCCGCCACGGCGGGGTGTTCCTCGGTCCCGCCACCGACTTCACCGGCACCGTCACCCTGCGCGATCTGCCGCCCGGCCGGCAGATCCACTACCGGATCGTGCTCGCGGACCCCGGCGATCCCCGCCGGACCGGCGAGCCGGTGCACGGCACGTTCCGCACCACGCCGGTGTCCCGCCGCCACGACGTGCGCTTCCTGTGGTCCGGTGACCTCGCGGGGCAGGGCTGGGGCATCAATCCCGAGGTCGGCGGGTACCGCGTCTTCGACGAGATGCGGCTGCGGGACCCGGACTTCTTCCTCTTCAGCGGCGACACGATCTACGCCGACGGTCCCCTCCAGGCCGCCGTGCCCCGGCCCGACGGGACGGTCTGGCGCAACGTCACCAGCGAGGAGAAGTCGAAGGTCGCGGAGACCCTGGCGGAGTTCCGCGGGAACTTCCGCTACAACCTGCTCGATCGCAACCTCCGCGACTTCAACGCCCAGGTCCCGGTGCTGGTCCAGTGGGACGACCACGAGGTGCGCAACAACTGGTATCCGGGGCAGCGGATCGAGGATCCCCGGTACACCGTCAAGGACGTCGACACCCTCGCCGGTCGGGCCCGTCAGGCCTTCGGGGAGTATTTCCCGGTCAGTGATCTGCGCGGTGGTGGTGTCGAGGGGCGGATGTACCGGGTGATGCGGCACGGGCCGCTGTTGGACGTGTTCGTCCTCGACATGCGGACCTATCGGAACCCCAATTCCCCCGACACCCAGACCGTCGACCCGATCGGCATTCTCGGTCCGGAACAGCTGGGCTGGCTCAAGCGCGAGCTCTCGCGCTCGCGCGCGACGTGGAAGGTGATCGCCTCGGACATGCCGCTGGGCATCGTCGTCGCCGACGGGGCCACCGACTTCGAGGCCGTCGCCCAGGGTGATCCGGGCGCCCCGCTCGGTCGGGAGCTCCAGATCGCCGAACTCCTGCGTCACATCAAGCACCGACGCATCACCGGCACCGTCTGGCTCACGGCCGACGTTCACTACACGGCCGCCAACCACTACGCGCCCGAGCGGGCCGCCTTCACGGACTTCGCGCCGTTCTGGGAGTTCGTCTCCGGCCCGATCGGTGCGGGCGCCTTCCCTGCGGGCCGCCTCGACGCGACCTTCGGGGCTCGGACCGCATACGTTCGGTCGGCCTCGGTGGCCAACATGTCCCCGGCCGAGAACCCGCCCTACTACGGCGAGGTCGACATCGACGGGGACAGCGGGGAGCTCACCGTGCGCCTGCGGCAGCAGGGAGGTCGGGTGCTCTTCACCAGGACGCTCCGACCGGGGCGCGTGGGGCAGTCGTGACCTCGCCGGAAACAACGGCCGAAACCCCTCGAAACATGGCAGACCGAGCGGATCGACACTTAACCAGTCGGTCACAGATCGTTCGTGATCACGCAACACCCCTGCGCCACAGTGGTGTGCATGACTGACCGTAATGTTGCCTCCGCCCAGCGTCCCCACCGCCACCACTGGCGCCGTGACGTCGTCGAACTCGCCGCCCTCTTCTGCGCCGTCGCGGTGGCCGACGGCATCGCCAATCTCGTGGTGCACGGCCCCAGGGGCCCGATCCTGCTGGTCGCCTCGGCCATCGCGCTCCTGGTCACGGCCGCCTTCCACACCTGGTGGGCACGCCGCCACAGTCATGCGCCCCCTCCGGGAAACTCCGCGCCCTCCGATCCGGCCGCGGCATCGGCGCCGCATGCCACACCCGCCGGGGAGAGCGCCGGTTCCCCCGCCGACCCGAAGGCGACCCCCGCCCTGTGGCGGATGCGCACGACGGTGCGTGACGAACCCGGCAGCCTGGCAGCGATCTGCACCGCGCTCGCCCGCAGCGGCGTGGACATCCTGACGTTGCAGACCCACCCCCTCCCCGAGGGCGGCACGGTCGACGAGTTCCTGCTGCGCGCCCCGCAGCGGCTGCCCTCCGCGGACCTGACCCGGGCCATCGCCGGGGCCGGCGGGCACAGCACCTGGATCGAGCGCGCCGACGCCCACGACCTGGTCGACACCCCGACCCGGGTGCTCGGACTCGCCACCCGCACCGCGCTGGACGCCGCCGAGCTGCCGCTCGCCCTGCGCCAACTGCTCGGCCGCTGCACGATCCACTCGATCCCCGCGACCACGCTCTCCGGCCGCCCCAACGCCGGCGCGGACGCCCCCGTCGAAGGGGTCCTGGAGGCCACGGTCATGCGGCTGCGCGACCCTTCGGGCGGCGCGATCACCGTGGAGCGCCCTTACCTTCCCTTCACCCCGACCGAGTTCGCCCGCGCCCGGGCACTGGTGGAACTCGACGCCCGGCTCGGGCCGCGCGTCCCGCGCAGCCAGGACGTGCTGACGTTGCCGGAGGGCAACGAGATCACCGTGCGGCGGGCCGACGGCTCCGATCTGGCCGCCGCCCGCGCGATGCACGACCGTTGCTCCGAGCGCACGCTGGGCCTTCGCTACCACGGTCCGGTCGGCGACGCCGATCGCTACCTCGGCCACCTGCTGAGTCCCCGGTTCGGTCGCACGTTGGCCGCGACGACCGCGTCCGGGAAGCTCGTCGCCCTCGGCCACCTGTTGTGGGACGGCGACGAGACCGAGGTGGCGCTGCTCATCGAGGACGACTGGCAGCGCCGAGGCATCGGCTCGGAGCTGCTGCGCCGCCTGCTGTCGATGGCCGTGGAGGCCGGCTGCGACAGCGTGTACGCCGTCACCCAGGCCTCCAACACCGGCATGGTCGCGGCCATGCGCGGTCTCGGGCTGCCCCTCGACTACCAGATCGAGGAGGGCACCCTGGTGATCACTGCCCGGCTGGACGCCGCCCGCGTCGGCTCCCGGTCGTCCTCCCACGAGGCCCCGCGCGAGCGGCACGCGTACGAGACCCGGCGGCTCCAGGGCTGAAGACACGCGATACCGAGGGCCGTTCGCCGGGTGCGGGCGGCCCCCGGTCGCGTACGGACCTCCCGGGAAACGCTCGGGTCGAGAGGCCCGCAGGCCGAGAGCGAACTCCGATGACGGGAGGGCGTCTCACATACGAAGATGGCCGTATGTCTGAGACCCTCCACAGTGACCGCGCCCGCCGGCTGCCCCGCCAGGTCGCCGACGCGTACGTAGACGACCTCATCGCCATCGACCCGATCACCGGTACCTACCTCGGCGTCGCCGAGAGTTCCCGCCGGCTCCCGGACTTCTCCCCGGCCGGTCGCGCGGCCGTCGCCGAGCTGGCCCGCACCACCCTCGACCGGCTCGACGCCGCCGAGCTGCTGCCCGGCGCCGACACCGACGCCGAGCGCCGCTGCGCGCGCCTGCTGCGCGAGCGCCTCACCGCGGAACTCGGCGTGTACGAGGCCGACGAGGACCTCCGCGCGGTCAGCAACCTCCACTCCCCCGCGCATTCGGTCCGCGAGATCTTCACGCTGACCCCGGCCGACACGGCGGAGGACTGGGCGGCCATCGCCGAACGGCTGCGGGCGGTCCCGGCCGCCTTCGCCGGCTACCGCGAGAGCCTGCGACTGGGCCTGGACCGGGGCCTGTACGGGGGTCCGCGCCCCACCGCCACCTTCATCGGCCAGCTCACCACCTGGGCCGGTCAGGCCGGCGACGGCGAGCGCGACTTCTTCGGGAAGTTCGCGGCGGACGGCCCGGACTCCCTGCGCGCCGAGCTGGACGAGGCGGCCGCGGCCGCCACGACCGCCGTCGTCGCACTGCGCGACTGGATGAGCGAGGTGTACGCACCCGCCGTCGCGGACGCCCCGGACACCGTGGGCCGCGAGCGCTACGCGCGCTGGTCCCGGTACTTCAACGGCACGGACCTGGACCTGGACGAGGCCTACGCCTACGGCTGGTCGGAGTACCACCGACTGCTCGCCGAGATGAAGGCCGAGGCGGACAAGATCCTGCCGGGCTCGAACCCGTGGGACGCGCTGCGGCACCTGGACGAGCACGGCACGCACATCGAGGGCGTCGACGAGGTCCGTGCCTGGTTGCAGGGCCTCATGGACGAGGCCATCGAGAACCTCGACGGCACCCACTTCGAACTCGCCGAGCGGGTCAAGAAGGTGGAGTCGATGATCGCCCCGCCGGGCGGCGCGGCGGCCCCGTACTACACCAACCCGTCGGAGGACTTCTCCCGTCCGGGGCGCACCTGGTTGCCGACGATGGGCCAGACCCGCTTCCCGGTGTACGACCTGGTCTCGACCTGGTACCACGAAGGGGTTCCGGGTCACCACCTCCAGTTGGCGCAGTGGACGCACGTCGCGGACCAGCTGTCCCGCTACCAGGCGAGCGTCGGTCTGGTGAGCGCCAACGCCGAGGGCTGGGCCCTGTACGCCGAGCGGCTGATGGACGAGCTCGGGTACCTGAAGGACGCCGAGCAGCGGCTCGGTTACCTGGACTGCCAGATGATGCGCGCCGCGCGCGTCATCGTGGACATCGGCATGCACCTGGAGTTGGACATCCCGGCGGACTCGCCGTTCCACCCGGGCGAGCGGTGGACGGTGGAGCTGGCGCAGGAGTTCTTCGGCCTGCACAGCGGTCGGCCGGGCGACTTCGTCGAGAGCGAGCTGACCCGCTACCTGTCGATGCCGGGCCAGGCCATCGGCTACAAGCTGGGCGAGCGCGCCTGGCTGCTGGGCCGGGACAACGCCCGCGCCACGCACGGCGAGTCCTTCGACCTGAAGGCGTGGCACATGGCGGCGCTGTCGCAGGGTTCGCTGGGGCTGGACGACCTGGTGGACGAGCTCTCGAAGCTCTGATCCGGCCGCGGCCCACGGATGACGACGGGCCGCCCACCCCTGCGCGGGTGAGCGGCCCGTCGTCGCGTCGGTGCGCACGGGCGAGGTCAGCAGCCGCAGTCGTCGGAGTCCGTGGGCGCGGTCAGCGGGTCGGCCTCGGCGCGCTGCCGGTTCCCCTCCCAGGTCTCGACCTCGAAGCCCTCGCGGATCCAGTACTCGATGCCGCCGAGCATCTCCTTGACCCGGTAGCCGCGTTCGGCGAGCGCCAGGGCGGACCGGGTGGCTCCGTTGCAGCCGGGGCCCCAGCAGTAGGTGACCACCGGGACGTCCTTGTCCAGGAGCTGGTCGGCCTGCCCGGGGATGAGCGCGGTGGGCAGGTGGATCGCGCCGGGCACGTGGGCCTGGTCCCAGGCCTCGGTGGAGCGGGAGTCGATCAGTTGGAAGCCGAGTGCGGCGCCCTCCTCGCGGTGGGCCCTGACCGCGGCGGCGACGTCGGAGACGTCCGCGTGGAAGGCGAGGCTCGCCGCGAAGTAGGCGGCCGCCGCGGCCGGGCTCGCCGGGGGGACCCGGAGCACGGGGTGGGTGGTGGCGGGGGTGGCCGCGGTGTTCCGTGTCGTCGTCATGGTCTGGAATCTATGACCTGCCGATCAGCGTCGGAAGGCAGTTCCCCCGGCCTTCCTCTTGTATCGCCGGGGATTGTCCTGCTACATCTGCGGGATGACCGACTATTCCCCCGACGCCACCGACTGGCGCATCCTGGCGGCCCTGCAAGAGAACGGACGGGCCGGTTTCGCCGAGCTCGCGCGGGCGGTGTCCATGTCCGCGAGCGCCGTCACCGAGCGGGTGCGTCGGCTGGAGGAGGCGGGCGTGATCACCGGGTACACGGCCGTGGTGGATCCCGAGAAACTGGGCAAACCCGTGCTCGCCCTGGTTCGGCTGCGCTATCCGCACGGCAACTACAAGCCGTTCAACGATCTTCTGGAGGCCACACCGGACATCCTGGAGGCCCACCACGTCACGGGCGACGACTGTTTCGTGCTCAAGGTGGCCGCGCGCTCCATGCGGCACCTGGAGGAGATCACCGGCCGGATATCGGGGCTCGGGTCCGTCACCACGAGCATCGTGTACTCGTCCCCGCTGTCGCGGCGGCCCCTCAGCCCCTGAGACCGCCGGTACGGTGGCGCACGATCGAGCCGCCGCGCTGCTTGACGATCTCCAGCTGGGCCTGGACCCGGGTCCGCAGATCGGCGACGTGGCTCACGATCCCGACGCTGCGGTCCCGCTCGCGCAGCGAGTCCAGCACGTCGAGGACCTCGTCCAGGGCCTGGTCGTCGAGGCTGCCGAACCCCTCGTCGATGAACAGGGTGTCGAGGCGCATCCCGCCGGTCTCGTCGGTGACCACGTCGGCCAGCCCGAGGGCGAGCGCGAGCGAGGCGAAGAAGGTCTCGCCTCCGGACAGGGTGGCGGTGTCCCGCTCGATGCCGGTCCAGGCGTCCACCACGTGGAGCCCCAGGCCGGAGCGGCCCCGGCCGCTCGCCCTCGCGTCGGAGTGGACGAGCGTGTAACGGCCGCCGGACATGCGCAGCAGCCGCACCGTCGCGGCCGCGGCGACCTGCTCCAGTCGGGCGGCCAGGACGTACGACTCCAGCCGCATCTTGCGCTCGTTGTCGGCGGAGGTGCCCGCGGTGAGTCCGGCGAGCCGGGCCACCCGGTCGTAGGCCTCGCGCAGCGGGCCCAGGGCCCGCAGTTCCTGCTCGGCCTGCCGGGAGAGCCGGTCCAGTTCGGCGCAGCGCACCCGGGCGGCGTCGACGGCGGAGCCGGCCGTGCGCAGCCTCGCGGCGGCCGTGTCCGCGTGTGCCTCGGCGGTGTGCGGGTCGGCGGGCGGCAGGGTCGCCGCGGCGGCGGTCTCGCTCTCGCCGCGGCGGTCGGCGAGCATGGCCTCCTCGGCCTGCCAGGAGTCCAGCCGGTGCTGGAGCGCGGTGCGTTCGTACTCGGGGAGTACGGCGTCGGCCGCCGCGTCGGTGGTGTCGAAGCCGGCCTTGAAGGCGGCGTCGGCGAGTTGGTCGTCGGCCTCCTTAAGGCGGGCGGCGGTCGTCTCGGCGCGGCGCAGGGACGCGGCGGCGCCGGTGACCATCCGGATCCGGTCCTCCAGGATCCGGGCGCGGGCCGCGACGCTGGGCGCGTCGCCCCGTACGAGGACCAGTTCGGCTTCCAGGGAGGCCTGTTCCCGTTCGAGGGCCTCGCGGCGGGAGGCGCGTGCGGCGGCCCGGCGCTCGGCGTCGAGCCGGTCGGCGCTGCGCGCGGCGTGCTCCTGCTCGGCGCGTGCGAGGCGCTCGCGGGCGGCGTGCAGTCCGGCGGCGTCGGCGTGGGCGGCCGCGTGCCGGGAGCTCAGGTCGGCGCTCCGCGCGAGCAGTTCGGCGGTGGTGGCGTCCCCGGCCGCGGCGGCGGCCTCGGACTCGGCCTCCCGCACGGCGGCCAGTCTCCGCTCGACGGTGGCCCTGCGTTCCTCGGCCTGCTCGAAGCGGGCGTGGGCGGCGTCCTCGGCGGCCCGGTCGACGTGCCCGGGCGCGGGGCGGGCCGGCTCGGGGTGCTCCGCCGATCCGCACACCGTGCAGGGCTCCCCCGCCACCAGCGCCGCGGCGAGTTCGGCGGCGATCCCGCGCAGTCGGGTCTCCTTCAGCTCCAGCCAACGTTCCCGGGCTGCGGTGGACTCCTCGCGTACGGCCAGCAGGTCGCCCGAGGCGGCTTCGGCGTCGGCGGCGAGGGCGTCACGTCGCCGGGCGGCGCTCAGGTGCATCCGGGCGGGCTCCAGGCGGCCCGCGAGCTGTTCGGCGAGGGTGGCGGCCTGTTGGGCGGCGTCGGCGCGGGCGACCAGCGCGGTCCGGGTGGCGTCCCAGCGGGCGAGCCACTCGGCGGATTCCTGGTGTTGCTCGTCGGCGTCCCGGGACTCCCGGTCGAGAGTGGCGCGTTCGCGACCGATCTCGGCGCTGCGCTGCTCGGCGCGTTGGGCGGCGCCGACCGCGCCGAGTTCCTCGCGCAACCGCTGCTCGACGGTGGCGAGTTGTTCCGTGCCGGCCTCGGCGAGGGCCGGGGGGAGTTCGGCGCGGGCGAGGGATTCCGCGTGGGCGGCGGTCAGGTGGGCGCCGGCCGCGGCTCCGCGCAGTTCCAGGGCGGGGGCGACGAGGGCACCCCGACGGGCCCGGTCCAGGAGGGCCCGGACCCGCTCCCGTTCGGGTGCGGCCTCGGCGAACAGGGCGGCCCGGCGGGTGGTCTCGGCGTGCCGGCGCTGGAGCCGGTCGAGTTCCCGGGCGTCCTCGGCGGCCCGCCGGGCGGCGGCGTACCGGCTTTCGACGGCGGCCAGCGCGTACTCGGCCACGGTCAGCCGTTCCCGGGCGGCGCACCGTGCGACGGCCGCCCAGGCCCGGATCGCCTCGGCGAGGCCGGGGTCGCCGGGCTGGTGGCGGGGCAGCGGCCAGGAGCGCAGGTCGGCGCAGTCCCCGGCGGCCTGGGCGAGACGTTGGGCGGTGTGGAGGACCTTCTCGTCACCGGCGCGCACCTTGGCCTCGGCGGCCCGGCGGCGTTCCGCGAGCAGCGTCTCGACGGCGGCGAAGCGGCGGGTGTCGAAGAGCCGCCCGAGCAGTCGGCCGCGGGCCTCGGCGCCGGCCCGCAGGAACTGGGCGAACTCCCCCTGCGGCAACAGCACCACCTGACAGAACTGGTCGCGGCTCATGCCGAGGAGTTGTTCGACCTCCTCGCCGATCTCCTGGTGGGAGCGGCTCAGCGCGGTCCAGTTCTCGCCGTCGTACTCGCGCAGCCAACTCTGCGCCTTGTCCTTGGTCGTGCCCGTGCCGCGTTTCTTCGGCCGGTCCTGTTCGGGCCGCCGGGTGATCTCCAGACGGCGTCCGCCCGCGGTGAGTTCGAGGGTGACCTCAGTGGGGGTCTCGGGGGCCGCGTGGTCGCTGCGCAGGCTGTTCCCCGGGTTCTGGCGGACGCCGGGCACGGAGGCGTAGAGGGCGTAGCAGACCGCGTCGAGGACGGAGGTCTTGCCCGCTCCGGTGGGGCCGTGCAGGAGGAAGACGCCGGCGCCGGAGAGGGCGTCGAAGTCGATCTCCTGGGGTTCCGCGAAGGGGCCGAAGGCGGTGACCTTGAGCCGGTGCAGCCTCATCGGGCGGTCTCCTCGTGCCGGGCCTGGGCCCGTACGTCGTCGAAGGCGCCTTGGAGCACGACCCGTTCGGCCTCGTCGGCGGATCCGCCGCCGCGCACGTGGGCGACGAAGTCCTCGGCGATCTCCTGATCGCTGCGGCCCTTGAGCCGTTGGGCGTAGGAGATCCCGCCGTCCTCCTCGCGGCCGTCGGGGTCGAAGGCGAGGCTGAGGGTGTGCGGGAAGCGGGCGGCGAGGCGCGCCATGGGGTCCTCGGGCCGGGCGGGGTCGGTGAGGGTGGCCTCGATCCAGGAGTTCTCGTGCCGGGTGAGCGCGGAGTCCGCGAGCAGGTCGTCCAGTCGGCCGCGGATCCGGGCGAGGGGGCGCGGGACGGGGTTCTCGATCCGTTCCGCGCTCGTCAGTTCGCCGCCCGCGCCGAGGTCGATCAGCCACATGGTCTTGCGGTGGTCGGCCTCGGAGAAGGAGTAGGCCAGCGGGGAACCCGAGTAGCGGACCCGTTCGTTGATGGTCTGGCAGCCGTGGAGGTGGCCGAGTGCGGCGTAGTCCACCCCGGCGAAGACGTCGGCGGGCACGGCCTCGACCCCTCCGACGGTGATGTCGCGCTCGCTGTCGCTGGCCGTCCCCCCGGTGACGAAGGCGTGGGAGAGGACGATCGAGCGGGTGCCGGGTGCCCGGGCGGCCAGGTCGGCCCGGATCCGGCGCATCGCCGCGCCCAGCACCGCCTCGTGACCGACCCGGTCCGCTCCCAGGGTGTCCTTCACCAGCGCCGGTTCGAGATAGGGCAGTCCGTACAGCGCCACGTCGCCGTGTGCGTCCGACAGCACCACGGGGTCGGCGCAGCCCGCCGGGTCGGTCCGCAGGAAGATCCCGGCCCGGTCGATCAGCCCGGCGCCGACTCCGAGGCGGCGGGCGGAGTCGTGGTTCCCGGAGATCATCACGGTCGGTACGCCGAGTGCGGCGAGCCGGTGCAGGGCCCGGTCGTACAGTTCGACGGCGGGCAGCGGGGGCACGGCCCGGTCGTAGATGTCGCCGGCGACGAGGACGGCGTCGACCTCGTGCTCCTCGACGGTCGCGACGAGGTGGTCGATGAAGGCGGCCTGGGCTCCGAGCATGTTCACGCGGTGGAAGGAGCGTCCGAGGTGCCAGTCGGAGGTGTGCAGGAACTTCACTCGCCGGCCCCGCCGCGCATGCCGTCTCCCCCTGGTCGTCCTCTGGCCCTGTGCCCCCTCTACGCTAACCGGTCACCGGGCCCGCGAAGGACGTGTTCGGGGCGCCCGCGTCCCGCAGTCAGGGGGCGTACGTCTCCCCGCCCAGGGTGAGGGTGGCGCTGCCCGCGGTGCTGTCGGCGAGCCAGGCCTCGAACGCGGGCAGGTCGGCCTCGGGGATCGCGACCTCGATCTCCACCGCGGTTCCGTAGCGCAGGTCGACCACGGTGCGACCGGTGGAGCGGAGGTCGTTCTGGGTCTTGCCGGCGCGCTGGTGGTCGACGGTGACGGTGGCCAGGCGGTAGCGCCTGCGGGTCACGGTGCCGAGGGCGTCGAGCGCCTCGCCGACGACTCCGCCGTAGGCGCGGATGAGGCCGCCGGCGCCGAGTTTCACGCCGCCGTAGTAGCGGGTGACGACGGCGACCGCGTAGCGGATGTCGCGTCGGGTGAGCATCTGGAGCATGGGGACTCCGGCGGTGCCGCCGGGTTCCCCGTCGTCGCTCGCCTTCTGGACGGAGGCGTCGGCGCCGATCACGTAGGCGTGGCAGTTGTGCGAGGCGGTGGGGTGCTCCTTGCGGATGCGCGCGATGAACGCCTGCGCCTCCCGCTCGGTCGCGGCCGGGGCGAGCGAGCACAGGAACCGCGAGCGGTTGATCTCGGACTCGTGCACGCCCTCGCGGGCCACCGTCACGTACTGGTCTGCCGTCACCGTCCCACCCTAAGCCGTGGCCAAGGGTCTCTCCGGCCGCCCGCCGGGCCCGGGAATCGGACACGCGTCCCGGCGGTTGATCGACGTGCGGGCCGGCATCGGGCCGGGCCGCGCGCAGCACCGGAGCAGCAGGAGGCGGCACACGTGTACGGCGACCCCGCGACCATCCGCAAGATCCTCACCGAACTCGGTGACACCTGGGCCGTGGTGGGCCTGTCCAACAACGAGGACCGGGCGGCTTACGGGGTGGCCCGCGTGCTCCAGCGGTACGGCAAGCGCGTGATCCCCGTACACCCCAAGGCGGAGACGGTGCACGGCGAGCGGGGTTACGCCTCGCTCCGCGAGATCCCGTTCAAGGTCGACGTGGTCGACGTCTTCGTGAACAGCGCCCTCGCCGGCGCCGTGGCCGACGAGGCCGTGGCGGTCGGGGCGGAGGCCGTCTGGTTCCAACTGGACGTGATCGACGAGGAGGCCTGCGCCCGTACCCGCGAGGCCGGTCTGGACATGGTCATGGACCGCTGCCCGGCGATCGAGATCCCGGCGCTCTGACCGCCCGACCGGCCGGCCGCGTTCACCGCACGTGAGCCCTCACGGCCCGGTCACCGGCGGGATCGAGACCGCCATGGTCATCTCCATGGGCTCGGTCCCGTCGTTGCGGTAGGTGTGCGGGACGTTCCCCTCGAAGGAGACGGCCCCTCCCGCGGGCACCGTGTACGCCTCCCCGTCGACGAGGAGGGTGAGGGTGCCCGCCGTGACGTGGAGCATCTCCAGGGTCCCCGACGGGTGGGCGTCGGAGTCGGTGCCCTCGCCGGGTTCCAGGAGGTAGGTCCAGACCTCCAGCGGCCCGCGCCGGTCGTCGCCGAGCAGCATGGTGGCGCCGCTGCCGCCCTCGGTGGACCACATCCGCACCCCCTGCCCCGGCAGTACCACCTGCACCTGCGGACTGCGGTCGCGGTCGAGCAGGGTCGTGATGCTGACGCCGAGCGCGTCGGCCAGTTTGACCGTGGTGCCGACGCTGGGGTTCGTCCGGGCCTGCTCGATCTGGATGATCATCCCGCGGCTGACCCCGGCCCGGGCCGCCAGCGCCTCCAGGGTGAAGCCCCGCTCACCGCGCCATCGCCTGAGGTTCCGCGCGAGGGCCTGGGTGAGCTCCTCTAGGTCCGACAACGTATCGCCCCCACACTCGTGGTCCAATATTCTGACTGACAGAGTCCAATGGAATGGACTATGGTGCGCGGTACTTCACCGTTCAATGCACTGTACTGCGAGGTCCTGCCATGACCACCCTGTTCGCCCTGGCCACAGCCGTGCTGTGGGGCCTCGCCGACTTCGGCGGCGGGCTGCTGACCCGTCGCCTGCCGGCGCTCACGGTGGTCGTGGTCTCGCAGCTCGTCGCCGTCGTCGTGCTGGGCGCGGTGGTCCTCGGCACCGGCGCCTGGCACGAGGCCGGGCCCCAGCTGTGGTTCGCCGTCGGCGCCGGACTGGTCGGCCCCCTGGCGATGCTCGCCTTCTACGAGGCGCTGGCGCTCGGACCGATGGGCGTGGTGTCCCCGCTGGGTTCGCTCGGCGTGATCGTGCCGGTCGGGGCCGGGCTGGCGCTGGGCGAGCGGCCCGGGCTCGGCCAGTTCGCCGGGATCGCCGTGGCCGTCGGGGGCATCGTCCTCGCCGGCGGCCCCGAGCTGCGGGGAGCACCCGTACAGCGCCGGGCCGTCGTGCTCACCCTGGTGGCGGCCTTCGGGTTCGGCGCGGTGATGGCCCTGATCTCGCACGCCTCCACCACCCTCACCGGCCTGTTCCTGGCCCTCTTCGTCCAGCGGGTGACGAACGTGGCCGCCGGCGGCGCGGCCCTGTGGGTCCGGACCCGGCGCGGCGCCCCCGCCCTTCCGGCGGACGGCGGGCGCGCGATCCTGTGGGGACTGCTGCCGGCGCTGGCCTTCGTCGGCCTCGCGGACGTAGCGGCGAACGGCACGTACTCCGTCGCCGCGCAGAGCGGCCCGGTCACCGTGGCCGCCGTGCTTTCCTCGCTCTACCCGGTGATCACCGCGCTGGCCGCGTTCGTGATGCTCAAGGAGCGGCTGCGGACCGTACAGGCGGCGGGCGCCGGACTGGCCCTGGCGGGTACCGTCCTGCTGGCCGCCGGGTAGCGCCCGCTACGCCGGGTCGCCCGCGATCTCGGAGGTGCGCTGCTCCGCCTCCGCCAGTTCGGCCAGTGCCCGCAACTGCCCGGGGGTGACCCCGTCCGCTATCGGCACCGGCGTGGGTGTGCGCAGCGGCGGCTGCCAGCCCGTCTCCGGCTCCCAGCGCCGCACGATCCGCGCCGGCGCCCCCGCCACCACCGCGTGGTCGGGTACCTCACCGCGTACGACGGCCCCCGCGGCCACCACCACGTTGCGGCCCAGCCGGGCGCCGGGAAGGATCACCGCGCCCGTCCCGAGCCAGCAGCCCGGGCCGATCTCCACCGGGGCGCTGCGCGGCCACTGCTTGCCCACGGGTTCGTGCGGGTCGTCGTAGCTGTGGTTGGTGGAGGTGATGTAGACGCCGGGCCCGCAGAAGGTGTCGTCGCCGATGGTGATCCGGGTGTCGGCGATGACGTGGCTGCCCCGGCCGAGGACCACGCCGTTGCCGAGGACGAGCATCGGGTCCGGGCCGAGGTCGAGGTCGGGCATCATCCCGGCGGTCAGGGTGACCTGTTCGGCGATGATGCAGTGGTCTCCGAGCCTGATCCAGGGTTCGCCGAAGATCGTGCCTTGCGGGAAGGCGAGGCGGGTGGCGGGCCCGATGGCGTCGAAGCGCAGCCGTCCCGGGGTCTCGGCGGTGACGGCGCCGGCACGCTGCATCCAGCGCCAGCCCGCGTGGACGGCGCGGTTGACCACCCGACGCCGCAGGGATGAGAACGTGTTCTGGTTCTTCGGCACCCGGTCACCGTAGCGTGCCGGCCGCCGGTACCGCGCCGTGATCTTCACCCCATCCCGGGGCCTCCGAGGGAGGTGGCCTACCGTGCTGTCAGCGCGGCAGACAGCGGACCACGGAACAGAGGGAAGAGAACATGACGCAGCAGGCGGCCCAGGCACTCGTCGCGGGTGTGGGCGGACGGCAGCCGGTCATCGATCCCACCGCCTTCACGGCGCCCACCTCGGCGGTGATCGGCGACGTGACCCTCGCCGCGGGCGCGAGCGTCTGGTACTCGGCGGTGCTGCGCGCGGACTGCGGCCCGATCGCGCTCGGCGCCGACAGCAACGTGCAGGACAACTGCACGATCCACGTGGACCCCGGCTTCCCGGTCTCCATCGGCGCGCGCGTCTCCATCGGCCACAACGCGGTGGTGCACGGCTGCACCGTCGAGGACGACTGCCTCATCGGCATGGGCGCCACCGTGCTGAACGGCGCGGTGATCGGCGCCGGTTCGCTGGTGGCCGCGCAGGCACTGGTCCCGCAGGGGATGGTGGTCCCGCCGGGCTCCCTGGTCGCGGGCGTGCCGGCCAAGGTGCGGCGCGAGCTCACGGAGGAGGAGCGCGAGGGGATCAAGGTCAACGCCCTGATGTACACGGAACTGGCCAAGCAGCACCGCGCCTCGGTGACCCCCGACGCCTGACGCGGTTCCGCCGGCCCACCGCCCGTCGGCGGGCCGGCGGACGCGGGCCGCCGGCGGGTCGGGGCGTCAGTCCGACGCCCTCGCCGAGGTCGGCGCCGAGGACGCCGGCGCCGCCGACGGCTCGGTCGACTCGGAGGACCGGGCCGCGGGCGTCCGCCCGGCGGGTACGTCCGACTCCGTCTCCCGCAGCTGCGCCGCCGCCTTCTTCATCCGGCCGCGCACCACCAGCGTCACCGCCAGCCCGAAGAGCAGGGCCGCCGCCAGGGCCAGCCAGGAGAACCGCTTCAGCCACGGCTCGGCGACGATCCCGACGGAGTAGATGACGGCGGTGGTGCCGCCGGCCCAGAGGATGCCGCCCAGGATGTTCGCGACGAGGAAGCGCCAGTACGGCATGCGCAGCACGCCCGCCAGCGGTCCGGCGAAGATCCGCAGCAGCGCCACGAACCGGCCGAAGAAGACGGCCCACATGCCCCACTTGTCGAAGGAGCGTTCCGCCAGTGCCACGTGTTCCGGCCCGAAGTGCTTCGGGAAGCGCCGGCCGAGCTTCTCCAGCAGCGGCTTTCCGCCGCGCCGGCCGATGGCGTAGCCGATGGAGTCGCCCACGATGGCCCCGGTGATCGCGCAGAGCCCCAGCACCACCGGGTTGATGTCGCCGTGCTGCGAGGCCAACAGGGCCGAACTGACCAGGATGATCTCCCCGGGCAGTGGGATGCCCAGGCTCTCCAGTCCGATGACCAGCCCCACCAGGAGATAGACGCTGACCGCCGGAATCGTCTCCAGCCATTCCTGGATGTGCACCGGTACGTCCTCCAGATCATCTTCGGCGCGCCCCCTGTGACACGCCGAACGGGCAGCCTATCGGCTCGCCACGACGGCCCTCGCCCTCAGTGGCAGTTCACGCGAGGAACGGCCCGCGAACACCTCACGCGGGCCTGAACCCACCACCCAGGTGTGCTGGTCCGGGTCCCACGACGACAGCGTCCGGGCGTCGATGTCGACGGTGACCCGCTGCGCCTGCCCCGGGGCCAGGGTCAGCCGCCGGTACCCGGCCAACACGCGCACCGGCTGGTCCAATCGCAGCGAGCCGGCCGGCCCGAGGTACACCTGCGCCACCTCCACGCCCTTGCGGGGTCCGGTGTTGCGGACCGTGAACTCCACGCGCAGCCCGCCGCGCTCCGCTCGCACGGCGAGCTTCTCGTACGCCCACGTCGTGTACGAGAGCCCGTGCCCGAAGGGGAACAGCGGCTCCACCTTCTGCGCGTCGTACCAGCGGTGGCCGACGTGCACGCCCTCGGTGTACTCCTGCCGGCCGCCGACGCCGGGGTAGCGCTGCGGGTCCCCGCCGACCGGGGTCGCCCGCTCCTCGACCGGGAAGGTCTGCGTCAGCCGGCCGCCCGGGTCGACGTCCCCGAAGAGCAGGTCTGCGGTCGCTCCGGCCCCCTCCTGCCCCGGGTAGTACATCTGGAGGACCGCCCCGGTCCGCGCGAGCCAGGGCATGGTGGTGCTGGAGGAGGTGTTGAGGACCACGGTGGTCCGCGGGTTGACGGCGGTGACGGCCTCGATCAGCGCGGCCTGTCCGCCCGGCAGCGCGAGGGAGGTGCGGTCGCGGCCCTCGGTGGCGTCCTCGTATGCGAACAGCACCACGCTGTGGGCCTCTTCGGCGGCCTTGACGGCCTCGGCGACGTCGGCGGCCCTGCCGGCGCGGGTGATGTGCCGCAGCCGGAAGCGCAGGCCCTTGTCCCCGCCGTCCGCGGTGACCGCGAGGCGGTGGACGCCGGCCTTGAGGGCGCGGGTGTGGCGCCGGACGGTCAGCCCGTCGGGGGCCGCCCCCAGGAGCCCGCCCGCGAAGTACTCGGCGACGCCCTGGCGTACGGGGAACAGGTCCTCCCCGTCGAGGCGTACGACCGGCCGCTTCCCGGCGTAGTGGACGATCAGCGTCCACTCGTCGTCCGCGGCCAGGGTGAACGTTCCCTCGTGGCTCCAGCGGCGGCCGGCGTCCACGCTGCGGTCGTCCAGATCGGCGGGCGGCGTCAGCAGGGTGGGCGGGAGCGCCCGGCCGTACACGTCCTCGCCGAGCACGTGACGGACGCTCGCCCCGTTCCCGGCGCGCCGCTTGATGGCGGTGAGCGGGGCCTCGGCCGCGTCGGGGACCACGTGGGCGCTGCCGCCGCCGCCGACGAACGGCACCTGGCCGGTCGGGCCGATCACGGCGATCGAGCGGGCCGCCGCCCCGGTCAGCGGCAGGGTGCCGTGTTCGTTGCGCAGCAGAACCGCCCCGGCGGTGGCCACCTTGCGGGCGAACCGGGCCCCGGCGGAGGCGTCGCGGGTGGGGCGGGCGACGGGATGTTCGGCGAGCAGCCCGAATCGGTCCATGGTGGTCAGGATCCGGCGTACGGCCAGGTCCACGGTGTCCTGTGAGACCGAGCCACCGCGCACCGCCTCGCGCAGCGGGGCGCCGTAGTGGGTGCCACCGGGCATCTCCATGTCGAGGCCGGCGTTGACGGAAGCGACGGTGCCGTGGGTGGCGCCCCAGTCGGAGACCACCCAGCCGTCGAACCCCCAGCGGCCGCGCAGCAGTTCGTCCAGGAGCGCCTTGTTCTCGCAGGCATAGGTCCCGTTGACCTTGTTGTACGCGCCCATCACGGCGCCGACACCGGCGGCGACCGCGGCCTCGAATCCCCTCAGTTCGGTCTCGTGCAGGGTCTGTTCGGAGACGACGACGTCGATGGTGTCGCGACCGCGTTCCTGGTTGTTGAGCGCGAAGTGCTTGACGGTGGCGATCATTCCCTCGTCCTGGATCCCCCGCACGAGTTCGGCGACCAGGTCGGCCGTGAGCCTGGGGTCCTCGGCGAAGGTCTCGAAGTTGCGTCCGGCGAACGGGGTGCGGATCAGGTTGACCATGGGGGCGAGCAGGACGTCCTGCCCCAGCGCCCGGCCCTCGCGGCCCAGGACCCGTCCGTACTCCCGGGCGAGCGCCGGGTCGAAGGCGGAGGCCAGCAGCACGGGCGCGGGCAGCGCGGTGGCGCGTGCGGCGACGCGGACGCCGGCGGGTCCGTCGGCGAGCCGCAGGGCCGGGACGCCGAGCCGGGGAACGCCGGGCACGTGGCCGGCCTGGCCGAGCGGGGCGGGGTCCGGGGCCCCGTGCAGCAGGGCGGTCTTCTCGTCGAGGGTGAGCCGGCCCAGCAGGGCGTCGATCCGGGCCGTGCCGGCCGGCTGCCCGGCGGGTCCCGCCGCGGGGGACGCCTTGCGGGGCGCGGCCCCTGGCGGTACGGCGGCCACGCAACCGGCGGTGGCGAGCGTGGCGCCCAGGGCGCCGAGCAAACGCACCGCGGAACGTCTGGACACGGCCTCGCTCATGGGCGCTCCCTGCGGCGTCGGCATCGGCGGGAGCGGCCCGCGCCGGACCGCTCCCGCGCCCACTGTGCGCCGGGGCGCCGGCGGGTTCGCCCGGACGCGCCACCGCGACGCCGAGGTTCAGCCCTGCGGCGGCTGCGGCAGCCCCTGCGCTGAAGGCAGCGGCGTCCGAGGCCGGTTGCTCGCGGGTGGAGTGGGCGGCCGATACCGACAACCCGGCGGCGTTGGACTTCTACGCGGCGCGGGGAGCGGAGCCCCGTGCCGGGAAGGTCATCCACCGGCTCGGGCGGTAGGCCCGTGGGCCGAGGCGCGCCGCGCCGGGGCGAGGCCGGCTGAGCCGGCGGCCTGACGGAACCCTGCCCCGCCGGTCGCCCGGAAACTCCCTGGGCTTCCCCCCGAAGGCCCAGGGAGAGCCTCCCTGACGCGCCGCGTGCTACGCGTTGGGGCGCAGCGTCCAGACGACGGTCATCTCACCCGTCACGGCCTCGTCCTCGCGCTGGATGGCGATGGTGACGGGGAACTCGGGGCGACCGCCGGCGTCCAGCTCGGCGATGACCTCGGCGGCCGGGCGGCCGAGCGTGGCGGTGGCGGTGACGACGCCCTTGGCGAGCTTCTTGTAGCCGATCTCCGCCTTGACGGCGAGCGGTACCGCGCGCGAGAGCTGGTCGCTGAAGGCGGCCAGGACGATGGCGCCGCTCGCGGACTCGGCCAGCGTGAACATGGCGCCGGCGTGCGGGCCGCCCACGTGGTTGTGGTAGTCGGGCTGGTCCGGCAGGCGGACGACCGCGCGCTCCGGAGTGGTCTCCAGGAACTGGAGGTTGAGGGTGCGGGCCATCGGTACCGTCGCGGCGAGCAGTTCGCCCACGTTCATCTGTTCTGCGCTCATGGAACGCGATGTTACCCACGAGTAGATGCGGTTGGCCAGACCTCCCCCGGGGGCGGCCGTGGCTCCCGACACCCGCTCCCACTATCGTTACCGGCCATGTGGCCAGGACAGCAGCAGCCGCCCGGGGGAGAGAACGACCCCCAGGACGCGCAACAGAACCCGTACCAGCAGCAGCCGGGAACGCCGAACCCGTACCAGCAGCAGCCGCCGCAGCAGGGGTTCGGCGAGCAGCAGCCGCCCGGCTACGGCTATCCCCAGCCGGGCTACCAGACGCCCCCTCCCGTACAGCCGTGGGGACAGCAGCCCCCGCAGACACCCCAGGGCGGCGGAACCCGCTTCTCCACGAAGACCGTGGCCATCGTCGCGGCCGCGGCGGTCGTCGTCACGGCCGCCGTCACCGGCACCTTCGTCCTCACCCGGGACAAGAAGAGCGACCAGGCCGACGACAAGCCCGTCGTCGCCGCCTCGTCCCCCGCCGCGAGCTCGGCCGCCCCGGCCACCCCCACCGGGAACCCGCGCGCCGGTGGTGACCTGAAGCCGGTGATCCCCGGTTGGAAGGTCGTCGTCAACCCGAAGCACGGCACCGCCTTCGACGTCCCGCCGGACTGGGAGGTGCTGAGCTCCGGCATGTCGATCGGCTTCGAGGACGAGGCCAAGGGCGACGGCTCGCCGATCGTCATGATGTCCGCGCCGGCGTACCTCAAGCAGGACTGGTGCAAGGTCGACTCCGACAAGAACGGCAGCGAGGAGACCACGTCGCTCGGCGGCACCGGCACCAAGGGCGGCCAGGGAGCGAAGGACACCGCCGAGGCGGCGCGCACCGAGGCCGGCAACTGGGTCTTCGCCGGATACGCGCAGAAGGGACCGAAGGGCACCACCAAGGTCACGGAGCCCAAGGAGTACACCACCTCCTCCGGTCTCAAGGGGCACATGGCGACCGCCTCGGTGACCGGCCTGCCGAAGGAGAACAAGTGCTCCTCGGACGGCAAGAGCATCGCCTTCAGCTTCAAGAACGCCAAGAACGACTTCGCGACCTGGGTCCTCTACAGCGCGGCCGGGGTTCCCGGCGAGGTCAGCCAGGAGACGTACGAGAAGATCCTCAGCTCCGTCCGCCTCAACGCGAGCTGATCTTCGCAGCCCCCTGCCCGGGGCCGGAATTTCGTTTGGAATCCCGGCCCCGGGCAGGGATAGTCCGTGGGTGAGCACTCCCCCCGCCGATCCCGCCCCGCTGTCCGCACGCCGACGCCCCGAATGGGCGGGCCGCAACTACAGCCTCCTGACGGCCGCGGCGGTCGTCACGAACCTCGGCAGCCACGGAGCGCTCATCGCGGCCTCCTTCGCGGTCATCCAGACCGGCGGGTCCCCGGGTGACGTCGGACTCGTCGCGGCGGCGCGCACCCTGCCGCTCGTCCTGTTCCTGCTCATCGGCGGAGCCATCGCCGACCGGCTGCCCCGCCACCGGGTGATGGTCGGGGCGAACGCCCTGAACTGCGTGTCCCAAGCCGCGTTCGCCGTGATCGTCCTCACCGGGCACCCGCGGTTGTGGCAGATGATGCTGCTCACCGCGCTCTGCGGCACGGGTACCGCGTTCTTCAATCCGGCCGCCGAGGGCATGCTGCTCTCCACCGTGTCCGGCCCGCACGCCAATCGGGCCTTCGCGCTCTTCCGGATGGCCATGAACGGCGCCGGCATCGGCGGCGCGGCCCTCGGCGGCGCCCTGATCGCCGCCATGGGCCCGGGCTGGGTGCTCGCCGTCGACGCGGCGGCCTTCGCCGTCGCCGGCGCCCTGCGCGCCTTCCTCGACGTCGGTCACATCCCCGACCGGGTCCCCGGCGGCGGGCTGCTGTCCGACCTGCGCGAGGGCTGGGTGGAGTTCAAGGCCCGCCCGTGGCTGTGGAGCATCGTGCTCCAGTTCTCCGTGGTCGTCGCCGTCGTCGGCGCCGCCGAGGCCGTGTACGGGCCGTTGGTCGCGCGGGACCGACTCGGCGGGGCGGCCCCCTGGGGCCTCGCCCTGGCCTTCTTCGGCGTGGGCACCATCGCCGGCGCCTTCCTCATGATGGCGTGGAAACCCCGACGGTTGCTGCTGGTCGGCACCCTGTGCGTGTTCCCGCTGGCCCTGCCCTCCGCCGGACTGGCGGTACCGCTTCCCGTGTGGGCCCTGTGCCTCGTGATGCTCGTGAGCGGCCTGGCGATCGAGGTGTTCGGCGTCAGCTGGATGACGACCATGCACCAGGAGATCCCGGAGGAGAAGTTCTCCCGGGTGTCCGCCTACGACTGGTTCGGCTCGGTGTCGATGCTGCCGCTCGCCACCGCCCTGGCCGGCCCCGTCGAATCGGCCGTCGGCCGCACCTCCGCCCTGTGGGGGTGCGCGGCCCTCGTGATCCTGGTCACCGGGCTGGTCCTGCTCGTCCCGGACGTCCGCCGGATGACCCGCAAGTCCGCGAAGGAAGCCCCCGACGTCCACGCGGCGCCGCCCGCCCCGGCCACGCTCCCCCTGGGCTGACCCGCCCTCACCCGAGAGCCACGACCTAGTCGACGCTGAACGCCCCCGTCGGCGGCTCCGGCGAGGCGACCGCCTGCGCGTCCCCCACCGGCAGCGCCCCCCGCATGAACCGGGCCAACGCCTCCCCGTCCTCCACCCGCGCCGCGAACGCGTCGGCCGCGCAGCGCCGGGCCAGCGCCGCCACCGGGATCTCCCGGTCCGACGCCACGAGCACCGCGTTCCCGAAGCGCCGTCCCCGCAGCACGCCCGGCTCCGCGATCAGCGCCAGTTCCCCGAACACCGCCCCGAAGTTCGCCAGCTGCGCCCGCAGGAACCCGAAGGGCGCCCCGTCGGCCAGGTTCGCCGCGTACAGCCCGCCGGGCCTGAGCACCCGGGCCGCCTCCCGCGCGTACTCCACCGAGGTCAGCTGGGCCGGCACCCGCGCGCCCCCGAACACGTCCGCGACCAGGACGTCCACGCTCGCGCCGGGGGCACCGCCCAACCAGGCCCGGGCGTCGGCCGCGTGCACCGTGACGCCGGCGCCCTCCGCCAGCGGCAGGTGCCGCGCCACCATGTCCACCAGTTCCGCGTCGAACTCCACCACCTGCTGTCGGGAGCCGGGCCGGGTCGCGGCGGCGTAGCGCGGCAGGGTCAGCGCGCCCCCTCCCAGGTGCAGCAGGTCGAGCGGGGCCCCGGGCTCGGCCGCGCAGTCGAGTACGTGGGCCAGCCGACGCACGTACTCGAACTCCAGGTGCTCCGGCGCGTCCAGGTCCACGTACGACTGTGGTGCCCCGTTGACGGTCAGCAGCCAGGCCCGTTCCCGGTCCACGTCCGGCATCAGCTTGGCCGTGCCCTGGCCCACGTCCCGGATCACCGGGATCTGTTCGTCGTCCACCCCACCATTGTCGGGCCGCCGCGCCGTCAGGTCGCCCAGACGGCCGTCGCCTCGGCCACGTGATCGGCCGCCTGTGCCAGCCCCGCCCGCGCCGCCGGGTCCCGCCGGGCGGGGTCCAGCACGTTGCGCCCGAAGGCCTTGCGCGCCACCTGGGACGGGGTGATCAGCAGCACCCGGGCCCCGGCCGCCCGCAACCGGGCCGCCTGCGTGGCGGGCGAGGGGATCATGCCGGTGCCCAGACTCATGGGCGCGAGGATCACCACCCGGGCGTATCCCGCCGCCAGGTCGGCGTTGGTGGCGGAGCGGACACCGCCGTCCATGAACCGTCGCCCGCCCACGGTCACCGGCGGCCACACCCCCGGCACGGCGCAACTCGCCGAGACGGCGTCCAGCAGCCCGGCCCCGCCCGTGCGGTCGAAGGCGGTGAGTTCCCCGCTCAGGGTGTCCACGGCGGTGACGACGAACCTCCGCTCGGGCCACTCCCGCGAGACCAGTCGGGCCTTGAGAACCTCGCGGCGCTCCGTCTCCGATGCCGTCCCGGCGGCGGCCAGGGCGTAGGCGCCGACGCGCCTGCGGTAGCCGGCGGCGTCCCGCGAGCGGGCCATCGCGACGGCGTACCGCGCGACGAGCCCCGCGCCGAGCCGCGCCACCGTCTCGCCCGAGGCGTCGCCCAGCTGACGTTCGTACAGCTCCCGGGGGGTCAGCAGCCCGGAGGTGAGTTGCGCGCCCACCACCGAGCCGGCCGAGGTGCCGACGACGAGTTCGGCGTCGCCCAGGTCGATGCCCGCACGGGCGAGCCCGTACAGGATCCCGCTCTCCCAGCCGATCCCGGTGAGCCCCCCGCCGCCCAGCACCAGTGCCGTTTCGCCGCTCATCGCCGCCCGCCCCTCGGTCGTGTCCCGTGATGACGGCAGTCTGGCCGAAGCCGACCGCCGCCACCACGGCGGGCCCCGATCCGGGCGACACCGAGGATCGGCTCAGAGGACGGCGGTCACCGTCCCGGCGCCGACCGTGCGCCCGCCCTCGCGGATCGCGAAGCCGAGGCCGGTCTCCAGCGGCACGTCCCGCCCGAGCTCCACGGTCATGGTGACCGTCTCCCCGGGTCGGACGACGGCCGCCTCGCCCAGGTCCACGTCCCCGACCACGTCGGCGGTGCGGATGTAGAACTGCGGCCGGTACCCGGACGCGAGCGCCGTCGTACGGCCGCCCTCCCGCGCGGAGAGCACGTACACCCGCGCGGTGAAACGGCGGCTCGGCTCCACGCTCCCGGGCGCAGCGACCACGTGCCCGCGCCGGACCCCGTCGCGCGGCACGCCGCGCAACAGGAGCGCGACGTTGTCCCCGGCCTCGGCGGACTCCATCGGCCGGCCGAAGGTCTCCAGCCCGGTCACCACCGTCTCGACCGGCTCGCCGTCCCCGCCGAGCACGCTCACCCGCTCGCCGAGCCGGATCGAGCCCCGCTCGACGGCGCCGGTCACGACGGTCCCGCGCCCGGTGATGGTCAGCACGTTCTCCACCGGCAGCAGGAACGGGGCGTCCGTGTAGCGCACCGGCATCGGCACATACGTGTCCACGGCGTCCAGCAGCGCCTCGATCGCCCCGGTCCAGCGCGGGTCCCCCTCCAGCGCCCCGAGCCCGGAGACCCGGACGACCGGGGCGGTGTCGCCGCCGTAGCCGTGCGCGGTCAGCAGTTCGCGGACCTCCAGCTCCACCAGGTCGGTGAGCTCGGGGTCCCCGGCGTCGGCCTTGTTGAGGGCCACCACGATGTGGTTCACGCCCACTTGGCGGGCCAGCAGTACGTGCTCGGCCGTCTGTGGCATGACGCCGTCGAGCGCGGACACGACGAGGATCGCCCCGTCGAGCTGGGCCGCGCCCGTGACCATGTTCTTGACGTAGTCGGCGTGACCGGGCATGTCGACGTGGGCGTAGTGCCGGGTGTCGGTCTCGTACTCGACGTGCGTGAGGTTGATGGTGATGCCGCGCCGGGCCTCCTCGGGGGCCCGGTCGATGCGGTCGAACGGGACGAAGGAGGCGCCGCCGCGCTCGGCGAGGACCTTGGTGATGGCGGCGGTGAGGGTCGTCTTCCCGTGGTCGACGTGTCCCATGGTGCCGATGTTGAGGTGCGGCTTGGTGCGCACGAAGGCCGTCTTGGCCATGATGTCTTCCCGTGTGTTCCGAAACTGGAGCGGGACCCCTGGAGCGAACCGACCCTCCCCCTGTGGGGTCCGCCGGACGATCCGGGAAGGGTCAGCTTCGTGCGCCGTCGAATGCGACGAGGGCGAGATCCTCCACGAGGAAGGCAGCCTTCGGCGTGTCCGCGACTGCGGACGGCGCTGCGAGGAAGGCGTGCCTGGACATGTCGTCGATCCTGCCGTGCGATCGGGCCGGCGTCGAACCAATTTCCGCGCGGTCGGGGGTTCTTGCCGACTCGGCCGGTTCACCGACCGCCCAGGGCGCTCACTGTCCGCGAGGGGCCGGCGACCCGGCGGCGGGGAGGGGCGGCCGGTCCCGGTGGGTCTCGCAGTGTCCTTGGTCACTGCTCGGGCCGGTACGCGGCGTCGGGTGCGCTGATCCGCGCGGACGGGCTCGCCGCCCTCGGCGCGGGCCCGTCGCACGACCGACCTGCTCGACGTCCACGACGCACCCTCTGCCGGGCGGCGCGAACCGCGTCCGCGGGCGGGCGCGGGGCACGTTCGGAGGTCGCCGGTCGTTCGACCGCATGAGGTCCGGATTACGGCGCGACGCCGCATGTGTCGGTTAGTCTCCCGGGATGTCCCTCCTCCTCGCGCCGTGGACCCGGCTGTCCGTGCTCGTCCTGCTGCTCGTCGCGGCGGGCGTGTGCGTGCTGCTGTACGAGCCCCAGCGCCTCCTCTCGGAAGGGTGGCCGCCGGCGCTCCCGGTGGGTGTGGCGGTGTCGCTGTTCGCGGCGGTGTACGGGTTGTGCACGGCGGCGTTCGTGCCGCGCCCGCTGCTGAACCTCGCCGCGGGGGCGGTCTTCGGAACCCCGTTCGGCCTGGTGGCGGCGGTGGGTGGCACGGTGCTCGGGGCCGGCGTCGCCTTCGCTCTGGGGCGGGTGATGGGGCAGGGGGCTTTGCGTCCGCTGTTGCGCGGCCGCTGGTTGCAGGCGGCCGACGGACAGTTGAGCCGGCACGGGTTCCGTTCCATGCTGGCGATCCGGATCTTCCCCGGGGTGCCCTTCGCCGCGGCCAACTACTGCGCCGCGGTCTCCCGTTGTGGCTGGCTGCCGTTCCTGGCGGCGACGGCCCTCGGCACGGTCCCGAACACCGCCGCGTACGTGATCGCGGGGGCCAGCGCCTCGTCCCCGGGTTCGCCCGCGTTCCTCGCGTCGTTCGGCTTCATCGCGGTCTCCGGGGTCGTCGCGGCGGCCGTCGCCTGGCGCAAGCGGCACCGTCTGGCACCCCCCGTCGTACACGGCCCGGCGTACGAGCCGGCGCCCCACCACCCCCCTGTGGTCAGCGGCGCCCCCCACGGGCCCTAGCATCGGACCCGAACTGCCCGACGATCACAAGGACGAGCGCACCCCGACATGAGCTGGTTCGAATCCCTAATCCTCGGTCTCGTCCAGGGGCTTACGGAGTTCCTCCCGATCTCCTCCAGTGCCCACCTCAGGCTGACCGCGGCTTTCGCCGGCTGGCACGACCCGGGGGCGGCCTTCACCGCCATCACCCAGATCGGCACCGAGGCCGCCGTTCTGATCTACTTCCGCAAGGACATCGCGCGGATCATCTCCACGTGGTTCCGTTCCCTCTACACCAAGGCCCTCCGCTCCGAGCAGGACGCGAAGATGGGCTGGCTGGTGATCGTCGGATCGATTCCGATCGGTGTCCTCGGCCTCGTCTTCAAGGACGCGATCGTGGGTCCGGCCCGCGACCTGCGACTGACCGCCACCACCCTGATCGTGATGGGCATCGTGCTCGGCTATGCCGACTGGCTGGCCTCGCGCGACGAGCAGGGCGGGAAGCACCGTGTCGTCAAGGCGCGCAAGACGCTCCAGGAGCTGGGCGTCAAGGACGGTCTGATCTTCGGTGTCTGCCAGGCGATGGCCCTGATCCCCGGCGTCTCGCGTTCCGGCGCGACGATCTCCGGCGGTCTGCTCCTGGGCTTCACGCGCGAGGCGGCGGCCCGCTACTCCTTCCTTCTCGCCATCCCGGCCGTGCTGGCCTCCGGGGCGTTCGAGATCAAGGACGTGATGGAGACCCCGGGGCACATCTCCTGGGGTCCGACGATCTTCGCGACGGTCATCGCATTCTTCGTGGGCTACGTCGTGATCGCCTGGTTCATGAAGTTCATCTCCACCAAGAGCTTCATGCCGTTCGTGATCTACCGGATCGCCCTGGGCATCCTGCTGTTCGCGCTGATCGGCACGGACGTGCTGAGCCCGCACGCGGGCGAGTCCGGCTCGTAGCGCGCGGCACGCTCACCGCTTCGCGTGAACCGGAGGCCGCTCGGGAACGTTCCCGGGCGGCTTCCGCGTCGTTGTGCCTGAAGAGACCTGAAGGCAAGCAGCAGGGGGTGTCCCATGGGTCGTGTGGTGTTGGAGCGTTTTCCGGCCGGAAGTCCGCGGGGAAGCTGGCCCGCCGAGGAGTACGCGGCGCAGCGATTGCGCGAGGGCGTGCCGGCCGAGGTCGTGATGGACCTGGACAGTGACGCGTTCCTGGTCGTGGTCCGACCGCGGGAGGCTCATTCCGGTCATTGATCGCGTGCGTGGGGGCCCGGTCCGCGCACGCCCCTTGGCCTCGCGGGCGTACGCCCCCAGACTGTCCCGATGACGCAGCGTGTGGACCTCGGGACGGTAATGGACAGGCTGGCCATCGACGAGGTGGTCTCGGGGTACGCGGCAGCCGTCGACGACGGTGACTGGGACGCCTACCGCGCCCTGTTCACACCGACCGGGCGGGCCGACTACAGCTCGGCCGGCGGGGTGGAGGGGCCCGCCGGCGAGGTGGCCGAATGGCTCGCGCGGACGATGCTGCTGTTCCCGGTGCGCCAGCACCTGATCGTCAACCGGCTGATCCGGCTGGAGGACCTGGGCGGTTCGCCCGGGGACTCGGCGCGGGTGCGGGCGGACTTCCTCAACCCGATGCGGCTGGCCGGGGAGGAGTTCGACGGGACGCTCACCTCCCCCAATTTCGTCGCCGCCGGGCGGTACGCGTTCGCGCTGGCCCGGACCGCGGACGGCTGGCGGCTCACCTCGGTCACCGTGCACGAGAAGTGGCGGCACCTGTCCGCGTAGCCCTGGCCGGGCTGATCCGGCCCGGCCGTTCCACACTGGAGGCGGAGGCGCGTCATGATCTCGAGGTCGAACCGGTGGTGGCGGGCGGCGGCAGCCGTCGCCGCCGGAGCGCTGCCCGCCCTCGCCTTCCCCTCGCCCGGGCTCTGGTGGTTCGCCTATGTCGCCCTCGTGCCCTGGATGCTGTTGCTGAGGTCCGCCCCCACGGGGCGGCGCGCGGCCCTGGAGGGGTGGCTCGGCGGCGCCGGGTTCATCTTCGCCGTGCACCACTGGCTGCTGCCGAGCATGCACGTGTTCCTGGTCGCGGTGGCCGCGCTGCTGGGGCTGCTGTGGGTCCCCTGGGCACTGCTGGTGCGGGAACTGCTCGGCGGGGTGCCGGCCGCCGGTCGTGCGGCGGCCGCGCTGGTCCTCGTACCGGCGGGTTGGCTGCTGTCGGAGTTGGTCCGGTCCTGGCAGGGCCTGGGCGGGCCGTGGGGGCTGCTCGGGGCGAGTCAGTGGCAGGTGCCGTCGGCGCTCCTGCTCGCTTCCGTGGGCGGGGTGTGGCTGGTGAGCCTGCTGGTGGTGGCGGTGAACTGCGCGCTGGTGCTGTTGCTGGCGGTGCCCGGGGCGCGGGTCCCGGCGGTGGCCGGGGTGACCGGCTGTGCGGTGCTCACCGGGGTGGTGTGGCTGTGGGTGCCGCGCCCGGAGGCGACCGGCGCGCTGCGCGTGGCCGTGGTCCAGCCGGGGGTCGTCGCGGACGGTCCGGACAGCGCCGAGCGCCGGTTCGACGTCGGGGAGCGGCTGACCCGGACCCTGGCGGGCCAACGCCCCGACCTGGTGGTGTGGGGCGAGAGCAGCGTCGGCGCGGATCTGGAGGCCCGCCCGGACCTGGAACGGCGGTTGACGACACTGTCCGCCGAGGTGGGGGCTCCCCTGCTGGTGAACGTGGACGCGCGGCGGGGCGACAGCGCCGGGATCCGCAAGAGTTCCGTCCTGATAGGGCCCCAGGGTCCGACCGGCGACCGGTACGACAAGATGCGGCTGGTTCCCTTCGGCGAGTACGTGCCCGCCCGGTCACTGTTCGGCTGGGCCACCTCGGTGGGCAAGGCGGCGGGCGAGGACCGGGTGCGGGGCGACTCCCCCGTGCTGATGCCGCTGCCGGGCCGGCCCGGGCTGCTGCTCGGTCCGCTGGTCTGTTTCGAGTCCGCGTTCCCCGACATGAGCCGGCACCTGACGCGTGGCGGGGCCGCCGTGCTCGTCGCGCAGTCCGCGACGAGCAGCTTCCAGGACAGCTGGGCGCCGGCCCAGCACGCCTCGCTCGCCGCCCTGCGCGCCGCCGAGACCGGCCGCCCGGTGGTGCACGCCACCCTCACCGGCATCAGCGAGGTGCACGGCCCTGCCGGTGAGCGGGTCGGCCCGTCCCTCGCCACCTCGGCGAGCTCCGCCCACGTGTACGCCGTGCCGCTGGCCACCGGCTCGACGCTGTACGTCCGCTTCGGGGACTGGCCGGTGGGCGCGGCCCTCGCCGCTCTGGCCGCGTTCTGCGCGGCCCGGTGGAGGCCTTCGCTCAGGAAGCCTGCTCCAGAGCCGAGCGCACCACCCGTTCACACAGCTCGTGGGTGAGGAGGGCGTCCCGGGCGCTCAGCGTCGTGCCGGCCTCGACGGCTTCCAGGAAGGCGTCCACCACCTGTTCGATGCCCCGCTGGCGGGCGACCGGCACCCAGTCGCCGCGCCTGCGCACGGTCGGCTGGCCCTTGTGGTCGATGATCTCGGCGAGGTTGACGACCTGCCGCTTGGTGTCCTGTCCGGAGACCTCCAGGATCTCCTCGGTGGACCCGGACAGCCGGTTCATGATGCCGAGGGCGGTGAACCCCTCGCCGGACATCTGGAGTACCACCTGGTGCATCAGCCCCTCGCGCACCACGGCCCGGACGTCGACGTGGTCGGCGTCCCCGGGCAGCAGGAACCGCAGGGTGTCGACGACGTGGATGAAGTCGTCCAGGACCAGCGTCCTCGGGTCCTCGGGCAGCCCGACCCTGTTCTTCTGCATGACGATCAGATCGCGCGGGTGGTCGACGCACTGCGCGTACCCGGGCGCGTGGCGCCGGTTGAAGCCCACGGCGAGGGAGGTCCCGCGCTCCTCGGCCAGTTCGACCAGCCGCCGCGAGTCCTCGAACTCGTAGGCCAGGGGCTTGTCCACGTAGGTGGGCACGCCCGCCTCCAGCAGACGCGCCACGATCTGCGGGTGGGCCTCGGTCGGGGCGTGCACGAAGGCCGCGTCGAGGCCGGCGGAGAGCAGGGCGTCGAGCGTGGTGTGCCGGCGCTCGGCCGGGACGTGGTGGATCGCGCCGATCCGCTCCAGCGTGGCGGGGGTGCGGGTCTGCAGGTGCAGCTCCACTCCCGGACGGGCGGTGAGGACGGGCAGATACGCCTTGCGGGCGATGTCGCCGAGTCCGATGACGCCAACCTTCACCGGGAGCCTCCAGGTTCGTTCCTTGTGGGACGCTCGCAGCTTAATCCCTGGTGACAGGGGCTGCGGTCGCTGAGGATGGGGCACATGACCAACTCCGGATCCCACCGCCCCGAACCCTCCACCACCGCGAACGAGCGGGACATGTTGGACGGCTGGCTCGACTACCACCGCTCCACATTGGCCTGGAAGTGCGAGGGACTCGGGGACGAGCAACTGCGCCGCAACGCGCTCGCGCCGTCCGAACTCAGCCTGTTGGGCCTCGTCCGGCACATGGCCGAGGTCGAACGCTACTGGTTCCGCGAGATCATGCTCGGCGAGGAGCTCCCCGACCTGTACTCGACGCCGGACAACGTGGACGGCGACTTCCGGTTCACCTCCAAGGACACCTGGAGCGACTCCGAGCGGGTGTGGCGGACCGAGATCGAGCTGGCGCGGCAGTCCGTGCAGGGTCGTTCCCTGGATCTGGTCTCGCGACCCGAGAGTCACCGCCGGGGCGAGGTGTTCAGCCTGCGCTGGGTGTACACCCACATGATCGAGGAGTACGCCCGCCACAACGGTCACGCGGACCTGCTGCGCGAGCACATCGACGGCGCCACGGGCGAGTAGCGGGCCCGGTCTCCGCCCGGATCGCGCTCCGGCCGTCAACCGGCGGCGCGCCGACGGGCGGTCGTCACCCGTGCGGGGGCAATATCGCCCCAGGGTTTTCGCAACCGGGTCCTCGCACAGCAGAGTTGCGCGAGTGCATCCAACCCGAACCACGACAAAACTACTGCTCGGAGTGGCCTGTGCCGTCTCGGCTGTCTCCGGCTGCGTGAATGTGACCCCGGCTCCGGCACAGCCCGCGGCGGTGCCCCCCGCGGGGTTGCCGCCGCGGCACGTGCCGCGCGGCGGGCCGGGAGCCCTCCCGGTGGTCGTCCAGGCGCCCGCCCTGGAGGCGCTGCGGGCGGTCCCCCGGGAGCCTGGGCATCCGGCGGCCGCGACCGCTTCGACGACCGGCAGCCGGGGCGAGCCGCCGAGGGCGCCTCGTACGCCCGCGGGGCCCGATCGGGCCACGCCGCCGGTCCCGGACATCCCGGAGCCCCGCCGGCGGGGCGAGCATCCCTCGGGGCACGGCGACGGCCGTCCGGGGGACCGTACGCACCGACCCCGGCCCGACGCGAAGGCGCCGCGGGAGCTGATGCGGGAGTTGCCGGTACGCCCGGCGGACGTGTGCGCCATGGGCCGTCGCCACGGGCGCTGGCACCCCGACAGCCCGGAGGCCCGGATCTGCGCGGGCGTCCAGGGCGGCTGAGGGCCCCCGTACGGCCTCCCGCACCCCGTGACGCCTCCCGGGCCCCGGGAGCCTACGGAGACTGCTCCGGGAAGGGGCGGGGCCGCTCGCCCGGATCCGTCGCGAGCCGCAGCTCCAGCCGGGCGATGGCGGCCCGGACCCGGTCGCCGTACCCGTCGTCGGCGAGCGCGCCGGTGGCCGCCCGGGCCCGGGCGAGGTGGACCCGGGCCGCCTCCGGTCGACGCAGTTTCACGTAGTCGGCGGCCAGGTTGAGGTGCAGCGACGGGTAGAACACCCGGACCGCCGGATGCGGGTCGCGGGCACCGCGCGGGGACCGGGCGCCCGGTGGGCCCGCCGTCGGACCGTCGGCGGCGGTCGGCCCGTCGGCGGCGGTCAGTGCCCGCAGGTCCCAGGCCAGTTCGTCGGCCGGGTCGTCCTGCGCGTCGGCCATGTAGTGCGCGAGGGTGCACCGGTGGAGCGGGGGCCCCGCCTCGCCGATCTCGGACCAGATCTCCCCCAGGCGGTTGCGGGCCTCCTCGCGGTCCCCGGCGTGCAGCAGGATGACGGCCTGGCCGATCCTGGTCATGACGGCGTCCTCGGACGCCTCCTGCTGCTCCGTCAACGCGGCCTCCGGCTGGCTCTGCCAGACCTGCTCTCCGGTCTGATCGTCACGACGCTAACCGCAGGCGGCGCCTGCGACGCCCAGGCGGGGTGTGGCGTCAGCCAAGGTCCGGGATACGCCAGTCGATCGGCTCATGCCCCTGGGCGGCGACGGCTTCGTTGATCTGCGTGAAGGGGCGGGATCCGAAGAACTTCTTGGCCGACAACGGCGACGGGTGGGCGCCCTTGACGATCACGTGCCGGGCCTCGTCGATCAGCGGGATCTTCTTCTGGGCGTACGCGCCCCAGAGCACGAAGACGACCGGGTCGGGACGCGCGGAGACGGCCTTGATCACCGCGTCGGTGAACTTCTCCCAACCCTTGCCCTTGTGCGAGTTGGCTTCGGCCTCGCGGACGGTGAGCACCGCGTTGAGCAGCAGGACGCCCTGCTCGGCCCACGGCATCAGGTACCCGTTGTCCGGGACGGGGAGACCGAGCTCCTCCTTCATCTCCTTGTAGATGTTGCGCAGCGAGGGCGGGGTCTTGACCCCGGGCCGCACGGAGAAGCACAGGCCGTGTCCCTGGCCGGCGCCGTGGTAGGGGTCCTGGCCGAGGACCAGGACCTTCACCTTGTCGAACGGCGTGGCCTCCAGGGCCGCGAAGACCTGGTCGCGGGGCGGGTAGACCGGCCCGTTCGCCCGCTCCTTCTCGACGAACTCGGTGAGCTCTTTGAAGTAGGGCTGGTCCAGCTCCCCGCCGACAGCGGGGAGCCAGGACTCGGGCAGCATCTGGGTCACGTCTACAACCTCCGGTACAGGATCGAGCAACTGCGCGGTGCAACTGCCCAGAACCTACCGGGAGCCACTGACAACGCGTCGTCCGGCTGCCCGCCCTGCCCGCTACCAGCTGGTCTTGCGGTAGAACTCCCACATCTGCATGACGGTCTGCGGGTCGAGGGCCCGCTCGGCGCCGGCGATGTCCTCGCGTGCGCCGACGTACAGCTTGCCCTGCCACAGCGGCAGCAGCCGGACGTCCTGGGCGAAGATCTGCTGGGCCTCCTCGAACTCCTTGACGCCGGCGGCCCGGTCGCTCTCGCGGCGGGAATTGGGCAGCAGCTCGGTCATGATGCGCGCGGGCTCGTACGGGGTGCCGACCGCGTTCTGCTTGCCGACGAACGGGGCGATGAAGTTGTCCGGGTCCGGGAAGTCGGGGAACCAGCCTCGGCCGAAGACCGGGTACTCGCCCTTCTTGTAGCCCGCCTGGAAGGCCTTCCAGGGCTGGCCACGCAGGTTGATCTTGAAGAGGTCGCTCTCTTCGAGCTGCCGCTTGATCTCGGTGAACTCCTCGGCGGTGGAGGGGCCGTACCGGTCGGTCGTGTACCAGAAGGTCAGCTCGACCTTCTGGGTGATCCCGGCTTCCCGGAGGATCTTCTTCGCCTTCTCGACGTCCGAGTGGCCGTACAGGTCGTAGAACGGCGTCCGGTGGGCGACGGTGCCCTTGGGAACCATCGAGTACAGCGGCTCGGCCGTGCCCTGGTAGACCTTGGCCACGAGCGCTCCCCGGTCGATGACCTGGGCGATGGCCTGGCGCACCGGCAGCTTGGCGACCTGCTGGTCCTTGGGGTTGAAGACGAGGTAACGGATCTCGGCGCCGACGTTCTCGACGACCTGGACGCCGGCGTCGTGGGACGCGGGCGTCTGCAGGTCCTTGACCTCCGCGGCGGAGAGGCCTCGGTAGGTGGCGTCGATCTCCTTGGACTTGAGTGCCGCGACCAGCTTCTTGGAGTCCGCGAAGTAACGGATGGTCACCCCGTCGTTGCGACGGTTGGCGAACCCCGTGTAGCTCGCGTTGCGGCTGAGGACCGCTTCGCTGCCCTCGGTGTACGAGTCGAGGACGTAGGGGCCGGAGCCGATCGTCTTGCCCTCCTCGCGCACCTTGTCCGCCGGGTACTCCTTGGGCGGGACGAGCGAGGCGGCCGGCGAGCCGAGGACGTACGGGAAGGTCGCGTCCGGGGTGTTCAGGTGGAAGACGACCGTCGCCGCGTCCGGGGTCTCGATCTTGTCCAGGCTGCCGAAGAGGTCCTTCGGACCGACCTGGGAGTTGATCGTCCGGATCCGGTCGAGGGAGTGCTTGACGGCCTTGGCGTCCAGCGGTTCCCCGTTGGAGAACTTGAGGCCCTTCTTCAGGGTGCAGCGGTAGGACTCGTTGCGGGAGTCGGTGAACTCGCAGGCCTGGGCGGCGTCCGGCTGGGGCTGGGTGGAGCCCGTCGGGAACGCCAGGAGCGTCTGGTAGATGTTCCGGTACAGCTCCCAGGAGCCGTCCCATGCCGCGGCGGGGTCGAGGGTGCTCGGCTGGCTCATCGTACCGACGACGATCCGCTTCTTGTCGTCGCCGCTGTCGTCGGAAAGCAGACCGCATCCGGCGAGCAGGGATATGGACGCAAGGGCCGCAGTGATCTGCAGGCATCTGGTCCGGTTGAACACGCGCACGCTCCTCGATCAGCCAGGGGTGCGGCAGACCCTACCGCAGTGCCTCACAAATCCAATGGGCAGGTTTCGTGAGGCACTTGACCGATTACGTGCGTATTAGGTACGCATTTGCCTCCCCCTGGGAGGCAAATGCGTCCGGTTATCGGTCAGTGCACCCCGGCATTGAGGAACATTCCCCCGTCGACGACCAGAGTTTGTCCCGTGATCCATTCCGCTTGTGCAGATGTAAGAAAGGCCGCGGCACCCCCGATGTCCTCCGGGACCCCGAGGCGGCCGAGCGGATAGGCCGCCGCGGCCTCCTGCTCACGACCTTCGTAGAGCGCCTGCGCGAACTTCGTCTTCACCACCGCGGGGGCGATGGCGTTGACCCGCACGCCCGGCGCCATCTCGTGCGCGAGCTGGAGGGTGAGGTTGACCATCGCGGCCTTGCTCATTCCGTACGCGCCGATGAAGGGCGAGGCGGAGACGCCGGCGATGGAGGCGATGTTCACGATCGCCCCGCCGTTGTCCTTCTGCCAGGCGTGCCAGGTCCGCTGCGCGAAACCGAGCGCCGAGATCACGTTCGTCTCGAAGACCTTGCGCGCGACGCCCAGGTCCAGGTCCGCGATCGGCCCGAAGACCGGGTTGGTGCCGGCGTTGTTGACCAGGAAGTCGACCCGGCCGAAGGCCTCCATCGTCCGCTCCACGGCGACGGCCTGGTGGGCCTCGTCGTGCGCCTTCCCGGCGACTCCGAGCACCCGGTCCGCCCCGAGCCGCTCGACGGCCTCCTTGAGGGTGTCCTCGTTGCGCCCGGTGATGCACACCCGATCGCCCCGGGCGACCAGTGCCTCCGCGATGCCGTAGCCGATGCCCCGGCTCGCCCCGGTGATCAGTGCGACCTTGCCGCTGTCGTTGCCGCTGTACGTCATGCCGTACGCCCTGCCTCTCGTTCGTCGCCGCGCGTCAGTTGAGCGGGCCGCCGGCCACGTACAGGACCTGCCCGGAGACGAAGCCGGCCGCGTCGCCCGTGAAGAAGGCGATGGCGTTGGCGATGTCGTCCGGGTTGCCGACGCGCTGCACCGGGATCTGGGTGGCGGCGGCGGCCTGGAAGTCCTCGAAGCCCATGCCGACCCGGGCGGCCGTCTGAGCGGTCATCTCCGTGGCGATGAAGCCGGGGGCGACGGCGTTGGCGGTCACGCCGAACTTCCCGAGCTCGATGGCCAGGGTCTTGGTGAAGCCCTGCAGACCGGCCTTCGCGGCGGAGTAGTTGGCCTGGCCGCGGTTGCCGAGGGCGGAGCTGCTGGAAAGGTTCACGACGCGGCCGAACTTGGCCTCCACCATGTACTTCTGACAGGCCCGCGCCATCAGGAAGGCGCCCCGCAGGTGCACGTTCATGACCGTGTCCCAGTCGGTGGCGCTCATCTTGAAGAGCAGGTTGTCGCGGAGCACGCCCGCGTTGTTGACCAGGATGGTCGGGGCGCCGAGCGTGCTCGCCACGCGCTCGACGGCCGCCTCCACCTGCGCGCTGTCGGAGACGTCGCAGCCGATGGCGACGGCCCTGCCGCCGGCCGCCGTGATCGCCTCGACGGTGTCCTTGCAGGCCGCCTCGTCCAGGTCGAGTACGGCGACCGCACGGCCTTCGGCGGCCAGGCGTACGGCGGTGGCCGCGCCGATGCCCCGGGCCGCCCCGGTCACGATCGCGACGCGCTGCTCGGTGGTGGACATGCTGGATCTCCTCGCGCTTGGAATCCTCGGTGCGCCGACGCGGCCCCTCATGGGTGAGCAACCGCTTAGTAGCTTCGGCTGGACAGACGCTAGGAGCCCTGGCACCCGGTGTCAACGGCGCCGGCCCGCAGGGCCCCCGGGTCGCGCGCCGATCCCCGGAGGGTCCGCCGCGCTCAGCGCACCAGCAGCTCCAGCAGCCGTTCCACCTCGGCCTCCGGGTCGGCCGTCAGGCCGGTGTGTACCGGGCCCGGCTGCACCACGGTGCTGCGCGGCGCGATCAGCCAGCGGAACCTGCGGCCGGGCTCGTCGCCCGCCGCCTGACCGGCCGACTCGCCGCCCGCGCACAGCCCCTCGACCCCGAGCAGCGCGGCCCGTACACCGCTCACGTCGGCCTCTGGGTCGAGGGCGAGCAACTTGCCCTCGTCGAGGTGGGTGCGCGCGGCGACGTAGGAGTGCGCCCGGCAGTAGACGATCACGCCGGCGTTGAAACACTCGCCGCGCTCCATCCGGGGCACCACACGCACCAGCGCGTACTCGAACACGTCCCGCTTGATCACTCGCTGTCGCTCTTCTTCTCGTCGGGCTTCTTCTCGTCGGGCTCGGTCTTGGCGCGCGGCGGTGCGAGGCGCTCGGCCAGCCACCCGGGCGGACCCGACCTCGGCCGGACCTCGGCCTCCATGGTGATCCTCTCGTGGATGCCGGCCGCCCGCGGCAGCAACGCGTCCACATAGGCGCGTCGCACGGCGTCCGTGGAGTCGAAACCGGGCTCGTCGACCAGCCACTCGTCCGGCACGTCCGCGGTCACCTCGTCGAGCAGCTCCCTCGTCACCAGCGGCGCGAGCTCCGCGGCGGCGGCCGCGATGTCGGGTCCGACGGGGGCCAGGACGTGGTCGGAGGCGTTGTAGGACTTGGCGGCGGCGGTCGCCGCGGTCGGCCAGTTGTGCTGCCAGATCATGGTGGCGCCGTGGTCGATGAGCCACAGGTCGCCGTGCCAGACGAGAAGGTTCGGGTTGCGCCAGGAACGGTCGACGTTGTTGATGAGGGCGTCGAACCAGACCACGCGTCCGGCCTCGACGGGGTCCACCTGGTACGCGAGCGGGTCGAAGCCGATCGAGCCGGGCAGGTAGTCCATCCCGAGGTTCAATCCGCCGCTGGCCTTCAGCAGCTCCTGAACCTCCTGGTCGGGCTCGCCGAGCCCGATGACGGGGTCGAGCTGCATCTGCACCAGGCGCGGGACCCGCAGGCCCAGCCGCTGGGCCAGTCGGCCGCAGACGACCTCGGCGACCAGGGTCTTGCGCCCCTGGCCGGCCCCGGTGAACTTCATGACGTAGGTGCCGAGATCGTCGGCCTCGACGATCCCCGGCAGCGAGCCGCCCTCACGCAGGGGCGTGACGTAACGGGTCGCGATCACTTCTGTGAGCATTTTCCCAGGCTAACGGGCGAACGCGCTGCACGATCCAAGGTTTTCCCGAACGGCTGCCCAGCCCGGTCGGACCGTCGGTCAGCCCCGGGAACAATCCGGGCGTTCGAGCCGGAGACCTCGCTCCCCCGGCTCCCCGGCAGACCGGCGATGGCCCGGCGCCCGATGCTGCCTGCCTCCGGCACGGAGTGAGCATGGTGGTCGCGCGTGTGGAGGCGGTCGCGGACGCCCCGGCCCGCGCGCCGCGGGGCCGGGCGTACCCGCTGTACGTGACACCGGCCTGCCTGTCGGGGGATGTCTCACAGCTCGTGCGGCAGCAGCGATCCCACCCAGCAGTCCCGCAGTGCGCCTTGGGGCATGGAGCGGAGCCTCAGGGTGCACTCCATCCGGAATCCGGCCTTCGTCGCGGATGTGCTGCTCGAACTCCGGTCGGGGCGGGGCTCGCGGGGCCGTACGGGGAGGCTGCGGGGAGGTCCGGCCGTGTGGGCCCGAGGGCCCGACCTGCGTGACACGGGTGCCGAGGTCGTCGACCAGTCCCGGCGGCGAGCCATCCTCACGCAGGGGCGCGACGTGGCGGGTCGCGATCACTCCGGACAGCGTCCGGCGAGGTTGCGGGGGTCACCGCGGCACGGCCCACCCGTCGAGCAACTCCCGCGTCGTGGTGATGGTGGCGACCAGCGCCAGCGCGTTGCGGATCACCTCGGCGGTGTACGCCGCGGGTACCCCGGTGATCGCGTCGGACGGGACCACCACCCGGTAGCCGAGGTTCACGGCGTCGAAGACGGTGTTGGGGATCGCGATGTTCGAGGAGACTCCGGTGACGACGAGGGTGCGGACACCGAGGTTGCGCAGCAGGGCGTCCAGGTCGGTGCCGGCCATCGGGGAGAGGCCGTGGAGCCGGCGCACGACCAGGTCCCGCTCGGCCACCACGATGGGGGCGGCGACCTCGACCGCGCGGCTCCCGCTGAGTTGGCGCACCGGGAGCTTGCCGGCGGCCCGGAAGAGCCGCGCGTTGGCGTTGGCGCCGAGTCCGTCCGGCCGCCGCTCCGCGACGGCGTGCAGCACCTGTACGCCCGCTCCCCGGGCGGCGTCGACCAGCGCGGCCACCCGATCCAGCATCCCCGAGTCGCGGGCTTCCTTGGCCAGTTCGGGCAGGGCGCTCTCCTCGCCGACGACGCCGTTCTGGCATTCGACGGTGAGCAGCGCGGTGGTGGCGGGATCGAGTTCCGGCATGGCTCCCCCTGGCGTGACGGCCGAAGAGCCCGCATGATTCCTGACACACAGTCAGATGTGAAGGGGCGCGGGACGGATGGACGAGGCACGCGTGGACCGGACGCAACGGCGGGGCCGCCGCATCATGATGACCGACGAGGAGGTGGACGCGTTCCTGCGCGAGCAGCGCACCTGCCGGGTGGCCACCGTCTCCCCGGACGGACGCCCCCACGTCGGGGCCCTGTGGTTCGTCTGGGACGGGAGTTCGCTGTGGCTGTACTCGATCACGCGCAGCCGCCGCTGGTCCGACCTGCGCGAGGACCCCCGGATCTCGGTGGTCGTGGACGCGGGCGAGGCGTACGACGAACTGCGCGGGGTCGAACTGTCCGGCAGCGCGGTCTTCGTGGGCGAGGCTCCCCGCACGGGAGAGCCGTGCCCGGAGCTGGCGGAGGCCGAACGCCTCTTCCCGGTGAAGAACTTCGGGATCGAGGAGATGCCGCACGACGGGCGCCACGCCTGGATACGACTCACCCCGGAGTCGATCGTCTCGTGGGACTTCCGCAAGCTCTAGAGCCATGCCCCGGGCCCCAGGCGGCGGTCCTACAGCGTCGAGGCGGTCGCCTTGAGGGCGTCGACGGCGGCCCGGACGGAGGGCCGCCGGTCGGCGTCCGCCCGCCAGACGACGTACACGTGCCGGCGGACGGCGTCGCTCACCGGCAGCAGTCGCACCCCGGACGGGACGGGCCCACGCCCCAGCCGGGGGGTCACGCACACGCCAAGTCCCGCTTCGACGAAGGCCAGTTGGGTGTGGTGCTCCTCGGCGATGTGCGCGATGCGGGGCTCGATGCCGATGCCGCGCAGGGTGAACACCAGCCACTCGTGACAGAACTGGCCCTCGTTCCAGGAGATCCACTCCTCGTCGGCGAAGTCGGCCAGTGAAACCAGGGACCGCCCGGCGTGCCGGTGACCGGCCGGCACCGCGATGTCGACGGAGTCCTCCAGCAGATGGCAGCGGGTGAGCTCGACGGGCACCGGCATCCGCTTGTTGTGCCAGTCGATGGCCAGGGCCAGGTCGAGATCACCGCGCACCACTGCGGCCATGCTCTCCCCCGGCTCCTGCTCCCGCACTCGAGTGCGGAGATCGGGGTGTCCCGTGCGCAGCGCCGTCAGCGCCCCGGGCAGCAGTCCGCGCATGGCGGTCGGAAAGGCGCCGATCTGCAACTCCCCTACCGCACATCCACGTTGGGCCTCGACCTCGGCCTGGGCGAGTTCGACCTGGGAGAGGATCCGGGCCGCGTGGTCGGCGAGCAGACGCCCGGCATCGGTCAGCCGGACTCCGCGCCCGTTCTTGGCCAGCAGCGGCTGGCCCACCTCCCGCTCCAACTTGGCCATCTGCTGGGAGACCGCGGAGGTGGTGACGTGCAGCCCGTCCGCCGCGCCGCCGACCGAGCCGTGGCGGGCGAAGGCATCGAGGGTGCGCAGGCGCTCCAGGTTCAACATGTAAGCAATGCTACGACGAGAGCCCCACACATTCTCGCTTGTTCTAATGCGTCGGACGCCACAGAGTAAACCCCATGAGCGCACCCACCACCCCGAGACCGGCCGCCGAGGCTCTCCCCGACTCCCTCCCCGATCCCCTGCCGATCACCGCCGCCGCGACCGTCGCCGCACCGCCCGACGCTCGCAGGGGCGGCCTCGACTGGCGGATCCGGTTCGCCGTCCTCTCGGTGATCTGGGGCTTCAGCTTCCTGCTGATCAAGGTGGGCACGGAGGCCTACGCCCCGTTCCAGGTCGCTCTCGGTCGGGTCGCCTTCGGCGCCCTCGCGCTGCTCACGGTCCTGTTGCTGCGCCGCGAGCGGCTCCCCCGGGGCCGGCGGACCTGGGCCCACCTGACGGTGGCGGCGCTCCTGCTCAACGCCGCGCCGTTCTCGCTCTTCGCGTACGCCGAGCTGAGCATCCCCTCCAGCCTGGCCGGCATCTGCAACGCGACCTCCCCCCTGTGGGGCATGGCCCTCTCCCTGGTCGCCCTGTCCGAGGACCGCCCCACCCGCCGCCGGTTCGCCGGCCTTGGCCTCGGCTTCCTCGGCGTGCTCACCGTCCTCGGAGCCTGGCAGGGCTTCTCGGGGGTCGACGCCACGGGCACCGCGCTCGCCCTGCTGGCCTCGCTCTGCTACCCGATCGGCTGGATCTACGTCCGCCGCACGCTGGCCGGCACTCCCGGCTCGCCGGTGGCCCTGACCGGCGCGCAGCTCGGCATCTCGACGGTCCAACTGCTGCTGGTCAGCGCCCTGTTCACTTCGGCGCCGCACTCGTTCCCGCTCTGGCCGACCCTGTCGGTGATCGCCCTGGGCGCCCTCGGCACCGGATTGGCCCTGCAGATGCAGTACGGACTGGTGACGGAGGTCGGCCCGACCACCGCACAGATGGTCACCTACTTCATCCCCGTCATCGCCACCACGGCGGGCGTCCTGGTCCTGGGCGAGCAGCTCCACTGGAACACCCCGGTCGGCGCGGCCATCGTCCTGGCCGGCGCGGCCCTC
>NZ_LGDE01000446.1 GCF_001279725.1 Streptomyces sp. WM4235 | reverse complement strand
GCCTTCGCGAAGATCCCGAAGGCGGACCTGGACAAGGTCCTCGCCGACAAGGCCATGCTCACCAAGATCCTGACCTACCACGTCGTGGGCCAGAAGCTCACTCCCAAGCAGTTGGAGAGCGGCTCCTTCGACACCCTGCCGAAGGGCAAGGTGAACACCATGGGTTCCGGCGAGTCCTACATGGTCAACGACGCCTCCAACGTGGTCTGCGGCAACGTCAAGACCGCCAACGCCAACGCCTACATCGTCGACACCGTCCTCATACCCAAGTGACCGACCCGGGGCAGGCCCACCCCCGAACTGCCACGGGGAGCACCGTCATCGGGGATGGCCGCGCCCCTGCGGCCCGCGACACAACCTGAAACCCCCCTCGCCCAACGGCCCCACATCGCCGCCGCTCACGGTCTCCGCTGACCGAGCGGCACGCTCATCGGACAGCGCCGGCAGGACATCCCCACCACCCACCACCCGTCGGAGGCGTGCGAGAACGAAGCAGCACGTGGTCGGGGCCGGCATCCCAGGGGCCGGTCATCGAGGCCGTTCCCATCCAGTGCGGCGGCCCCGTGATGGGGGCCCGCAATCCCGCCCGTGGGGAAGGAAGATCGGGGAACGGGACGGCGAGGGCGCGGGCGGACCCGTCAGTGGCCGAGAGCCGCCCTGGCCGCCAGGCTCGCGGGCACACCGGCACACGGGCCGCCAGGCACACCGGCACACGGGCGAAGTCACCCGATTCCCCGCTCCCCTGTGAGGACGCCCGCTCCGGTGACACCAGGTCAACGGTCCAGTGACACCGGGCCAGCGGTCCGGTGACACCGGGCCAGCAGTCCAGTGACACCGGGTCAGCGGTCCGGTGCGCCGGTGTCTCGGTCCAGTATTGCCGTGACCGCGGCCTGGAGCCGGTCGCCCACTCGGTCGACGCTGCCGTTCTGCATGCTGATCTGCGCACCCTCCAGGAGGAAGGTGATCTCCGCGGAGGTGTCACTGGGCACTTTCGCGCCGGCCTTGTCGCACATGTCCGTGAGACGACGGCGCTGAGTGGCTTTGTGCCTCTCGATCAGCCGACGGGCCGGGTGCTCGGGGTCGGGCAGGCCCGCGATGGAGTTGACGAAGGGGCAGCCTCGCCGCGCGATGTCCGGTAGTCCCTCGGCGATGAATCGGGTGACGCCGAGAACTTGCGCGCGGCCGTCGTCCGGGTGCTCCGCTTCCACTTTGTCGAACGCGGATGCGTAACCTGCCGCGACGATCCTCAGCCACTCCTCGATCAGCGCGTCCTTGGTGGCGAAGTGCCGGTACAGGGCCATCTTCGTGGTCTTGGCCTGATCGGCGATGGCCTGGACGCCGACGGCTTTCACGCCGTCTCGCAGGAAGAGCTCCTCCGCCGCGTCGAGGATGCGCTCACGCGGCGGCAGACGGGGCACCCGCGTGTCCCGGCCGGGCCGTGAGGGGCTGCTCGTCATGTTCCGTCTCGCTCCACTCGCGTTGGCCGGCCTCGCTTGACCCCATGCTACGTTACCGATCACCCCCCGACGATACCGATCGGTATCGTCAGGGCTCGATCGTCCGGCGCTAGGCAAGGCAAGGCAAGGCACCATGAAACTGCACGAATACACGCGGTACGACGCCGTGGGGCTGGCCGAACTCCTCGCGCGAGGAGAGGTGACCGTCGCGGAGGTCACGGCCGCGGCCCAGGACGCGATGACTGCCGTGAACCCCGACATCAACGCCGTCGTGGAGAGTTGGCCCGCCGAGGACGCCCCTGCCCCCGGCAGCACACCGCTCGCGGGCGTGCCCTTCCTCATCAAGGACCTCGCCGTGTCCATGAAGGGCAAGCGGGTCGAGCTGGGCAGCCGGCTCGCCGTGGGCAATGTGGCGGCGGCGGACTCCTCTCTCATGCGGCGGTTCCGGGGCGCCGGCCTCGTGACACTGGGGCGCACGGCAACCCCGGAGTTCGCCTACAGCACCACCACGGAGCCGGTCCTCCACGGAGCGACGCGCAACCCCTGGGACCTCGCCCGAACGGCCGGCGGTTCCAGTGGCGGGTCGGCCGCGGCCGTCGCGGCCGGCATCACCCCCATCGCCCACGCCACCGACGCGGCCGGCTCGATCCGCGTGCCCGCCGCCGGCACAGGACTGTTCGGGCTCAAGCCCACCCGAGGCCGGGTCTCCATGGGGCCGGACGCCGATGAGGTCTTCAACGGCTTGGCGGTCCACGGCGCGCTCAGCCGAACCGTGCGCGACAGCGCGACGCTGCTGGACCTGATCCAGGGCCCCGAGTCGGGCGACCCCTACTTCGCGGAGCGCCCGACTCGCCCGTACGCCGAAGAAGTCACCCGCTCCCCCGGAAGGCTGCGCATCGGCCTGGTGACCACCCCTTGGAACGGGCGCGCCGTGGAGCCGGCGGTACACGACGCCGTCTTGTCGACCGCTCGCCTACTCGAGTCGCTCGGTCATCACGTCGACGTCACCTCCGTGGACCTCGGTGTGAGCTGGGAGGAGTTCGTCCTGGCCAACGCACGCCTGTGGTCGGCGAACCTGGTGACCTGGATCGAGGGCTTCGCCAGGACGTTCGGTCGTCCCGTGGACGAGAGCACCGTCGAACCCGAGATGCTGGCGAGCTACGCGTGGGGCCGCCGGGTCAGCGGCTCGGAGTTCGTGCACGCCCTCGATGTACGCAACCGGGTCGCTCGATCGCTCGGCGCCCACTTCGGCCGTCACGAAGTGCTGCTGACACCCACCCTTCCCGAACTGCCGGTCCAGGTGGGCACCTATCACCATGGCGCGGAAGGGGCTGACGGGCTGGGCCGGCTGGAGCACTTGTTCTACAGGTCGCCGTTCACCGCGGCCTTCAACGTCGCCGGCACACCCGCCATGTCGATGCCGCTCGCGTCCGACCCGGCCACCGGCATGCCCATAGGCGTCCAATTCGCTGCCGGCCACGGGCGGGAGGACGTCCTGTTCCGTCTCGCCGGGCAGCTGGAGCAGGCAGCCCCTTGGGCACACCGAACGCCGACCGTGTGGGCGGGCGCCGTCCAGTCCGCCTGAGCGTCACCCGCCGGCCCCTCCTCGCCCCGGCGAGGGGCCGGGGCCGCGCCTTCGGATCGGACGACGTCCTCGATCTCCGGCGCCGGGCCGGCCTCGACCCGACGACACCACCCGCACCCGGGCCCGGCTCACCGAGCGGCACGGCGGCGGCCCCACCGGGTGTCGCGTCGAGTGCGAGAGGACGACGTGTCGTTCAGGGGCGCCAGTGGTGCGGCGACCGGGCGGCCATGGGCGCGAGTCCGAGGTCGGCCAGTGCGGACGCGCCGGTCGCGGCGTGCTCGCCGCCGGCGAGCAGGAGCGTACGCGACCACTGGTAGCGGCAGTCGGCCGCCTCGAACGCCGACGCGGCGGCGAGCAACCGCGGCAGATCGCCGCTGAGCAGTGCCTCCGCCCGGTCCACCAGGGCGGAGGCGACCGGGTTCCCGGCGACCACGGCCCGGGCGGCGGCGACCCGGCCCCGGGCGTCCGGGTGCCCGGCGAGGACCGCTGCCTCGGCCCGGAGCGCCGTGTACCAGTGCAGCCAGACCCAGCAGACCCACTTCCACACCTGCTCCGGCTCGGGCGCGACGCGCTCCAGGGCCGCGTCGGCGTCCCCGTGGTGGAGCAGGACCATGGTGTCGAAGACGGCGCCGTGGCCGTGGCGGTGATCCTCTTCGCTGCCTGTCCGGTCGGTGATCGTGAGCCAGGTCGCCCGTGCCTCGTGGTCGCCTCGCAAGCCGTGGATCATCGCGACGGACGCGGCGGCCGGGCCGAGCGAGAACGACCGTTGCCGGCCGGCCTGCTCCCAGGCGTCGAGGAAGCGCACGCTGCTGGTGAGGACCGCGTCGGTGTGGCCCGCGAGCGCGTCCGCGACCAGCAGCCAGGACGTGGCGTGGTCGCCCACCTCGGCCAGCTGCGGCCGGTCCGCGAGCCGGCTGCCCCACCGGCGGGCCGCCGACAGTTCGCCCGTGCCGACGGCGGTCGCGGCGGCCATGGCGAGGGCGTCGATCAGCTCGTGCGTCCGGGCAGGGGCGCTCGGTGCCGAGGTCAGGATGTCGATCCGGGCGCGGGCGGCGGCCGCGGCGGCGAAGCTCTCACCGGCCCAGCTCTGGGCGCCGGAGAGCGCGTCGAGGGCGGCGGACCGTGCCACCGGGTCGCCGGCGCGTCGGGCGAGTTCGACGGCTCGTTCCGCGCACGCGACGGTGTCCGGTGCGGTGTTGTCCGGGGCGCCCTGGACCGCGCCGAACGCGTCCGCGACCACCGCGGCCTCGGCCAGCGCGAGAGCCGCCTCGACGGCCGGGTCATCGTCACCGGTCAGCTCGCGGGCCGCCGCGAGGAGGCCGGTCACCTCGTCCGCGGGCGGAACCCGGCCGGCGAACGTGCTGGAGAAGCGGTAGGCGGCGGTGGCGGCAGCCGCCAGGTCGCGAGCGGCCCCGGCCGCGTCCCCGGCCCGGCGGGCGGCTTCGGCGGCGGCCCGGTGCAGGCGGTACATGTCGTCGCCGAGCCTGCGGCACCCGGCCACCCCGGCGGCCTGCCGCAATGCGGCGGCGGCGTCGACGCCGGCGGTGAGCGAGGCCGCCTGCTCGTAGCGCTGTTGGGCCTCGCCCAGCAGGTTCCGGGTGAAGGCCGGCTCGGCCAGGGACAGGGCGAGACGGCACGCGTCCGCGCGCTGCTCCGGCCGGCCCGCGGACCAGGTCAAGGCGGCCCGCAGGTCCTCCGCGACCGCGTCGAACCGGGCTCGCCAGTCCGAGCCGCCGCCTTCCTGGAGGCCGGCCGCACCGACCAGGCACCATGCCAGGTGGCGCGATCGGACATCGTCGAGCTCTCCGGCGTCGGTGAGCCGCTCCGTGCCGTACTGACGGAGGGTCTCCAGCGCCTGGTAGCGGGTGCCGGTATCGGACGGTGTCACGGCGAGCAGGCTCTGCTCGGCGAGCCTGCCGAGCCCGTCGGCGACCGCGGCCGTCTCCAGGGGGGCGAACCCGGCCACCTCGGCGGCCGCCTCGGCGGTGAACGGAGCGACGAACGCCGACACCCGGCGCAGCAGCGCCCGGTCCTGTGGTTCCAGCAGGTCGTGGCTCCAGTCGAGGACGGCCCGCACCGACCGGTGTCTGCCGTCGGCGCGGGGGCCGCCGGCGAGGATCCGGAGCTGGTCGCCGAGGCCGGCCGCCAGGCCGTCCAACCCGAGCGTGGACCAGCGCGCCGCCGCCAGTTCGATGGCCAGCGCCATGCCGTCGAGCCGTTCGCACAGCTCCGCGATCCGGTCGCGTTCCGCCGGAGCCGGGGCCCTGCCGACCGCCGCCGCCCGCTCCAGGAACAGGGCCGCCGCCTCCGACGCGCCGCCTCCGACGCGCGACAGCGGCGGAACCGGGAAGACCCATTCGAACGGCACCATCAGCCGGGCCCGGCTGGTCGCGAGCACGCGTATCCCCGGGCAGGCCACGAGCAGCCGTTCCAGGAACGGAGCCACCCCGTCGCGCACCTGCTCGCAGTTGTCCAGTACCAGCAGCGCCTGACGGTCCGCCAACGCGGCCACCAGGGCGTCGTCGATCCCGCGCCCGGGCTGCTCGCCCACGCCCATGGCCGCCGCGACCGCCGCGCCCACTCGCCCGGGATCGGTGACCGGGACCAGGTCCACGAAGCACACCCCGTCGGCGAAGTCGCCCGCCGCGTCAGCTGCCACCGCCAGCGCGAGCCGTGTCTTGCCCACTCCGCCCAGACCGACGGCGGTCACCAGCCGACGTGCCGTCACCGCTGCGGCCAGTTCCCCGCGTTCCCGAGTCCGGCCGACGAACGCCGTCAGCGGTGCCGGTAGCTCGGGTGCCGGGCGCGCCTGCTCGGCACGCGTCGCTTCACCTGCGTGCCGGGACAGCGCCCGCCGGTCCGGCACCTCCAACTTCCTGAGCAGCGAGGAGACGTGGGACTCGACCGTCCGTACGGAGATGAACAGCCGCGCGGCTATCTCCGCGTTGCTCAGGTGTTCCCCGAGCAGCGCGAGCACGTCGGCTTCCCGAGCCGAAATCACTGGAGTGGACACCGGGCCATTATCCGTGGTGCTTTCCGTGGTGCCTTCCGTGGTGCCTTCCGTGGTCAGCACGGAGGCGCCCGCAACCCCGCCGGGGGGAAGCTGTGATCACAAGGAACGAGCCCGGCGGACCACACCGGGCCGACCGGTTCCGCGATGACAGGAGTGACCGTGACCAGCTCTTCCACCCAGGGGATGAAGACCGTGCTGCATCCCGTGTCCGACCTCGCCCAGGCCAAGGTGGTGTACGCCGCGCTGCTCGGTGTCGCCCCGCAGACCGACGGGCCCCACTACGTCGGTTTCGAGGCCGCCGGCCAGCACATCGGCCTCCTCCCGGGCGGCGGGCCGCAGGGCCTGACCACGTCGCTGGCCTACTGGCACGTGGCGGACATCGAGGCGAAGCTCGCCGAACTGACCGCCGCGGGCGCCACCGTCAAGGAACCCGCGCACGATGTCGGCGGCGGCCGCCTGGTGGCCACCGTCATCGACCCCGACGGCAACCTCATCGGACTGCTGCAGGAATGATGGGCACCCCACCCCGCTCCCGCGCCCAGCGCCGTCGCGACACCGAGCACCGGCTCGACCACGACGTCGACGTCTGGGTGGCCAGTGCCTCGGCGGACGGCGCCCCGCACCTGGTACCGCTGTCGTTCCACTGGGACGGCGAGGCGCTCTTGGCGGCCACCCCGGCGGAGAGCCCCACCGGGCGGAACCTGGCCGCCACCCGGACGGCTCGGCTCGCCCTCGGCCACACCCGCGACGTCGCCATGATCGAGGGCGACGTCGAGGTCCTCGCCATCGACGCACTGCCGCCGCACGTGGGTGACCGGTTCGCCGCACGCACCGGCTTCGACCCGCGCTCCTTGACCACCCCGTACCGCTGGTTCCGTATCACTCCTCACCGCATCCGGGCCTGGCGGGAGGAGAACGAGCTGTCCGGCCGTGAGCTGATGCGCGACGGCCGCTGGCTGGCCTGACGCCGCGCCCGGTCCCGCCGCACGGCCGGGGGGCCCAGCCCACCCGGGCCGGTTTCGCTGCCCGGGTGTGCTGGGCCCCGCAAAGGCCGGTTCTCAAGATCCACACATTCAGAGCCTCATCAGAGCCTCAAAAGGGAGATCCACCATGAGCAGCACCGCCAACCGCGTACACGAGGGATTCACGGCCGAGGAGCGTGCCGCGATGAAGGACCACGCACAGGAACTCAAGAAGGCGGCGCGCCGCGGCTCGAAGGCGGAGAAGGCGGCCGAGGCGGAACAGGACGTGCTCGCGAAGATCGCCGAGATGCAGGACGCGGACCGGGCCATGGCCGAGCGCGTCCACGCCGTCATCACCACCACCGCCCCGGTCCTCGCGCCGAAGCTCTGGTACGGGATGCCCTCCTACGCACTGGACGGCAAGGTCGTCTGCTACTTCCAGAGCGCGGAGAAGTTCAAGGCGCGCTACGCGACGCTCGGCTTCAGCGACCAGGCGCAGCTGGACGACGGCCCGATGTGGGCGGCCGGCTTCGCCCTGACCGAGGTGACGGCCGAGGTGGAGGCGCGGATCGCCGCACTCGTGAAGCAGGCCGTCCGCTCGGCGTAGGTGCGTGGCGAGGTCACCTGGGTGCCATGGTCCGGCGGTGGCTGCCCAGGCGCTGCGAGGTTGATACCTCTGCGGGCGATGCGGTGGTTGGGCGCCGTGGTCACCGGGCCCGTGCGCTCGCTGCCGGCTAGCCGAGGAGTTGGACCAGCCCGACCGGGAGGAACGCGGGCCAGTGGGGCTGTCCGACCTGGTACGGCACATAGCCCAGCGAGGCGGCGACCTTGACCTCTTCGGCCGTCTCCGCCTGGAAGACGAGCCGGCAGGTCCCTGCCTCTGCTCTCGCGCGCTGCCAGAGAACGGGAGCCGGTTTGCGCTCCGCCTCGGTGCGGGGGGTGAGGATCCGGCCGCCGAAGTCCTTCCAGGCGAAGGGCTCAGAGCCCTTCCACGTGGCGTCGACTTCCTTCTTCAGCCTGGCGGCACGCTCGGCGTCAGTCGTGCCCCAGGAGGGCGGAACGTTGGTGATCAGGCCGATTCTGATGTGGTGCTCGCGCAGGGCGCGCAGATATGAGGCCGCTCCGGACCGGTAGGTGATGCTGCCGTCGTCGGCGGTGTGCACGAGGGTCTCGCCCAGATCGAAGTACACGACGGGGCAGGCGCGCTCGCCCACCGTACGCGCGACGGAGTCCACAGCCGCGGCCCCGCCCACGCCCCCGGGCGCCGCCGCAGCCACCGTGGTGCAGAGCATGGTCGCGGCCAAGGCCGCACCGAGCGCGAGGCTCGCCCGGCCCAACCTCGTGGAGGCGGATCTGTTCATGGCGTCGCAGCCCTTCTCCTGGTGCACCGCGCGGATACACGATTGTCCGGTCCATGACATACAGTGCCGCAGAGTCTCTCACACGGGCGTCTGGCGAAGCGGCACTTCCCTGCATCGCACCTACTGCCCGCCTTCCCCCGGCCGGCACAAGAACCGGTAACCAGTTACACCCTGCGGCACCTGCTCCGGGTGGACCGACGGTCGTCCATGGCCGGCCCCGCGTCCGTTTCACGCGGTTTCCCGGCCGGCGGCCGTTCGCCATATCTGAATCAGGCAGTACTGGTCCGCCCCGTCCATCTTCCCTTCCAGGCCCGGCGGCATGGGCAGCGGTTCCCGGGTTCCCGCCAAGGGAGAGGTGAACTGCCCGCGCTCACGGTTGAGTGTCCACTGCCATCGCATCCGGTAGACGCCGGAGGAGGGCAGGATCAGGGGGATCTCCTGCCACCCTCCGTCAATGGTTTCCAGCGCGAGTTCGCCCCCGGGAAGCTCTACTTCCACCTCCTCCGCGCCGGACCACGAGGTGTCGTTCGCCGGCGGAGCGGTCGACCAACTCTCCAGACGGACCGACACCCGGATCACTTCGGGCGGCACTTGCAGGTACACCATGCCGGGAGCCGACAGGAGCCATTTCGCGCGATCCGTGTTCGGCGCGTACGTGTCGACGCTCGTATCGACCAGCCCGAAGATGCGATAACTCGGAGAAACGGTGGTCTCGAAACCATCCAGCAGCCTGCTCAAGGGCACCTCACATGTCATCGATCGGGTCGCGAGCAGCGGTTATGCCCTTGGTCCATCAACGTACCGCCGGTGACATCGGCATCGACCGCTCACTGGATCAGGTCCGTGTGCGGATGCTCTGGAGATGACGGGCAGACATAGAGCTGCATGTTGTCGGTGCTGCCGACTTCGACTGCGGTCGGCTGCGCGGGGTTCTGGCCGGCGACATGACTGGCGGCAAACGCGGCGGTTTGATCCTCGTACGGTGCCCAGCCGGGCGTACCACCGTCCCATTCGAAGGAGGCGATGGTCAGCAGCGGAACCATCTGGGCGTCGCAGACCGCGCAGAATCGGCGATACGGGTCGGTTCGGCCCCACGGGGGCCAGCCGCCGACCTTCCAGCCGGGAGAATCAGCCAGCCACCCGTCATAGAAGTCCTCCGGATAGTCCGCGTACGAGCTGTCCACGCCGACGTCAGCTGCCTGCCATCTGCTCCAGTCCCCCACCATCTGCCGCATCTGCGGGCTCAGATCGAGGCTGTTGGGGTACTCGGTGACCTGCTCGGGCGCGAGCAGGCACGGTTTCGGCACGTAGCCTTCCCAGTCTGCCTGAAGCGGTTCCGGCGGTGTGGCGAGGATGTCGACGATTGCGGCGGCGGATCGCCAGAACAGCGCGGTCACCGGCTTGTTGTCCGGGTCGTGGTCGTGCGGGCACCAGAGAACCTGGAGCAGATCGGCCTGCCCGGGCGGCCGCAAGAGGGGTATGTCGCGTAGATACAGTTGGGCCACGGGCAGCATGGGAACCGGGCTCTCCCCAGTCCACGGGGGGTCGGTGCCGGCGATCTCGGCGTCGGCGATCTCCATCCACACGGCGTCGTTCCGCTCCTTGACCGCCGTCTCCTCGGGCGTGTACTCAGGGCCGTGGGGATCGCGGTCCAGTCGGGCCTGCCTGCGATGCTCCAGTCTTACTTCCGCAACGCCCACGGGCATGCCGCCGCCCTGGTGCGAGCCATCGCAGTGCGGCCACGGCTCATCAGCGGGCCACAGCAACGGCCCCCCCACCGAACTCTCGAACACCGAAGGCAACCCGGCACGAGGATGCAGCCGAATCGCCGACCGCGCCAACGGAGCCAACTCGGGAAAGACCGCAGCGACGTCGACCGGCCGCGGTGGAGTGGTACGAACAAAGCTCATACCAGCGATCCTGCCACCAGCCACCGACAATCCCCGGCCGCCCCAAACGGCGTCAGCGCACTGTCGGCAACGCACCGCGCCGCACCGCACCGCAACCCGCCGAGCGGGCCGGGCCGGGTTCGGGGACGGCCGACCGGCCCGCCCACTGCGGCGCGGCGCAGATGTTCGGTGAGGTCCGGCAGTCCGTCGAGCATGGCCTTGCCCGAGGTCGCTCGCCTGCGATCAGAGCCCGCGGTCCACCAGGCACACCCGGATCTGCTCGATGTCCTCAGCCGTCAGCTTTCCGAGCCCCCGGGCCTGGTTGACCACGGCCGGGGTGTTGTCCTGGTGCGTCGGCGCCGTGTGGGCCGGGTCGAACCACTCTTCGTCGTAGTCCCAGGCCGCGATGGTCGCCAACGCCTCCTCGCGAGGAATCTCGCCCGCGGCATAGCGGTCGATGTAGTCACGCAACGACGAGTTGTCGCTCACGGCCGGCGCCCTCTCAGCGGCGGCCGGTGGACAGGATGACGAGGAACTGGCCGCCGCCCGCCTGGATGTCGGCGGTCACCGGCATCCCCGGTACCAGTCGGGAGAACCGGTCCACCAGCCAATCCGCCGCCTCTTGGGCGTCCTTCCTGGTCGGGCAACGGCCCACCATCTCGCGGCCACCCTTGCGCTCCAGCCTCTCGGCAACGGCGATCAGCGGCGCGGGTTCGACCACGTACAGACGCTCCGGCCAGGCGATGACCACCTTGACCGCGCCCTTGCGGGTGTTGCACCCGCGGTGCGCGAGCCGCTCGGCGACCTTGGCCTTCCGGTCGGCGGTCCGGCTGTCGACACTGGGCCCCCGCGGGTCGTTCACCGACTCGTTGGGGTCGACCGGTTCGTCACAGACCCAGCACTGCCAGCCGTCACGCTCTGCCACATCATCAAGGAGACTCACCCGAGCAAACTACCTGCCCGCCCGCCACCCCGCGTACCAAGGTTCCCCGGCAACGCCTCCGCACCGGCCGACAACGCTGCGCCGCTCGGCCGACCAGCGGGCGACGACACAGGCGCGGGTCACCCAGGCAGACACCGACGAGCACCCCGAGCCGGCCCCCGGCCGGCGCGGCGAACTCCCAGCGACAGTGGCGCGACGCCGCGTCGGCGACGTACACACCGTCGAGGTCGAAGAGCTCACAGCCGACCGCCGCGCACTCGCGTCTCGCTGCCTCGTAGTCCTCGCCCAGGTCCTCCAGCGTGCCCGTGTCACCCGGTAGAGAACCTTGAGCTCGTCGGGCAGTGTGACGCCCAGGCGCGCTTCGGCGGCGGCGATCTCCTCCTCCGTCGCGCCGATGGCGTACGGCAGCCGCTCACGCAGCGTCCGCTCCAGCAGTTCCAGGTTTCCGCGAGCGCGCTCTGCACCCGCTCCACCGCGTCGAACTCCTCTTGCGAGTCCTCCACCTGTGCGGCTCGGCCGGCCGGCGGCATCCGTCGCTTCAGGGCCAGACTCCAGCCGTGTCGACCGATGCGTCCCGCCACCCGCACGGGCCGGGCCACGTGCCTCCGCGGCTGTTCAGCCGGCAGGAGTCGCAGCACCGGTTCCCAGGTCGCGAAGTCGCTTACAGATGCCATGGAGGGCCTCTGATCAACCATCCGCAGACCGTATGCGGTGCCGCTGACATCAAGAGGCACCGGGACCCACACGGCCCTGCGATGATGATGGCGTGCCGGATCCAGGGACCACTGCCGTCGTCATCGTCTTGCCCGATGCCACCCCGCTCCTCGATGCGGCGTGCCGTATCGACCCGACTCTGGTGCGCCCTGGAATGCCGGCGCACGTCTCGCTCCTCTACCCGTTCGTGCCGCGATCGGCGCTGACAGGTCAGGACGAGCAGCGTGTGCGTTCCCTGGCGGCGGACTTTCCGGCTACTGATCTGCTGTTGACGGAGGTCGTGACGGCGCCCGGCTTCGTCGCCGTCACCGTTGCGGAACTCCAACCGATCGTCGATGCGTTCCGCACCCAGTGGCCCGGGTCGCGCCCGTACGGGGGCCGTTTCGGGGCGCGGCCCGCAGCCCATGTCACGGTCGCCATGGGTGCGGACGACCCGACGACCGCCGCCCACGTCCGCACTGCGGTCGGCGGCCTGCTGCCGCTGCGCGCCCGTACGGCAGCGATCCAGCTGGTGGTACTGACCGAGGAAGGCTGGCAGTCGCGGTTCACCGCGCCGCTGTCCCGCCCGCATGGCGGATGAACCGCCGTCCTGCCCCGCCGCCGGGTCGTCGAACCCCTGCCGGGCTCGTACCTGTGCCTGAGCCGCCGGTGACACATTGGTCCCGCCGAGGCGGCGGACCGGTCGGGGCACGCTCTGCCAGGCCCGAGGCCTACTCTGCGTTCCATGGAACTGGATGCTGAACTCAGTGCTCTGGCAGCCCAGGAGGACCTGCCCGCCGACCTGGTGCGGCGCCTGCTGCGGCACCAGGGGGCTCGGCGCTCGGTGGCGTTGCTGCGCCGGGACCTGACCGATGAACTGATAGCGGAGATCATCGACCTTGGCTCCGTACGGACTCTCGCCGCGAACTCCTCCCTGCCCTCTCGAATCAGGGCCCTTTTCGCGGAGCATCCGGAGCCGGCCGTCCGGTGTGCGGTCGCGGCGAGCGTCACGGACGAGCCGCCGGGACTGCTGGCTTGTCTGGCGGCCGACCCGGACCCTTCTGTGCGGTCGTTCCTCGCGATGAACGAGCATCTGCCGACGGAGTTGCTTGCCCTCCTGGCCGCGGACTCGGAGGCCAGTGTGCGGTCGTCGGTCATCCAGCGCCGACGCGATGTTCCTGACGAGGTGCGCAGGATGTTGCTGACGGATACCGACCCGGGCATCCGCAGCGGCAGTGTTCGGGCATTCGCCCCTCCTGCGGACCTCCTGCCCGGACTGTTGGCGGATCCGGCGACCCGTGCTGCCGCGGTCGCGCATGCCGTACCGACCGCTGAACTGGCGGCCGACCCGGATTCCGATGTCCGTGAGGCCATCGCCGCGCATCCGGACCTGCCGCCCGGCCTGCGTGATCTACTGGCAGGAGACCAGGACTTCTTCGTCAGGAACACGATCGCGGCCCGGCCGGACACCCCGCCGGCGCTGCGTGAACGCGTTGTGGCCACGCTGGAGCCCGACAGCCCCGTTGCCGAGTGGATGCTGTCGTTCAGTACCCATACATGTCCCCCGGCAGCACCGGCCCCGCCGCATCTCTCGCGGCAACAGGCAGAAGCCTTGCTCGCGCGGGCCGGGCTGTAAGCGCGAACTCCAGTGGTCCGGCTGCCTGGTGCAGGACGGCCATGGACGGTGAGTGTGCGGGGCGACGTTCGCGGCCTCGGGTGAGGTGGCGGGTGATGGAGGTGATGGCGGCCCGGGTGATGAGGTGAACAGCGCTACCCAAAGCTGCCGGGTGGTGGCTTTCTTGCCGACCGGCGAACTCACCCGTGCAGGTCAGCGTCACACCAGCTCGGGTGCACTCGCCGCGGCGGGATCCCGGGACTTCTGATGGTCTGCGTCATCGGCCGGGGCGGCGGCACGCAGCGCCGCTTCGACCCGGCGGTTGCTGGTCATGGTTGCCGTGACGGCCGTCATCGCCAGGAGGAGGCCGGCAGCGGCGTACAGCGGGGTGCGGATGTCGTAGGTGGCGGCCAGCCAGCCACCGAGGAAGGCCCCGATGGGAGCCGCGCACATGCCGAGCATGCGCGAGGTGGAGGCGACCCGGCCCATCAGGTGGGCAGGGACGATCGACTGTCGGAGGGAGGGCGCGAGCACCATCGTGGCGCCCATGCCGGCCCCGCAGACGGCGAGCGCCGGCCCGGCCACATACGGGTTCGGGGCAGCGGCCAGGCCCAGGATCGCAAGCCCCTCGACGGCGGCTGTGCAGGTCAGTGCGGTGCCGGTGCCGAGTCGTCGGCCAAGGTAGGAGGCGATGCCCGCGCCGAGCAGACCGCCGGTGGCCTCCGCCGTGAGGAGCAGGCCGAAGCCGTAGGTGTCGATGCCCAGACGGTCGTGCGCGAAGAGGGCGAGGACGGTCTCCACAGCGACGAAGGCGATGTTCCCGACCGCCGGGCGCAGCGCGAGCCCGAGCAGCAACCGATCCCGGAAGACGTACGAGGCACCTGCCCGAGCCTGCCGCAGCAGCGACTCACGAGCCTCTGGTGCGGGCCGGGGTGTGGCAGGCAGCGACCGTACGAGCAGTGCGGAGAGCGCGAACGACACCGCGTCGGCGAGCAGTGGAACCGCCCGCCCCAGCGCGAGCAGGGCGCTGCCCGCGGGCGGCCCGGCGAAGCCGGACGCGGCGGTCTGGGCGCCGCGCAGACGGGAGTTGGCGCGCTCAAGGAGCGCGGGGTCGCGGCCGAGCAGATCCGGTAGATAGGCCGTGGCGGCCGTGTCGAAGAAGAGTCCGCCGAGGCCGAGCAGGAAGGCGACGGCCGCGAGCAGCGGAATGCTCAGCACGTCGAGCGCGGCCGCTGCCGCCGGTATCGCGAGCAGCACCGCACGTACCGCGTCCGCGACCCACATCGTGCGCCGACGGTCCCAGCGGTCCACCAGCGCACCGCCGAGCACCCCGAAGAGCAGCCACGGCAGCGTCCCGGCGGCCGTGACGACGGCGAGCGCCATCGGATCCCGCGTCAGCGTCAACGCGATCAGCGGCAGCGCGGCGTGCGACACCCCGTCACCGAGCGAGGAGATCGTCTGCGCGGTCCACAGCCGTCCGAATCCGGTCGGCAACTTCCTTACGCCTGAGTTCACTTGGCATCCCCTTCGGCCTGCTTGCTCGATGTCGGGTGGAACAGTGCGAAGACGAGTGACGTGTCCGGAAGTGACGGATCGGACAGCTCCCGGTACTCGTCCGCCAGTGCCTCCAGTCGTGCCCCCAGCTCCGCGAACTGCTCGTCGGTGAGCCGCAGATGCGCCATCCGCACGTGCCGCTCGCCATCCGCCGGTGACGCCTCCAGGTCCGCCACCGCATGCCGCATCAGCACATCCGGCCCTCCCTCGCCCGGATCCGGCAGCTCGATCGACCGCGCGGCCATGGCGTAGTACCGCTCGGTGACCCCCCGCACCTTCCGCGTCCGCACCACCTTCACCAGGCCGGCCCGTTCGAGGAGTCGTACGTGGTAGCTGGAACTCCCCTTCGCCAGGCCCACTCGCTCGGCGACCTGCGTGATCGTCGCGGGCTCGAAGCGGAGCACGGCCATGATCCGGTGACGCGTGAGATTGGAGACGGCGCGCAGTTGCTCGTCCGTGGTGACGTGAAACGTCTCGGGAAGATCATCGGTAGGCATGTGAGCAATGGTCAACGATTCTTGACCATTGCGCAAGAGGATTCGCACGGACCTCCGGAATCCGCTGTCTGGCGCACCATCTGGCGCTCCATGTCTCCTGTCAGAGCCCCCCGCGCTGCCGATCCGGGAAGCCTGTTGACGTGACCCGGGGTCATGACGACCACTCAGAAGTCAGCGCACAACACGAACGCGGTCGTCGCCGAGCCGCGGGTGCGCACCGAGAGCAAGAGCGGTTACGCCCGGGTGTCGACCGACGGGCAGAAACTGGAGCGGCAGCGCGACGCGCTCACCGCTGTCGGGTGCGGGTGCGGCGTGCGGGGTGCGGGTGCGGGTGCGGGTGCGGGGTACCGGAAGATCTGCGCGGACAGGAAGTCCGGGAAGGACACGCGCCGGCCCGAGCTGAAGGCGTGCCACGAGTTCCTCGACGCGAGCGACACGCTTGTCGCCCGCTCGCTGGACCGTTACGGCCACGGCCTCCAAAGCCTCGGGGCTTTGAACTCGCATGTCAGAAGCGGCCAGTAGCCTCAGGCGCCATGGGCATTCAGATCGATGTAGTTGCTGGTTACCCGATCAACGACGAGGTGGAGAGGGTGCTCGGGTTGGCCGAGGCGGTTGGCGAGCCCGTCACTGTCACGTTCATGTGGGAGGGGCGTGAAGTGGCGGAACGCGCGGTGCTGGTGCCGGCGGCCACGCTGGCTCTCTGGGAGCATTGGGCCCCCGCCGCCTAACCGACGAGTGGCTCGGGGGAGGAGAACCGGGGTGTGGCGGAGGAGGCGGAACTGGCCCACCCAGCGGAATTCGGCGTGTTCACGCTCTTTCGTCGTCGCGTAGGAGGGCGCACCGCGGTTGCTCGCAAAGGCGTGGTGGTCGCCGAGCTTCTGGACCCCGACGAGGCGCACTGGCTCCAGGGGAAGGCCCGCAGTGTCAGCCAAGGCTTCATGGATCCGAAGCAGAAGGCGGCGTTCGAGGAGTTTCTTGCCCGGCAGGAATCCCTCGATGAGCAGTGACGCGCCGGCTCTTGCTTCACGGCTTTGTAATTGATCTTCCGGTCTGGTCCACTTCTGCGGTGTGGTGACGCTGGGTCACGCCGGCTCACGTGGTTGCGGACGTTGCCGTAGCCGTAGCCGTAGCCGTAGCCGTCCGAGTATCCCTGTTGTCTGGTCTCCTCCCCGTCGGGATCGATCCGCAGAGGTCCTCCAGGGGTGCCGCGTTCCCCGTTTCGCAGCGCGTCTGCGAGTTCTTGGGGTGTCATGGCTCCAGGCTCTTCGCCGGGGGCCTGCTCGTGCTCGACGGGAGGGGCCGCCGGCGGAGGATCCTCCGCCCATGTCACAGCTCATCTCACGTGCCGCCGTCCGGTGAGTGCCACCAGCGCGCCCATTCACACAGGCTGAAGCGGGGAAGCCGCGACTACGTCCGCACCCGCGTGGCCAACGTGGAGGATCGCGGATCGCGCCATCGAACCACCGCGCGAAGCCGCACACATGAAGGAGACCGAGGAAGCCATCACGGGCAGGGCCGTGCGTTACGTCCTCGTCCAGGCCTCCGAAAGTTCGCTACGTATGCTGGATCCGTACCCGAAGACTTCGAGCTCGTGTTTCGAGCTCCTGTGAGGAGACGCGCCTTGGTTTCGTTCATCCCCCGTCACCCCTCCCCCACAGAGAACGTGGAAGCAGCACTCACCGTGCTCACGGAGAGTGCGCAGGGGTGGATCGGTGGTCTGGAGGCGGACTCGACTGGCCTGGGCGAAGCCTTGGACACCACGCTCATGGTGGCCAAGGTGCGCTGCTTGACGGATCCGCGGGGGTCGACCTTTCCCACGTGGGATGCCTGGGCGACTGCCATGCAGGTCGGTTCGGCCGTGTTCGACACCGCGACCGCGGTCGAGGGCCAGGCGCGGTACCGGATCGCGCACGAGGACCGTACGCTCCGGGCCACCGGCCCCCGGCAGTACGTGACGCCGGGTACCTGGTTGACCGCCTTCTACCTGGCAGTGGTGTGCCGGGAGCGGGACCGGATCACGGCCCTGTGCCGGGTGCCGCTGTCACTGCTCCGGGAGAACAACGCGCGATTCGACGCGTTCGAGTATGCCTGGATCGACGCGCTGCAGACCTACTGGCTGGGTGGTGACGGCCTCAGCGCGAAGCTGGTGGCCGCGATCGACGGCACGGACCCGGCAGTCGCCAGTCATCCGGAAGCCGCGGGCAAGTTGATGTATCCGGCGATGGAGATGTTCCACCGCGTCGTGCGTGGGGACCACGCCGGCTTCAACCGCGCCCTGGCCGCAGCCCTGGAGTGGCACAAGGAGTACTGGACCGGCGAGGGCCGGGCGGCCCGGGTCTCGGGTCTCGTCGCCCTGGCCCCGCTCGCCATGGCCTGCTTCGCGCAGAACGAGGGCATTCCGATCGAGGTCGAGTCCGAGTACCTGCCCGCCACCCTCCTCGCCGGGAACTGGTGCGGCGAATTCCCCACGTAAGGCGGACCGCGTGACGACGGACCGCGTGACGAGCTCGATACGTCGCGTCGACGTGCGGGGAGGCCGGTCGGTCTCCACGACCTCCCACTCGCCCAGGAGTCGCGTGTACTCCTTCTCGTACCAGCGCACATTCGCCATCAGCCCGCCCGCGAGAGAGCGCGACCGACCCGAGCAAGCGATCACGACGTCCTGACCGCGATCTGCCGACGGGCGGATTCCCAGACCTCCTCGAACTCGTCGAGGGTCAGCTCCTCCGGATCGTGGCCTTCCCACTCGGAGACGGGCGATTCCGCAGTGATCCCGAACCTGCTGTCGTACTCGTCGATACGGCCCGTGTCGCAAGCCTGCTGCCATTCGGCGAGGGAGGCGGCTGCGATCGGGATCCGCTCAGGCCCTTCGAGCTCGATCTGCCGGGTCACCCAGCCTTCGGCATCGACCTCGAAGTAGAACCAGACGTCTTCCTCGTCCCAGTGGCAGCGCATCCAAGTTGTCACCAGCCCATGGTGCGGCATCATCTGTCTGCTCGCCGGGGCAAGGTCAGAGACGTGTTGGGGAAGCACGCCATGCTGATTGCGACTGATGGGACGGGCCGGGTGGTGAGGCGGACTGGAAGGGCGGCGTCATGTGGAACAACATCGGTGCGCGGTTCGGGGCGACTGACGTTCAACATCGGTAGTAACACGACCTGGTGCTGACGACTGCCACGACCTTCTTGCCGAAGCGGGTCAGTCTTATGGACCAGCCACCAACCACCAGCCACGTCAAGACGTTCAAACGTCCACTGAACGTGACCGCGTGATGTCGGTCGGATCGGGTGTCGTGCAGATCGGAAACCGCTGGAGCCGGCCGTTCGGGATCAAGAGCGTGGCTGTATCCAGTGACGCGCGGCGGCCAGTGTCACCTCGATGTCGTCGCTCCATGAACAGACTTCCAGCCACGACAGGTAACCGCCCTCCATGAAGGCCAAAACCTTGCCGGGGCACTCACCGGCCTCGGTGACGAGCTGCGCCTCGGCCGCCACGACGGTGCCGGGGTCGGCGGGCGCGGGCGCGACCTCGGCGGTGTCGAGTTCGAAGTAGGCGGTACCGCACCCGCAGGTGCAGCGAGCGCGGACGCTGAGGTGCGGAACCTGCCTTCGGAGCGCGGCATGGACCGGACTGTCCGTGTTCAGGACTGCCGCCAGCACGTCAGCTACGTCGGCCGGCAGGCTCTCGGTCATCCCGTCACCATATCTGAACAGCTGGAAGGCGCTTGAGTACCCCTCCCGCCGGAACCCGAGACGATTGATGAGGTTCAGGGAGGGAGTGTTGTCGGGTTGGATGTGCGCCTCCAGCCGGTGCAGCTCCAGCGTGTCGAAGGCATGCCGGAGAACGAGCCTGAGCCCCTCTGTCCCGACGATCCGGCCTGTGCTGCGAAGGCAGATCACGAACCCCTCGTGAGTGGGCTGCTCAAGCTGTTCAAGGTGGCTCTCGAACGCTTCCACCGTCTGATCGCGGGCTCCGAGCCAGAGTTGCCGCATCTCGACGCCGGCTCGGTAGCCGCGTCCCTCCTTGTGGCAGTCCAAGAGCAGCGCTCCGTCCCCGTACACGCCGCCGTACGCGCCACCGTCGGTACGGTGACTGTTCCGAGGGAGGCGCGCCGGTTGCTGCCTTGCTGCCGAGGACGCAGGTCGGGATCCGGAGGCGGCCGGGTTCACCGAGCTCTGGCCCGGGGGCCCCAGGGGGCGGTTGCGACGGTCGCCGGGGAGGTGAGACCCAAGGCCTTGTTGTCCTTGCCGTCCCGCACGTGGTCCAGCCAGCGTTCGTAGCCCCACGTCCCACGGGTCCCGGCGGCCCGGCGGCCCGGCGGCCCGGCGGCCCGGCTGAGTGTCGACCAGGAGTCTTCGGCGAGGTTGAGGTCGGGTGCGTGGTGCACTGTGCCCCTCTACCCCACCGAGGTCGTGGTCGCCGGCGGCGCCGCCGTCACCCCACGGCCCTGACCGGCGACCGTCTCAGCGGCGCGCCCCCGTCGAGTCGCTCCAGGGGTAGACGACCCTGGCGCGCCGGCGGCGCAGGACGACCCGTACGGTGATCAACCCGAGGGCACCGGCCGGGAGCAGGTACGGGCCCGGGCCCGTCAACGCGCCGTCCACCACGGCCATGCGCGGTGTCGGGTCGGAGGTGTGGCCGACGACCCGACCACGGATCAGTGAAAGCGGCAGCGCCAGGGTGCCGCCCTCGGTGAGGTCGCGGGTGAACGCGATCCGGCTGTCCCCGTCGTCGAGCGCGGCGAAGCGGCCGGCCGGGACGGTCACCTGGTACGCGCCGCCCGCGTCCTGTGGCGTCAGCCCGTCGGGCAGGTGCGGCTCTTCGAGGGGCTTGCCGTTGAGCGTCAGGTGCGCTTCGCCGGGCCGATGGGCGAGGACGTCCCCGCCCAGGGCCACCACCCGGGACACGGACGCCGCGTAGTCGCGCTGCACGGTCTCGGAGAAGAGGACCACGTCGCCCCGGCGGATGTCCGCCGTGCCCACGGGTTCACCGGCGATCAAGTCGCCCTTGGGGTAGAGCTGGGCCATGGAACGGCCGTCCGCCTCGTACAGGAGCGGATAGCCGTAGTCGTACTGCTTGGCCACCGAGCCCGCGACGAACCCGGCCACCGCCAGGGCGATCATGACCTTCGAGGCGGTGTTCACCCAGAGCCACGGTCTCGGCAGTTCGTCCTTCATGCGGTCCCCCTCGTGTCCCCGTGCGTGGTGGACGCACTGTACGAGGACACGAGGGCGGCGAAGCCGGCGGGTGTCGGCCCGCTCGCGGCGGCGGCCGGAGGAGGGGAAAACGGAGGCCGGGAAAGCGGAGGCCGGTTCCGGCGGGAAGGCTCTGACCGCCGGCCCGGCCGTCCCTGAGCCCTGAGCCCTGAGCCCTGAGCCCATCCTGAGCCACTCCTGCGCCACTCCTGCGCCCATCCTGAGCCGGCGGTCCCGCCGGCTACCGGGTGATGCTCCAGAGCTGTACCGCCTTGCCGCTGGCGCCGGCGACGTATTTGCCATCGGGGCTGAAGGCGATGTCCCTGGGACTGTCGGCGCCTGGGATCGCCTTGAGGAGTGTGGCCTTCTGCGCGTCCCACAGCCGGATGGCATCCAGGCCGGCGCTCGCGAGGATCTCCCCGTCGGGGCTGAAGGCCAACGCGGTGATCGATTCGGTGTGTCCCTTGAACGCCTTCGTGCCGGATTCGGGGCCGGTCCAGGTTCGGACGACCTTGTCGTACCCTCCGGCAGCCCTGACGAAGCCCTTGGGACCGTACGCCACCGCGGTGATGGCGTCGGACGACAGCTTGTCGTCGCGCCAGGCCCATCTGCCGCCCACGTCGTACTCCGCGGCCGATCTGTCGTAGCTGCCGCTGAGGACGGTCGTCCCGTCGGGGCTGAAGGCCACGGCGAGCACGTCCTCCTTCTGGTCAGCGAATGTCTCGCGCGCTCTGCCGTCACTGACGCTCCACAGATGAACGGCGTTGCCCTGGCCGCCGCTGACGAGCGTTCCCCCGTCCGGGCTGAATGCCACGGAGTAGACCTCTCCGGAGTGGCTCAGGGTGTGGCGCGACTCGCCACTGGACAGGTCCCACAAGCGAACGGTCTTGTCACCGCTGGCACTGGCCAGAGTGGAACTGCCCGGACCGAAGGCCAGGCTCGTGATCCTGTCGCTGTGTCCGGAGAGGATCCGCACCCTCTCCGCGGTGTCGGCGTTCCACAGGTAGATGCTCCCGTCCTCGCTTCCGCCGGCGATGAGACGGCCGTCGGGTGCGTAGGCGACAGCCGAGAGGAATCCGGTCTGCCCGACGTACGAGCGCGCAAGTGAGACTTGAACGCCCTTCTCCTCCGTGTTCGTCCGAGGTGTCGGGTCCGGGTCGCGCTGCTTGGGGGTCGTACCGCTGGACGGCGCGAGGGACGCGCTCGGTGTGGGGGACGCGCTCGGCGCAACCGTCGATGGAGGCCGCACCCGAGGCGCCGCCGAGCGGCCCTCGGACGCCCTGTCGTCCGTCCCCTGAACCGGCGGGTTCCTCGGGAGGATCGGAGTGGCGAGTGCCAGCGTCACGAGGGGCATGCCGAGCACCCTCAGTGCTCGTACGGCTTTTCGCCGGCGCGCGGCCGCCGGCTTCGGGCGAGCCTGGGATTCGCCTCCGGCCGGCGCGCCGTACGCCCGGTTTCGCACCCAGGGGAGCTGGCCCGCGGCGTTCTGGCCGAACTGTTGGGGCTCCGGAGCTCCGCGCCGCAGGAGAGTGGCACGGGCGGCTCGCCATGTCTGGTCCAGGGTGAGCTCGGGACCCGCCGTGCGTACGCCGTGTTCCAGCACCCCGATCAGCGCGCCGGTGAACTCCGGATAGGGGCGGCCGTCGTGGGCGAAGGCGCGCTGGGTGCTGGAGGCGGACGTGAGGAGATAGCTCCCCTCGATCGCCGCTTGCTGCAACTCCTCACGGGGGGCTGCTTGCTGCCCCATGCCGCCCGCCAGTCCGCTGTAGCAGCAGTCGAGCAGAACGATCTTGCGTCGCGCCTGGTGTCCAGCGGTGAGGATGTCCCGGATGTCGGGGTACGCGATGCTGCCGATCTGCGGGTGCTCGTCGTCGGCGCCGGTCAGCGCCAGGTGCAGCTGCTGGGCACTCCCGCCCCTGCTGCGCAGACCATGGCCCGCGAAGTAGAGCAGGAACGTGTCCGTCGTCTCCCGTGCCGCACTCTTGATGGCCGTGAGGATGTCATCGCGAGAAGCCTGCGGTCCCAGTACCGTGACGTGGCGCCGCTCCAGCCCCCACACGGTCGGGTCCCTCAGTAGTTCGGCCATCCTGTCCCGGCCCTGGCCCACGGGGCGCAGCGAGGGCAGGTACCGGTACTTGTCGATGCCGACGAGAACCGCTCGGCTGGCACCGGGATCAGGAAGGGCCACCGGACGCTTCCTCGTCGTCGCCGGAGCCGCTCAAGATCTCGGCGATACGCGCGGCGGATTCGGGCGAGGCGTCCTCCAGGACGATCCGTGTGCCGTTGTGCTCGATGACCACGGAGACGGACTGCTGACGACGAGGCAGGGCCGCGCGGAAGGCTTTGTGTGCGTAGACCAGGCCGGCGGTGGAGAAACCCGAACCCGCGACGAGCTGTACCCAACCGAACCAGTCCGCGCTCATCGCACCGCTCGGGGCCCCGCCCGAGTCGGTCAGACGGCCGATGCGGGCGTGCCGGCCCACATCGCGATCCTCCCTCAGCCAGTCGTGAAGGGCCAACGTCAGCTCTTCCGCCTCGTCGCGCACAGGCGACTCCACGCGCAGCCGAATCTCCATGGAGCACTCCCCCGCAGTGGTGATGTACGGGGGTGATGATGAACGGCCATGTGCTCACACGCCCCCGTTCACATCATTCGCCACGGCACCTGGCCGTCAACGGGGTTTCCGGACAAGATCCGACGCCGGCGTCATTAGGCGAGAATGCCATCGGAGCCGACACGTCGATGATCGCCGATCGGCCTTCGGGATTGCGGCAGGAAGTGCGCGCGCCTTCGAGGGCCTTCATCCGATGCCGCACTCCCAACTGACCTCCCAGTAGCGGAACATCGTGGTATCGGCGGGCCAGTACGGCCGGCGTTGCCAGGTCCCCCGCGGTGGTGGGCGCGGATCCGTGCACGCCCACGGGCGGCTCCCTGGTCAGCCGCCCCTTGTCAGCCGCCGCTGGTCAGCCGCCCCCGGTCAGCCGCCGCCCGGAGGGCCGGTTCGATCAGCCCTGCCGCTCCAGGCGGCGGCGCAGGAGCCGATCCCTGAACGGCGGCCGACGTGAAGTGGCCTTTGGCTCCGGCCCGTTGTTCCATCGCCCAACCGGCGGGCAACCTATCGTGTCAGCGGTTCGAAGGGTGACCGGACTCGACCCCGCAACATGGCCGCCTGCCCCGATCAGGACCGAACGGCTCGTGCTGCGGGAGTCCGAGGCCCGGGACCGTGCGGCGTTCGTCGAGCTGTTCGCCTCGTCAGAGGTACGTACCTTCCTTGGTGGCCCCCGTCCGCGTGATGAGCTCGAGCGGACGGTGCCCGCGGTGCCCGGACGGCGTCCTGGCCTTTTCGTGATCGATCTTGAGGGAGCGATGATCGGCACGGTCACGCTCGATCGGCGCAACGCGGATCGCCCGGGGCGCATCCGTCCGGACGCCGAGGAGGCCGAGCTCAGCTACACGTTCCTGCCGGAAGGTTGGGGACGTGGGTACGCCGCAGAGGCGTGCGCGGCGGCACTCGACTGGTTTGCCGGCGCGTTCCCCGGCGAGCCGGTGGTGCTCTGCACCCAGACGGCCAACAGCCGTTCGATGCGCCTCGCTGCGAAGCTCGGGTTCACCGAGGTGGAGCGGTTCGAGGAGTTCGACGCCGAGCAGTGGTTCGGCGTGTGGTCGGTCACGCCGTCCGGTTGCGCCAGGGACTGTTCTGGATCCTGATCCCATGGGTCCCGTCGCGCCGTGACTGCGCGTACCCCATCGGACCGGGACCGGCATCAGAGTCGGTGCGGCGCTGAGGTGGAGAAGGCTGAGGTGGAGAAGGCTGAGGCTGAGAAGCTAGGTCGCCCGGGACGGGAGGCTCCCTCTCTTGGGGGAGACGCACCGCTCTCCGGAGTGACGCCAAGCCTACGCGGCTCAATCAAGCTGGGGTTCGTGACTTCAATCAACACACCTGGCCGGAGCGTGACTTCGCATGACACCGAACGACCTGCCGCGAGATGGGCGGTCATCACCGCCCACGCGATCCCATGGGTTCTGCTGCCCCAGTGTCTGTGGCGGCTGCCGTTCGCCTTCGACTTCACCATGGGGATGATCGACCCGAACGCTCCGGCAATGCCGCCGTGGTATTGGGCCGTCCCCTACGTCTTCGGCATCAGCGTGCTGTCAGAGGCGTTGGCCCTCCTCTCCCTCGGTCTCGTCCGGCGATGGGGCGAGGTGGCACCCGCATGGCTCCCGATCATCGGCGGGAAACACATCCCACCCCTCGCGGCAATCATCCCTGCCACCATCGGCGGCCTGACCCTGACGGCAGTGTCGGGAACCTTCCTGCTCGCCTGGCTTCACGTCCCGGGGTTCCATGCTCTCGGGTACACCAACGGCTGGTGGGAGTGGCTGGCGAAGGCTTGCATCGGCTTCGGGGCTCTTTGGGGACCCATGGTGCTGGCACTGACCTATGCCTACTACGTGCGTCGGTGCCGACCTGCCTGACATCCGCTGACGCCATCTCGGGCCCGTGGCTGCCTTACCTGAATCGTCCGTACCTGTCTCGCCTCGGCCAGTGGCGGGCTGTTCTCAGAAGCCATTGCCATACCAATCATGGAGTCTGTCGATCGACCGGAAGTCTCGATCGGGTGATCGCGGGCACTGCCCGGCATGAGAGCAGGGCCTGGCGGTATACGGGGAAAATCCAGAGGAGCGGGCGGCCGCGCGCTGCTACGGTCGGGCGCTATGAGCTGGCTCCCCGACAACTTCGTCCATCCCGTCCTGGTACCGCTGCCGGGCAGTGGTCATCACCTGCGGCCGATACGGGAGGCGGACACCCCGCTCGACTATCCGGCTGTGATGGGTTCGCGCGAGCGGCTGTGGACCATCTACGGCCCGGCCTGGGGCTGGCCCGCGGCCACCATGACCTACGAGGCCGACCAGGCCGACCTGTTGCGGCACGAGAAGGAGATCGCCGCACACCAGTCCTTCAACTACGCGCTGTTCGACGCGGCGGAGACAGCTCTGCTCGGCTGCGTCTACATCGACCCACCGGAGAGGGCCGGCGCGGACGGCGAGATCTCCTGGTGGGTGGTGGACGAGCTGGTGGGCAGCAAGGTCGAACAGGCCCTCGACGCGCTGGTGCCGCAGTGGATCGCCGCCGACTGGCCGTTCGAGCAGCCGCGCTTCCTCGGCCGGGAGGTCTCCTGGTCGGACTGGCTCGCCCTGCCGGAGCACCCCGACGCGTAAGTGGCTTCTATCGCAATGCTCTGGGGACTGGTGCTCGAACGGCGTCTCGATCGGGTGGTCGTCGGGTGCTCGGCGCATGCGAAGACGGCGGGTGGTGGTGCGGCCGTTGCTGCCGGTGCCGGGTTGGACGCAAGACCAGGGCGGGCAGCCGGAAGCGTACTGCCACCGGGCGATGCCGGACGCGATCGGCTATCCCGCGTAGCCGGTCGTGGAACTCGACGATCAGACCATGGTCGCGCCAGCGGCGGAGGAAGGCATGGCCCCGGTCCCACGGCGGGAAGTCGGCCGGCATCTCCCGCCACTTGATGCCGTTGTACGACGCCGAAGGGGCTCGCGCCGAGGCGGACCGCTGGTGGCAGGCGTACTCGTAGCCCAGCACGGCGCGACCTGGAGGGCTTCCTCGTCCGGCCGGCGATCGGCAGTCCGGACTCCCCATGCTGTGGAGGTACGCGCGGGCCTGCCGCGCGATGGGCAAGCGGAGGGGGCCGGCGGCGCACGGTCTCCGCGTCGTCTCCGGCCACGGTCGGGCACCCTCCTCTCCGCGTCGCGCACGCCCTCCGCTCACCGCGTGCGGTGCCATCCTTCGACGCTCTGGAGGAGCATGACGTCGGCGTGGTGGCGGGCGATCAGCTGGAGGCCCACGGGCTCGCCGTTCGGTGTCCTGCCGGCGGGCAGAGTGATCGCGGGGTGCCCGGAGAGGTTGAAGGCCCAGGTCAGTGCCACGCTCATACGCGGCCCGGGGCCGTCGTGGCCGTGCGGCGGGTGCGGGGTCGTGGGGGTGGCGAGGAGATCGGCCTCCTCGAAGGCATCGCGCAGGACTCGCGCGTTGTGCCGGACCAGGGCCTCGGTGTCCTCGTCGGGGGCGCCGGCGCGCACAGCGGTCCAGGCGGGCCCCGGATCGCGCAGCGCCACCGGACGGTCGACGAGGTCGCACAGTCCGGCGCGGGCGATCCGGTGCAGGGCGCGGCGGGCGGTCACTGCGATCTCCGGGTCGGTCTCGGCGTAGCCCAGGGTGGACGTCCAGGCCACCCTGGGCGTCCCGGCCGCCGAGGCCGGGTGGTGGGTGGGGGCGACGGCGCGGAAGTAGGCAATGGCGTCGGCCGGGGTGCGGGTGAGTACGCCGGGGCTGTTGAGTCCGGCTCGGTCGCGGGCGGGCAGCAGGCCGTTGGTGGGCTTGAAGCCGATGATGCCGCACCATGCGGCAGGGATGCGCACGGATCCTGCTCCGTCGGATCCGGTGGCGAGCGGCACCAGGCCGGCCGCGACCGCGGCCGCGGAACCGGCCGATGAGCCGCCCGGGGACCAGGCGGGGTTCAGCGGGTTGAGGGTGGGGCCTCGGTCGGTGGCGCCGTAGGTCTGCCAGCCGGTGCCGGCCCGCGGCACGGATGTCGCTCCGATCGGCACACATCCCGCGGCGATCAGGCGCTTGTTCTGCACGGAGCGGGCACCCTCGCTCGCCTTGACCGCGATCGGCACCCCGGCCAGGGGCATGGGCAGTCCACGGGCCACCGCCGCGTCGATCTCAGTGGCGGCGGCGCGTGCCGTGTCCGCCCACAGGTCGGTGAAGGCGCGCAGCGCACCGTCGCGTTCGGCGCTGACGGCCAGCGCGGTGTCGACGACCTCGCCTGCCGTGATCTTCCCGGAGTTGACGAGATCGGCGATCTCGACGGCGGAGAGCGAGGTGTACAGGTGATCGTCGAGCATGCGGACCTCCTGGTCTGGATCAGCGCACGGGGCCGCCGCACTCCTTGGCCCGGGGATGGACACCGGTCGTGGCCGACCCCGACCCAGGCCCCGGCCCCGTCCGTGCACGGGCGGGGCCGGGGCCGGGGCCTGGTGTCAGGGTGTGCCGGGCGCCGCGTACGGCAGTGGCTGGGTGCTCACCCGGTCCAGCAGGACGATGTTCGGGTTGCAGTCCGCCGCCTGGACGGTCACGGAGCCGTCCGGCCTCCGCTCCACCACCAACAGGCTGAAGTCGGCCAGCGCCTGGAGCTGCGTCGGCTCGACCGCGTACTCGTACACACGCTGCTCACCTCGCGCGAGGCTCGTGCTCTGGCCGTCACTGGTCGCGTACGAGGTGGACTCGTTCGTCGAGTGGGTCGTGCTGGTCGACGTACCGGTCGTCTTGTTGTAACTGCCGCCGGAGCTGCTGCTCGTCGAGAACGAGCTGGGTCCGCTCTGGTAGCTGCTGGAGCTGCTGTTTCCCCAGTTCGACCCCCGGCTCACCGACTCGCTGTACGTCGTGCCCTTGCTCACCGACGACCCGAAGGTCTTGGCCACGGAGGTGCTGACCGTCGTGCCGTCGGTGTTCGTCAGCGAGTGCAGGACGAAGGAGTGGTGGCGGCCCATGAAGTCCGCAGCGACACCGGCCTCCTGGTGGTTCCCCAGCTTCATGAAGCCGACCGTGCCACTGCCGATCACCTCCTGGGACCCCTCGCGCAGGTGCGGGTGCAGCACGGTGAGCTGCGCGCCGCGCCGCTCGCAGACACTGGCCAGCTGTTCCAGGTACTGCCGGTGGAGGCCCTTCTCGCCGAGCGCGACGACCACCGACGGCGCCGCCTCCGGGAAGGAGGCCAGGCGCCGGGTCACGCTCTGCACCGCCAGGTCCGCCAGCAGTTCGGTTCCGGCCGATCCCATGGTGAAGTCCATGGCGATGCACGTGAGGTAGCCGGGACCGCGCCCGTTGCGCTCGGCGCCCAGACGCTCCAGCGGATGGACGAACGAGGCGAGCCGCAGCAGGCTGTCCCGTATCTGGTCCTTGTTCTTGTCGCCCACCAGGTCGTCCGCGATGCGGTTGCGTTCGGCCCGGCTGAGGGCCTCGGTGTCGTCGGTCTCGCCCATCAGCGCCCGCAGACCCGCACCCAGGCGGGCCGGGGTGACGTCGCCGCCGAGGGCCCCGCACAACTGGTGGAGGATCCTGGTGTCCATGGCCCGCGCGGCCCTGTTGGCCTCCGAGCCGTCGGCGTACACGGCCTCCACGAGGGTGTCGACCAGCTCCTGCGGCGTCAGACCACTCACGATCCCGCTCTCGGCCATGCGGCTCGGCAGCAGTTGTACGTCGACGGGGACGTCGGCGAGTTCGGCGAGCGTCGCCAGCTCCTGGCACACGAGGGCCTGCGTCAGGTCGAGGACGATCAGCGGCCGCTGCTGGAGCGTCGACGTGCCGAAGACGGTGAGGAAGCCCTCCCGGCTGCGCTGGCTGCCGCCGAAGATGTCCAGGCGCCGCGTACCCGGTCCCGCCGGGAGCGCGCCCCACGCGTCCAGGCTCCGCACCCACTGGTCCTGCGCCGCGTCATGCTGGTGGCGGCGCTGGTTCCAGTCGTGCCAGGCGTACTGGAAGTGGTTCTCCAGTTCCGTGCGCTTGGCTTCCAGTTGTGCGCCGGCCGTCGTCGCCGACCGTCCGGCGTGGCCGACCAGGACCAGGCACACGATCGCGGCCGCCACGGCGAGCACGGCCATGAAGCTGCCGGCCACCGCGGCCAGCAGCAACAACACCAGCACGATCGCGCCGCCGGTCTTGATGGTGGAGTCCTTGCGCTCCTGGTGGGTCAGTCGGGCGGCGTGCGCCCGGTTCTCGTACGCGATGGGTACGGGATGCCGCTGCGGCTCGGGCTCGGGGAAGGGCCGGCGCAGCGACTCGGGGTCGCGGTAGGTCCATCCCAGCCGCTGCCCGGGGGCGAACAGGCGCAGGTGGTGGTCGGGCGGTGGCGTTCCGGCTCCGGCTGCGGTTGCGGCTCCGGTTGCGGTTGCGGTGGTTTGGTGGGTCATGAGGCCGGGCCTCCGTGGGGTGCAGGGGGTCCGGTGGGTCCGGCGGGTCCAGCCGTGAAGGGTTCCAGCGCGCGGATGCGCTGGTGGAGCGGGGGATGCGTGGCCATCAGCCGGTCCATCAGGCGCTGCTTGCCTCTGTCGTCGTCGGCGTCCTGGGTGTGCCAATCCGTGAACGTGGCGAGCAACAGGGGCCCGTAGCCGATCTCCGCGGCGAACCGGTCGGCCCGCAGCTCACCGAGCCGCCCCGCCCAGGCGAGGAGGACGGGGACCGCGAACAGGGCGAGGGCGGGCGGGAAGGCCAGGGCCAGGGAGATCGCGATGGCACCGATGATCAGGGCGAACAGGAGCGCGCCGAGGCAGGCGATCTGCGCGGCCACCAGGAAGACGAAGGTCACGACGAACTTCACGACGGCCATGACGACCCGGGCCGGGAGCGCGTACCAGACGCCGAGCAGCCCGGACCATGCGTGGCCGCCGACGTGGTGTCCCAGCTCGTGGGCGAGGACGGCGCTCAGCTGCTCCGGAGGAAGGGTGTTGAGCGACTTCTGCGTCACACTGACGATGTGGCCGGCGGCGGCGAAGGCGTTGATCTGGCTGCTGTCCTCGACCCACAGGTCGTAGCGCGAGCCGTCGATGCCGGCCCGCCGCGTGACGTCGTCCCAGAGGGGCCGAAGCCGGGCCAGTTCGGCGGCCGTGGGTTCGCGGACCTTGAACAGCATCCGGGCCAGGGCGCGCTCGGTCGGACGGTGGAACATCAAAGCACCGGACGCGAGCCAGGCGATGACGAAGACGATGTCCAGCCCCGTCGGCAGCAGTTGGGAGACCAGCCAGATGACGAGCAGACTGCCGAAGAACAGGGGCAGGTTGAGGAGGATCGTGGTGATGGACGACGAGTCCGCGCCGCGACGGACCGCCGGCGGCGCGCCCGGGTCGTACGCGGCCGGGTCGTACGCGGCCGGGTCGTACGAGGCGGGCGGGTAGGCGGGTCCCTTGTACGCGGGCGGCGGGTACGCGGGCGCGGGAGCTCCGCCCGGCACCGGCGGGTATCCGGGCTGCGGCATCCCGAGCGTGGGAGGCGTGCCCGGGGCGGGGTGGTACCCCTGCCC